>NZ_LZIR01000121.1 GCF_001667035.1 Mycobacterium sp. 852002-51057_SCH5723018
TCAACGCCATCCCCGACGTGTGCGCCGCCGAGCCGGGCATCAAGACCTACCTCGACCTGCCGTTGTTCGCCGGGCGCGCCGAAGTTCCACTGCGGATCCAGATTTTCCTCACCCATCAGCCAGTTGACCGCCGCGGTGATGACGGGCTCGCCGTCGACGAGCGCTTGCCACCGGAACCTCCGCGCGGCCACGGTGCCGGTGGTGATCGGAAACGGGTCGTAGTCGATGTCGGCGGTCGCGACGGCGATCTCCTGAAGGGTCCTGATGTCGGGATCGATGCGAAATCCCATGTGATCGGCGATCATTCGCACCGACATCTTGAAGCCCGATTCGAGCAGGCTGGCCATCGGTCCCTGCATGGCTTCCTCCGGGGTTCCGCCGAAGCCCATGATGTGTCGCACCACATCCGGTGCGTTGTAGGTACGGATATCGGAGAACTCCTCGGCGCGCACGTGGGTCACCGCCGACGACAGCGACGAGATCATCAGCGGGAATCGTTCCGTTATGCCCCCGGGGTGGATCCCCGACCCGTGCAGGGTCACCCCGCCCTCGAGCGCGGCGTCGGCGACGGCCTTGTGGCGCGGGATGCTCAGGTCCGGGTAGACCCACCCGACCGGCGTCACCACGTTCTTGCCGGACCGCAAGATCGCCACCACCTCGTCGTCGGAGGGGATCAGCGGGCTGTACATGACACAGTCGGCGTCCAGCGCCAGCAGCTCGTCGACGTTGTTCGTGGCGGTCACGCCCAACGGGGAAGTCCCGATGATCTGACCGACGTCGACACCGTCCTTGCCTGCGCTGTGCACCCAGCATCCGACCAGCTCGAGTTGCGGGTGATTGAGGACGCATTCGATTGCGGCCTTGCCGACGCCTCCAGTCGCCCATTGGATGACACGCAGCTTCGTCGGATTACTCATCGGTGACCTCCAGGATGGACACGCCTGAGTCGGCAGAGTATGACTTACTGGCAGTCACTGTCAACGACACGCGGGAAGGTCGAACGATGGGCGTCCTCGACGGCAAGGTTGCGATCGTCACCGGCACCAGTCGCGGCGTGGGCGTCGGCATCGCCCACGAACTGTTGCGCGCCGGCGCCACGGTTGTCGGTTGCTCGCGCTCGCCGCTGGACGCGATGCCTGGCATTGAAGCGGATTGGGCGGCCCGCGCCTCACAAAAGGTGTGCGATCAAGGGGACTACCGCTCCATCGACTCCTTCGTCGCCGAGGTGGTGGACACCCACGGCCGGATCGATATCCTGGTGAACAACGCCGGCGGCACGGTTCCCGCGCCACACGTGGAGGCGATTCCCGAACTCGTGCAACGCATTCAGGGCGCGCCCGCAAGCGACGACGAGTACGAGCGCACCGCGCTGTTTCACGCCTACGCGGTGCAGATGAACCTCATCAGTCCGCTGTGGTTCGCCATCCGGGTGTACCGGCAAATGCGTGCCCAGGACGGTGTCGGCTGCATCGTCAACATCTCCAGCGGCGCGGGGCACCCGGCGGGAGCACCGACCTTGGTGTCCTACGGGGCGGCCAAAAGCGGGCTCAACCACCTCACCCGCTCACTGGCCGAGGAGTGGGGGCCGAAGGTCCGGGTCAACTGCGTCGCGCTGGGGCCGACGATGACGGAGAACTTCCGGTCGTTCGTGCTGCCCAAGGACGACCCGACCGGCGAAAAGTACTTTGCCGCCGTGCCGTTGCGCCGCGCCGGCGAGCCCGCCGAGGTGGGCCGGGTCTGCGTATTCCTGGCGAGCGGAGACGCCGACTTCGTCAACGGCACCACCATCGAGTGCGACGGCGGGATGCTGCCGGGCGTGCTGTACGACGCGGGCCTGAAGACCATCACGGACTTGCTGTAACCCATCCCGTTAGCCCACCGTGAATCTCCCGACGCGTTGCCGGCGTGTCGCGTCGCAAGATGCACAATCGGCATGCACACCTGGAACTGTCACCGGGATCGTCGGCGTTTGGGCGTGCCGGAGTCGTTTGCGCGGGACTGGATGCCGGTGAGCAGTATGTCGAGAGCCCGGTCGAAGTCGGCGGCCATGGTCGAACGCTGGCTCGTTTCGGCCAGCGCGGACATGTGTGGATGCTCGGCGCCGGCGAGGTCGCCGATTCGTTTGGCGACCACCGCATTGGATTGTTCGCGGTCGGCAGTGGCCAAGGGGCCGGTCAATTCGACTTGGGTAGCGCCCATTACGAGGCTGAGCACTCCACGAAACGCTGCTAACAGATCGAGGTCGCTCAGTTCTGCGCGGCTGAGTGCTTCGATGAGGCGTTCGGCGGGAAGGTAGCCCGCTGCGGATACAGTCCGCCGCGTCAGCACCAGCGGCGCGGCGTTGGGATGTTGGCGCACGGCGCGCCAGATTCCCGTCGCAATCGATTTGACCTCAGCGCGCCAGTCGTCGGACCGGCGCGGCAGGCGGACATCGGCGAGCACCGCTTCGGCGACAAGGCCCTCCAGCTCTTCACGGTCTTTGACGTAGTTGTAGAGAGTCATCGGTCCGGTGCCCAACGCGGCGGCCAGTGACCGCATACTCAGGCTGGCGAGTCCGTCATTGTCGACGATCTGGATCGCCTGCGCCCGTACCTCGTCGAGAGTAAATCGTGCCCGCATTCAGGCGCCGGCCTCCTTGTCCTTGACGCACCATTGACACGTACAGCGTACGTAACGTACAAACGTACGTTGTACGTCTCCCTTGGAAGGATCGCACATGAGCGCTCTCTGCGACACCGCACGGGTGTCCTTCGTCTCGCGCGGTACTCGCTGCGCCGGTTGGCTAACCCTTCCCGGCGGCCCCGGTCCCCATCCGGGCGTCGTGCTGGCTCATGGCCTGGGCGCTACCCATGACATGTTGCTGGCCCAATACGAGCGGCACCTCGCCGCCGGCGGCGTCGCCACGCTGGCGTTCGACTATCGGTACACGGGCGAATCCGACGGTGAGCCTCGCCAGCAGTTCAGCATGCGTGGGCATCGGCAGGACGTCGAGGCGGCGTGTGAGTACTTGCGACAGCACGGCAGTATCGATGCCGCCCGCGTCGGCCTGTGGGGCACCAGCCTGGGCGCGCTGCACGTGTTGCAAGCGGCGGCACGCGGAATCGACGTCGCGGCGGTGGTGGTGCAATGCCCAATAGTGCATGGACCGGGAACTCTGGGTCGGGGCGGCCTGCGACCCGTTGTGCGGCTGACGCCGGCGATCGTGGGCGATGCGGTTCGTCGGATGCGCAGAGCCGGCCGTACCTATGTCCCCATCGTCGGCAGGCCCGGCAGCCTTGCCGCGGTGACCGTTCCGGGCGCGCTGGACGGCTGGTATTCCACCGTTCCACCCGGTTGTACGTTCGACAACCGCATGGCGGCGATGGACGTGGTCGGTATCGCGTTGAACAGCGCCAAGCGCGGCGCCGCGAAAATCAAAGCGCCGCTTCTCGTTTGTTTGTCGCGGCGAGAGACGTTGATGGACCCGCGGCACGCCGAAGACATCGCCCTTGCGGCGCCACACGGGGTTCTCCGACACTACGACGGCGATCACTTCCAGATCTACCATCCGCCGCTACTGGCTGCGCTGCTCGCCGATCAGAGAGCCTTCCTGCAGGAGCATTTGGGTGTCCGGGCCGGCTGACACGTTGCGGGACAACGACACACGGCTTGCCGAGGTGGTTAGGGGCCTCAGCGCCGCGCAGTGGTCCGAGCCGAGCCTTTGCGCCGAGTGGACGAATCATGAAGTGCTCGCGCATCTCGTCGTCGGCTATCAGGTCGGGTTATCGGCGGTTGCCACGGGCCTGGTGCGGCAGCGCGGCTCATTCAACGCTGCGAACGCCGAACTGGCCCGCGCCCAGGCGGCGCAGCGCGATCCAGAACAATTGGTCGACGACTTCGTCGCGCTGGCGCACCGACCTCAACGAATCGGCCGCGTGTTCCCGAAGCGGCTGTTGCTCGGCGACCACGTCATCCACGAACTCGACATCACGTATGCGTTGGACAAGGAGTCGGCGGTTCCCGTAGCGACGGTCATCGCCGTTCTCAATACCCAGGTCCGGCTACCCAACCCTTTCGTCCCGGCAGCCGCCCGAGCTCGCGGCCTCAATCTGCTTGCCACGGACGCTCACTGGTCTCATCGCGCCGATGGCCCCACGGTTACTGGACGGGCCGCTCACCTCGCGTCCGTCCTCGCTGGCCGGCGCTGGGCCCTGCGGCACCTGAGCGGCGACGGCGTAGCCGCACTTTCCTCGCGCGTCTGATTTAGCCTGCTCATAACGGCAGCAAGGGAGAGCCACACGAGCGCGACATCGAAACCCGCACATCTCGATCGAATTCGGGCGCATAAGGCCCGAAAGGAGAATACGGTTCAGGAGTGGCTATACATCGGACACTGATCACGGCGATGACAATGGCGGTCGTCAGCTGCTGTGTCGCGGCACCCCGCGCCGCGGCAGACAACCCGGTCTGCACCGCGACGTGGTGTTCCTTCTTGTCTCCGTCCCGCAACATCAGCTGCGAAATGGACTATGGGCGCGGCAGCGGCATACCCGACGAAACCTACTGTCAGACCAACAATCCGCCCCAGTCCGTGCGGCTCTCCACCAGCGGGTCGTTCAAGACCTGTACGGGAGACTCGTGTCTTGGCAATCCCGGCCAGGGCACTGCGACCCTCGACTACGGGCAGACCGCCGGGGTCGGTCCCTTCAACTGCCGGTCTGAGGCCAGCGGGGTCACCTGCAAGGTGACTTCGGGACGAGGCTTCACCCTCTCGAACTCGGGAGTGACCCCAGTCGGCTGAGATGAGCAGCGCGCTGGAGCCAACCCCCGAACAGTTCGCGGCGCTAGCCGCGCGGCCGGCCGACGCGCCGGTGGTGATGGTCAACCTGTTGAAGTTCACGGCGGCGGGCGGTCTGGGGTCCTATCAGCGGTACGCGCTGGAGGTCGCACCGCACCTGGTACGCGTCGGTGCCACCGTCCGCTACGCGGGCACGGCGCCGGCATACGTTATCGGTGAAGGCGAACGGCCCTGGTGGGACGCGATTCTCGTTGTCGAATACCCCACTCCCCAGGCGTTCATCGACATGGTCACCACGCCCGAATACGCGCAGGTGCACGAGCACCGCGCGGCGGGACTCGACCGCGGCGAGCTGATCGCGACATCGGCGTGGTCGCTCGCTTCCGCATGATCGGGCGCTAGCGGGTTCCTTGCTGGCGGGGGTCTAATTGATGGATGGAATTGATGGCCCCCACCGACGCGGTCTTTTTGCTGGGCGAATCGCGTGAGCACCCGATGCACGTAGGCGGCTTGCAGTTGTACGAGCCGCCCCAGGGGGCGGGTCCCGAGTTCGTACGGGAATTCACCGACGCGCTGATTGCGAACAACGAATTCCAGCCGACATTCCGTAAGCACCCCGCCATGATGATGGGGGGAATAGCCCCGATGGCCTGGGCCTATGACGACGACGTCGACGTCGACTACCACGTTCGGCGCTCGGCGCTGGCGTCGCCGGGCCGAGTTCGCGAACTGCTCGAGCTGACCTCCAGGCTGCACACCAGCCTGCTCGATCGCCACCGCCCGCTGTGGGAACTGTACGTGGTTGAGGGGTTGAACGACGGTCGGTTCGCGATCTACAGCAAGATGCATCACGCGCTGATCGACGGTGTTTCGGCAATGAAGTTGATGCAGCGCGCATTGTCGAACGACCCGGACGACGACGAGATCCGCGCGATGTGGAGCCAGTCGAGGCGTAAGCGCAAGCCCAGTCCCACGTCCCGCCTGGGTTCGCTGCTCAAGATAGCGGGATCCGTTGCCGCACTGGGCCCGTCGACGGTGCAGCTGGCTCGCGCGGCGCTGATCGAGCAGCAGCTGACGTTGCCGTTCGGGGCCCCGCGCACCATGTTGAACGTCAAGATCGGCGGCGCCCGCCGGTGCGCCGCTCAGTCGTGGCCGGTCGAGCGCATCAAGAACGTCAAGCGGGCCGCGGGGGTCACCCTCAACGACGTCGTCTTGGCGATGTGCTCGGGGGCGCTGCGCTATTACCTTCTCGAGCAGAGCGCGCTGCCGGACACGCCGCTGGTCGCGATGGTTCCGGTCAGCCTCCGCAAGGAGGACGAGGCCGACGCCGGTGGGAACCTCGTCGGGGCCCTTCTGTGCAACCTTGCCACCGACAGCGACGACCCCGCGGTGCGATTGCAGACGGTCAGCGAGTCGATGCGGAAAAACAAGACGGTGTTCACCCAGTTGCCGCGTGTGCAGGCGTTGGCGCTTTCGGCGATGAATCTGGGTTCGCTTGCCCTGGCGGCGGTCCCAGGCTGGGTGACGTCAACATCGCCGCCGTTCAATCTCGTCATCTCCAACGTGCCCGGCCCCCACGAGCAAATGTATTGCGGGGGAGCACGACTCGACGGCAACTATCCGCTCTCGATCGCGATGGATGGGCAGGCGCTGAACATCACCCTGGTCAGCAACGCCGGCAACATCGATTTCGGCCTGGTCGGATGCCGCCGCAGCGTTCCGCACCTGCAGCGCCTGCTCGCACACCTGGAATCGTCGCTGAAGGATCTGGAAGCCGCCGTCGGAGTCTGAAGCGGATGCCCAAGCTCAGTGCGGGTTTGCTGCTGTACCGGACGCCGGGCGGCATCGTCGAAGTCTTGATCGCGCATCCCGGTGGCCCGTTTTGGGCCCGCAAGGACGACGGTGCCTGGTCCCTGCCCAAAGGGGAGTACACCGACGGCGAGGACCCCTGGACGGTGGCGCAGCGGGAGTTTCACGAGGAACTCGGGCTACCGCCGCCGGCCGGGCCGCGCGCCGACCTCGGCGCGCTGAAACAACCCAGCGGTAAGGTCGTCACCGCCTTCGCCGTCGAGGGCGACCTGGACGTCACCGACACGCGCAGCAACACCTTCGAATTGGAGTGGCCGAGGGGGTCGGGCCGGATGCGGGAGTTCCCCGAGATCGACCGGGTCGGCTGGTTTCCGGTGACGCAGGCCCGCACCAAGCTGCTCAAGGGGCAGCGTGCATTTCTCGATCGGTTGATGACGCTTCCGGCGGTGGCGGGACTACACGAAGGGACCTGAAATGCAAACGCTGCGCACACCCGACGAGCGATTCGACGGCCTGCCCGACTTCCCTTATGCCCCAAGGTATTGCGATGTGCCGGATGGTGACGGCGGTACGCTGCGAGTCGCCTGGGTGGAGGATGGGCCGGACGGTGCCGACCCCGTCCTGATGCTGCATGGCGAGCCATCGTGGTCGTACCTGTACCGCAAGATGATTCCGATCCTGGTCGCGGCCGGGCACCGAGTCGTCTGCCCGGACTTGGTCGGGTTCGGTCGTTCGGGCAAGCCCACCCGCCGCGAAGACCACAGCTACGCGCGCCACGTCGAATGGATGCGGACCGCGGCCTTCGACGTCCTGGACCTTCGCGGGGTGACCCTGGTCGGCCAGGACTGGGGCGGGCTCATCGGATTGCGTTTAGCCGCAGAGTATCCCGAGCGATTTGCTCGGCTGGTGGTCGCCAATACCGGGCTGCCCAACGGAGAGCAGCCGATGGCCGACATATGGTGGCGCTTCCGTGAGGCCATCACCACCGCGCCGGAGCTGAACATCGGCTGGTTTGTGCAGGGTGGCTGTCGGCAGCGGATGAGCGACGAGGTGCGCGCGGGCTACGACGCGCCGTTCCCGGCCGACGAGTACTGCGCTGCCCCGCGCGCCATGCCCGGTCTGGTGCCGACCTCACCCGATGATCCCGCGGCTGCGGCCAACAAGGCGGCGTGGGCCAAGTTGACCGCGAGCCCGACGCCGATGCTCGTCGCCTTCAGCGACAGCGACCCCATCACCGGGCCGATGGCCGAGATTTTCCAGCGTGAGATGCGCGGCGCCCAGGGGATCAATCACCCGACCATCCGCGGCGCCGGGCACTTCCTGCAGGAGGACGCCGGCGAAGAGCTGGCCAATCACATCGTGGAGTTTCTGCGGCGCTGAGCCGGTCGGGCGGCGCGGGCAGAATGTGGGCATGACGACCGCCCCCACCCAAGCCGAATCACAAGGCCTGCTGCTGCAGCTGCTCGCTCCCACCAACCGTGCCGACCCATACCGGCTCTTCGCCCAGTTCCGTGATCGCGGACCGTTCCAGGTCCCCGACTCCACCCTGACCGTCTTCCCCGGTTTCCGCGACTGCGACGAGGTTTTGCGGCACCCGTCGTCAAGCAGCAACAACATGAACTCGGCGGCCGCCAAACGGCAGCTCGAAGCGGGCGTGCTGCAGCCCCGGCAGTTCCCGCCGGGGTTTTTGTTCCTCGATCCACCCGATCACACCCGGTTGCGCAAGCTGGTCAGCAAGGCGTTCGCGCCGAGGGTGGTCAACGCGCTGCAACCCGAAATCCGCGCGCTTGTTGACGGATTGCTCGATCGGATCGCCGAGAAGGGCCGGTTCGATGCGGTCACAGACTTCGCCTACCCGCTGCCCGTGGCGGTGATCTGCCGGCTGCTCGGCGTGCCCCTCGATGACGAATCGCAGTTCAGCCACGCGTCGGCGGTGCTGGCTCAGGCGCTGGACCCGTTCTCGACGGTCACCGGCATCCCGCCGGAGGTCATCAATGAGCGGATGCAGGCGATGACGTGGCTGCGCGAATACTTCCACGCCCTGATCGAGCGGCGCCGGTCAAGGCTGGGCGACGACCTGTTGTCGGGCCTGATCGCGGTCGAGGAGTCCGGCGATCAGCTGAGCGAGGAGGAGATCGTATCCACCTGCAACCTGCTCCTGATCGCCGGGCACGAGACCACGGTGAACCTGATCGGGAATGCCATCTTGGCGATGCTGCGCGACCCGACGCAGTGGGAGGCGTTGGGCGCCAACGCCGATCGCGCGCCGACGGTCGTCGAGGAAACTCTGCGGTACGACCCGCCCGTACAACTCGCCAGTCGAATTGCGGGCGCGGACATGACGATTGGCGGCGTCGACGTGCCCGCGGGCGACTTCATCATGCTGCTGTTGGCCGCGGCCCACCGCGACCCCGCCGAGTTCGACCGGCCCGACACCTTCGACCCCGATCGGGGGACCGTGCGGCACTTGGGCTTTGGCCGCGGGGCCCATTACTGCCTGGGCGCGCCGCTGGCCAGGCTGGAAGCCGGCGTGGCCCTGGCGGCGTTGACGGCGCGCTTCCCGAACGCCCGGCTGGACGGGGATCCCGAATACAAGGCGAACGTCACGCTGCGCGGTTTGTCGGAGCTGATGGTCGCTGACAAATAGGTCCTAATCAGTCGCGCTCCCAGGGCGCGCTTTCGCCCATCTTCTTGTAGTACTTCGCCAGGTGGCTTTTGACGCGGTCGACGTCGGCCTTGGGCAGGTCGATGCCGCCACGCGCGCCGTCCATGATGGCGCCGGCGATCATGATGCCCCGCGGCACCGCCTTGAGCTCGCCGCCGATCACGTCGGCGAACAGCAACTTGTAGGCCGTGAAGTTGTCCTTCTTGTCGCTGTCGTACCAGATGTGGGCGTCGCGGTATTTCTGGTTCGGCCCGTCCTGTGCGCCGGCCCACTTGCGGACGCGCTTTTCGGCGGCGTCGCCGTCCCACTTGCGGTCACGGTCGGCCAACGGCAGGTCTTTGAACGCTGTCACTGACATACCGCTCGCGTGCCCGCTTACGACTTCGGATAAACGTGCGCGCTAGCGATCACCGGCGTGGGTGGCCGACAAGGCGATGTAAATCGGTATCGGCGTGGCTATTTCGATTCTGCCTTGCGCGTCGTAGTAGGCACCGAGGGTGTATTCGCCCTCCGTGTCGATCGAGAACGCGAATTCTTGAGTGAAGCAGCGGTACTTGGATGGCCTGTTTTCCTCGTCGGGCCAGTGCCAACTCGCTTGCATGTTTCCGCGCGGTACCCCCGCGGGATCTTTGCACACGACATGCAGTTCGGGGTCGTAGTCCCCACCGGCGCGCGCGTGCACCACGAGAACGATGGGGATCCTGGCCATTACGGGGATTTGCTCGACGTCGAACCAGGTCGTCGGTATGCGGGTGGCGTAGATCGCGCCGGAATCGTCGAGCGCGGCGGTGCCCGCCACGAACAGCGCGGCGATCTGCAGCATCACGACAGCCTAACGGCGGCTTGAGGAATGCGGATCGGTGCACTTCAATTCACACCCGCCTGCGTAGCGACTGTGGGGCTTACGGACGAATTCAAGGCGGCACTTCCCGTCCGTAGGGCCCACAGTCGGCGGCGCGAAGTTGCATAAACTACGCCGGGCCGAGCCCGGGCACGATGTCGCCGAGCCTGAAGCCGACCGGCTGCTCGAGTTGCTCGTAGGTACACGAGCGCGGATCGCGGTCGGGACGCCACCGGCTGAACTGTGCGGTGTGCCGGAACCGCGGACCCTCCATGTGGTCGTAGCGGACCTCGACCACCCGCTCGGGCCGAAGCGGCACGAAAGAGAGGTCCTTGCCGGCGTTCCAGCGGGAGAATTCGTTCTTGCGCGGCGTTCGCTCCCCGGCCTCGTGGGCAGCCCAGTTCCAGGGGTGGCCCTCGAAGGTGGTGACCAGCGGCTGCAGCTCGGTGAACAGCCGCCGCCGCTCGGCCATCGGAAAGGCGCCGATCACGCCCACCGACGCGAGCTGGCCTTTCGAAGGACCCGAGTCTTGGTAGAGCCCGAGCAGCAGCGAGCCGATCGCGTCGCCGCCGGACTTGTGCACCCGATAGCCGGCCACCACGCAGTCGGCGGTCCGCTCGTGCTTGACCTTGAACATCACCCGCTTGTCCGGCTGATAGGTGATGGTCAGTGGCTTGGCGATGACGCCGTCGAGGCCGGCGCCCTCGAACTCCTCGAACCATCGTTGCGCGGTCTGCATATCGGTGGTCGCCGGCGTGACGTGGATCCAGCGGCCGGAGCGGTCCGCTGAAATAGGCACAGCGTCGACCAGAGCGGCGCGCCGCTCGCGGAACGGCCGCCCGGTGTAGTCGTCGTCGCCCAGGGCGAGGAGGTCGAACGCGATGAAGGAAGCCGGCGTCTTCTCGGCCAGCATCCGAACCCGCGACTCGGCCGGGTGGATGCGCTGTTGAAGCGCCTCGAAGTCCAGGCCGTGGTCGGTGGCGACGACGATCTCACCGTCGATGACGCAGCGTTGCGGCAGCTCGGCCCGGACCGCTGCGACAAGCTCGGGGAAGTACCGGGTCATCGGCCGCTCGTTGCGGCTGCCCAGCTCCACCTCGTCGCCGTCGCGAAAACAAATCGACCTGAATCCGTCCCACTTGGGCTCGTACGACGAGTCCGGCGGCATCGACCGCACCGGCTTGGCCAACATCGGCGAGACCGGCGGCATGAGGGGCAAGTCCATTGGTTCATTGTGGCGTGCGGCGTGCTGGAATCATGGGGTGGCTGCTCCAGCGGAAGAAATCGACGTCGACGGCATCGCGGTGCGGCTGACCAACCCGGACAAGGTGTACTTCCCCGCGCTGGGGTCCAACGGCAGCAAGCGACGGCTGGTCGAGTACTACCTGGCGGTGGGAGGCGGTCCGATGCTGAACGCGTTGCGTGACCGGCCCACCCATCTGCAGCGCTTCCCGGACGGCATCGACGGCGAGGAGATCTACCAGAAGCGGGTACCGCAGCACCATCCCGACTACCTGGAAACCTGCCGGGTGACGTTCCCATCGGGGCGCACAGCCGACGCGCTGAAGGTCACCCACCCGGCGGCGATCGTGTGGGCGGCGCAGATGGGCACTATCACGCTGCACCCGTGGCAGGTGCGCTGCCCGGACACCGATCATCCCGACGAGCTGCGGATCGACCTGGATCCGCAGCCCGGCACCGGCTTCGAGCAGGCGCGGGCGGTGGCCGTCGACGTGCTGCGACCGCTGCTCGACGAGCTCGGCCTGGTCGGCTACCCCAAGACGTCCGGGGGCCGTGGGGTGCACGTGTTCCTGCGCATCGCCACCGACTGGGACTTCGTCGAGGTCCGCCGCGCGGGCATCGCGCTGGCCCGCGAAATCGAGCGCCGCGCGCCGGAGGCGGTGACCACGTCGTGGTGGAAGGAAGAACGCGGCGAGCGGATCTTCATCGACTTCAACCAGAACGCCCGCGACCGCACCATGGCGTCGCCGTATTCGGTGCGGCGCACGCCGATCGCGACCGTGTCGACGCCGCTGACGTGGGACGAGTTGGCCGGCGCGGATCCCGACGACTACACCATGGCGACGGTGCCCGACCTGGTGAAGCGCCGGGACGACCCGTGGGCCGGCATCGACGACCTAGCCCAGTCCATTGCGCCGTTGCTGGAGATGTCGGCGGCCGACGAAGTGCGCGGGCTTGGCGACATGCCTTATCCGCCGAACTATCCGAAGATGCCGGGCGAGCCGAAACGGGTGCAGCCATCGCGGAATACCGATCTGAAAAGAAAAGACAGTTCTGAGTAGCGCGGTGTGTCAACTCAGCAGCACATTTCACCTTTCAGCCGCTGCGCTAGCTGGACGCGGGCAGCTCCCAGCCGAGTTCGTTGACGAACTGGGCAACATTGGCCCGGAACTCGAGAAAGCGGCGGTACGCCAAGTGCCGATCGTGCAGGACGCTCGGGTCGATACCAGCCTCCAGCAGAAGTAGGCCCCGTAACAGCCAGGGCGCGATGCGCGCGACGACCAACCAACGGAGGTGCCGAACCCCGAGTGCCTCTCTCTCGTGGTCGAGCGGACATTGGTGAGCCACATCGTTACGAGCGTCCGTTAGGCACATTGGCAGATCAGCCACCGACTCGGCGATCTCCGGTAAGACAGCGCAGACTTTCGTCACCACATCGGTGGCACGCTGCAGGTAGTCAACGTCTTCGAAGTGGGAGACCGCGCTCATCACCGCAGCGTGAACCTGCTGAGGGTCCAATGTTCGTCGATTTGTGGCCGCGCTGCTCGCAGCGCTCCCGGCGGTTTCTTTGACCAGCTGCAACGCGCTAGGCGATGCGCCTGCGAATTTTGACTGCTCAAAAGTCTTGGGCATCCGGCGGTGCAACCCTTCGATGAGGGGCGTAAGCACGAGAAGCTGAGTCTGCAGCGGCGCCTTGATGGGGCGAGCCACCACGGAGACAAGCCCGTCCAATGTGTCGTTGAACGGGATCCACCTGGCGAACCGCTCGACTGTGAGTTCCTCCCGAGGCAACAATGTTACGGCGTCGAACTCGTTCGGAGGCGTGTCAGACTCGGGTCCGTGGACGTTGAGCCAAGGATCGCCGTCATTGATCCGGACCTGTGTATCGCGAGGGGCAAAATCCTGGTCAAGCGCCAATTCGGCTAGCGCCAGGCAACCCGACACCACCCTGGTTTTAAGTTGCCGCAGTGTGGTCGGGGCCGCGGCCCTGTACACCAGCCAGTTGCCATCGTCAGACGTTTCGACGGTCAGTGCGGAACCGTGGCTATCGACGGCACAGGCCTTACTTTCCCGAAGGTGGCCCAGCCAATAGGGATCACCAAAGCGAAATCGCATGCCGCTGAATAGCTGATCGACACCGCTCACATGGCGGTCGCCTACCACGGCGTAGTCCGCTTTGTAGTGTGGCGATCCGAAGTAGTAGCCGTCTCGGCCGTGGTTGTAGGCGTTGACGAGCGTGACGGCGTGGCCGGTGTCGAGTTGGCCCTGCAGCGTAATTGGATGAAACGCCTTGACCATCGCGGCGGGCGACGACATGAAGACGCGACCGCCGCCGCTATTCGAGCTTCTTACCCGTGGATCATCGACCAAGCCGCCGGCAAGGACGGCCTCGGGCTTGTGTCCGGGGTCCCACGCAAACGCACCCCACACCCTCAGATCAGGCTTCGTGGGCACCCAGAAGTAGCCGCTCACTTCAATTCACGCGATCCCTCCGCAGGGCTTTTTCAAGGATCCAGCCTCTCCGTCACTGTATTTAATTGTGTGGCCGTTTGTCCTCAGGATCGCCCGCAGGGCCAACCGGCCATCGCGCGACGCGCCCGTTCGTAGGGTTAGCTCCCAACGCACGAGTCTTTCGCTGCTCACCTAGGAATCGTTGAGCTGCGGCGTTGACAACGGCCGGCTACCGGGTGGCGTTCATGTCCGTTTCCTTCGGTATGGGCGCAATCACCCGAGGCCGGTCGAGGTGTCCGGCACCGCTCATTCCGCTGCGAGATTCTTGCGAAATCCGTGTGTGGGGTCGATGAATGCGAAGTTGCCTTGCCGCCCATCGTGGCGGCCGCGCCTGAACGGCGACTACCCGCGCGCCGGTTGCCCCGTGGATTCGGGCGACGAGATCTCGGCGCGCGGCCGCAGTGCCCAGGCGGCCAGGAGCGCGACCAGCATCCCCGCCAACCCGCCGGCCGTGGTCACCACCGACGACCCCGACAGCACGAAGTAACCGAACGTGGCGCCGACGGTGAGCAAGGCGATGTGGACGGGCATCCAGCCGGACGCCGCAGGGAGCCACGAGGACAGGCCGATGCCGAGCAGCAGTGCCAGGACGTGTCCGACGGCGGTGAAGTCCAGTCCCGCCGCCGCCGTCAGCGCGATGCCGAGCCACCAGCCGGCCCACGCCGGCCGCCAGAGCGACGGTATCGACGCCGTCAGCGCACCGAGTACGCACACCGCGCCGTAGCTGACGCCCACGTCGGTCGCCCGGGCCACCGAGAACGGCAGCCATCCCGCCTTCAGCCCGGCGACCAGCCCGACCGCCACCAGCAGCGTGGCACCGATGTGACCGACCGCGAATGTGATCACCAGACCCCTGCCGCGCCAGATCAGTTCGCCAAGCGCCAGCAGGCAGACCAGTCCCGGCAGCCAGAGGTAGACGTCGCCGCCGTCGTCGACGAACGCGCTGCCGATCAACGTGGTCAGGCGGCCATGAGCCAGATTGTGCAGATTGGTGCTCATGTGGCTCACCACGGCGTGGCGGGCGTGCGGTCCGAGCGCCGTCAACCCGAGCCAGACCGCAACCAAAACGGCGGCGTAGGCCGCCGTGACGCGCACCGATGCCGCGCCGGACAACGCGCGCGCGGCCACGGGGGGTCGCGGCGCCTGGGGCGGCTCGACCGGCGTCATATCTCCACAGTGCGGGCGTCAACCCGGATCGGCCACTTTCTTAACGAAGCTTTCACACAGGTGTGATCAATCTTCACGGTTTCCGCACGCGGACCTTTAACGGGCTTGCCCGCCACGACTACGCGACGTAATCCGCCGCTACGAAAGGGACGTCGTCGACCGCCGCCTTACGGGCCGCCAACAGCGCCCTTGCGGCGTCGCCAATCGGGATGCGAAGCGGCAGTTGCGGTTTCTCGGCGGCGTCGGCCACCTCGGCGGCAACTTGTTCGGGCGTGATGATTCCCGGCCGCGGCCCGCCGCCTCGCAGGATTGCGACGTACGGATCGTCGGGCAGGGTATATGTGGTCACGTCGTCGAGGGCCCCGGAGCTTACGGCGCCGGGTTCCAACAGGGCGGCCTGGATCCCGAACGGCGCGACCTCGATTGCGAGCGCCTCGACCAGTGCTTCCAGTGCCCATTTCGTCGCCGCGTAGGCGGCGCCGGGTGGCAGCACAACGCGCCCGGCGACGCTGGACATGAAGAGCAGCTTCCCGTCGCCGCGGCCGCGCATCCTCGGCAGCGCCGCTTGGGCGACCCGGATCGCGCCGATCGTGTTGAGGTTGAGCAGCTGCTGCAGTTTGGCCAGCGGGGTGGCTTCCACCGCGGCGTAGAAGATGTCCGCGGGATTGGAGATCACGATGTCGAGGTCCCCGGCAGCGGCGACGGCCGCGGTGACGCTGTCGTCGTCGGTGACGTCCAAGGCGAGCCGTTGATTCACATCGAGCTCCTCGAGCGTGCGCGGATCGCGCGCTGTGGCCACGACGCGGTGCCCACGGCGGGCGAATTCGGTGGCGATGGCGCGGCCGATGCCGCGGCTGGCTCCAGTGATCAGGACTGATGACATTGCTTGCTCCTCGGTTTAGGCGGCGAAGCGTTGCAGCCTCGCCGGACAAAGTTGGTGAAGGACGTCGGACCCGGACCGTCGGCGCGTGCGGATCGGACGCGGCCGGCGCGGGGCAAGCTTCTTTGCAAGTCGGCTAGGACGGCCTTTTTTGGAAACTGATCGGTTTACTTCCTGGGCCCACGGTACGGGCATTTCCACAGTTTGTAAACCGATCGGTGTAGCCTGCAGGGATGGCCGAGCCCACGGTGCGCCCGCGCGCGGGGGGCGGGGCGCGCGCGCGCATCGAACCCGCCCCGGCCCGCCGCTTCGACCGCCACGGCCGGCACCCGCCCCGGGGTGCGCGCCGCCCCCCCCCCGCCCCCCGGG
>NZ_LZIR01000122.1 GCF_001667035.1 Mycobacterium sp. 852002-51057_SCH5723018
GGTACCCGCCCCCAGCCCCGACGCGCGCGCCGTTGTCACCGGAGCTTCGCAGAACATCGGCGAGGCGCGGGCCACCGGCGACGCCGACACCACGAACGAGGGCCGGGCCGACCAGGCGAAGTCCAGCCTGAAGGACGCCGGCGAGAAGGTGAAAGACGCCTTCAAGAAGTAGTCACGACACCGACCAGCGGGTTTGCCGGTACCGTCGGCGGCCCGCTGGTCGTTTTCTGCCGCGATCGGCAAGCGCGATTGCGAAATGTTTCTGCCGGCAATCCAGAGCGCCATTGGCGTCGAATATCAGTAAAGAACACCGATGATGCGAAGGACTACGAGCATGCGCCGATTCACGACCTCCATGGGAGTTGCGGCGGTGGCAGCCGCCTTTGCACTGTTGGGCGCTCCAGCACCAGCGTCGGCCGACCCCTGCCCCGACGTCGAGGTGGTGTTCGCCCGCGGTTCCGGTGAACCGCCCGGTCTCGGCGGCGTCGGCGGGTCATTCGTCGATGCCCTGCGCGGGCAGATCGGCGGGCGCTCGCTCGGCGTCTACCCCGTCAATTACCAAGCCAGCACCGACTTCGGCAATCCTGATTTTCCGCTGACGGTCATCGACGGCATCCGTGACGCCGGTAATCACATCCAGTCCATGGCCGCCAACTGTCCCAAGACCAGGGAGGTGCTCGGCGGATACTCCCAGGGCGCTGCCGTCGCCGGTTTCGTTACCTCGGCGGCCATACCGCCTGGCGTACCGGCGTCGATGGTGCCG
Organism: Mycobacterium sp. 852002-51057_SCH5723018; assembly: GCF_001667035.1. Classification (GTDB taxonomy): domain Bacteria; phylum Actinomycetota; class Actinomycetes; order Mycobacteriales; family Mycobacteriaceae; genus Mycobacterium. Next base: position 764 of record NZ_LZIR01000122.1, read on the forward strand.
CAGCCGATGCCGCCGGAGATCGCGAACCATGTAGCCGCGGTCACGCTGTTCGGGACACCGTCGGGCCCGTGGCTGCAGAAATACGGCGCACCGGTGATCGTCATCGGCCCGCTGTATCAGCCCAAGACCCTCCAGTTGTGCGCCCCGGGCGATGGAATCTGCGGTGATGGCACCGACGCCTTCGCGCATGCGACATATTCGGTGAACGGTATGACGGGCCAAGCCGCGACCTACGCGGCGAGCCACTTGTAACCCCGTGCAGAATCGCACCATGCATGTTCTGGTCACGGGCGGCACGGGATTCGTCGGCGGGTGGACCGCCAAGGCCGTCGCCGACGCCGGCCACTCCGTCCGGTTCCTTGTGCGAAATCCCGATCGGTTGCAGACCTCGGTCGCCAAGCTGGGTGTCGACGTGTCGGACTTCGCCGTCGCCGACATCACCGACCGCGTTGCGGTGCGGGAGGCGCTGCGCGGATGCGACGCCGTCGTGCACAGCGCCGCCCTGGTGGCAACCGATCCCCGTCAGACCAATGAGATGCTGGCGACAAACATGCAGGGCGCGCAAAACGTCCTCGGCCAGTCGGTGGAGCTAGGGCTGGATCCCATCGTTCACGTGTCGAGCTTCACCGCGCTGTTTCATCCCTCCCTGGAGGTGCTGACGGCGGACCTGCCGGTGGTGGGCGGGGCGGATGGATACGGGACGTCGAAGGCGCAGGTCGACATCTATGCTCGCGGCCTTCAGGACGCCGGCGCCCCGGTGAACATCACCTATCCCGGCATGGTCCTCGGTCCGCCGGTCGGCAACCAATTCGGCGAGGCCGGCGAGGGCGTCCGCATGGCCGTGCAGATGCATGCGATCCCCGGGCGCGGCGCGGCATGGTTGGTCGTCGACGTGCGCGACCTGGCCGCGCTGCACGCGGCGCTGCTCGAGCCCGGGTGCGGACCACGTCGCTACACCGCGGGCGGGCATCGGGTTTCGGCCTCCGAGCTGGCGAGCCTGCTCGGCCAGGTCGCCGGGACGCCGATGGTCGCGGTGCCGATCCCGGACACCGCGCTGCGGGTTGCCGGGGCGGTGATGGACCGGGCCGGCCGGTTTCTGCCCTTCGATACGCCCTTCACCTGGGCCGGGATGCAGTACTACACCCAGATGCCGGCGTCAGACGATTCGCCCAGCGAGCGCGAGCTCGGCATCACCTATCGCGATCCGAGGGACACGCTGGCCGACACCTTTGAAGCCCTGCGCGCCGCGTCCCCGTAGCCGCGAAATCCTAGGCGGCGGGCTTGATCTCGAGGCCGACGTGGACCTTGTCGATGCCGCCGCGCAGGATCGAGTGCGCGTAGAACCACCACGCGTGATACCAGTACCGCTTGAGCACGGCGTTGTAGACCCGCCGCGTCTCGGACTTCGGCAGCACCCGGGCGATCCCTTCGACAGGTTCGCTCTTGGGCTTGCCCAGCGCAGCGCTGCGCGCGATCGTCACCCGCGGCGTGTTGTTGATCCGCCTGACCTTCCAGGACCCGTTATCGGTGATGACCAGAAGCTTGTCACCGTCGGGCACACCCCAGATCGGCGTCGGCTTGGGACGGCCGTCCTTGGTGAACGTCGTCAGCAGCAGGTACTTGGATTCGATGACGTCCTGAAAACTTGGTGCCACACCTCATCCCTATCAGGTGTTGCGGCCGACGGTGAGCGAGCGGCCTTTCTTGACCGCCGCAAGGCGGAATGCGAGCATGACAGCTACGCGATTTTGGGCATTTGCTCAATGAAAGCCCAAGGGAAGCCCAAGGAAAGTTGGTGCCAAATAACCGCATCGGAACGGCCGAAGGCGCGCGACTCCACCACCCGCGACACGCTGATCGACGCGACGATTCAGGTCATGGTGGAGGAGGGTTACGCCGCGGCAACGTCGCGGCGGGTGGCCGCTGTCGCAGGCGTCAAATCCGCCCTGGTGCATTACTACTTCCCCACGATGGACGGGTTGTACCTGGACGTGTTCCGCCGCGGCGCCGCGGCGTACCTGGGCCGGCAACAGGAAGCCTTGGCCTCCGACCGCCCCCTGCACGCCTTGTGGGACACGCTCGTCGCGCCGAAGGACACCCGTCTGCTGCTGGAATTCATGGGACTTGCCAACCACCGCAAGGAGATCCGGGCGGAGATCTCGGCCTGGCAGGAGCGGTGGCGCGAGATGCAAATCACCGCACTCAACTTCATCGTGCGCGAACACGGCCTGGACACAGGGGAATTCCCGCCCGCGGGCATCGCGGTCATCATCGCCTCGATCGGCCGCATGCTCATCCTGGAACAGGCGCTCGGTACCTCCGGCGGCCACGACGAGGCCGTCGCGCTGGTCAACCGATTCCTGGACCGTTACGAAATGCCGGCACCGAAGGCTCAGGGCAGCACGATCCGCAGCCGCTCCCAGCCGCGGACCGTCGACGTTGACGCCAATTGAGCTGTGTCGTAGTCGATGTCCCACTCGGGCCAGCGGTTGAGGATCTCGTCCAGCGCGACGCGGCCCTCCAGGCGGGCCAGGTTCGCCCCGAGGCAGTAATGCACGCCCTTGCCGAACGTGATGTGCGAGATGTTGTCCCGGTGGACGTTGAAGGTGTCCGGGTCGGCGTAGCGGCGGTGATCGCGATTGGCGGCGCCGAACAGCAGCAGCATGGCGCTGCCGGCCGGAACGGTCCTGCCGTAGCACTCGAAATCCTTTGCCATCCAACGGGCGACGTGGGGGCCTGTGGGTTCGAACCTTAACGTCTCGTCGACGGTGCGGTTCAGCAGCGACCGGTCCCGGTGGACCTCCCGGCGCTGGTCCGGATGCTCGGCGAGCACCTTGGCCAGCCAGCCGATCAGCCGGCCGGTGGTCTCGTTGCCCGCACCGGCGACCACCTGGGTGTAGTGCAGCACCTCTTTGCGCGTCAGCTTGCGGTGCACGCCGTGCTCGTCGTCGAACTCGACGTTGAGCAATGTGGTCATCAGGTCGTCCGACGGGTTCTTGGATCGCCATTCGACGTAGTCGGCGTAGATCCGGCCGTCGGCGATGGAGTCTGCGTCGGCGACCTTCAGCGGGGCGCCGGGTTTGGTGCGCAAGTTGGCGTCGTTGGCGTCGCGGACCGAAACCTGTTCTGACTCAGGGATTCCCAACAGCATGCCGATGACTCGCATCGGCATCATCGACGCCAGCTCGGCGATGACGTCGAACCCGCCGGACCCGACCAGCGGATCCAGGCACCGCACGCAATACCGCCGAATCTGGTCTTCCAGCTCGGCCATCCGGCGCGGGGTGAACACGCGCGACATCAGGCCGCGCAGCCGCGTGTGCTCGGGGGGATCCTGGAACATCATGACGCCGCCGGGCATGTCGAATTTCGACTGGATCAATTCCAGGATGTCGCTGCGCCGGTTAGAGAACACCTCCCAGTTGGCCAATGCCCGCTCGACGTCGGAAAACCTTGAGATGGCCCAGAAGTCGTACCGCTCGTTGTAGTAGATCGGCGCTTCCTCGCGCAGCCGCCCGTAGACCGGGTACGGGTCGGCGATGATGCCGACGTCGTAGGGGTCGTAGTAGACGTCGGTGTCGTTGGCGACGGTCATCGATGCTCCCTCGATGTCACTCACCGGTTTGGGCGATCGCCCAATTTCTGCCGCAGGCCATGTCTAGCAGGACTGGGAGGAGGCCGTCAAGAGCCCAGCGCGGCGTCGATCAGCGTGGCCGCGGCGGCACGGGCGTGCACGACCGGCGCGGTGTCGTTCAGGGATGTCGCCATCGCCGTCGCGCCCTCGAACAGCACCGCCAATTGCTGGCCCAACAGTTGCGGATCGGTGGCGCCGGCCTCCCGCGCGACAGCGACCAAGCGGCGGGTGAACTCCAGCTTGTGTGCCCGCACAATTTCGTCGGTGCTGCGCAATGCTCCTGCCGATTCGACGGCGGCATTGTGGAAAGGGCAGCCGCGCACGATGTCCCGACGCGAC
>NZ_LZIR01000123.1 GCF_001667035.1 Mycobacterium sp. 852002-51057_SCH5723018
GCCCCGCTGCCAGCAGCGCAGGTAGCCAATACAGCTCGCTCCGTTCGCCAGTGTCAGCCCCAGGGCCGGCGCCGTGCCGCCGGGGGAGCCCCCGTAAGCGACAGGTGCTGCTGCGGCGGTCTCGCCACAGCTGGGATAGAAGAATTCTCGCCGTCGCCGGCGCGTCAACATCCGTCATAATCCCGCGCATCGTCAAAGCTGGCTGGTGACAAGCGGTAGCGTCTCTTGGCCCGGCCCTACGCCTGACCGGGCCACTTTCCGGCCTACGCGGTCGACGAACGGCACGGCATTAGGCGATCGCCCGACCCGGGACCGGCGTCTACTAGCCTGCGGCGCGGGCCAAATCGATGGCGTACTGATTCACGAAGGTGCCCGCGGGCGGATCACCCTTGTCGCATGTTCCGTCGGATTCACCGGGGCGTTTGATCCACAGGTAGGCGTCGGCGTGCGCGCCCGCGGTAGCGGTGGTAGGCGGCGTGCCCAACCCTCGGCCGCTGGGGTTGCACCAGTTGAGCCCGGAGTCGGGTGCAGGTCCGGCGCCGTTGCGCGACGTGTCGATCACGTAGTGGGAACCGTTCGTGAGCCCCGAAATCGCCTCTCCGTAGCCGATTTCGTCCCCGGTGGTCCAGAAGTTCGCGGTGTTGAGGCTGAAACCCCGGGCACGGGCGACGTCGACCTTGTTGAGCCTGGCGGCCATGTCCTCGGCGCTATGCCAGCGCAAGTGACCACCGTCGACGTACACGGCGGTGCCCGGACTCCGCGTCAGCGTGTCGACGGCGTAGCGAATCAAGTCGTAGCGTTCCTGGCGCTGGTCGGCCGACAGGCAGTCGGCCATGGCGAGTGCATCGGGTTCCAGGATGATCGCCGTCCGCGAAGCGCCCACCCCGGATGCGATGCCGTCGATCCACCCGCGGTAGTCGTCGGCCGTCGCCATGCCACCCGCAGCGAAGCTGCCACAGTCGCGGTGCGGGATTCCATAAATCGCCAGAACCGGGATGGCGCCGGCAGCCTGCGCGTCGCCGGTGTACTTCGCGACCGTCGCTGCCGAGGAGCCCGGGACGATCCAGTACGCCTGCGGCGTGTTGGCGATGGCGGTCAACTCGGGACTCGGCGGATCGGCATGCTGCGCGGCCCGCATGGCCGCCGAGTTTGGATTGGCGTAGAAGGGCATGCCGGCCAGCGGGTTGGCGTCATCGGCCAAGCGCACCGTCGGGGCGGGACCGACCTGCACGGGGTTGGCGAGATAACTCGCGCCGGCAACGGCCGTAACCGTTAGGAAGGGGGCGATCCACCGCGCGACTGCACCAGCAGCTGAGAACGTCACCCCAGGAAAATTAGTGCTCCAGAACATCGAGCGCCAATCGCCGACGGCAGGTATGGCGCACTCGGCACTTTGGACGACGTGGGCGGTGTTAGCGTCGTCGGTGTGAGTATCAAAGACATCGCCTTAACCACCCTCGACGGCACGCCGACTACGCTAGCCGAATTGTCTGACGGCGCAACGCTGGTCGTGAACGTAGCCTCCAAGTGTGGGCTGACTCCGCAGTACACCGCGTTGGAGAAGCTCGCCACGGACTACGGTGACCGTGGACTGACGGTCGTCGGCGTTCCGTGCAACCAGTTCATGGGCCAGGAACCGGGCACCGCCGACGAGATCCAGGAGTTCTGCTCGACGACTTACGGGGTGACGTTTCCGTTGCTGGCGAAGGCCGACGTCAACGGCGACGACCGCCACCCGCTGTATGCCGAGCTGACCAAGGCCGTCGATTCCGACGGCGCAGCAGGCGACATTCAATGGAACTTCGAGAAGTTTTTGGTCGCTCCCGATGGCGAAGTGGTCAATCGGTTTCGTCCGAGGACGGAACCGGACGCGCCCGAGGTGGTCGGGGCCATCGAGGCCGTGCTGCCCCGATAGGAGGTGTAGATCAACCGTCTGGGCGGCGTCGGCGGGTCTGCACCATGAAGCAAGGCTTGCGCAAGCCTGGATCGTGGCCGGCGGCGGGCTAGATTACCCGTATGCGCGTCGTTCGCCTGTTCGGTGCAGTCCTGGCGGTCCTTACGGCGGGGTTGCTGCTGGCAGCTCCCGCCGGCGCGCAACCGCCGTCCAAGCTCACCGATCACATCACCGACAGCACCGGGGTATTGACGGATCCCGGTCGGGCGGCCGTCAGCTCGGCGATCGACCGGCTTTACCGCGATCGGCACATCCAACTCTGGGTGGTCTACGTCGACAACTTCTCCAGGTTCAAGCCCGACAACTGGGCCGACCGAACCCGCAGCGCCAGCGGGATGGGCGGTCACGACGCGCTGCTGGCCGTGGCCACGAACACGAAGCTGTACGCGTTCACCGCGCCGCCGACGGCGCAGGGCGTCACGGCAGACGAGCTAAACAGCCTGCGCAGCAAGCAAATCGAACCGGCGGTGAACGCTAAAGATTGGAGCGGTGCGGCGGTCGCTGCGGCTGACGGACTGAACAAATCGGCAAGCTCGTCAAAGCGGATCTGGCCGCTAATCGCGATTGGCGTGGTGGTAGTCGTCGTGGTCGTAGTCGTGGTGGTTCTCGTGTTTTATCTCGTGCGCCGCCGCCGCCGGCGCGCCGCGCGCCGGGTCGACCCAAGCGGCGGGCAGGTGAACATCGAAGGGCGCGATCATTCGCTGGGGCAGGCGTTGTCCACCGCTGACTCCAGATTGCGCCAGATTTCTGACTACGTCGCCAGGCATCGCGAGAGCGTCGGCGCCGAGGCGCAGACCCGGTTCGAAGAGGCGAAGCGGTATTTGGCGGCGGCGCATGGCACGGAAACAACGAACGACGCCGAAGCGATTGCCTATGCCAACAGGGCATCGACCCTGGCCGCTCAGGCGCAGACGCTGGCAAACACCGACGTGCTGGCAGGACACCGTCCGCGACGACGTCGTGGCACCGCATCTACGCGATGATGGGTAGGGTAGCCATGGATCAGCGTGCTGACATTAGAATCAGGTAAGTCGGCCACCCGGAGGGAACCTCAAGTCAGGTTGGCTCGTTACCCCTTCGAGCGACTGGCCTCGCCCGCCGATTGGGCATATGCCGATGGCATCTCAACGCTGAGGTCCTGACACCGAAGAACCCGAAGGGGACGACACCATCGCGATTACTGACGTTCCAGCCTTCGCCCACTTGACTGACTCCGACATCGCCAGTTTGGCGGTGGAGCTCGACGCGATCCGGCAGGACGTTGAGGATTCTCTCGGGGCGCGCGACGCCCGCTACATTCGCCGCACCATCGCGGCACAACGTGCTCTGGATCTTGCCGGACGGCTCATGCTGGCCGGCAGCTCGAAGCGCTGGGCATGGTGTGCGGGAACCGCGACCTTAGCTGGGGCCAAGATCATCGAGAACATGGAGATCGGCCACAACGTCATGCACGGTCAGTGGAACTGGATGAACGATCCGGAAATTCACTCCACGACGTGGGAGTGGGACATGACCGCGGCGTCGAAACACTGGATTTCCGCCCACAACTTTCAGCATCACAAGTACACCAACATCCTCGGTATGGACGAAGATGTGGGCTACTACGTCCTGCGCGTCACTCGCGACCAGCCCTGGCAGCTCTTCAACATCGGCAACGTGCTGTTCAATGCCATCCTCGCGCTTGGGTTCGAGTGGGGGATTGGCACCCAGACGGTCGATTTCGAAAAGATCTTGAAGGCCGGCCCGGAGCGCGACTCCACCCTTCAGCTGGCACGTGAGTTCTCAGTCAAGGCCGGCAGGCAGGTGTTCAAGGACTACGTCGCGTTCCCCGCGCTGACTTCGCTGTCACCGGCTGCCACCTACAAATCGACGCTGAAGGCCAACGCGGTGGCCAACGTGATCCGCAATATCTGGGCCAACGCGGTGATCTTCTGTGGGCATTTCCCCGATGGCGCAGAAAAATTCACGAAGACCGACATGGTCGGTGAGACGAAGGGCGAGTGGTACCTGCGCCAGATGCTGGGCAGCGCCAACTTCGAGGCCGGCCCCGTTCTGCGGTTCATGAGCGGCAATCTGTGCCATCAGATCGAGCATCATCTGTTTCCCGATATGCCGAGCAACCGGCTACACGAGGCCTCGGCGCGGGTGCGCGCGTTGTGCGACAAATACGACTTGCCGTACACGACAGGCTCTTTCCTCATGCAGTACGGCAAGACCTGGCGCACGATAGCCAAGCTGTCGCTGCCCAACAAGTACCTGCGCGACACCGCCGACGACGCGCCGGAAACCCGCAGCGAGCAGATGTTCGCTCAACTCGAGCCCGGTTTCGCCGCAGCGGACCGAGTGACAGGGCGCCGCCGCGGGCTCAAGACGGCGATCGCAGCGGTGCACCAATGGCGTGGTGCGAAGCCACGTCGACGCCCGGCTCAGATCCTCAAATAGCCCGTCGACGTAAGAGTCCGTCGACGTAAGCGAAGACGGGAGCCGCTCAGGCCTCGGTGCGCCCCAACGTCCGGGCGTCCACCCAAGCGCTCGCCGCCGTCTGCCAATACCGCTTCCAGCGCGTCGGCGTTCCGCGCGTGTTCAGGATCGCTGATGGGGCCAATCGATCAGTCGGAGGGACGCGCCCGCCGCCAGACCAAGCGGCCCTTGCGGGGTTGGCCCCCGTCGATGAGCACGGGCTTGGTCGGGCTCAATTCCAACCGTGACTCTGCGATTTGGGCTGCGCGGTATTGTGTTCCACCAATCCAATTGGGCAGCAGGCTGACATCCACGTGATGGGCCAGGATGCCGTCGGTCACGCTGTACGGGCCCGTGTAGGCCAGGTACCCGCTGGCGGCGGCCGCGAGTTCGTCTTTGTCAGCCGCGGCGAGGTCGCCCACCTGAAACTCTGGCCGGTCGACGCGCATGATTTGTGCGGACATGTAACCATCGGCGGTGTACATGATGATTCCTCGCGCGTCAACGCCCAGGGGATAGCGCACGTCGGATCCGTCAAGTGCGGAGCTTTGATAGGACTCCAAAGTCCATGCGCCGATGATGTATTCGCGCAGCTCGGTTGCGGTAAGCGTGGTCATGGTTTGGGATGCCTTTCGCGGTGCGGTGTGGGTTCAGCGTGCGGTGGCAGCGGCTGATTCCGCGCTGGCCGTCAGCGCGTCGATAGCGGTGTCGAACGGTGCGGGGCTGCGCAGGACGCGGCACATGATCAGGGCGCCCTCCATGCTGGTGGCGATGTTGGTCGCCAACGTCGTGGAACGTTGGCGGGGAATGCCTTTTTCTTCAAGGCGAGCGGCCAAGGTGGCGATGAGGTCTTCGAAGCCGCGTCGGGTCACGTCACTCAGCGGTGCGGAGGCCGGCGTCGATTCGATGACGATCGGTGCGACCGCACACCCCTCTCGATAGCCGCTGGAGACGATCTGGTCGCGGAAGCGACCCAGAAATGCGGCGATGAAATCAGGCGCCGTTTCGGTGGCGCCGGCGACGCGGTTGATGTGGGCCATGACGTCGGCGGCGTGGGCCAGGGCAACCTCGGTAGCCAGTTCCTCTTTGCCGCCGGGGAAGTGGAAATACATCGAACCGCGTGGCGCGGCGCTCTCGGCGATCACGTCGGACAGGGCGGTGCCCATGTAGCCGTGCTCGCGAAACAGCCGACGCGCCGCGGCGATCATTCGGTCGCGGCTGTCGCTTCGTTGAACCATGATGCTCATCATACTTAAAACCTATGCTGGCATTCCAATCATCATCGTGATAGACAGTACTAATAAGTATGACGAACGACATAGTTGGGAGATCGGCGGATGAGCTCGACGGTCGATATGCCTGGTGGGGCACCCGCGCGTCTGGTTGTTCCCGACCCGGATACCCCACCTGTGGGGCAGGAGATGGACGGCCAGGTGGCGGTGCTGACGATGCAGCAGCCTCCCCACAACTTCATCGGAACGGCGCTGGTGGCCGGTTTACTCGAGGGTTTGCAGTGGGCCGAGGATTCCGGCGCGCGAGCGGTGCTGCTGCGCAGCGGTTTGCGCAACTTCTGTGCCGGCGCGGACATCTCGCTTTTTGAGAGCGTCGAACAAGGTGTTGCCCCGGATAGCTTCGACGCGGTGCAGGTGCTACGCGCCTTTGATGCGGTGCCGGTACCGATCGTGGCCGCAATCCATGGGGTGACGGTCGGCGGCGGGCTCGAGATCGCGCTGGCGTGCGATCTGATCGTCGCCAGTGAGTCGGCCAAAATCGGTTGTGTCGAAGCCACTCTCGGGCTCAACCCGTTGATGGGCGCCATCCAGCGGATCACCGAACGCGCCGGCGCGGCACGGGCCAAGGAGATGGCTATGCTGGCCCGCCGTTATGACGCCCGGACCCTGGAGCGCTGGAACATTGTCAACCGTGTGGTTCCCGACGATAAGCTCGACGATGTCAGTTTGACCATCGCCCGCGAACTCGCCAACGGCCCCACGCTCGCACACGCCTCCACCAAGGCGATCGTGTCCTACGCCGCCGCTCACGGGGTGTCTGCGACCGACGAAGCCATGGCCGAGTTACAGGCCGAATACTGGAAATCCGAGGATTTGAAGCGCGGGTTGGAATCGTTGGCCACCGAAGGTCCCGGGGCCGCACGATTCGTGGGGCGCTGACGATGGCCTTACCACTGGAAGGTGTCCGCGTCGTCGACTTCACGCGGGTGCTGGCCGGACCGCACTGCACCAAGCATCTGCTCGACCTTGGCGCCGATGTGATCAAGATCGAACCGCCCGCCGGAGACATCAGCCGCGTGGCCCACCCCCGGGTGGGCGAGATCAGCGGGTACTACGCGCAACAGAACGCCGGAAAGCGGAACCTCAGCATCGATTTGCATTATCCCGCCGCTCGTGAGGTGGTGGCGCAACTGTGCGATACGGCTGACGTGATCGTCGAGAATTTCCGTCCCGGCGCCCTGGCCGCGTTCGGCCTGGATTATCAATCGGTGGCCGCGCGCAATCCCGCCGTGGTCTACGTCTCCATCAGCGGTTACGGTCAGACGGGTCCGTGGCGCACCCGGATGGCTTACGCACCCACGGTGCAGGCTGAGGTGGGCTTCACCCAGAACACGTTGCGGCAGTTTGATGTTGACGGCGATGCCCGACGCTCCGATTCGCTGTCACACGGCGACGTGTACGCCGGATTGCACGGGACGATCGCGGCGCTGGCCGCACTGCAGCGGCGAAGGGTTACCGGCGAAGGCCAATACGTCGACGTCGCGATGGCCGCAGTGCTCAACTCGATCAACGAGCGCGTGCACTACGACCTGTCGGGCATTGACCTCGGCCTTGAGCCCCCGATTCTGGGCGCGACCGACTGTCCGTTCTTCACCAGCCCCGAGGGGCATCAGTTCGTCGCACCGATCAGCATCGTCGGCACCATGACCTTCCCCTTCTACCTGCACGCCATGCGTCGTCCCGATCTCGCCGACGACCCGCGATTCGTCACCGTCGAATTGCGTAGGCAAAACATCGCCGTCCTGCACGGCATCATCCAGGACTGGATCTATACGTTCGACTCCATGGAATCCCTTGACGCGCAGTTCGATGAGGCCAAGGTCGCCACCGGCCAACTGCGGGACGTCGCTGAATTCAACGACACCGACTGGGCCAAGAGCTGGGTTACCACCCGTGAGGTTTCGGACCGAAACGGGGGAGTCATCACGATCCCGGCGCCGCCGTGGCATTTCAGCGGCCATGACGGAACCCTGAGCGACCAAATACCTGCTCTCCGAGGAGAACACAACGAAGAAATCCTCAAAGAGCTTGGCTGCACCAACAGCCAGATCCAAGACCTCAAAGACAGCGGCGCTCTGGTCAGGACGAGTTAGTCCAGCGCTGCGCCGTTCTCGAGCGGCGGCTGCGGCCGATCGAGCTCGTCGAACCTTGCGAGCGCGGCGTCAAGGCCGTCCTCGTCGAATAGCTCGCAGCGGTCGATCTTGTCGCCGTCAAACGTCACAAGAGCGACCGTTCGCCACTCGGCGTCAAAACCCAATTCTGAGGTCCCTTCCACCAAGTGAGTGACGACTGCCCCGGCCTTGCTCAACCGATGCACGGCCTCGATGCGGATGGCAGATTGCGGCGTGGCATCCCATGTCACAAGGAGGTATGCGCCCAGATCACCGGTCGCGATAGGTGCGAGTCGCCGGTGATCGATGTTCACCCAGTCTGAGGTGGTCTTTGGCAGTTGGCGTTTGTTAAGCGCTTCATACGCGTGCGTGACGAGCGTCCACATGTGCGAATGGGCGGCGGCTTCGCCGGCGAGGTACCGAGCATCAAGCTCCATGAAGGCCGCGTCGATATCGTCGACGTCGAACACGACGACTGCCGCGGTCTGGCCGTCGGCATTGGTCTCGATGAGATGAAAGACGTCAACTCGGAAAGTCCCGGGTCGCTCGCTGCGCTCCGAAAAGTGGACACGCGCGAGGCCGAGGCGGTCGCCGCGGGTTGCTATGACGGTCGACGCCGCGTCGGTGAACCCGGCATCCACGCTGGCTCGCAAATCTTCGATCGCGGCATTCCGACCGTGTCGTGTTCCGGCATTGATACCGCGCCGGCGATCGTCGACGGAGATGTCGGCGGCCAGCGTCGCTGCCATGGAGTCCCAGTCGCGTGTCGCGAAGTGCACCATGAAACCCTCGGTCGCAAGCGTTACAGCGCTTTCCAGCCGTCGCGCCTGGGGGTGCAGCTCCTCGAAACGGGCGAGCGCGGCGTCGAGGTCTGCCTCGTCGAAGATTTCGCAGCGGCTGATCAGGTCACCTTCGACCGTGAAAATGTTGACCATCCACCACTCGGCGTCGAAGCCGTCCGGTGAGGTGCCATGACCTATGTGCGTGACAACGGCTCCGAGTTCACTCAGCCGATGCACAGTCGCTATGTAGACGCTAAGGTCCGGCGCGACGTCCCACACACTACGCGTAGCTGCGGCGAGATCAACCGCCTCGTTCGTTACGAGCCGTCGATGATCGAGGCTCACCGAATCCGGTGTCATCGGTGGAAATTCGTGCCGATTGAACCCGGCGTAGGTGCAAGCAATCACCGACCACGAGCGCGCGTGGGCGGCCGCCTCTCCGGCGAGGTACCTGGCGTCGAGTTCCGCGATCGCGGAGTCGAAGTCGTCGAGGTCGAACGAGACGTTCGCCAGGTACCGCCCATCGGCGCTGATCTCCGCGACGTCCAGTACGTCCGAGAGGAATGCCTCGGACCCTTGATCGCGGCCCGAAAAACTGGTGCGCGTGAGGACGAGGCGCTCCCCGCGCGTCGCGATGACGGTCATTTTGACGTTCGTGATCCAGAGGTCGGCGATAGCGCGTAAGTCCGCAATTTGGGCATCTCGACCGTGTCGGACGCCTGCTCCCACTACCCCACGACGATCGTCACTGGAATAGTCGTCGGCCAGTAGCTCCGCCATGGCCTCCCAGTCGCGTGCCGCGAAGCGCGTTAGGAACCGCTCACCCACTTGGCTTGCCGCGTTTTCCAGCCGCGGGCCCTGCGGTTGCAGTTCCCCAAATCGGGCGAGCGCGGCGTCGAGGTCTGCCTCGTCGAAGATTTCGCAGCGGTTGATCCGGTCGCCTTCGAGAGTTAAAAGAAGGATCATCGGCCACTCGACATCCAAGCCTTCTGGCGAGGTCCCAGACGCCGCATAGCTGGAGACCGCTCCGAAACTGCTGAGCCGATGCACCGCCTCGATCCGCATGCTGAGGTCGGGCGTGACTTCCCAGATGTCACGCATGGCCGCTTGGCCTTCGCGCGCGTCGATTACGGCGAGCTGCCTGTGGTCGACGGTGACCCAGTTCGCCGCCGGGAGTTGATGCCGGTTGAACGCGGCGCATTCCCGTGCGATAACCGACCACGTCTGCGCGTGGGGAGCCGCCTCGCCGGCAAGGTACCGTGCGTCGAGCTCTTCAAACGCGGCGTCGAGGTCGTTCGGGTCGAAGCCGACGTCCGCCACAATCCGGTTGTCAGCGTCGATTTCGACGATGGACAGAACCTCGGCAGTGATTTCATCGGGCCCCACCACGCGGTTCGAGGAGCGGATATGAGAAAGGGCGAGCCGAGCTCCGCGGGTCGCAATGACGGTCGGAGTCAGGTTCTGTGGGTCAACAATTTCGGCGATGACTCGCATGTCCGCGATGTGGGCTTCCCGACCGTGCCGTACGCCGCCGTTCACAACACGACGGCGATCTTCACTGCAAATGTTGTCGGCCGTCAGCTCGGCCATCGCGTCCCAGTCGCGAGCCGCAAAATGCGTCCAAAAGCGTTCGTTCATAAGGCTTGCGGTGTTTTCCAGTCGCGAGGCCTGCGGGTGCAGTTCCCGCGCCTCGCCGTGCAGCTCCTCAAACCTAGCCAGCGCGGCGTCGAGGTCTGTCTCGTCGAAGATTTCGCAGCGACTGATCACATCGCCGTCGATCACAAAGAGGTCGATCGCCAGCCACTCGGCGTCGAATCCCTCTTGCGAAGTCCCATGGCCTCTATGGGTGATGACAGCTCCGAAAGTGTTGAGCCGATGCACCTCCTCGATGTCGATGTTCAGGTCTGGTGTGAGGTCCCAAATGGTGCGGATAGACGGGGTCATGTTGCTGCGTTCGAACGGCGTCCCTCGCCGGTGATCGATAGTGACCCAGTCCGCCGCAGGGACTTCGTGTCGATTGAACGCGGCGAAGGACGACGCGATCACTGACCACGTTCGTGAGTAAGCGGCCGCTTGGCCCACGAGATATCGGGCCTCAAGCTCGGCGAAAGCGGCTTTGACTTCGTCCGGCTCGATCACGACGATCCTCGCAATTCGGTTGTCGTCGTTGATCTCGAGGATGGCGAGTGCCTCGGCGTAGAACGCCTCATGTGGCTGGTCTTGACCGGTGAAGACCAAACTCAAGAGCGCGAGATCCTTTCCGCGGGTCGCCATTACAGTCGACGTCACATGACTGAGCCAGATGTCGCCGGTGGCTCGCCAGTTCGCCATCTCGACGTCTCGACCGCGTCGGATGCCGTCGTTTACGACCCGGCGGCGGTCGTATGTGCAGATGTCGGCGGCGAGTAGTCCCTCCATGGCGTCCCAATCGCGAACGGCAAAATTCGACAAGAAGCGCTCGGCCACTTGGCTTGCAACGTTTTCGAGTCGGGGTGTTTGCGAGTGCAGCTCCTCGAATCGGGCGAGCGCCGCGTCGAGGTCTGCCTCGTCGAATATCTCGCAGCGGCTGAGCATGTCACCGTCGACCGTTCCGACGGTGATCACTCGCCACTCGGCGTCGGTGCCCTCTTGCGAGGTCTCATGGGACACGTTGGTGACTACCGCTCCGAGATCATTCAGCCGATGCACAGTCTCGATGGCGTGGCTGAGGTCAGTCGTGAAGTTCCACGCGGCATCGAGTAACGCGGGCATTTCACCGGAAGCAAACGATGTTCCTCGGCGGTGGTCGATGTTCACCCAATCTGGTGTCGTCGGAGGGAGTTCGCGCCGATTGAGCGCGGCGTAGGCCCGCGTGATGACCGACCACGTGCGTGCGTGGACCGCCGCCTCCCCGGCCAAGTACCGGGCATCGAGCTCGTCGAAGGCTGCGTCGATGTCGTCGGGGTCGAAGATGACGTGCGCCACGATCCGATTGTCGGCGTTGCTCTCCAGAACACCGAGTATGTCCGTGTGGAATGCCCCGGGCTCTTGATCTGTCCCCGAGTAACGCGCACGCGCGAGGGCAAGACGCTTGCCGCGGGTCGCAATAACGGTCGACGTGACATTCGTCATCCCGAAGTCGACGATCGCCGCGGCGTTCGCCACCACCGCGTCTCGACCGTGTAGGACTGCCGCGCCTACCACCCGACGGCGATCCTCCGTCGAAATGTCGTCGGCGAAGGTCTCCGCTAGGGCATCCCAGTCGTGGGCCGCGAAGCACGCGTTGCTCCGTTCGTACACTTGGCTTGCCGGGTTTTCCAGCCGCGGTACCGGCTGGCTTAGTTCCTCGAACCGGGCGAGTGCGGCGTCCAGATCGGCCTCGTCGAAGATTTCTAATCGGTCGATCAAGTCGCCTTCGATGGTGAGAACGCTGATCCCCCGCCACTCGGCTTCGAAACCCTCTCGCGAGGTTTCCTTCGTCACAGAGGTGACCACAGCTCCGAAGTCGTTTAGCCGATGCACCGCCGCGACGAAGTTGCTTAGATCAGGCGTTGTGATCCAGTTGGCGAGTAATGCAGACACTTGACCGGCCGGAAACGAGACCCCTCGCCGGTGGTCGATGGACACCCAATCTGGTGTCGTCGCTGGATGCTCGCGCCGATTGAGCGCGGCGTAGCTGGCTGAGATGAGCGACCACGTGCGCGCGTGGGGCGCTGCCTGCCCAGCTAAGTACCGGGCGTCGAGCTCTTCGAAGGCTGCGTCGATGTCGTCGAGGTCGAATACGACCCGTGCCAACAGCTTTCCGTCGGCGTTGATTTCGAGGACATCGAGGACATCGGTATGGAAAGCCTCAGGTCGCCTGTCGCGGCCCCAGGTCTTGGCACGCCCGAGCACGAGGCTGCCCCCACGGGTGGCGATGACGTCCGACGTCATGCTTGCAACCCCGATTTTGGTGGCTCCGGAAATCTCGGCGATCACGGCCTCCCGGCCCTGTCGCAGGCCAGAATTCACCACCTTCCGACGATCGTCGGTGCAAATGTCCTCGTCGATAATCTCGGTGATGGCGTCCCAGTCGCGGACTGCAAAATGCGCTTGCAGGCGCTCGCGCGCTTGGCTTGCCGCGTTTTCCAGCCCCCTTGTCTGCGGGCTCAATTCGTCGAATTGGGCGATTGCGGTGTCCAGGTCTGCCTCGTCGAAGACTTCGCAGTGGTTGACCACGTTGCCGTCGACGGTCACGAGAAGGACCATCCGCCACTCGGCCGCGAAGCCCTGTGTCGAGGTCGCATACGTCGCGTGCGTGACGACCGCTCCGAGGTTGCTTAGCCGGTGTACGGCTTCGATGTAGATGCTGACGTCTTGCTCCAGGTCCCACGCGGCATGGACGTACGCAGTCAGCTCGCCAGGAGCGACGGCTACCGCGCGCCGGTGGTCGATGTTGACCCAGTCCTCGGTTGTCGCAATCCCTTCGCGCCGGTTGAAAGCGCCGTAGCCGAGCGTGATAGCCGACCATGTGCGCGAGTGCGGTGCTGCCTCGCCTGCGAGGTATCGGGCATCGAGTTCGGCGATGGCGGACTCAAGGTCGTCGACGTCGAACATGAGGCAACATGTCATCTGGTTGTCGGTGTCGACCTCAACAATGCGAAGTACCTCCACATTTAGGCCCGCGGCTAGCTGATCGCTGGCGGAAAACCGCGCAAGGTCAAGGGCGATGCGGTCTCCCCGCGTCGCGATGACGGTCGAGGTTATGTCCTCGGTGCCGACATCGGCGCCGACTCGGATGTCGGCGACGTTAGCTTGCCTTCCGCGTCGGACGCCGGTTCCCACTATCCGACGGCGATCGTCAGCCAGGATGTCTTCGGCCAATATTTCGGCCAAGCCTTCCCAGTCGCGCGCCGTGAAACACCTTCGGAGACGTTCCGCCGCTTGGCTCGCCGCGTTTTCCAGCCGGCGTGGCGGCCGATGGAGCTCTTCAAATCTCGCGAGCGCGACCTCGACGTCTGCTTCGTCGAAGACCTCGGAGCGGTCGATCAGGTCGCCTTCGAACGTCAAAACGTCGATCACCCGCCATTCGGCGTCGAAGCCCTCTTGCGAGGTGCCATGCGCCGTGTGAGTGACAACCGCTCCGGAGTCGCTCAGTCGATGCACTGCCTCGATGTACATGCTGACGTTTTGAGTGGCGTCGAACGCGGCACGGAGATATTCCTTCATGCCCCCCGCCTCGATCGTTACGGATCGCCGCCGATCGATATCGACCCAATCCGGTGTCGTCGGGGGAACTTCGCGCCGGTTGAGCGCGGCGTATGCGCCTATGATCAACGACCAGGTGTGCGAGTAGACGGCCGCTTCGCGTGCGAGGTAGCGCGCGTCGAGCTCGGCGATGGCGGCGTCGAAGTCGTCGGGCTCGAACACGATGCGCGCCGCGATTCGATTGTCTGCATTGATTTCAACGACGGCGAGGACATCGATCAGAAAGGCGTCGGGCGCTTGGTTTGGGCCCGAATGGCGCGTACGCGTAAGGATGAGGCGCGCGCCGCGGGTGGCAATGACGGTCGACGTCATCGTCGTGCCCCCGAGGTCGTAACCGGCGCGTATGCTCGCGAGTTCGACATCGCGGCTGTTTTGGACACCGGCACCCACAACGCGACGGCGATCTTCACCGCAAAAGTCGTCAGCCAGGATTTCCGCTATGGCGTCCCAGTCGCCGACGTCGAACCGGTCTAAAAGGCGCTCGGCCACTTGACTTGCCGCGTTTTCCAGCCGCGGTGCCGGCCGACTGAGCCGTTCGAACTTCGCGATCGCGGCGCCGATCTCTTCCTCGTCGAAGACTTCGCAGCGGCTCATCAGGTCGCCTTCGATAGTCAGAAGAGTGACCTCTAGCCACTCGGCGTCGAAGCCGTCCGGCGACGTCCCACGCGTCGACTGGGTAACGACCGCTCCGAGGTTGCTCAGCCGATGCACTGACTCGACATAGATCATGGCTTGCGGCGCGACTTCCCATGTGGCATTGATGTACGGGATCAAGTCACCGGGCGAGAACGCCCTCCCTCGGCGGTGGTCAATATTCACCCAGTCCGGCGTCGTCGAGGGGAGCTCGCGTCTGTTGAAAGCGGCGAAAGCACGCAGGAGAGCTGACCAGGTCTGTGCGTGAGCGGCCGCTTCACCGGCGAGGTAGCGTGCGTCGAGCTCTGCGATCGCGGCGTCGAAATCTTCGAGGTCGAATGTGACGGCCGCCGCGATTCGCTCATCGGTGTCTATCTCGACGACGTTAAGGGCATCGTTTTCAATCGCCTCGGGGTCGCGTCCGGAGGCGCGAACACGTGCTAGGACGAGACGGTCGCCGCGAATCGCGATCGCGCTCAACATCGATATCGTGAAGCCAACGTCGGCGGCCGCCTGGAGATCTGTCACCACGGCGTCTCGACCGTGTTGAATCCCGGCATTCACGACCCGTCGATGATCGATGCCGGAATAGTTATCGCTCACGGTTTCCGCCAGCGCGCTCCAGTCGCGGGCCGCGAAGTGTGACCACACGTGCTCGAATACGAGTGCTGCCTTGTTTTCCAGTCGCCGCACGGGCGGGTACTCTGCCTCGAATCGGGTATACGCGGCGTCGAGCTCGGCCATAGCGGCGTCGATGTCTTCGAGGTCGAACCACACCTGCAGGGAGATCTGGCCACCTTCATCAATGCCATAAAGCAGGAGGAATTCGTCCTGCGGTGCCCCAGGGCTGACGTCGTCCGCGCCTATCACCAATCGAGCGAGCGCTAGACGCTCGCCTCGCACGGCGATAACCATTTGGGTGACCCGCATAGGGACTGTCTCCAAAACGCGCCTGTTCACATGTGGAAACTCGCCCGGTGGGACGTCGATCTGTCCAAAGCCGACAATCTTCCGGCGGCTCTCGATGAGTCCATCTGGTGCGAATAGCTGCTCGAACTGGTCCCAAGCCTCACGATTTATGGCGGCCGCCACGCGTTCGCCCGCTCGGACGCACGCGTTGTCGAATTCGACCCTTGGCACCTCGGGTGGAACCGGGGCGGGCGGTGGTTCTGCACCTAGAATGCGGCGCGCTTTCTCGGCAAGTGCCGCAGCACCTTTCCGCTCATACAGGTCCACCGCTCGCGAGGCGGCGGCCCGCGCTCCGGCGACATTACCTGCGGCTTGCAAAACCGTTGCCAACCCAAGGCATGCGTCGCCGTGGTCGACCAAAAGGTCGGTGCGTTCCGCAAGAGCAACAGCGGCCTCGGCGATCCGTCGGGCCTCGGCGTGATCGCCCGAGCGCGCCAATAGCTGCGCCCGAAGCGTGCGCCAGGCGATCGACGCCTTCAGCGCGTTGCCGGCGAGACGTTCGCTCTCCGTGCATAATTCGTCGGCCTCGGCGTCTCGACCGAGCGCGAGACATGCCCGGCCCAGCAGCGCGGCGGTCTCGGCGGTGTCTGCGTCCAGCCCCATGCGACGAAAAGCGTTGTACGCCTGACGCAGACGCGGCTCGGCCGCGGCGGGATCGTCGACGACGAGCTCGACGATGCCGGCGAACTGTTCGACCTCTTGCAGGGCGTGGCGCAGGCCGAGCTCGGTGACGGTGCGCCGGGCCGAGTCGATCATCCGCCGGGCCGCTTCGGCGCGTCCGCGGAAGGCCTCCAAGACAGCCTGGCACCGCGTGGACGTGGCTTCGACCGCGGGGGAGTCGGTCGTGATGCGCAGCAGTCGCACCACGTCAAGACACCGGCCGCCCGCGCGCGGAACGGGATTGGGTCCCCACAGCGCCGCGAGCGGAGCGCCCGCCAAAACGGCGTTCACCCGGCGGTGGTCGCGTGCGCGGCGCGCCGCGGTCAGAGCGTCGTCCAGGGCGACTTCGCAGTCGCCGATCCGCCCAAGCCGGGCAAGGCAAACAGCCCGAACGGTATGGGCCTTGGCTTCGCCCGCGGCATCGTCCAATCCGGCCAGCGTTTGGGCGGCCGCACCCAACGCGGCTTCGATCTCGTCCAATCGCTCGGGATGGATCAGCATCGACAGCTGGCCGTCGAAGCACGTCGCTCATGCCGCCAGCCGGACGGAATCGACTGTAGCCGCTTGCAATTCGGACACCGCACCCGCGGCCGAGGCCACGTCACCCGCGGCCAGCAGCGCCTCGCAGCGTGCGACCAGCAGCTCGGCGATCTGGTCGTCGCGGTCGGGCAGCTCGTCGTCGATCTCCTCCAGAGCGTGCAGTGCGTGGTCGTACAGATCGGCCGCGCCTTCGTAGGCGAGGCGCGCCATCGCCTGGTCCGCCGCGCGCCGGCAGTAGTCGACGGCCTTGGCCGCGTTTCCCGCCCAAGCACATTCGAAATAGTGGTAAGCCAATTCGGCAAGCAGCTCGTCGCCGGCGCCGGGCTCGTGCTCCAGCGTTGCGGCGATGCGCTGGTGCAGCCGCATGCGCCGCACCGACGGCAGCTCGGCAAGCAGCGACTGCCGGACGAGGGCGTGGTTGAACCGGTAGCGACCGCCGGGCTCCTCGATGACGATGCCGGCCTTGCCCGCCTCGTCGAACGCGTCCACCAGATCGTCTCCGACCACCCGCTCGACCAGTTCCAAGGCAAACCGACTGCCAACCACCGCGGCCGCGGCAAGGGCCTTGTTGGTCTCGGCTGCAAGCCGCGACAGGCGACGGCTTACCGCCTCGCGAACCCCCTGCGGCAGCGTGCTCTCGTCCCACCGCCCGCCACTTTCGTCGACGTGCCGCAGAGCCTCGATCAGGAAGAAGGGGTTGCCGCCCGTGACCGACGCCAACGCCCGGGCGAGCTCCTCGTCGTCGTAACCGGCCTCGGCGACGTAGGCGGTCACGTCGTCTTCGTCGAGGCCGCTGAGCTGAAGGCGGTTGGCGGTACCGTCCCGGTGCAGGTCGGCGAGCATCGCCGAAAGAGGGTGCGAGCGGTCGAGATCGGTGCTGCGATAGGTGCCGATGATCTGCACGCGGGCCTGTTCGCCGAAACGCAGCAGGTGCCGCAGCAGGAGCAGTGTCGGTTTCGCCGCCCAGTGCAGGTCGTCGAGAATCAGCGCGACTGGCGCGTGAGCGGACGCCACCGCCAACAGCGCAACGACGGCGTCGAAAAGCGCGTAGCGCTCGGTGTCGGGGTCGGCGCGGGTCGGTGCGGCCAGGTCGGGTAGGACATCGGCCAGCCCAGGAACGAGGGGCAGTAGCGCTTCCACGCCGCGCAGCCCCCGAAGGACACCGGCACCGAGGCACGGCACCAGCGAGCGCAACGCCTCGGCGAACGGCTGGTACGGCGCACCGAGGTCCTCGTCGCACCGGCCGTAAATCACCAGGGCGCCTTGGTCGTCATAGGCCAGCCGGGACCATTCGCCGGCCAGGCGCGTCTTGCCCACGCCCGGTTCGCCGGCGATCAGCACCGCATTCGTGCCACCGGCGAGCGCGCTCTGCCACGCCGAAAAGAGCCGCTCGAGCTCGGGCCCGCGCCCGACGAAGGGCCCGGGGCCGGTCAGCACCGCGGGCAGGCTCGGGCGGTTTACGGGCGCATCGGTGGGGACTGGTTGAGGACGCTCGTCGGCGGTTTCCAGTCGGAGCTCGAAGACGTGCTCGGGGCGCGCGAGGTTGCGCAGCTCGCGCATCCCCAGGTCGGCGAGCACAACGTCATCGGGCAGTGAGTCGATGACGAGTTCGGCGGTCGCGCCCGAGCACAGGATTTGACCACCCGCGGCCAGCGACCGCAGGCGCGCGGCGCGATTGACCGCCCGGCCGAAGTAGTCGCCGTCGCGCAGCTCCGCCTCGCCGGTGTGCAGTGCCACGCGGACCCGCATGGGCTCCCGCAGCGCCCACGGCTCGTGGACGATCGCGTCTTGCAGCTCGATCGCCGCGGCGGCAGCCGCGGACGGCCGCTCGAAGACCGAG
The DNA here is from genome assembly GCF_001667035.1 of Mycobacterium sp. 852002-51057_SCH5723018. GTDB lineage: Bacteria > Actinomycetota > Actinomycetes > Mycobacteriales > Mycobacteriaceae > Mycobacterium. The sequence goes on from NZ_LZIR01000123.1 coordinate 18,468, forward strand.
AACGTGGCATCGCCCTCGCCGCGGGTCTTGATCAGCCGACCTCCGCGTGACGTGACCACCTGCTCGACGAGTTCGTCATGTCGTGCGAGCGCAACGGCCATGGCGCCGGCGTCCGCCTCCCATGCGGCCGTCGATCCCTCGATGTCGGTGAGCAGGAAGGTCACCGCTCGAGTAATTCCCGTAAGTTGCTGTATCGCTGGGACTTCCAGCGCAGCGTCCTGTGCGACGATCGCCGCCTCCCGCCGACGAAGTTCCGGCCCCGGGTCGACGCCCAGTTCATCGGCGAGCAGCGCGCGCGCTCGTTGGTAAGCACCAAGGGCCTCGCCCTGCCGGCCGGCGCGGTAGAGGGCGAGCATCAGCTGGCCCCACCGCCTTTCGCGCAGCGGCGCATCGGCCACCGCGGCCTCGAGCTCGCCGACGATCTCGGCGGCGCGGCCCGTCGCGAGCAGCGCATCGGCCCGATCCTCCACGAGCGCGGCATGGCCCTCGATCCACCTGGTCTTCTCGGACGTTCCCCGGCGGCCGTCGGGCAGTTCGGGGATTCCGCGCCACAGGGCAAGCGCCTCCTCGAAGCGGGCCACCGCTTGGCTCGTGTCGCCTGCGGCGGCGGCATCACGCCCCAGTCGAGCGGCCGACTTGTAGCGCGGGGCGTCTACCCGGGTTTCGGCCAAGGTCCAACCCGTGCCGTCGGTCAAGACAAACCCGTCGCCCAGGGTGCGGCGCAGCGAGGAGATGTGGGTCTGCAGGGCCTTGGCGGCGGTGCGGGGCGGATCCTCGCCCCAGAGCAGCTCGACGAGCGTGTCGGCCGACACGACGGAGCCGGCGTGCAGGCCGAGCATCGTGAGGATGGCGCGCGGCTTGGCGCCCGGGATAGTGACGGGCGCGCCATCCTGTCGGACCTGGACAGGTCCCAAAACCCCCAGTTCCACCGCTTGAAGCGTAGCCACATCCTTCATCGTCGGGGAGACGATTCAACACCCAGTCAAGATTGGGTAAAGCTGCCATCTGGAAAAGCGGTCCGGCCGGTCCTCGAGTGACAAGCCATTCCTTCATGAAACTGGTCCTTCTTTGCGCGTGAGCCTATTCAGGTCTTGTCTCGTGGATGTCCGTTTTGAACGGCGCCGGTCACTTCGGCGGTTTCCGCTCGTGGATGTTGGTTTGCGGTCGACCATCTCGCAGTGGCCGTGGGTGTTCACCGGACACCTCATCACCCCGGTTCTACGAGCTGTGAGAAGTGGTCACCGTCGTATACATATGTTCACCTGGGCATTGCAACCGACTCCTTCGGCGGGTAGCCTACGCGGGCGTGGGCTTCTGGCCAGCCACATGTGGGCGGCGTCTCGGTGGCGGCCGGTAAGGCTTTGCTCGTATTACAGTAGGGGTTTCATGTTCGAGCGAGAGTTGAACCGCGCCACCGACATTGCGGTCGAGCTGGTGAATACGACAGCTGTGCATCTTGGACGCGTGGTGGGCTTCGTCTCTGCGGCGCTGGGCCGCACGGCGCGCGAGCTCGCCGACATGGTTTGGGACTACCGGGACTTGGCGGGTGATCTACGCCCGTCCGGCCCACGTAGCCACCGCGCGCCCGACGCCGTGGTCCTCGACCTGCGCCGCCGGCTCAGCTGACTCACCGGTCTGCCACACCGCAGCGATAACCGACAAAGGATTGTGCCGAAACCGGTTTCATTATTGCTGTACTGCGGCGGCGATTTTGGCGACGACATCACCTGCTTGGTTGGCGGTGTCGAATCCACACCACAACGTGTCGATGATGATGTTGTTGCGCACTCCCATCGCGCGTTGGCAGGCGAAACCCTTACCGCCGCCGAGGGTTTGGACGATGCTGAGCGTGGTGTCATTGCCCGTCAGCTTGCCCAAAGTCCACTTGACTGGATCGTCGCCGGGTTGCGTGATGGTCAGCGGCCGGTCGGCGCAGGCGGACCACCGCGGCTTGGCTTTGGCGAAAAACTGCTGGGCCAAGTCGGCGTCGCGGAACCGGACCACGGCTTGGAGCAGGGCGTGCTTGTTCTGGTCCCGCGAGTGGGCGTTGTCGAGGAACTGGCCTTCCAGCGCGACCCAGCTGCTGTCCCGATAGATCGCGGCCTCGACGGGCGAGTAGGCATCCAGGCAATTGCGATCCGACACCACGTCCTCGCTGTGTGACATCTCCGAGATCGGCCTGCGGACTGCCATGGTCATCGTTTGGCCGACCGCGTTGACGTCGCCGGCGCTCAGCAGCAGGTTCGTCAGGCTTGCGTTGAGGATCTGCGGGGGCTGCCAATGCCCCAGGTCCGGCGATGCCGCCGGGCGCCCGGTGGCCGACACCGTGCAGCCGGTCAGCATGAGAGACATCCCCGCCACCGCGACAAGGACGTAGCCGATCATGCGGAGCGTGCGCACGCCCGCCGCACCCCTGGGCTTGGATGCGTTCACCGATACTGCAGTCATGGGTTCTCCCGTCCGGCCTTCCAACAGCGCACAACACCGCAACCGATATTTAAATTCGCCGCGCCGAGATTTTTTTGCGCAGCGGCGGCCAGCAGCGACGCTAGAACCGGCAAAACCGGCTGTGAAATGCCTGTTATGAACTGTCTATGCGTTCTGGGCATTGACGTGGCGCACGTCGAGGTTTCGAACATGCGTGCGACGGCTATCTACACCGTCGGAGGTGGAAAGACATGACTGACGACATGCAGCACGCGCCGCGCGAGAACCCGGAGAAGGACACGTCCGAGTGGGTGACGGGTGACGAGCCCATGACAGGCCCGCAGCGCAGCTACGTGCACACGCTGGCCCAGGAGGCCGGACGGGAGGTCCCCGACGATATGACGAAGGCACAGGCGTCGGAGCTCATCGACGAGCTGCAGCAGCAGACGGGACGTGGTGGGTGACTAGCCGGGCGGCCCGGATCGTTGGTTAAGCCAGCAGCGACGCGAGGTCGCTGCGGGGCACTGTGACCTTGTGTGGCCCGGCGTTGTCCCGCACCACTTGGTCTTGGCCGAAGAAGAAGACCACCGCCTCGTTCGTGATCGCGAAGTTCTGGTAAGTCCCCGCGTCGAGGTCGGCGGTCGGCGCATTCAATTGCCGCCGGACTATCGGATTGAGGACCTCCAGGGGCTTTGCCTCCGGCTTGAACAGCGTGTCGAACGTGATCGGGGCACGCTTTCCGAGGTCGAAGTTCAACGCCCGGAAGGTGGTGTTCGGGTGGCCTTCGTGCGCAAACCCGGTGTCGTTGTCGATCCTGAGGACGAGGCTCTGCGTACCACGGTCCGGCGACCCGGAACGAAAAGCCTTGGGAGCGACCATGTATTGGTACGGCCGACCGCGCCTATCCGACGGCCCGAACCTCGCGACCCAATCGAGGAATGCAGCACGGTCCCGCTTCAGGAAGTCGGTCACGGCCCGCATGTCCGGGTAGTCGAGGGGAAAGCTGATGTCGATCGTGTAGTCGGGGGTGGCGCTGCGGAGGTGGCAGGTCTGATCGGGCCGGACCGTTCCGTTGAGGTCCGCGCATGGCGACTGCCCTTGCGCCGCAACTGTTGTGGTCGCCGTGGATGCTGTCGATGTGGTCTGGCGCGCGTTGCCTGAGGTGCCGCAGCCCACTGCGCCGGCCATCACAACCGCAACCGCGATCGAGGCGAGCCCGCTGCGCCTCGCAAAACCGAAACTTCCCGTACCGCAGACTTTTCGGTACGACATCGTCATCACCGGACCTGTAGCCTGAGAATCCGGAAGTGGAGGCCGTCGTTGAGGTACACGTTGCCCTTGCTGTCGACTGCCACACTGGATGGGTCCTTGAGGTCGTTGAAAGGCAGCACGATTGGGGTAGTCGTGCCCGTATCCAGCCTCAGCACGTGGTCGGTGCCGAGATCGACGACGTAGACGTTGCCGCCGCGATCCACCGCCACATGGGTCGGCAGCTTGAGGTCGGGGAAGCGCAGCGTCGTTGGGCTAGTGGAGCCGGGCGCCAGCTTCAACACCCGTTTGCCGTCCGAGTCGATAACGTAGAGGTTGCCGTTGGCGTCCGCCGCCACACCATCGGGGTCAATGTTGTTGAGCGGCAACACCGTCGCGTTCGTCGAGCCCGGCTCGAGTTTCAATATTTGCTTGTTGCCGGAGTCGCTGGCGTAGACGTTGCCCGCGGTGTCGACCGCAACCCCAGCGATCACCTCGAGGTCGCCGAACGGCAGCACGGTCGGGGTCGTGGTCCCGGGCGTCAGCTTCAGCACCCGCTTGCGGAATCCGTCGGTGACGTAGAGGTTGCCCGCCGTGTCTGCCGCCGCATCGAGGGCTTGGCCGAGGTCGGTGAACGGCAGCGGTGTCGGTTCGCCTGTGCCCCCGGCCATCTCCCACACCTTGCCGTAGTGCAAGTCGAGCGCGTAGACGTTGTCGGCCGCGTCTACCGCCACGCCGGCGAGGTGATTGATCGACTTGCCGAACGGCAGCACCACTTGCGGCGCATAGGTCACCGCGTGCGACGGCTGACTAGCGCTCGGTGCCGCTGCGCTTCGTGACGTCGCCGTCGTCCCCGGGCTGGTTGCCGAACATCCGGCCGTTGACATCACAACCATCACGGCTAGGGCGACCAGAGGTCTGCGTTTCCGGCGCCGCATCAGGTCACCGCCAACTTCACGACCCGGCCAAAGCCGTTGCGGTCGAGGACGTAGACATTTCCGGCGCCATCCACCGCCACGGCGTTGGGTCCATTGAGACCGGTGAACGCAGCGGGCTCGCATCGCTTGATCCGGCCGGCAACTTCAGCACCTGCTTGCTTTCGCTGTCGGCGACGTACAGATTCCCGGCGGGGTCCGCCACGATCGAGCCGTCCTTGCCGTCGACCGACAGCACGGTCTGCTCGCTGGATCCAGCCGGCAGCTCGACGACGCGGTGGTTGCTGGGGTCCGAGACGAAGACGTCGCCTGCCCCGTCCACGGCCAAACCGCCGGCCCACGTGAGCCCGGCGAACGGTAGGACGGTCTGGTAGGCGGAGCCGCCCGCCAACTTGACGACCCGCGCCTTGCCATCGGTGACGTAGACGTCGCCGGCGCTATCAACCGCAACTTGTCGGGGGTTGTCCAGGCCGGTGAACGGCAGCACCGTCGGTTGGTTTGATTCGGCCGGCAGCTTCAGCACCCGGTTGTTGGCCGCGTCGGCGACGAGGACATCGCCTGCGCTGTCGACCGCGACGCCTCCGGGCTTGTTGAGGCCCGTGAACGGCAGCAACGTCGGCTGGCTGGACCCGGCCGCAAACTTCAGCACCCGGTTGCTCCAAGAGTCGGCGACGTAGACGTCGCCGGTCGAGTCCACTGCCAGGTTGCGGGGGTAGGTAAGACCCGTGAATGGCAAGACGGTTTGTTGGCCGCCCGGTCTGGGCCCGTTCGACGGAGTCGTCGACTCCGTCGAGACCGTGAACGGAAGGTCCGCCTTGCCGATCTGAACGAGGGGATTCGGGGTGACCGCCGTGGCTTGCAGACCGCCCTTGCCGCCAGTCATCGAAGCACTGAGCGCCATGCGGTATCGCAACGTTGCGGCTTTGCCCTTCGGGAGCTCTTGCACGTTTGAGAAGGTGCCGAGGTAATCCATGCCCGTCGTTATGACCGGGCGCTCAAGCTTCATCCAGCTCCCGGTGGCCGGGTCGAAGCGCTCGACGGTGCCGGACGGGAGCCCGAGCGGGTTGGTCGCGCAGCTGCAATGGTCCAGGACCAGCACGACGCCGACCTTCGGGTAGTCGACGGGGGAGTCGTTGCACAGCGACACATCGACCTCGGCCGGCGGCTCGCCCGGTTTGACGGTGCCCGAGGTGATGCCGCTCAGCGTCACGGAGATCCTGCCGGCCGCCGGCACCGGCCGGAGCGGTTCGGCGCTCGGCACCGGCGCGGACGACGGGTTGACCGCGCAGCCGGCCGGCTTGCTGACGGCGGTCGTGGGCGACCCCGCGTTGGGCGCGCTCGTCGAGCACGCCGTGACGGTGATGGCGATGGTCGCCGTCGCGATCAAACAACCTCGCGTAAGTCGTTGGTGGCGTCTCGTTTTGATCATGGTCGTCATCCCTCGTTACTTCTGGCCCGGGTAGGGCACTGCGTTGATGACGCCGCCGCCGTTGACCGGCGGCCCGAGCAGCACGGTTGAGGTGTTCGCCGAGGGGTTGTAGTCGATGAGTGACTTTCCGCCCCCGCATCCCGCCCTGGCTTGAAGGTAGATATCGCTCCCGTTCACGCCGACCACCCGGACGCTGCGGCCCTTCAGATCGGGCACCGACACCGGTGACGTCGTGCCGTCATCGTTGAGCTTGGCGAGGTAGATGACGCCGCATGCGCCCGCGGCCTGCACGTACGTCCCTGCGGGGAGCTGCCATGCGTTCAAGTCGCCGTAATCCGGACCGTCGTGCCCGTTGTTCGGCGCGGTGAGAGCGGTCGGTGTTCCGCCGTCGATGGGTACCAGCCACAGCTGCGAGCCCCCGGAGGAGGCGTCGCAGCGGGTCAGGGCGACCTTCGAGTCCGCGTCCCACCACCGCATCGGTGTGCAATCCTTCTGACCCACGATCGGCAACGCATTGCCGGCCACCCCGTCATTGCCCATGAGTGCCAGGCCCGAGGGCGTGCCCAACACGAGCCGGGTGCCGTCCGGCGTGGACAGATACCCCCGAAAGTCCTGCGCTACCGGGTATGTCAGCTGGTGGTTGCCGGCGAGGTCGACTCGCTCGAGCGAGCGAGAGTCGGCCGCCTTCGACCGGTGCAGAAGCACCGCCTTGCCGTCGGGGCGCGTGTAGTGAGCGCTGGGATCGCTGTCCTCAACGGTCAAGGTGGTCATCGTGCCGCTCCGCAGATCGACCTCGGTGATGACCGTGTGGCGCTTCTCCTGCAACGAGAACAGGGCGCGGGTCCCGTCGCCCGACCAGTCGACCAGCCGGGGGCTCGAGCCCTTGCCCGGTGGCGGGAACGTAGTGATCGGGTACCGGCCACCGGCCGGGTCGACCAGGTACAGCGTCGTGGCGGCCGTCTGGTAAGTCGGTGAGCCGGGGGGCGGTGTCTCGCCGGGGTGCAATCCCGGGGCGGGGCTCCACATGGCGAGCGCCCAACCGGGGCCGACCTGCGACCAGGGGACGGCCGCGAGCGGGGCTTCGACGCCCTGGGCCGCCGTCGTCGGGGAATTGTCGGGCTCGGCGTGAGCGGCCGGCGCGAGGGTGGTCGTCGCCGCGACGGTCGCCATTGCCATCAGCGTGAGCGTCGTCATTTCGATTCTTCGTCCGAGCCCCGCGCGCCGACGACGAACATTACGGGGGACGCGATTGCGGTGCGTGGTGCTCATCTCGATGTCCTTACGTTTCCGGGGCTCGATCGCCCGGTCACGTAGAGGCTGCGGCGCCCGCCTTGCGCGATCCTTGCGTGATTCTTGTGTCCGTCGGCGACCGCTGAGATGACTTCCGCAGCAAACAGGTGCATGGGTCGGCCGCGAGGGAGATACTGCGGCAGTGGACTCGCGCGTCGGCACGACGTACGGCAAGTACAAGATCACGCGCCTGCTCGGGAAGGGCGGCGGCGGGACGGTCTACGAAGCCTATGACACCGGCAAACGGCGAAATGTCGCGCTGAAGATTCTCGCCGACCAGCTTTCAAGCGACGAAACGTTTCGCATGAGGTTCCAGCGAGAGTCCCAGGCGGCGGCAATCCTGCAGGAACCACACGTCATCCCGATCCACGACTGGGGCGAGATCGACGGCAGCCTCTACATCGACATGCGGCTGGTGCAGGGGCAGACCCTTCTAGAACTGATCGCGGAGGGCCCATTGGCGCCGTCTCGGGCGGTGGCCGTCATCGGTCAGGTCGCCGAGGCCTTGGACGCCGCACACGCCGAGGGACTGATCCACCGGGACGTCAAGCCGCAGAACATCATCGTCACCCCTACCGATTTCGTGTATCTGGTCGACTTCGGCATCGCCGAGGGCAGGGGAGACCCCCGGTTGACGACGGCCGGCACCCAGATCGGGACGCTTAACTACATGGCGCCCGAACGGTTCAGCGACGGGGTGACGACGCCCGCCGTCGATGTCTACGCGCTGGCGTGCGTGCTGTACGAATCGCTGACCGGGCACGCCCCGTTCACCGGTGACAGCCTCGAGCACTTGGTGGCGGCCCACATCGCCTCGCCGCCCCCACGACCCAGCGTGGCGAACCCGCGGGTTCCCGCCGCACTCGACGACGTCGTCGCCCGCGGCATGGCCAAGCATCCCGACGACCGGTACGGAACCGCGGGCGCACTCGGGCGCGCGGCGCAGCGCGCCCTGCGTGGCTCGCCGGCCGATGCCGACGGCACTCGACCGTATGTGGTCGGTGTCGCGTCCATGTCTGCGGATGCGACCGTTGTGTCCGGCGGTGCGCCCGCAACGGAGCGCGGCGACCGCGGTGCGCCTGACCGCCGGCGCGGATGGGTGCTGCCGACCGTCATCGCCGTCGCGGCGGCTCTGATCCTCGCGGGCATCGGGGTGGTCATTGGCATGCTCGTGCACAAGCCGGCCGAGCAGCCGCAGGTTCCTGCCGCGCGTGCTGCGCTGCCTCCCCTGGTGACGGGACCCGACCAGAGCATTCTGCATCAGTCCTGCGATCAGGGGTTCACGTTGCCGACGGCAACGGGCTTTGGCACCCATGCCGGGCGCGGGACTCCCGAAACGTCATGCCTTTTCGCCAACAGCGTGCTGACGTCGTACTGGGCCGAATACGGCAACGCCAGCCCGTTGCCGCGCGCCGTGTCGGCGCCGGGCGCCGTTGACTGCAAGGCGGTTCCCGGCGCGCTGTGCAACGGCTCGAACTTCCTGATGCACTGCCAGCAGCTGCCGGGAGACAGCTGGATCACCTGCACCGGGGGAAGCGGTGCCCGCGTGTACCTGTGGTGAGTGAGGCCGCGCGCGGTCAGTGGCCGCAATTGCCGGCCGGCAATTCCGTTACGTGGGCGGCCAACCACGTGGCCATCTCGGTGAGCGCGGCCGTGCCGTCCTCGAACGTTCCGGAGGCCGGCTGCGCGGCCAGCGCGACGGCGATCCTCCCGTTCGGTGCGGCCAACACGCCCAGCTGTCGGACCAGATAGCTGCCCGTGGGCGACGGTCCCCATCCGCCTTTGAACAGGGCGTCCGGCACGGTTCCGATGCCCCACCGCTGATCCGGTTCGACCCGGCCCATCAGCCCGAAGATCGGTGCGTTCGCGCTGTCGCAGTAGGCAACTGACGTGAACCGCAGCTGGTGGATCAACGACCAGTCCGTCTGACCGAACGCGGTGAACTCCGGGCGCAGTTTCTGCGACTGGACCGTCGTGGGATCGCCCGTTCCCCGCAAGACGGCCTCGACCTTGCGCGCGGCGGTAACCGGATCGCCCAGGCCGGCCCATATCGATTCGGCCGCCGCATTATCCGATTCGGTGATGGCAGCGGTCATTGCGCCGGTGACTTCCGGTGGATTCCGTTCGCGCAGCGCCGCTATCACCAACGGAACCTTGATCGTCGACCAGGCAGGGCCACTTTCCCAGTCTCCCAATACGATTGGCTGCTGCTCGCTACCCACGGCACTAACCGCGACGCCGACCACCGCGCGTAGCCGCGTTTGCAATCGGGCGAGGTCGGCGGCAAGCGCGGCCGTGGGTGGTTTGCGGCTGTCCAAGCGCTCGCCGATGATCACGCCCGCGGTCAGCGCCGCCGCGGCGAGCAACGCCACGACCGAGATCAGCCACAACTTTCGGCTTGACCCCGAGATCGGGTAGCGCTGCGGCGTCACGTGTCGACGATCGAGCACTGGCCGGTGCCTGTCAACGAGTTCGGCGCCGCAAAACAGGGTCGACGCCTCACAATGGTCTTGAATCACTAAAGGAGGGAATGCGACCGGATGGCCCATGGCGCTCTGGGGTTTGGGGTGTTGGGACCGTTGCAGCTGAGCGCCAACGGCACCGAGGTGCCGTTGGGCGCGGCAAAGCAGCGGGCCGTGCTGGCCAGGTTGTTGATCAATCGAAATCGCATCGTCCCGATGGACTCGTTGATCGACGCGGCATGGCAGGAGCGGCCACCGCCGGAAGCTCGAGCGAGCCTGCATGTGCACATATCAAGGCTGCGCCGGCTGATGAGCGGCGCCGGCGAGGATGCCGCCGGCGTCTTGGTCAGCGTCCAGTCGGGCTATCGGCTCAACGTGCCCGACGAGGCCTTCGATCTGGGCCGCTTCGCCGCCAAGCAAAAAGCAGGTATCGAGGCCGCCGCCGCCGGCCGATTTGACGAGGCCAGTCGCCACCTGTCGGCCGCGCTGGCCGAATGGCGCGGCCCGGTGCTGGAGGATCTGCGCGACTTCGAATTCGTCCCGGCCTTCGCCGCCGCGTTGATTGAGGACAAGCTGGTGGCGCTGACCGCACGGGCAGAAGCCGAGATCGCTTGCGGGCGAATTCATTCCACTATCGGCGAACTCGAACCGCTGGCGTCCGAGCATCCCTACCGAGAACCGCTGTGGGCCCAGCTGATAACCGCGTACTACCTCGCGGAACGGCAATACGATGCACTCGACGCGTACGCGCGGCTGAAGGCCTCGCTCGCCAACGATCTGGGCATCGATCCCGGTCCCACGTTGCGAGGCCTTCACCAGCGGATCCTCCGCCAAGAGCCGCTTGACACCAAGAACGCCGCGCGCGCCACCGCTAAACGTGCCGTGGGAACCCTTCAGCGCCGGCCCGATGGCGCCCAGGGGTTCGTCGTCGCGCAGTTGCGCGACTCCGACGGACGTCGTTATCCGTTGCGAGGAGCAACCACCCGCATCGGTCGGCTCGTCGACAACGACATTGTGCTCGACGATGACACCGTCAGCCGCCATCACGCGGTGATCGTCGACACCGGCAACAGCTTGGTCATCACCGATCTTGGGTCGGCCAACGGAGTCGATGTGGCCGGCCAACGAATTCGGATCAGCGCGACGCTGGCCGAGGGCGACCGCATTGGCATCTGCGGCCACGAATTCACCTTCGAGATCGGCGCGACCTAGCTATTAGTCGGCGGGTCGGTCGTGGGCGTGGGCCGTAGGCTCGCTCGTGGCCTTGGGAGCGACCTCGCCGAACCTGACGCTGACGCGCTGAAAGGCTTTGACGCGCTCGGCTTTTGCCTTCTTGGTGTAGGTCTTGCGGTCGGCCTGGGTAAGGTCCACGTCGTCGGTGAAGGGAGTGAGCAGCGCGCGGGGGTAAAGCCGTTCCACCAGAACGACATTGATCTCGGCACACAGCACCAGCGTCATCGATATCAGGTAAAGGAAGGCCAGCAACCCCAGCACCAGAGCGAAGACGCTGTTGGTGGCGCTGGCCGTCTTCACCGTGTGCCGGATGTAGCCGGCGCCGAACCACTGCAATATCTGCCAGATGAGGGCCGCGGCGACTGCTCCGGGCCACACTTGGCGGTATGTGAGCTGTCGCGCGGTGGTAACGCGAAACACCACCAAGCAGATCAGGGCGTTGATCGCCACGGCGACGAGGGCGATGCCGATCTTCCCGAAGAGGCCGAGCGCGCCGGTGGCCTGGCCGACCGCGGAGAGGACGGTAACGGCGATTGCGGCCGAACCGAGTACCAGCAGCAGAAGCAAGCTGCGCAAGCGTGAGCGAAACGGATCGGGACGGTTGTTCCTTGGGACGGCCCATACCGAGTCCATCGCATTCTGCACGGCCTGACCGACGCCAAGACCGCCGTAGAGCGCGCCCGCGATGCCAACGACCACGGCGACGGTGCCTCCGCTCAGCCCTTCGGGCTGGTGCAGCTGGGTGCCGATGACGGGGAACTGGCTCAACGTGCTGTGCAGCACCTGCTCTTGCAGGTCCGGGCGGCCGGCCAGCAATACCCCGAGCCCGGTGGTCAGCAGCAGTAGCAGCGGGAACAGCGACACAAACCCGTAGTAGGTGATCAGCGCGGCCAGGTAGCCGCCCTGGTCGTCGAGGTATTTGTAGATGACGGCAATGATCACGCCGACGGCGCGGTTCCGTCGCTGCAACCTGTCCAGCCAGCCGACCATCGGCCCTCACTTCATGCCAACGAGGGGACACCCAATCGATGGGATGACCAGGTCATACCCGCATTCGTCAACCGTCAATCGCGCTGAACCGCTGTTGGACACGCGGGTGAAGCCCCTTCCGCTTGTTTTGCTGTGATCGTCGCGGTCGCCCTGGGTCCACCGGGTGAAGCCGATCGGCCGCAGCGGGCCAAGCCGGCGCGTTTTCACAGCCACTTTTCTTGATACGCAAACGATCCGGGAGCGAAGCGACGGCGCGTCTGGTCGCCAGAAGCGGGGGAGGGCGGCGAGCGCGCAACGGCGCAAACCGGTTTGCAAGCACATCGGTCTGGACAACGGAGTCGGTTCGAGTCAGAATTTGCCGCCGATTGCCGCGGGTCGTAGCAACACATAGACTTCTGCCGTCCGGGCGTGCGGGCTGCCGGTATGACTCGCACAGGTCTCCCGAACCAAAGGGAGCTGCTGCTGATGGCGAAAGTCCTGTTCGTGATGACCGCAACCAGCTTCTGGACGCTGAAGGACGGCACCAGGCACCCGACTGGTTATTGGGCCGAAGAATTCGCTGCGCCGTACAGCGCGCTGACATCGGCCGGCCACGAGATTGTGGTGTCGACTCCCCGCGGGATAGTGCCATACGTGGACGTGATGAGCTTGCGTCCCTCGATGGCCGGCAGTGAAGAGATCGCTCGGCAGCTCGAGGAAGTCCTGCGATCCGCCGAAGAGTTGCGCAGGCCAATCGAACTGGCCGACGCTCGCTTGGACGATTACGACGCCGTCTACTACCCCGGCGGCCACGGCCCCATGGAGGACCTGTGGCAGGACGCCGACTCCGGTCGCCTGCTCATCGCTGCGCTCGCGTCGGGCAAGCCTCTAGCGATCGTTTGCCACGCCCCGGTCGCGATGCTGGCCACCCGGCGCAGTGGCGTGTCGCCGTTCGCTGGCTACCGCGTCACCGCGTACACAAATGACGAGGAGGACGCCGTCGGGCTGCGGGAAAAGGCCCCGTGGACTGCCGAAGACGAACTGGTCAAGTTGGGCGTCGACTTCGTCCGCGGCGAAATCTGGAAGCCGTTCACCGTCGTGGATCGCAACCTGTACACCGGGCAGAACCCCGCCTCGGCCACGCCGCTCGCCCAGGAATTGCTCAAAGTACTCAACTGATGCGCTTACGCACGCGATGATCAAACACTGCGATGGCAAAGAGATTTCGTCTTTGACGTAGCCGGCCTAGGAGCTCCATTTCTCTTCGACACGGGCGTAGCGCCAGATGAGCAGAGCGGTTGCCCACGTGACGACGAAGATTCCGACGATGAGGAACCCAACGGTATTGAGGTCGAGGCCACCGAGCCATTCCCAGAACGGGCCGCGCCAGCCGAGCTGGGCGGCGAAAAGGCTGAGCAGTTCGACGCTTCCGATCACAAGGGCGACGGCCACCGACAGCGCGGTGACGGTGAGGTTGTAGTAGATCTTGCGCACCGGGTGCGAAAAGGCCCAGCCGTAGGCGAAGTTCATGAACGTTCCGTCGATGGTGTCGAGTAGGCACATGCCGGCGGCGAACAGCATGGGCAGGCACAAGATGGCATACCAGGGCAAGCCGGCCGCGACGCTGGTGCCGGCCAGCACCAGGAGGGCGATCTCGGTGGCGGTGTCAAAACCGAGGCCGAACAACAGCCCGATGGGGTACATGTGCCAGGACATCGTGATCGAGCGGGTGACGCGGCCCAAGACGCGGTTGAAAAATCCGCGGTTTTGCAATTGCGCTTCGAGTTCGGCTTCGTCGTAGCACCCGTGCCGTGCCCTCCTGAACACGCGCCAGATGCCCACCAATGCGACGACGTTCAGGAGCCCGATCGCGTACAAGAACGCACCGGAGACGCTGGTGCCGATCAGGCCGGTGTAGTGGTGCAGCCTCGAGGAGTCGTCCTCGATGGGCCCGAGGACCGCCTTGACGCCGGTCGCCAGCAGCAGAGCCAGCGCAAAGACGACCGTGGAGTGGCCCAGCGAGAAGAAGAAGCCAACCGCCAGCGGGCGCTGTCCGTCGTTCATCAGCTTGCGGGTGGTGTTGTCGATGGCCGCGATGTGGTCGGCGTCGAAGGCGTGCCGCAGCCCCAACGTGTAGGCCGTAATCCCGACGCCGATCCCAAAGGCCTTGCCGCTCAGGCTCGGCCCGCGTGGGTCCACCGACAACGTCAGCGTGAGCCAGCCAATCAGATGCAGCGCGACGATCACCGCCAACATCGATGACAGTCGCCACCACTCCGCCGGAGCCAAGGACGCCCGCAGCCGAGACCATGGTGAGAGGTCTGGGCCGGGCGCAACTTGGACCATGTCGCGGCTCCTCGGGCATAGGCGGCAAACCACGTCATCACGACCGTAGCGACGCCCGCAGTGCACATGCAATTGATTTGCAAAAGTAATTGCGATCGTCACCGGGGGTATCCGACGCAAACCCGTCAAGGAGTAGCGGCGATTGTCAACGGGCGCATCGGCAGTGGTGGAGCGCGGTCACGCCGGGGCCGAACAGCTGACCGGGGCCGAGGGCGCGGCTTCATTGGCGGGGCAATGGGCAGCCCGCCGCGCCAATCGGCCGTGCAGGGTGAGCCACAGCAGCGATGCGACCGCGAGGATCGCCACCGCGCCTAAACCGGTGACCGGAGACCAACCGAGGTGGGTGTGGCCGAGTGTGAGCAGGTACGGCAGCGCGAATCCCAGGTAGCTCAACGCCTGGTAGGCGGACGTCGCCAAGCCAAGCCTGCTTGGGTCGGCGACGCGCTGGACGTCGGCGAGGCCCGCGAACTGCGTGACGCCGTACGCGGCACCCAGCACCGCGGCGGCCACCAGGACGGCCCACACGGTCGCCGCCGAGGCGGCCCACGCGGCGACGATCAGCGCGAGGACAGCCACGATCATCGCCGGCTGCAGAAGGCCGAGCCGACCGCCCGGACGCAGACGGGCGACCAACGGCTGAACGAGCACCCCGGCGAAGGCCGGGATCGCCGTGGCGACCGCCGCAAAAGCCAACGGCTGCGAACCGGCGCGGTCTGCGACCAGCGCCGGCAGGTAGGCCAGCGCCACCGCGGCGGTCCCAAATACCCACGGCGCGAACGGCGCTGACACCAACAGCAGGTGTTTACGCAGTGACGCATCGCGCGCGGTCGAACCTGCTACGGTGGCCGCGCCCGCAGAGCCCGACGAGTCCCCGGCTTTGCCAACCGAGAGCAGCGCGAGGGCCGCAAGCGCGATCTGTGGTACGTACGGCCACAGCTCGGGACGCGAAAGGTGTTGAGCCACAAGCCCGGCTGCCAACGGACCACCGCCGAAGCCGATCGTCATCGCGACGGTCGCACGTCGGGGCCCCGCCGTGTGATGAGCATCGAGCGCGGACAGCTCCCTGATCCAGGCCGCACCGGTACCGAAGGCGAGGCCACTGCTCACCCCGGCGAGCAGGCGCCCGGGAAACAGCAGCCCGTGCCATGCCGAGCCGGTCATCAGGACAACCGAGGCGGCCAGCGACAGCAGCAACGCTGTCATCACCACGACCCGGCGCCCGGCCCGGTCGGACCAACGGCCTCCGACCAGGAGCGCCGGCACCAGACCCACCGCATAGAGTGCGAACATCACCTGGGTCGCGGCGACCGACAGGCCGTGCTGCTGGTACATCACGATCAACGGCGCGAACTGATTGGCGCCCCAACCGATTGCCGCCACCGCGATCGCCGGGCGCAACCATCCGGAAGTACCGACGCGGGCCTCTTGATCAATGGTTCTCTTCATCATCATTCGAGCATCCGTCGCCGACGCACCGCCGAGCCAGTGGCCGATATGACACATACCGTACAATTTCGGTCATGGCGCACATTGTTGCCGTGGCACTGAGCAACCGGGTGCCGATCTTCGAACTCGCCGCCCCGTGCGCGATCTTCGGCACCAACCGCTCGGACCTGAGCGACGACTGGTACGAGCTGAGGGTGTGCAGCCCATCCGGCGGAACGCGCGTGGACCGTTGGTTCACGGCGGCGACGCCGTATACCTATGCCGACCTGATCAGTGCGGACACGGTCATCGTGCCCGCCTGCCACGACGACGCGCTGGAGCCGCCGCGGGGACTGGTCGATGCGATCCGGTTGGCATCGCGGCGCGGAGCCCGCGTCGCGTCGATCTGCACCGGCGCCTTCGCCCTCGCCGCGGCCGGTCTGCTCGACGGGCGACGCGCGGCGACGCATTGGATGCACGCGTCCACCCTCGCGCGGCGCTACCCGCAAATCTCGGTGGACTCGGCGGCGCTCTACGTCGACGAGGGCGACGTCCTCACCTCGGCCGGGAAATCCGCGGGCACGGACCTGTGCCTATACATCGTGCGAAAAGACTATGGCGCAACGGTTGCCAATCAAGTGGCGCGACGGCTGGTGGCGCCGCCACATCGCGAGGGGCACCAACGCCAGTACGCGAATCCGATCCCCGACACGGTGAGCAACGACGTCGTCGGCGACACGATGGATTGGGTACTCGCGCATCTCGACGAACCGCTGACCGTCGAACATCTTGCCAATCGGTCGGGGGTGAGTGTCAGAACCCTGCACCGGCAACTCGTTGCCCGCACCGGGACCAAGCCCCTCGACTGGCTCAATGCCCAACGTGTACGCCGAGCCCAACAGCTGTTGGAAACCACCGACTTACCCATCGAACGCATCGCCACCGAATGCGGCTTCGGGGGCGCGGCCACCCTCCGCCGGCACTTCCGCCAGACGCTCGCCACCACTCCCGACGCCTACCGCCGAACCTTCACCACCGCGCCCGCGGGGTGACCGCGGCGCATATCGAATTCGCCCAAATGCTGGTCCGGCGACTGCGGACCGCGATTAAATCAGTACTGAGGCAAAACGCGCGGGCGCCCGCATCGAATGTCGGAGCTGGTCACTCGCCGGGAGGAGGACTGACATGGCGACAATCGCAATGAGGCCCGCACTGAGGGATGCACTAATGCGCTGTGGCGCAGGTGCTTTCGCGCTTGTTTTGGCCGCATTGCCGGTGACCGTAGTCGCCGCGCCGGCGATCGCGCGGGCCGACGACCCGTGCGCCCCCGGCTGGGTGTGGAGCACCGGCCTCAACCAATGCGTGTTCTGGCTGCCGACCGCAAATGGCCCCGGCGGACCCGGCGGGCCGGGCGGGCCCGGTGGCCCCGGCGGCCCGGGTGGTCCGGGCGGGCCGGGTCCGCGCTAGGTGCTTGCGGCCAGCAAATGACCGACGGACAACGCCGAGGGTTCAACGACGCGGTCACCCGGATGTGGAGTTTCCTCGCCCCTGCCTACGACCTCCCGTTCCTGCAGCAATGGATTTACCGTCCGCCCCACGACGAGGTGATCGCGCAGCTGCGCGACCACAGATCTCGCCGGATCGCTGACATCGCCTGTGGCACAGGCATTCTCAGCGATCGGATCGCGCGCGAACTACACCTCGACGAGATCTACGGCGTCGACATGTCCGACGGCATGCTCAGCCAGGCCCACGCCAGGTCCGACCGGGTGACATGGTTGCGCGCCCCGGCCGAGCAGCTGCCGTTCGACGATGGCACCCTCGACGCCGTCGTGACGACCTCGGCGTTCCACTTCTTCGACCAACCGGCGGCGCTACGCGAATTCCATCGCGTGTTGGGCTCCGGCGGACTGGTGGCCGTCTCGGCCCTGAGCACCCGCCAACCGCTGCTGCAGCCGCGCTCGTCGCACAGGTGGAAGCCGCAGCACAACGCGTCGCCGGCGGAGATGCGATCGATGTTTGAAGACGCGGGGTTCAGCATCAGCGATCAGCACCGCATCCGGCGACCGGTTTGGACGCGGATCGTGTCGGATCTGATCACCGTCGGCACCAAGAGCTAGCCCTGCCGTCGGGCGAGGATCTCGCGCAATGCCGGCAGCATTCGCTGATCCTTCGGCCGATTGGCGGCTTGCTTCGACCGGATGACGTCACCGAGCGACGCGATGCGCACGCTCACCCCGTAAAGCTCGGCCTGGGCGGAATCGCGGCGCAGATCGCGATAACCCCGTGTGCCGGAAGGGTTGAAGGTCACGTCGAGATCGCCGGCGTCGGTCGTGAAATTCCAGGTTTGCGCGGCGGCCAGTGCCTCGCCGTCACACCGGAACGGTAGGCCGCCGGGTTCGGAGTCGGTGCGGATTCGCGCGTTGAGTTCGCGCAGCGCGGTGGCGAGGCGATTGAGGTTGCGCCGGTTCGTGTCCGGGGTGATATCGGCGTCCTCAGTGGGAAACGGTGAGCCGTGGTAGACCGCGGCGAGGCCGCCAATGAGGATGTAGGAGACGTTGTTTCGATTCAGGACCGCCACGATGCGGGGCAGGTCGAGTTCCATCTCAGCTCCGTCCGGCCTCGCGCAGCGCCGCCAGCTGCCGGGTCACCCGAGCGTGGCGGTCGATGCGCTCCTGTCCGCTGAGTGCGGCAAGCCGCGCGGCCTGGGCCATGTCGCTGTCGTCGCGCGGCACGAGCATCAGCTCGAGGTCGAAACCGCACAGGCGCACCAGCCGACGGACGTCGTCGAGGCTGACGGCGGTGCGCCCGGCCTCCCAACGTGCGATGGCGGATTGGGTTGTCGCGGCCCGGCTTGCCAGCTCTACCTGCGTCAGGCCCGCGCGCCGGCGGGCTTCGCGAATCAGATCACCGCCGTAAGAAGTCATCTCCGAAGTATAGCAGTTCTGCTATATTGATGAACGACCTGCGTCTTTATGCTGGGACGATCACTCCGTTCGTCGAGCACGCCAGGAGCCCCGGTGAAATTCGTCTTCCCGCTGCCGCACATGGTGCGGCTCAAGGCAATGACCCAGCCCTGGGAAGCCGCCGTCACCGGCGCCGACCAGACCCGCATGGTCAAACGCGCCGAGGCGATGGGCTACGACATGATCGCGATCCCCGAGCACTTCGTCATTCCCGCCGACAACGTCGAACTTTCGGGTCCGCATTACCTTCAGTCGACCGTCGCCCAGGCTTACATCGCCGGGGCGACCGAACGGATTCGGCTGAACTCGTGTGTCACGCTGTTACCGCTGCAGCACCCGATCGTGCTGGCCAAGGCTTTGGCGACCGCCGACTGGATGAGCAGTGGGCGCATGATGGCCACCTTCGGAGTCGGTTGGCTGCAACGCGAATTCGAGCTGCTCCGGGTGCCTTTCGGCGAACGTGGCCGCATCGCAGACGAGTACCTGGCGGCGATCATCGAGCTGTGGACCAGCGAATCGCCTCGCTTCGACGGAAGATACGTTTCATTCCGCGACGTGGCCTTCGAGCCGAAACCCGTTCAGAAACCGCACCTTCCGATCTGGATCGGCGGTGACGCCGATGCGGCCCTCAAGCGCGCGGCCAGATTTGCCTCCGGTTGGTGGCCGTTCCTGACCCCGGCGGACAAGATCGCCGAACGTGTCGACTTCATCAAGGGTCAGCCCGCGTACGGCGGCCGCCCGTTCGAGGTCATGCACGGAATGGGCACCACGCGCGTCGGTGAGGGACATCGCATTGTCGACGATCCAGACGCTCGTCCCGGCCTGAGCGCCCAGGAGATCGTTGACCGCCTGTGCTGGCTCGCCGAGCAGGGGGTGACCGTCAGCGCGGTGCCCGTGCCCGCGGTCCGCGGGGTCGATGAGTACCTCGACTACGCGCAGTGGGTGATCGAGGAGATCAAGCCCAAAGTGACTGGATGACAAACCGGTTTGGATACGCCGACGGCCGCCCCGCCGATTGGCGAAGCGGCCGTCGCGCGTGCCCTTGATTTCCCTAGGTTTACAGCGGGATCCAGACCCCGAAGAACCAGAAGCCCCATTGGTTGAAGCCGGGATCCCAGATGGGCGTTTCCTGGTAGCCGTAGTAATTGACCGGCCCATAGCCCCATGCCCCGCCAGGCGGCGGAAGCGGTCGGTCCCATGCCGGCCGTGGCGGCGCGCCGTATCCCCACGGTCCCGGTCCATCGCCCCACGGGGCGCCGTGGAAGTAGCCGCGCTGAGGGTCGCCGTGCCACGCGCCGCCCGGGCCCCCTGGGCCATCTGGGTGACCGGGCGGAGGCCCACCAGGGCCGCCGGGGCCGCCCGGATGATCGGGTCCGCCCGGATGGCCCGGCCCGCCAGGTCCGCCCGGAGGTCCACCTGGGCCGCCGGGGCCATCTGGGTGACCGGGCGGGGGCCCGCCGGGGCCGCCGGGGCCGCCCGGATGATCGGGTCCGTCCGGATGGCCCGGCCCCCCGGGTCCGCCCGGCCCACCGGGATTGCCGGGTGCGTTCGGGGCGTGGAAGTCTCCGGGTGCAGGCCCGGCGTGGTTACCGCCTGGAGCCGGCGGTTGCGGTCCGGGAGCGGCATTCGCCAAACCGGCGCCCACTCCCAACGCGGCCGCGCCGAGTGCTCCGGCGATCGTTCCCCCCGCGATAATTTGCTTTAGTTTCATGGTCCTTCACCCATCCAATAGTGGAGTTCCTGAACCCCCCAACGCCCGCAACATTAGAAAGCTCGTCTATGGATCCGCTGTGACAGGACCATGCGCAACGTTTGACGGCACGCATTAGACGAGGCTGCGCTACATTTGGCAAGGCTATCTTGGCTGGTAGACCGCGTTTTTGAGGTCTATCGTGGGGTCCGTGTCAGCTAGGTCTCATCCCGCCGAACCCCATGTCGGTTCGATGGCGGCAAGGCTGAATTGGCTGCGCGCCGGGGTGCTGGGCGCCAATGACGGAATCGTCTCCATAGCGGGCATCGTCGTGGGTGTGGCGGCCGCGACGGTGGCGCGCGCTCCCATACTGACCGCCGGGGTCGCCGGGCTGGCCGCTGGGGCCGTGTCGATGGCCTTGGGGGAGTACGTCTCCGTCAGCACCCAGCGCGACGCCGAACGGGCGCTGCTGCACAAGGAAATTCAGGAGTTGCGCGACGATCCGGCCGCCGAGTTGGACGAGCTTGCCGCACTGTATGAAGCGAAAGGCCTGACGCCGGCCACCGCCCGCACGGTGGCCGAGGAACTCACCGATCACAATCCGTTGCTGGCCCATGCCGAGGTGGAACTCGGTATTGATCCCGACGAGCTCACCAACCCGTGGCAGGCCGCGTTGTCCTCGGCGCTGTCGTTCACGCTCGGTGCCTTGCTGCCGTTGATCGTGATCTTGGCGCCACCGGTGGCATGGCGGATCCCGGCCACCGTCGTGGCGGTACTACTGGCGTTGCTGGTCACCGGGTCAGTGTCGGCCGGATTGGGCGGGGCGCCGCAGGGCCGGGCGATGCTCCGCAACATCATCGGTGGTGGTCTTGCCTTAGCGGTCACCTATGCGATCGGCCATTTGGTGGGCGCCGCGATCGCCTGATCGCCCGCCACGGCTGGCCACCGAAATCGACGGCAGCTGGAAAAAGTTCGAGTGCGTTGCGCGCTAGCGTCGATCTCGGCGATACGTCGCCACGGCGATCGGGACTGGAAACGAAACTGTAAGATCTACAGTTGGCCTCCGTGCTGGAGGAATCGCATGAGAGTCCCGACCACGTGGAGAGTCGCGCCTTGACCGAAACGAAGCCTTCGCCGGACGAGATTCAACCGGCGGCGTCCCTGCCGTACTTTGTGCGCGACGGAAGTCATTACGCGCCAACCGGAATCGCGCGCGGTGGGTGGGGCCCGTCGCTCAGCGGCCATGTCGTCGGCGGGCTGCTGGGCTGGGCGGTCGAGCGCGCGGTCGACGATCCGCAATTGCAGCCCGCGCGGCTGACCGTCGACCTTCCCGCGCCCACCGCGCTGGAACCAATCGAGGTACAAACCCGCGTCCACCACGACCGCCGGCGATTGCGGCTCGTCGAGGCCGTTCTCATCCAGAATGACGTCACGGTCGCGCGGGCGAGCGCACTGTTTCTGCGGCGCGGCACGCAGCCCGATGGACAGGTCTGGTCCCAATCGGTACAACTGCCGCCGCTGCCCATCGAGGACGGCGCCCAACCGTCGCTTTTCCTGCGGACCTACGGCTGGGGCTCCGGAATCCAGAATCCCGATCCCGACTGGGCCGACCGATCTGGGCCCAAATACACCTGGCTGCACGAAACGCGCCCATTGATCGACGACGAACCCCTCAGCGCCTTCACCCGCGCGGCCATGGCGGCCGACATCACGGCGTCAATCGCGAACTGGGGCACCAACGCGTTGCAGTTCATCAACGCCGACTACACCCTGACGCTGAGCCGGCTGCCCGAAGGGATCCAGCTCGGTCTGGCTTCGCTGACGCACTACAGCCACGACGGGGTGGCCACCGGCTCGGCCGTCCTCGTCGATCAGAAGGGCCCGATCGGCAATTGCGTGTCCGTCGCGATCGCGCACTCCGGATTTCGTCCACCATCTGAGCTGCCGGCCGGATGACGGGTGAGCGGGGCGTCACCTACTGGGGGCTGATCGCCGACGCGGCGCAACGCGATCCCGACCGGCCGCTCCTCGCCGACGAGTACGGACGCAGCCTGACCGCCGGCCAGTTCCGCGACGAAGCGTGCACGACGGCCGCCGCGTTCGCCGAACGCGGCATCGGCGCCCGAAGCGTCGTGTCCTGGCAACTGCCCACCACATTGGAAACCATGGTCGTCATGGCGGCGCTGGTCCGGCTTGGGACGGTGCAAAACCCGATCATCCCGATACTGCGCGAACGCGAGGTCGGTTTCATCACCGCGCAGCTGTCCACGGAATTCCTTGTGGCACCCGAGGTCTGGCACGGATTCGATCACGGTGGGCTGGCGCGGGCATTGGCCTCGGATGCGGGTTTCCAGGTCATCACCGTCGACCTGGAAACCCCGCCGGAAACCGGCGAACTACGGCTGCCCCGAGCGAGCGCGCACGCGCTCGGGCCGGTTCCGGGACCGGCGAGCGACGCCCGGTGGGTCTACTACTCGTCGGGCACCACCGCGGCGCCCAAGGGCATCCGCCACACCGACGCGTCGGTGATCGCCGCCGCGACCGGCCTGGTGCGCACCATCGGCATCACCGCCGGCGACGTCGACCCGGTTGCCTTTCCCGTCGCCCACATCGGCGGAGCCGTGATGCTGGCCGCTGCGCTGCTGAGCGGCATGCGGCTCGCGCTGTTCGAGGTCTTCGATCCGGCGACGACACCGTTTTCCGTCGCGGCGCACAAACCGACCTTCCTGGGCATGGCGACGCCCTTCTTCGTCGGATTTCTCGAGGCCCAACGGGCGCACGGCGACGATCGGCTGTTTCCTTGCGTGCGGGGCTGCCTGGCCGGGGGCGCCCCCATCACCGCAGAGCTGGGACGACAGATCCGCGAAACCTTCCGGGTGGCCGGCATCGCCAACGCCTGGGGGCTCACCGAATTTCCGGTGGCGACCTCGCCGCCCTTGTCCGCCGCGCCGCACGTGCTCGACCACACCGTTGGCGCGCCGACTCCCGGGGTCAGCGTCCGGGTGGTCGACAACTCGGAAACCGAACTGCCCGTCGGCAAGGAGGGCGAGCTGCGGCTCAAGGGACCGCAATGCTTCCTGGGCTACGCGGACGCCACGCTCGACGCCGATGCGTTCGACGCCCAAGGCTGGCTGCGCACAGGCGATCTCGGACTGATCGACGCCGACGGCAACGTCCGCGTGACCGGTCGCATCAAAGACGCGATCATCCGCAACGCGGAGAACGTGTCGGCCCTCGAAGTCGAAAATGCGCTGGCCGCCCATCCCGCGGTGGCCGATGTCGCGGTCATCGGGGTGCCCGACCCCCGCACCGGCGAGCGCGTCTGCGCCGTCGTGGTGCCCGCGTCGGCCGACGCGGTGTCGTTGGAATCCCTGGTCAGGCACTGCCGTTCGCAAGGGCTGAGCCGCTACAAGCACCCCGAGCGCCTGGTGATCGTCGATGCGCTGCCCCGTAACCAATTCGGCAAGGTCATCAAGAAAGACCTGCGCGAGGCCTTCGGCTGATTTCGGTAGGGATCCTCAAGAGAACAGCTGCGGGTTCTCAGTGATGTATTGCTCGACAGTCAAAGCCTTTCGACCGGTTAGCTTTTCAACGTCATCGGTGGCGCGGTCGTAGCGGCCAGCGCGATGTAATTGCGCCATAGTT
Organism: Mycobacterium sp. 852002-51057_SCH5723018; assembly: GCF_001667035.1. Classification (GTDB taxonomy): domain Bacteria; phylum Actinomycetota; class Actinomycetes; order Mycobacteriales; family Mycobacteriaceae; genus Mycobacterium. Next base: position 42,533 of record NZ_LZIR01000123.1, read on the forward strand.
GCGAGGTGCTGCTGGAGGTGCTCAGGAAGGCCCAACGGCTTGAGAACCTCCTCGACCCACTTGTCATGCGGGATATCGCTGCCGGTGATCGGTCGATGCAACCCGCGAGAATACTGTGCGGCCAATCCATCGATGTCGAGGCTTTCCGGACCGGTCAACTCGTACACGTGCCCGATGCGCTGTGGCGGGTCCATCAGGACGGTTGAGACCACCTGGGCGACATCGCTGGCGGCGATCGGTGAGGTGCGGCCGCTGCCGAACGGCAGCGCCAAGACGTTTCGCTCCCGCAACAACGGAACCGCAAACAACGTGAACATCGGATTGTCGAGGAACGCAGTCGGTCTGATGTGCACGACCGGCACCCCGGACCAGTTCAGGAGATGCTCCGCGAGAAAGTGCAAGCGATGCTGATGAGACTCCCCGCTGCTGGTCAGCGTCATCTGCGAGACCGTCATCTGCGACATGTTCACCAGCGCCTCGAGGCGACCCGATTCCAACGCCGCGTCACACACGACGACGGTGGCCTGCAGGTAGTCCGGTGAGACGCTCATGGAGAAGAACACGCGGTCAACGCCACTGATGGCGTCCACCACGTCCCGCGGATCGGTCAGGTCGCCGACCACCACCTCGGCGCCAAGGTCGCGCAACGGGCCGGCGCGCGCATCGTCGCGGTGAACCAGTGCGCGCACGCGTTCGCCGCGCCCGCGCAGCTGCTCGACCACCAGCCGGCTCACGCCGCCGGTGCCTCCACCGGCGCCGGTGATCAAATGAAGCGGCCCCGTCACGATCGACCGCTGACGACCAGTCGGCAACTCCAGCGATTCATCCGCCGCTCCTGACCGAACCCCGTGGTCAAAGTGTAGGCGCCGATGGCCGGGCGGCGTGTGGTACGGGATGCAAGCCAGGAATGTCAGTGGGGCTCCGAATCGACCACACACCGAGAGCGCCCGTTCACATCGAAACTCCCGCCGCCGACACCGCGGGGATCGACCACGCCAGCCGGTCGCGTTCTTGACCTAGCTCCCGGCGAGCAACTTGACAGCGCACCCGATATCAAGTTTTCGATTCGCGTGACAACTCGCTGGTGGTGCTGAAGTGGCCGGCGTGGCCGTGGACCGCTACAAGCCCTTCGGTGCGTCGCGGACCGCCTGGATCGCCGCCGCGTCGCCGTCGATCTCGACCCGCGCCTCCCGCCCGACGGAGAACAACAGCAGTTCCTCGGGCGCGCCGGTCACCACGACCGTCGGGCCGCGACCCGCGGTCAGCACCGTCTTGCCCTCCGGGATGCGCAAGGCCACCCGCCCGGGGACTTTGGCCAGCGTCACCCGGGCCATCAGCGACAGCGTGCGCCGCAGCGCCCGACACAGCCCCTGTTCGAGCACCCGCGGCTCCCAGCCCGGCTGCGCGCGGCGCACGTCCTCATGGTGGATGAACATCTCGGCGACATTGGCCACCGGGTCGAGCAGTTTGAACGGCGAGTAGACGGGCGGACCGGACGCGAGCTTGTCCACCAGCGCGTCCCAGTCCGTCTGCTCGGCCACCTCGTCTTGCACCTTGGCGGTATGCGAGGCAAAGAAGGGAATCATGATTCCCGGCGCGGCGTCGGGGCGGTATTCCCGGATCACCAGGTGGGCGGCTAGGTCTCGGGTCTTCCACCCTTCGCACAGGGTGGGCGCGTCGGGCCCGACCTCGCGCAGGGTCTCGACCAGGGCGGCGCGTTCGCGTTGAGCAACGGACACCTAATATCCCTTCAGCTACGTCGGCTAAATTCAAATGATATGTGGTCGAAGGACGTCTCATGAATGCACGTGTCGAGCAGTTGGAGTTCCAGGCGGAGGCCCGGCAGCTGCTGGATTTAATGGTTCACTCGGTCTACTCCAACAAGGACTCGTTTCTGCGGGAGTTGATCTCCAACGCCTCTGATGCGCTGGACAAGGTGCGGCTGGAAGCGTTCCGCAACAAAGACCTCGACGTTGACACCTCCGATCTGCACATCGAGATCGAGGCCGACAAGGACGCGCGAACCCTGACGATCCGCGACAACGGCATCGGCATGACGCGCGACGAGGTGGTGGACCTGATCGGCACGCTGGCCAAGTCGGGCACCGCCGAGCTGCGCCAGCAGCTGCGTGAGGCCAAGAACCTAAAAAACACAGCAGCCTCGGAGGAGCTGATCGGCCAGTTCGGCATCGGTTTCTATTCGGTCTTCATGGTCGCCGACAAGGTCGAGCTGCTGACGCGCAAGGCCGGCGAGAGCGAAGCCACGCGGTGGGAATCGAGCGGCGACGGCACCTACACCATCGAATCCATCGACTCATCAGATGGTGGGGCTCCCCAGGGAACCTCGGTCACCCTGCACCTCAAGCCCGAAGACGCCGAGAACGAGCTGCACGACTACACCGCGGAATGGAAGATCAGGCACCTGGTCAAGAGGTACTCCGACTTCATCGCCTGGCCCATCCGAATGGAGGTGGAGCGCCAGCAACCACCCGCCTCGGGCGAAGAAGACGAGGGCGGCGAGGAAACCGTCACCGTCGAGACCGAGACCCTCAACTCGATGAAGGCGCTGTGGGCGCGGCCCAAAGATGAGGTCTCCGACGAGGAATACAAGGAGTTCTACAAGCACATCGCGCACGCCTGGGACGAGCCGCTCGAGGTCATCGCCATGAAGGCCGAGGGCACCTTCGAGTACCAAGCCCTGCTGTTCATCCCGTCCCAGGCACCGTTTGACCTGTTCGACCGCGACGCCAAAATCGGCGTGCAGCTCTATGTCAAGCGCGTGTTCATCATGGGCGACTGCGACCAGCTGCTGCCCAGATACCTGCGCTTCGTCAAGGGCGTGGTCGATGCGCAAGACCTGTCGCTCAACGTGTCGCGGGAAATCCTGCAGCAAGACCGGCAGATCAACGCGATTCGCCGGCGTCTCACCAAGAAGGTCCTGTCGACGATCAAGGATCTGCAAACCGAACGCCCGGAGGATTACCTCAAGTTCTGGCGGCAATTCGGCAAGGTCCTCAAGGAGGGCCTGATGCTGGACTACGACAACCAGGAGGCGCTGTTACGGGTTTCCTCGTTCACCTCGACCCACAGCGACGACGAATTGACCACGCTTGCCGGGTACGTCGAACGCATGAAAGACGGTCAGGAGCAGATCTTCTACGCCACCGGCGAATCGCCGCAGCAACTCCTGAAGTCCCCGCACCTCGAAGCGTTCAAGGCCAAGGGCTACGAGGTCGTGCTGCTCACCGACCCCGTCGATGAGATCTGGGTGGGATCGGTGACCGAGTTCGACGGCAAGCCGCTGCAGTCGGTGGCGAAGGGTGAGGTCGACCTGGGTTCCGACGAGGACACAAGCGAGGCTGAACGCGAGGAGCAGCAGAAGGAGTTCGCCGACCTGCTGGCCTGGCTGAAGGAGACCTTGGGCGATCACGTCAAGGAGGTGCGGCTGTCCAACCGGCTCACCGAGTCGCCGGCCTGCCTGATCACCGACGCCTTCGGGATCACGCCTGCGTTGGCCCGCCTCTACCGGGCATCGGGTCAGGACGTTCCGGTCGACAAGCGGATCCTGGAAATCAACCCCAAACATCCGCTCATCACCGGCCTGCGGGACGCGCAGAAGAACGCGGCCGACGATGCGGCGCTCACCGGGGTCACCGAAACCGCCGAGTTGCTCTATGGCACAGCGCTTCTGGCCGAAGGGGGAGCGCTCGACGATCCGGCCCGATTCGCCGAGCTGCTCGCCGACCGCTTAACGCGCACGGTGTAGGCGGCGTTTCCGCTCGCGGCACTAGTCAGCCGGCTATTAATGCGATTGAATGCGTGCTGGAAGGGATATTCACTCGCATGGCCAAATTCCGGATCGTCGACCCACATGGCGGTGTGGTGGCGACCAAGAATTTCGACAGCGCGGAGGCCGCGCACGCGTGGTTTACGGCCTCGATCGGCAGCTCGGAGCTCGGTTGGCGCATGGAGGTCGACGACGACGGGCAGTGGGCCTTCTTCGACGACACCGAGGGCTTCACCGCCCCGGTCAGCCACCATCCGGCACCGGTCGCGCGGCACCGGCAGCGGCGTTAGGCGAGTGGCGGGCCCAATATTTCGCAGCCGAACCGCGCGGCAAGCTCATGGATTTTGTCGGCGGGAGTGTTTTTAACCTCGTAGACAATTTGCTCAAAGCCGCCAGGAGTAATGATGGCCAGCAGTCGACTCTCGGCCTGAGCGATGTTCCTCCAGCTGTGCGGCGAATTGCGCGGGACCCTGATGCATGCCCCGGGGGTCGCGTCAAAGACCTTGTCGCCGACGGCAATTCGATATTCACCGGCGATCACCAGTAAGTGCTCCTCTTCATTGCGATGCAGGTGGGTCGGCACCGCGCAACCCGGCTCGGCCGCCGACTCGATGATGGCGTAAGCGCCGTCCGTGACGCGACTGTCGACGCGGACCGCTTGGCGCTCTCCCGGCGCCGCGGCAAACCAGGTGTCGCCGTGGCCTCGTTCTCCGGCGGTGGGCACAGCTAAGCCTGGGCGTCTTCGGCAAGGAAGCGGTGGATCAGGTCGCCGGTGTCGAGCAGGTGCTTGGTGACCAGCGCCTGGGCTGTGGCGACGTCGCCGCGGCGCACGGCCTTGAGCAGTGCCATGTGCTCCCGGTCCGACTCCCGCTTGTACGACGGTAGGCCCAGCTTGAGCCGCAGGTAGCGTTCCCCACGTTCGTGCAGCATCCCGATCATCGCCAGGAGTTGGGGTCGCGCGGCGGGCTCATAGAGGCTCTGGTGAAAAGCCTCGTTGCGGGCCACGTAGAGCGACGGCTCGGTTTCGGCCGACGCCGCCTTGCACAGCGCTTCCGCGTGCCGCAGCGACTCCGGCGTGTGAGCGGGGATCGCCCGCGCGATCGCCAGACTCTCGAGCGCGGCGCGGATCTCGTAGATCTCACGCGCCTCGCCGGCAGACAACGGCGCAACGGTGGCGCCCTTGTTCATCTCGACTTTGGCCCACCCCTCGCTCTCCAGCTGGCGCAGGGCCTCGCGGACGGGGATCGCGCTGACGGCGAAGTGCCGCGCGATGGCGTCTTGACGCAGCGGCGTGCCGGGTGCGAGCGTTCCGTCGACGATCGCCGCGCGCAACGCATTCGCGATCAGCCGCGGCGTGCTGCCACGTTCGGCGAGCGACAGCGCGGCGGGTAACGCACCCAGCGCATTGTCCGAGGGAGAGTGACCTGTTACGCTCATCACTATATTATATACAATGTGACGCGGGACGAACGCCAAGCTTGGCGCTTACGGGATATCAGCGGTCGTTCCGCAGTGTCACCGGAGGACACCAGATGACTTCAACGACCGAACGGCCCGATGTCGGGAGGCGTCGCACGCCGCTCAATCGTTCACAGATCGCCGGATTCTGGGGCGCCTGGACGGGCTGGACGCTCGACGGGATGGATTCGTTCATCTACGCGCTGGTGCTCACGCCCGCGCTGACCGAGCTGCTGCCGCGTTCGGGTTTCGCCGCGACGCCGAGCAATGTCGGTCTCTCGGGGTCGATCCTTTTTGCCCTATTTCTGGTGGGCTGGGGCCTGTCGTTCATCTGGGGTCCGATTGCCGACCGCTTCGGGCGGACCAAGGTGCTGGCCGCCACGATCTTCACGTTCGCGATCTTCACCGGGCTGTCTGCCGCGGCGCAAAACGTCTGGGAGCTGGCCGCGTTCCGCTTCATCGCGGGTGTGGGTATCGGCGGGGAGTGGGCACTCGCGGGGACTTACGTGGCGGAGGCATGGCCGGAGGACCGGCGCAAGATGGGGGCCGGCTACCTGCAGACCGGCTACTACGCCGGCTTCTTTCTGGCGGCGGCACTCAACTACACGATCGGCGTCCATTTTGGTTGGCGAGCAATGTTTTTGACCGGCGCCGTGCCAGTCGTCGTCGCCATTCTGATCCTGACCCGGGTCAAGGAAACCGAGAAGTGGGAGAAGCTCGAGCCCGACCCCGCGGTCCGCACCAAGCCGCTGCGCGAGATTCTCGGGCCGCGCTACCGGCGCCGTACCTGGGTGGCGTGTGCGCTACTGACCATCGCGATCGTGGGTTTGTGGGCGGGCGCAGTTTACGAACCCACGGCCGTCATTCAGTTGGCGCAGCACGCCGGTTTCGACAAGAGCGGCGCGACTAAAACCGCGTCGTGGGCCACCGCGCTGTTGTCTGTCGGCACCATCCTGGGTTGTCTGCTGGTGCCGGTGCTCTCGGAGCGCATAGGACGCAGAAAGACGCTCGCGATTTACTTTGGCGGGATGGCGATTTCGATCGCCGGCAGCTTCGGCTGGGCGTTTTATTTGCCCAACGGACTCGCGCCTTTCATCGCGTGGTTATTCGTACTCGGCTTCTTCGGCGGCAACTTCGCGATCTTCAGCCTGTGGTTGCCCGAGCAGTTCGAAACCCGAGTGCGCGCGACGGCGTTTGCGTTCTCCACGTCGTTCGGCCGTTTCGTCGGCGCCGGCGTGAACTTCCTGCTGGGTGCGGCGGTCCTGCACACGCACACGCTGGGTCTGCCCGTGGCGCTGACCGCGGTCGCGTTCGTGATCGGGCTCTTCGTCATTCCCTTCGCCCCCGAAACCCGGGGCGAGGCGCTCCCTCAATAGTGGACGCGCGCATCGATGACCTTGGTGCCGCCCGAACGGAGGTGTTATGGAACGCGATTCAATGATTGAGCTGTGGGAACAGCACACCCACTACGAGTTTGAACGCAGGGATGCCGATCTCACGGTCTCGACAATGGTGGCCGATGCGAGTGTGATGCACCTTCCCACGATGAGTGGTGGGTTCGGCCGCGACAATCTTCGGTCGTTTTACCGAGATGTGTTCATCCCGGCGATTCCTGCCGACACGACCAGCGAGCTCATCGCGCGCTCGGTCGGCGACGACTTTCTGGTTGAGGAAGCGATCCTGCGGATGACGCACGACCGCGAGATACCCTTCCTGGCGCCGGGCGTCGCGCCCACCGGGGCGACCCTCGAAATGCCCTTCGCAGTGGTCGTTACGTTTCGGGACGGCCTCATGCGAAGCGAACGGCTCTATTGGGATCAGGCGACAGTGCTGCGCCAGCTCGGCCTGATACCCGAAAATGGCTTGCCGCTCGCTCAGTTGTCCGACATCACCACGTTTCTCCGGCAGAAGGTCGCTGACTAGCAGACTCAGCAGCGGCCTCAGTGGCACACCTCGCAGGCGATGCCGTCGCCGTCGCGATCCAGTGGCGCCCGGTAACCCGGCTGGCTTGCTGACGATTACAGAACTAACACCCTGACGCATCCGTCAGGCAAGAGGTGACTTTCGGACGATGGCGTTTGCGGCGACGGCGGGAGGCTTGCCGGCGCGAACATCGAGGATGCATTGTGCGGCCGCGCTTTCGATCTGGCGGCGGACATCGGAGACGGCCGAACCAAGGTGAGGGGTGAACAGCGTGCGGTCGCTTGTGAGCAGGCCGGCCGGAATCTCTCGCGGTCGGGACCGATCCGACCTGTCCTCGAAGGCGAAGACGTCGGCCGCATAGCCGCCCAGTCGCCCCGCGGCCAGCGCGTCGGCGACGGCGTTTTCGTCGACCACCGAACCGCGACCCACGTTAACCAACAGCGCCCCGTCGGGAAGCCGTCGCAACGCGTCCGGCCCGATGAGGTGGCGGGTCTGGGCGGTGAGCGGCGCCGTCAGCACGACGGCGGTGCAGCACTCCAGAAGGATTTCCAGCGGCACGGACCGCACCCCCAACTCCTGCTCGGCGGCGACCGGCAGCGAATCGGGGTCGGTATAAAGCAGTTTCGCGTCGAACGCGAGCAGCCGGCGGGCGACTGCGCGGCCCAGAGCGCCCATCCCAATGATTCCGACCTGTTTGCCCGCCAGTCCGCCGCCGTAGAGTTCGGGGCGCCATCCTCGATGCCGGCCCGAGCGAACGCAGGTGTCGCCGGCCAGTACGCGGCGGTCCAGCGCGATCAACAGCCCGACCGCGAGATCCGCGGTGGGCGCCGTGAGCAGGTCCTCGACGTAGCTGACCCACACTCCACGGGCGGTGCACGCCGCGACGTCGATGTTGTCGTAGCCCTTGAGCGCTCCGGCGACGATCGACAACCTGGGGCTGTGTCGCAGCAACTCCTCGTCGACGCGGTCGGGCATGAAAACCAGCAACGCGTCCGCATCGCGACATCTGGTGAGTAGTTCGCTTCGGGTGAGGCTATCGGGTGTCTGGTTGGCGATGACCTCGCACGATCGGCCCAGCAGGTCAAGCACCTCCGGGTGGACCCGATGCGTGATGACGACGCGAAAGGGCAGTGAGGGAGCCGAATTCACAGGGATCGCCTGCGCAGCCAGCCACCGATGCCGTCCACGATGGTGACCGTGGCCAAGATGACGACCATGATCGCCGCCACCTGCCGGTAGTCCAAAACCCGTAGCGCGGCGATCAGTTCAAAGCCGATCCCGCCCGCACCAACCAGCCCCAGGACCGTCGATGCCCGAAAGTTGTACTCCCAGCGGTAAATCGACACGTCAGCCAATTGTGATACCACTTGGGGGAGCACGCCGTACACGATGACCTGTGCCGGCCGTGCCCCTGCGGCGCGCGCGGCCTCTATCGGTAGGGGGCTGGCACGTTCGATGGCTTCGGCGAAGAACTTGGCCACCATGCCAACCGAGTGCAGTCCGAGCGCCAGCACACCCGGCAGCGCCCCGAAACCCACCGCGGCCACGAACACGATGCCCATGATCAGATCGGGTACCGCCCGAAGCCCGTTGAGGATCGCCCTCGCCGCGTAGTACAGCAGGGGATGCGGAGTGGTGTTGCGCGCCGCGGCGAGTCCGATGGGAATAGAGAGGGTTACGGCCAGGGCCGTGCCGGCGACGCTCATCGCCAGGGTGTCGACCATCGGCATCACCCAGGACCCGGCGCGGCTGAAGTCCGGCGGCCACATCTCGCCGAGCAGGGAGAACAGGGCGGGGATCCCCTCGCTCAGCCGACGGGCGTCCAACAGCCCGACGTAGGCGCAGCAACCGAGGACCACCGCGGCAATGGCCGCCGCCCACAGGATCATGCGGATGCGCCGGCGCTCTTCCAGGCGCGCGATCGCCGCATAGCCCGGGTCCACGTCTCCAGGGTTGTGCCGGCTTCGCCGCGTCACCGCCGTCACTTGCTCAGCTTGGACAGGTCCAGCCCCAGCTGGGAACTCAGCGCGCGGACCGCGTCGTAGTCCGCGTCGCTTACCCGGGCGAACCCGGCCGCCTTGAACGGCTTGAGCACCGCCGGATCGGTAAGCGTGAGAAAGGCATTCACGATGGCGGCCTTGAGCCCCGCATCGAGATCGCTTCGCATGGTCCAGGGGTAATTCGGGTATGGCTTGGACTCGGCCACACTATGAACTTTTGCCGAGTCGATCTTGCCGTCTTGAACCAGCCTTTCGAAGATCGGCTTACTGATGCCCCCTCCCGCGGCGTTGCCGTTCTGTACGGCGAAGGCGACCGCGTCGTGAGCCCCGACGAATTGTTCCTGGTAGTTCTGTCCGGCTCGTAACCCTTGATCTGCCAGCATCGATTTCGGGATCAGGTGACTCGACGTGCTCGCCGGATCGCCGTAGGCCACTGTTTTCCCGTTCAGGTCGGCAATGGCGTTGATGTTCTGGCCGACATTGCCGATTACCAAGGCCTGGTAGACCGGCGGCCCGCCGGCCTGCTCGACTAAAGCCGCGAACGGCTCCACGTCGGGATCTTTCGACCTCGCCAGCACGTATGACAATGGCCCGAAGTAGGCCAGCTCCAGCCGGCCCCGCCGCATCGCCTCGATCATCGACGAGTAATCCGTGGTGACCACCAATTCGATCTGCTTGCCGAGCTTGGACTGCAGGTAGTTCTTCAGCGGCTGGTTGTTTTGGATCACCGTCGTGGCATTCTCGTCGGGCAGCAACGCGACGCGCAGCAACGACGGGTTCGACGTCGTCTGGCCATGCGAGCTCCAACAGGCGACGAGAACGAACGCCAGCAAGGTGGTCAACAAGATACGGGCGGCCTTCATCGGGATTCCTTCGTCGTCGGGACCGTCGGGCGGGTGTCACTGTGTCGGCGATAGATTCGGTCGATCTGCGCGGCGTCGATGCGGCTGGGTGGTTCGTCGACCACCAGCCGACCCGCCGACAAACCGACGATGCGATCGGCGAACCGCCGGGCAAGCTCGACCTGGTGCAGGCTGACGACGGCGGTGATTCCGTCCTCCCGGCAAATCTCGCGCAGCAGACTCAGAACGGTGAGCGCCGATTCCGGGTCAAGGCTGGCCACAGGTTCGTCGGCGAGGACTATGTCGGGTTCTTGGGTCAGCGCCCGGGCGATCCCGACCCGCTGCTGCTCGCCGCCGCTCAGCCGATCCGCGCGCACCATGGCCTTGGTCAACAAGCCCACTCGGTCGAGGGCCGCCAACGCGCGATAGGTCTCTTCGCGGTTGTTCCGGAATAGCCCGTGCAGCAAGCTGGTGGAGGCCACGGAGCCGAGCAGCGCGTTGCGCAACGCGGTGTGGCGACCGATCAATTGATGTTGTTGGAAGATCATCCCGGTACGCCGCCGGTGGGCCCGAATCCTGGAACTGCTGTCGAGTGGCCCGACCCCGGCCACCTCGATCAGTCCGCTGGTCGGGCAGACGAGATGATTCATGGATCGCAACAGGGTCGACTTGCCCGCCCCCGAAGGGCCCAGCAAGACCGTGAAGCTGCCCGCTTCGAACCGGATACTCAGTGGATGCAACGCGGTCGTGGCGTCGTAGCGGACGCTGACGTCGTATAGCTGGATCACAGTCTTTCCAGAGCCCTCCGATAACGCCGCATAGTGATCCGTGACGCCGAACCCGCCGTCTTGCCTCACGCTACTCAAAGCGTCGGCTCAAAACACGCTGATGCATAAAGGATTTCGCTGACCGGATGGGTCAGTGCCGCGTTAGGCAAGTGCCCGCAAATCGTTCATTTGGTGATCGCCTGGTGGCAGTCTGAAGGAAAGTTTCGGGGCGTAACGGGCACCCGCTCGCGCCGGCTGCAGCGGGGCTCTAGTGGCTGAGCTGAATGGCCTTGACGACCAGGAGCAGCGCGCCGACGACCAGATAGGTGCGCAGGGCGATCATGCCCAGTCGGGTGCCAGGCGACCAGGTGACCGGCTCGAGCAGTGTCAGTGGGGGCATGCGCCAGTTGCTGCGGTCGACGGGACGCGCCGGCGGTGGTGCGGTCGGTGGCGCGGGTTGGCGGCGGGCCATCCAGCGCAGGGCGGGCATCGCGGCGGCGGCGAGTATGACGAGGGCCAGGGCCAGGTAGCCGGCGACCGCCACGACGTTGATGCCAGGGAACAGGGTGGTGGCCATCAGGATTCCCGACAGCAGCAGCAGGGTACCGACGATCAGCCCGGCAACCCAATTGAGCCAGGGACGATTGATCCAGGGCCCCAACACTTCCCGGTCGTTGCACAGCAGCAGCAAAAACACGCTGGCGCTGGGCAGGAGCAGGCCGGCCAGGGCCTGCACCGCGGTGGTGATCAAGCCGAGCGGGGCGCCGGGGATGAGGACGATGCCGGCGGCCAGCACCACCATTGCGGTGTAAGACAGGTAGAACTGCTTGGCGTCTTTGAACCCGCGGTGCAGCGAATGCTTGAGCCCGAAGACGTCGCCGAAGGCGTAGCTGGTGGCCAACGTGACCGCGGCGGCACCGATGATCGAGGCGTCCATCAACACGACGGCAAAAAACGAACCGAGCGTCGCGCTGTGCTGGCCCAACAGGTGCGCGACGTCGCCGGCGTCGGTGAACTTTCCCACGGTGCCGGTGGAGCGAGCCGCCCACTCGCCGGTCATCACCAGCGCTGCCGCGCCGACGATCACGACGAAGGCGCCCAGGACGGTGTCGGCGCGCTCGTAGGCCATGAACCGCGGGGTGATGCGTTTGTCGACGACGTTGGACTGCTGGAAAAACAGCTGCCAGGGCGCGACGGTGGTGCCGACGATGGCGATGATCAGCAACACCGCGTCGGAGCTCACGCCGCCCCAAATGCTTGGCACCACAAACGACTTCGCCGCGTGCGCCCACTGCGGGTGTGACATCAGCAGCATCGGGATCTGCAACAGGGTAATGGCGATGAAGATGAACATCGCCCGCTCCCAGCGCCGGAAGCTGCCGCTGGCCATGATCGCGACCAGTGCGACCGCCGAGATCGGCACCACCACGTATCGGGAGATGCCGATGTAGTCGGCGGCCAAGGTGATGCCGATGAACTCGGTGACGATGGTCAGGAAGTTGAGCAGAAAGAGATCGCCGACGGAAAACCAGCCCCAGCCGCGGCCGAAGCGTTCGTTGATCAACCGGGCGTGCCCGACGCCGGTGACAGCGCCGAGCCGAACCACCATTTCCTGGTTGACGATCAACACCGGGATGAGCAGCAGCAGCACCCACAGCAGGGAGTAGCCGTAGTTCTGGCCGGCCTGGGCGTAGGTGGCCACCCCACCGGCGTCGTTGTCGCCGACCATCACGATGATGCCCGGACCGACGATGGCCAGCAGGGTCAGCAGCCGGATCTTCCAGGTCCTGGGGTTGTCGATCTCGCTCAGTTTGATGCGCCCGAACGCACCCTCGATGTCGCCGAGATGCGCGGTGTCGAGCACCGCGCTGCGCGCCACCGGCCCGGCACCGTCCGCTGGCACCGGGTTGCTGGTCTTGTCGGCGCTCGAGGTCACGTCGCCTCTCCTCCAGGGACGGACGAGTGGCGGTCGCCCTCGGTCGGCGTGACGTCACGGACCGGACGCGGGGCGGGTTCGCGGCGGCGCCAGTCCTCGGGAATCGTCGCCTCCAGCACGTCGTCGACGGTGACCACCCCAAGCACCCGGTCCTGCTCGTCGACCACGGGAATCGAGTAGAGGTTGAAGTCGGCCATCAACAGCGCGATGTCGGTGAGGTCGGCGTCGGCGGTGACGCACACCGGGTCGGAATCCATCAGCGCCGCAACACTTTCACTTGGCTCGGTCTGCAACAGGGCGATCACCGACACCACACCGGCGAGGTGTTTTTCCTCGTCGAGAACGTGCACCTTGATGAGCGCCTCCGGCTGGACGGAGCGCGCGCCCGCGATCAGCGCTAATGCCGAGCCCGCCGTTGCGGTCGCGGCGCAGGAAACGAAGTCGACGTTCATCAACCCGCCGGCGCTTTCGGGGTTGAACCCCATCAGCGTGATCACCTTGGTGCGCTGCGGGGCGGGCATCAGGTCCAGCACGCGACGACGTCGTGATTGACGCAGGTCTGCGATCGCGTCGGCCGCGTCGTCGGCCCGCATCCGACCCAGCAGCGCGGCGACCTCGTCGTCGGGCATGTCATCGAGTAGGCGGCTGGCCTTCTCGGGGTCCAACTCCTCGAATACGTCGGCTTCCAATTCCGGGTCGCTGTGGACCCGGTCGAGGATCTCGCCGCCCTCGGCCTTGTCGGCCTCCTCGAGGAGATCGGCGATCTCGGCGGCCTTGAACTCGCCGAACCGGTCCGACAGGCGCCGCACGGCGTCGGAGCGGGCGTGGCCGATGAGCGGTTCGAACGACTTCCAATCGCGCGCGGCGTGACCGCCGGAATGCTTGATCAGACCGAATAATCGTGGTGGGCGGCGAGTGTCGAGCCGCGCCGCCACCCATCCGCCACCGGTGTCTTCCAGCTCGACGTCGTAGGCGCGGAGCAATTCAACGGCGGCCACATCGATCAAACGGTGCCCAAGAACGTCGGCGCGCAACAGCACCTCACCGTCACGTCGCTCGAAACCGCGGAGGTCAACTTTATTCTTGGCCAACACAATCCGCTCCTGGCCGAACTCGTCGATCGATTTAATGCCGACGAATACCTGCCGGCCGCCGACACCCGCCACGATCCCGGTCACCGGCGGATAGTCGTCGGCGTCCCGCAACCGCACGATCACGTCCTCGACGCGGCCTACAGCCTCACCGGAGCGGGCCAGCACCGGCGCGCGGAGTAGCTGGGAGAGATGGATCACCGGCAGTCCCTCGTCGGGCGCCTTGTCTGCTGTGCTCACTTGTCCCTCCTCAACTCGGTTTCACCGAACACCGCGAACAGGTTGTCCGAGACCGTGTGTCGCGATGCCAGGTGCGAGTACGGCGTCAACCACGTTCGGTGATGGCGCAAGTATGGTGGCTTGACCGGCTCGGCCGCCAGAGCTTACGCCGCCAGCGCCGCGAGTGGCTACGGCCACCGGGTAAACGGCGACCGGCCGTTCGGCGACACGCGCCTGCTGAGAGACTTCGGTGTGTCCGAAATTGGGTTCATCTCGGTGGCGCCGATCATCCCCGTGCGGGACCTCGACGTCGCCCTTGACCGTTACCGCCGGCTCGGGTTCGACGCCCGGGGCTACGAAGGTCCGGAGCGCTACGGGTTTGTCGACCGCGGGCCCGTCTCGCTCCACCTCACCGAATGGGCCGAGCACGACCCGCTGCGCACGGCCGCCAGCGTGTATCTGTACGTCAGCGACGCTGACGCGCTGCATGCCGAATGGGAGGCACTGGAGAACCTCGAGGGCCGGCTGGTCGCGCCGCACGACACGCCTTACGGACTAAGGGAATTCGCCTATGTGGACCCCGACGGCACCCTGCACCGCATCGGGTCGCGGACCGGTTGATTTCGCCAGACGCTAAGCCCTGCTTGCGTTTACGGCGCGGAGCTGCGCGAGGTGCGCCATTTGCTCGGGATTGCGTGCACCGCTCATAAGTGCCTTAGCGGTTCGCAGCACAGTAGCAGGGAGGAACAGCCGCGTCGGTGCTTCGAGCATCCACGCCACGCGAAGGAATTCTTGTGCAACTACAGGATCTGTCTCGGTGGCGGTAAGTAGCCCGGCTAGGTAAGCGTTGGTTATCCGTGTGCTCATCGATCGACGGCCCGGCACCTGCGGCAGCGCCAAATCCGAACCGACCGTCATCCGCCAGGCCACCTGAATTTTGTCGGCACATTGCTGGAAGAACCGCTGCGGCAAATTGAAACCACGCCGGCGCACGCAGTCACGGAGGATCTCGGTTTCGATCGCTGCGATGGTCATGCCCTGCCCGTAGATCGGATTGAAGCTGCAGACGGCATCACCGATGACCAACAGGCCGTCCGGCGTGGGCGCAACCTTGTCGTAGCGCCGCCACCGGCTCGATGGGATCCGGTAGTGCGACACTTCTCCGAGTGGCTCAGCCGCACGCGCAGCCGCGACCGCGTGGCGTGGTGCGAACTCGGCAATGAAGTCGAGCAATGCGGCACGGTCCGCCGGTGGATCCTGGCCCCCGACGGTACCTCCGAGCACCATATAGGTGTCGTTCTCACAGGCGGACATCGCAAAGGTCGTTGGTCGTGATGGAACGGGATGAATCATCAGGACGAGTTCGCGCAGCATTCCGCGCGGAATACGCACGGGCAGGGTGGCGTAGGCGATGTGGGCCTTGACCTCGTCCACTGGTGGGGGCCGGTATCCGAGCTCGCCCAGAAGCGTCGGCATCCGTGACCCCCGGCCGGAGGCATCAACAATGAGATCCGCAGCCACCCACCTCTTGATACCGCCACCGCGCCGCAGCCGGACCCCGGTCACGCGGCGCCGACCGTCGTCGGCCGTCAGACTGACGACGTTATGCTCCTCGAGAAACTTCACATTGGGCAGGCGGCTGACTTCGCGGCGCACACTGGACTCGAGCAGCGGCCGGCTGAGGTGGTAGTGGACCAAGGAAGCTGGGTCCGGTATGGCCGACGACCGGATCAACAAGTGTCCGCCGAATGTCGACCAGAATCTCGATAAGTCGCCGTCACTCCACTTCACCGCGCCGTCGGCGACCAACCGATCGAACAAGCCGGGAAAGAGCTCGTCGATGATCTCGACTCCTCTGCCCAGGAGGGCATGCGGATGTTTTCCTTGCGGAACGCCCCGGCGGTTCGCCGGGTTGGGAGGCAGGGCGTCGCGCTCGACCACGGTGACCGTGCGGTAGAAGTCTGCGAGAACTCGGGCAGCAAGCAGACCCCCGATGCTGGCACCGAGGACAACGGCCCTCTCACGTTGCGGCGGCAATATCTCTCTTTCGCTCCTCGTCGGATCTAGGCCGCAGCCAAAGTCCGGCGCACCTGACCGTCTCGGGCATTGAGACCGGTTGCGCGCGCGGCCAATTAACCGGGAAGAATGCACTAGCGCTTTGCCGCGCATGAGCCCTTGCGCGTGGCCCGCGCGGATAGAGGTTCATAGTTTGCGCAGCCCACGAAGGATCTTCGCGAAAGGAACGCTCGCGGCCGCGCCTCGGTGCAGGCTGGGCTGGATCGCGCTGATGTTGGCGATCACCGGATATCGCAGGCCGTGGTCACGCCATTCGGCGACTTGCCCGATGACGTCTTTGGGTGTCCCGGTGAGGAGCATCTCTCTAAGTAGCGACGGCGGCACCTCAGCCGTCATGGACAGCACGCTCTCTTCATCCAGCGTCTGCGCGAGAAGGTCCCGTACGCCGGTGAAGTCGTCACCAAGTGGATGGCTCGCCCCGTGACGGGCCCACGACTCGGCGGAAGCGTTGAGCGCGAAGGCTTTCATTGCGGGCCAGCTCAAGGCTTCGTCTACTTCGTCTCGGCTGAGGCCGGTCATGACCATGAAAAAGCCCGCGGCGGTAATGGACATTGGGTCCCGTCCAGCGTCCGAAGCTGCAGCCCGGACCTTCTCAAGGCCGGCGGCGTAGTCCTTGGGCCTGCATGTCATGCAAGCGGGAAACCACCCATCTGCGTAGCGCCCGGTTGTCCGCAGCATGCGTGGCCGGTGGGCGCCGACCCAGATCTCCGGACGCGTGCCCCGGTACGGCGGCAACCCGAACGTGGCGTTGCGCAGCGGGAAGAAGGGTGAATCACGGTTGATCAGTTCACCGCCAGAGTTCCACAGCGCGCGAATGGTCACTAGCGCTTCTTCGAACCTTGCGACCGGGTTTGACCAGTCCACGCCGTAGGGTTCGTTGCTTCCGCGTGCTCCGGCACCTATCCCGAGGATCGCTCGTCCCTTGGTAAGCAAATGCAGGGTGGCGGCAGCTTGAGCGGTGACCGCGGGATTGCGGCGGCCTGCATCGGTCACTCCAATCCCAAGTCGACGCCGTCCCAACCGGTTTCGGCCGACCAAGTGCCCCAGCACCGTCCAGGGGTCGTAATGCGCATCGGCGATGGGGACGAGCCGCGCGGTCCCGACATACTTCGACGTCATTACCGAGGGTGGGAAGACCGAATTGATATGGTCGGGGAGCCAGAAGGAATCCGTCCGGTTGGCGACCGCGTTGAGATAACCGGCGCTCACCAACGCATTTGGTGAGTAGCGGGTATGCAGCGGCTGTTCGATCAGACCAATTTTGAGCATGGCTAGGCGCTTTCCTTTGATTGCTCGTCGGGCTGCTGCCTTGGATCTGGCGCTGAACGGCTTTCGATCGCACCAGTGCCTAGGGCCCTTTCCGTTGGTGCTTTCCCGGCGAGGGTGCGCTTGCGTGACGTCTTGATCACCCGAACAACCGTGGAAGGGCGCAGCATCCGAGAGGGAGGATCAAGCAAGTTGAGCGTCCGCATGAATTGCTGGAGCACAAAGGGATCGGTTTCTGCTGCGGTAAGAACCCGTTCCAGGTAAGCGTTACCTATGCGTATGGATGCCGTCCGCTTTCCGTCTATCTGAGGCAAAGCCAAGTCCGAGCTCACCGCCGCCCGCCACGCAACACGAATGTCGTTGACGGAGTGGCGGAAGAATCGCCGCGTTAGGTTTCGGCCGCCTTGCTGCAAACAGTCTCGCAGGATGAGCGCTTCGATCGCCGCGACGGACATGCCCTGTCCGTATAGGGGATTGAAGTTGCATAGCGCGTCCCCGATAACGATGAGGCCGTCGGGCATGCGCGTCAACTTGTCGTATCGGCGCCACCGGTTGGAGGGAAACCGGTAGTGGGTGATATCTGCGAGTGGTTCCGCGCGTTTGGCGGCAGCCAGCACATGTGGGGGCGCCATCTCGGTCAGGCAGTCCAGCAGGGCGGCGTAGTCCGCGGGCGCCTGCTGCCCTGCCACCGTTTGGACCGCGAGCATGTAGGTGTCGTTTTGACCGGCGAACATCGCGTACCCACGCGGTCGGTCGGGTTGTGGGGCAGAAAAGGCGATGTATTCGTGCAAGGTCCCAGGCGGCAGGCGGACCGGCAGCCCGGCGTAGGTGACGTGCACGGTTAGCGTGTCTTCGCGTGGGCGACGATAACCGAGGTCATCGAGGAATACCGGTGCGCGTGAGCCGCGCCCGGTCGCGTCCACAACAAGCTCGGCGGACAATCCAGTTTGGGCGCCAGAGTCGCGGCGCGCCACCACAACACCAGTCACGCGGTCGCGTTCGGCGGCCAATCTCACCGCATCCTGGCCCTGGACGATCTTTACGTTGGGAATCGCGCTTACCCTGCGACGCAGGCTCCACTCGAGAAACGGGCGGTGTACGAAGTACATGGCTGAGGACTCAGGGTCGGGGAGTTTGCCCGATCGAAGCAACTGGTGCCCATTGAACGACACGCAAAGCCGTGACAAGTCACCGTCATTCCAGACCCGTGCCCCGTCGGCGGCCAGCTCGTCGAGGAAGCCGGGGAACAGCTCACCCATAATCTGTACTCCGCGGGTCGCCGGATTGTGGGGGAGCATGCCTTGCGGCACTCCGCGCCGGCTGATCGGCTTGTCGGGTAGTACGTCACGCTCGACTACGGTTACGGTGCTGTAGAAGTCAGCCAGCACCCGGGCAGCCAGTAACCCGCTTATGCTTGCACCCAAAACGACTGCGGTACTGCCATATTCAAGCCGGGTCATCTAAATCCTCTGTTATCTTGCGGTCGTACCCCTGCGGCTACTGCGCGGCGCCGTCTCAGTGGATACGGCGGTACCTCACTCGGGGTGATCAGGATCGTGCAGATCCAGCTCAAAGATCGATCGCTAGTTCGAGAACGGCGACGAGCCGATTCCGACGGCGGCGTTCTCCTCCCGCGTGCCCCACACGTAGCCGTAGTACTTGACAGATGTCTGGACGAAATGTGCGGATTGTTCGGCGGTACGCCGCCTCAGCGATCCCTCGACCGGGGTGCCGATCTCGAGGAAAAACCAGCGGAGCTGCGGCGTGGTGATGGCGAGGTCGACCGCCGGTTCATCGGTGACGTCGCGGTGGGCGCGCATGACATTGCCGGGAATGCGCACGTGGTCTCCGCCGGACGCAGTGCGCCATTCCAGGTTGTTTCCGTCGGCGATCAGGACTTCCTGCTGTCCAGAAAGGATGTAGAAGGCCAGCCCGTCTCGCCAATTCAAGAATTCGACCGTCACACCGAAGACGTCGAACGTCGGGCCCGGCGGCATGTCAGCCACTTGAGGAAAGACCGCGCTGAAATCGACTTCAGTCGATGTGCGGTGCCCGTTAATGCGGCGGTCAAACGGCTGCACGTCATCTGCGGTGGTGCTTCGCACGGCGCGTCTCCTCGGGTCGAATCGCATCAATCCGACTATCCGACGCGGCGAGGCCAAGATCATCGGTCAAAATGCGTACGAATCGCCGGCGAGAAGTCGCAAATACATGACAGGTGTGACGAGGGTCATCGACTGGTTTCCGAACGCCGAGCGATGCGGCCGATTGATTGCCGAACGCCCAGCGATGCCGGCTACCTGGCCTAATAGCATTCCGTACGCGATGGTTCACAGCACCCATACGCGGTTGCTGGATGGGGATGTACGCTGTTGGGCTGATGTTCGATAGTCGGTAATGCCTGGATGCTGGCGGGCATGGGAGATATCGAACGACGGGCGGCCGCGCGGTCGTTGGAGTGGAGCGTTCTTGGGGTGAATGGATTGGTTCCGACCGGAACCGTGACGCTGTTGCTGGCAGATGTCGAGGCGTCTACCCGGTTATGGGATTCTGTCCCAGGCGAAATGACGGCCGCAATCGCCGCGCTCGATCACACGCTTTCGGAATTGACCGCGGTGCATCGCGGGGTGCGTCCGATCGAGCAGGGCGAGGGCGACAGCTTCGTGGTGGCATTCGCCCGGCCCAGCGATGCGATCGCATGCGCGTTGGAATTGCAGCGGGCGGCGCTTGCGCCGATCCGGTTGCGAATCGGCGTGCATACCGGCGAGGTGCAGCTCCGCGATGAAGCCAACTACATCGGAACCACCATCAACCGGGCGGGGCGCTTACGTGAATTGGCGCATGGCGGGCAAACGGTGCTTTCGGGCACCACGGCAGATCTGGTTATCGATCGTCTCCCCGCCGACACTTGGCTGACCGATCTAGGCAGGCATTACCTGCGCGGTTTGACCCGGCCTGAACGGGTGGTGCAGCTGTGTCACCCTGACTTGCACAATCAATTCCCGCCCTTGCGCATGGCCAGCGGCGCTGTGGCCCATAATCTTCCGTTGCAGCTCAGCAGCTTCATAGGACGGGTGGAAGAACTCAGCAACTTACGGCGACTGCTGGCCAGCAATCGGCTTGTCACGCTCACCGGCGCGGGGGGCATAGGCAAAACACGCCTGGCCCAACAACTTTCCGCTCGCCCGGGTACGGAATTCGGCGACGGGGTGTGGTATGTCGATCTAGCACCGATCGGCAGTGCCGAGCTCGTGGCGAGCACGGTCGCCCGAACGCTGGGTCTGGGTGATCAACCGGGCCGACCTGCCATAGACAAGCTCATTCACTTGATTGGCGGTCGTCATATGGTGATCGTTTTGGACAATTGCGAACATCTACTTGATGCCTGTGCGGCGCTCGCGGGTGCCTTGCTAGCGGGCTGCCCCAGGCTGACGCTGCTCGATACCAGTCGTGAGCCCCTTGGCATGCCCGGCGAGGTCATCTGGAGGGTGTCGTCGTTGCCGATCGCCGACGACGCCGTCGAGTTGTTCGCCGACCGTGCGCGGCTGGCCCGTCCGGATTTTCGGATCACCGACGACAACGTCGGGACCGTGACGGAGATCTGCCAGCGCCTCGATGGGATGCCGTTGGCCATCGAGCTCGCTGCTGCCCGGGTGCGTACGTTGTCACTCGCCGAAATCCTCGACGGACTGCGTGACCGCTTCTGTCTGTTAACCGGCGGTGCGCGCACGGCGGCCGTGCGTCAGCAGACGCTGCGTGCCTCCGTGTGCTGGTCTCACGCGCTGCTCACAGAGCCCGAACGTGTCTTGTTCCGCCGACTGGCAGTCTTTGCTGGCGGGTTCGACTTGGATGCCGCCCAAGTGGTTGCCGGCTGTGACGAGCTCGAGGATCAGAACGTCGGAGAGCTGCTGAGCCTGCTCGTCGATAAGTCGCTTGCGCTGGCCGAGGATCACAGGGGCCGAACACGTTACCGGCTCTTGGAGACCGCGCGTCAGTACGCGCAAGAAAAGCTGGACGATGCGGGTGAGGAAGAGACGATCAGGACCCGCCATTGCGGGCATTACACCTCGGTCGCGGCAATGTTCGACACCGTGACGCCCGCAGAGCTCGAGCGGCACGCAGAGCGCGCCGAAATTGAAATCGACAATCTGCGCGCTGCTTTCGGCTGGGCCGTGGACAGAGCTGACGCCGAGGCGGCCCTGGCCCTCGCCTCATTCCTGCAACCGTTGTGGTGGCGGCGGGGCATGGTTCGGGAAGGTGGCGCATGGTATGACGTTGCCCTCGAGTGTGCCGATGCGATGGGCGCGCATGTCGCGTCGGCGGCGCGGGTACGAGCACTCGCCGACCGCGCGATGCTGACTGCCGCGGTTGGAGACCCCGGGAGCGAGGACGCGGTAGCGGAGGCCCTCGCGCTGGCACGCGAGATCGGCGAGCCGGCACTCTTACTCCGGGCGTTGAGCGCATGGTGTGCTGCCTCGGCGTACGATCCACGGGCCGACGAGGAATCTTTTGCCGAGACGATCAATCTCGCACGATCCCAACAGGATATGACGACGTTGAGTCAGCTCTTGCACTTCCAGGCATGGGCGGCACTCCGCCGGGGAGATCCTATGGCGATGCGTCTGGCGGCCGAAGAGGGGCGCGATATCGCGCGGGCGATCGGCGATCCGTTCAGCGCACGCCGTTGCGATTTCCAGGTCGGGATGTCGCAGCTGTTCAGCGGCGATCTCGACGGAGCTCTTCAACGGTTCGATGAAGTCATTGCCGACGCCGACGCGTATCGTGACCCGATCTTCGGCATGGGTGGCCGTTTCGGCCGGACCATGGTGCTCGCATTTCAGGGACAAACCACCGCGGCCAGCGTCACCGCCGCAGCTGTCGTCGAACAAGCGGCCGAGCTGAGCGATTCTCTATCGGGCTTTGCCTATGCGGGGCTGGCCTTGGCCGCCCTCGCGGCCGGCGACGTTGCAGGCGCAGCCAAGGCCAGTGAGATCGTGCGGCTGTGCATACGGCGGGAACTCCTCAGCGTGTACTGGAATCCGGTGCCTGAGATTGCGTTGGCCCGTGGTGACCTAGCAGCGGCTCGCGGTGCGGCCGACGATGCGGTTGCCATGACAACCGGATCGCATGCCATGGCGCTGACAACGCGTGCGCGCATCGCAGCGGCACAAGGTGAGTTCGAACAAGCCGAGCACGACGCGCATGCGGTACTCACCTGCGCGGCTACCATGAATGCCTCTTTGGGTGTTCCCGCTGTCCTTGATTGCCTGGCTGGGGTGGCGGGCCAGCTTGGCAGCTATCGGCGGGCGGCACGGTTGTTTGGCTGCGCCCAAGGGGCCAGAGACCGAACCGGCCTGGTCCGGTTTCGGATTTACGAGCCCGCGTACCAGGCGTCGTTGAAAGCAGTTCGTGAGGCGTTGGGCGACACTGATTTTGAAGCCATCTGGGCTCAGGGTGCCGCCATGTCTACCGCGGAGGCGATTGCCTACGCGCAGCGAGGACATGGTAAACGTAAGCGGCCCTCCAGCGGCTGGGCCTCTCTGACGCCGGCGGAGCGCGAGGTTGTCCGGCTAGTAGGCGATGGACTTTCGAACAAGGATGTCGCCGCTAAGCTGTTTGTTTCGCCACGTACCGTGCAAACCCACCTCACTCGTATATTCCGCAAGCTGGGCATCTCCTCACGCGTTCAGCTCGCCCAGGAAGCTGCGCGACACCCCTGAGGGTTCACCAGATGTGCAGCTGTACGTGGGCGACGCCGACGCCCTGCATGCCGGATGGGAAGCGGTGGAGAACCTCGAAGGCCCGACTGGTCGCGCCGCGCGACATACCGTACCCCTCTAGCTGTTGCGCCTGATCTTGAGCGCGGTGGTGATCGTCGGAACCTGCAGCGGCAGACGGGTCAGCGCGGCGATGCGCATGGGTAAGGGCTTGCCCCACCACAACCGGACCATGTTGACGTTGGCGGGGAACACACCGATGAACAGCAGCACGGCGGCCAGCGCCGCCCGACGCCGGGTACGTCGCGGCACCAGCAACGCTCCGATGGCGATCTCGGCCGCTCCTGACGCATAGGTATAGAGCCGCGCGTCTCCGGGCAGCTCGGCGGGGACGATCGTGTCGAAGGGTTTGGGCGCCAGGAAGTGGATGGTGCCGGTGCCCATCAGCATTGCGGCGACCCGGTAGGCGGCCTGCCGGGTCACGTCACGTCCGGCGAGGGGTGTGGTGGTCATCGACACATTGTGTCGCACAGGCCGGGAAGGGGAGCGTCGAACGCTCCCCTTTCGGCCCGGTGACAGCGGGAGACGATGCGGCACTTGGCATTCCGTGCGGCGCCCGCCTTCTCAGCGCGCTCCGGCGCCGTCGAGCGGATTGATCCGGTTGACGATCAGCGGATCCGCCTTGGTGAACGGGAAGTTCGGCAGGTCGTCGACGTGGGTGTCGAACGTGGCCGCGAGCACCTGGCGCGAGTAGGCACTGACCGACGTGCGATAGCCGATGTCAGCGGGAGTGGGCTGGTCGAAGAAGATGCAGAAGTGCATCTCCGGCGCGTCGAAGACCTCGATGTGGTGCGGGTAGGCGCGCGGGATGAAATAGACGTCGCCTTGCCGCAGGTACCAGGTGTCCAGGGTGCCGTCCGGGTCCATCACGGTCATGCGCGCGGCGCCCTTGTTGACGTAGCCCATCTCGGCGGTGATCGGGTGCCAGTGCGGTTCGCGCATGCCGTCTTCACGGATGCGCAGCGAGTACATCGACAAGTCCTTGAGCGCGGGCCAGTACTGGACGCGCGCGGTCCGGGCGGAGCCGACGGCGCTGCTGACGGGTGGCGTCATCGCGTCGACCGAGAACTTGTGCGGGTCGTCGAAGTAGGCGGTCCCCGGGACGTTGGGATCTCCGTCGCGGGCGGCCAGCGCGCGGTCAGTGGTGCTGCGGCGCAGTGCCGTGAAGTCCGAGGCCGGCAGGTCGTAGGTGTTGCCCAGCACCGCGTCGGTCATCGCACCGAAGGCCGCGCCCAGCCCAAAGTCCTCGGGCCGTTCGCTGCGGAAGGTGATGATGAATTCGCACTCGTCGGTGCCGATGTTCTCGATGTGGTGCAGCGAGCCGGAGTCGATGTGGAACATGTCGCCCGCGCGCACCACGAACGACGCGAACCGGCTGCCGGTGTCGAGCACCGACACCAGCGCGGTGCCCGCAACGCAGTAGGTCAACTCGTTGGCGTTGGCGTGCCAGTGCGGGGTTCGCATCGCGCCCGGGTTGATCAGCAGCCGCTTGATCGACAGGCCCTTCAGAATCGGGAAGGTGTCGGCCGTCAGGCGGGTGATGGAGCCGAGGTCGGACTCTTCGACGATTTCACCAGCCGTTAACGATGCGACGTGCTTGCTTGTCTGCGTGAGCATTTCGTCCCTCCTTGGTGGATGTGTCAACGTCTGACTCAACGATGCGGGTGAGGGACACACGCCGTCCAACACCGATTTTGAATGTGATGATCACCGTCGTTTATTGAGCCGTCATCGCGCGAGCGTAACGCCGTGGCGGGCTTTCTTCGGGTTCGTCGCCGCGGCGTTACACCCGCGGCGGTAAACCGGCCGAACTTAGCCCGTTACTATTGGCATTACGGTATTTGATACGATTGCGGCGTTGCACCGCCCGCATCCCACCTCCGCTGCCGACCGCAGCCACAACAGCACGAGGTTGAAAACATGGCAACACCCGTGATCGTCGGAGCCGCCCGGACGGCGATCGGCCGCTCCTTCAAGGGCACGCTCGTGAACACGCCGCCCGAGGTGCTGATCACCACCCTGCTTCCCGAGGTGGTGCGCAGGTCCGGCGTCGACCCGTCCGCCATCGACGACATCATCTTCGCCGAATCACATTACGGCGGCGGCGATTTGGCGCGGTATGCGGCGGCCGCGACGGGCCTCGAGGACATTCCCGGCCAGTCGGTGAACCGGCACTGCGCGGGCAGCCTCACCGCCATCGGCAACGCCGCGGCCCAGATCGGCTCCGGGATGGAGCGGGTCCTGATCGCCGGCGGCGTGCAGTCGCTGTCGATGACCCCGCTGATGAACCAGCGGATTCCGGGCCCCGAGCTGAAGTTCGAGGAGCGGTGGATGCCGCCGACCCATGTCGAGGCGCCGGACGCCCCAACGAAGGACATGTCGATCACGGTCGGCTGGAACACCGCGCAGGCGGTCGGCATCACTCGCGAGGAGATGGACGCCTGGGCGGCCCGGTCGCACCAGCGCGCCATCGCCGCCATCGACGCGGGCAAGTTCGTCGACGAGATCGTTCCGCTCAAGATCACCCAATCCGACGGCTCGGTGACCGAGTTCTCGGTCGACGAGCACCCCCGGCGTGACACCACCGTCGAGAAACTCGCCGCGCTCAAGGTGCTGCACCCCGAGATCGAGGGATTTTCGATCACGGCGGGCAATAGCAGCGGCACCAACGACGCCGCGGCGGCCGTCGCGCTCGTCGACCGCGACTACGCCATCGCCGAAAAGCTCAACGTGATGGGAACTGTCAAGGCGTGGGCCGCGGTCGGTGTGGCGCCACGCGACACCGGCCTGGGTGCCGTCAAGGTGATCGGCAAGGTGCTGCAGCGCGCGGGGCTCTCGGTCGACGATGTGGCGCTGTGGGAGATCAACGAGGCGTTCGCCTCAGTGCCCATCGCGGCGTGCCGGGAGTACGGCATCGATGAGGAGAAGGTGAACTTTTCCGGTAGCGGCTGCAGCCTGGGCCACCCCATCGCGGCCTCGGGCGCGCGCATGGTCACCACGCTGGCCTACGAGCTGGCCCGCCGCGGCGGCGGGATCGGCGTGGCGGCGATGTGCGCGGGCGGCGGCCAGGGCGGCGCCGTCGTCATCGAGGTCTGAGCAAGCGCTAATTGCAGAACGTGTAGCCGACGAATTGCGCGTCGCGGGCGTTGGCACCCGAGTAGTTGACGTAGTGCACCGCGGGCAGCCCGTTGTATTGACTGGTCATCTTCTGCGCGGTGGGTGGCGGGACGGCCTTGGGGAAGGCCAGGATCATGTCGGCAAAGATCTTCAGGCCCGGCTGGCAGATGGCGTCGGGCCGCGGCGGTTGAGCGTTCCATGCATGCACGACGACCGGGTCGCTGAGTTGGTAGCCCGCCGCGCAATTCGGATCGCAGATCTTGAAGACGGCGGTGCCGGTCCCGTCGGCACCCTGGGGCCCCCATGAGGTCCACGACATGTCTTGCAGCGCAACAGCCACGCTGGCGCAGCCCAAAATGTTGAGCTTCTTCGGCCGCTCGACCGGTGGGACCGACGGGTTGTAGCAGCCGGGGATGGCGAAGCTCTCCGGCGGCGGGGGCGGTTGGCTGGCGGTCGGCGGCGCCGCGGCGTCACCGCCCTGGATCAGCTTCACCGCAGCGAAGGTAAGCGCCCCGACCAGCACCACGGCCAAGACGACGACGAGCACGGTGAGGCGCCCCCGAGGAATGCGCCGCAACCGACCTGACAAAGGAACGTTAAGGTTGCCGCTCACTTGCTACAGATTCCCAGCCCGCGGGCAAAATGTCACGCCGGGGCGGTTCGGCCCTAAAGGCCGTGGCAAGGTAAATTTGGTCAACGCTACCAACATATTAAGGATTGTGATGGTCTGTGGAGTCACCGATGGATGACCACGCTCTGGCCGCGCGGCTGGCCACCGAGGCGGGACGGCTCCTGCTCGGAGTGCGGGAGGAGTTCGCCGGCGCCGACGCCAGCGAGCGGAAAGCGGCGGGGGACAAGCGATCCCACGACTTCCTGATGGAGGCTCTCACCAGTGAGCGGCCCGGCGACGCGGTGCTGTCCGAGGAGGGGGCCGACGACCCGGCGCGATTGCGCTCGGAGCGGGTCTGGATCGTCGATCCGCTTGACGGGACCCGCGAATTCTCCGAACTCGGGCGGGACGACTGGGCGGTGCACGTCGCGCTGTGGCAGGCCGGTGAGCTGGTCGCCGGCGCGGTGGCGCTGCCGGCACAGGGAGTCACCGTGGCGACCCCCTACGTCGCGGCACCGCCGGTCGCGCCCGACAAGCCGCGCATCGTCGTCTCCCGCACCCGGCCGCCCGCCATCGCGCTAACGGTTCGCGACGCGCTGGACGGCGTGCTCGTCGAGATGGGTTCTGCCGGAGCCAAAGTGGCGTCGATCGTACAAGGCCTGGCCGACGTGTACGTCCACGCCGGCGGCCAGTTCGAATGGGATTCGGCCGCCCCCGTCGCGGTGGCGCGGGCCGCCGGATTGCACACCTCGCGCATCGACGGTTCCGCGTTGGCTTACAACCAACCCGACCCGAAGCTGCCGGACCTCGTGGTCTGCCGTCCCGAACTCGCGTCGGCGGTACTTGCCGTGACCGGCTGAGGTTGCCGTTGGGCCGCCGCTACCTTTGAGACATGCTGATCAGTTCCCCGTGCGATGGCTTTCGGCTGGCCTACGAGCGTCACGGCGCAGGCGGGCAATCGGTGCTACTGCTGCATGGCTGGCCTGGCGACCACACAGACTTCCGCCACGTTATTCCATTGCTGGGCAAGGATTTCGACTTGGTGGCGCCCGACCTACGCGGGTTCGGGCGCTCCGACAAGCACCGTGTCGACAACGCCGCGGAATACGGCGCGTCGGCCCAGGCGCGCAGCATTGTCTCGCTCATCGACCAGCTCGGCCTGCGGCGACCTGTCGTGGCCGGCTATGACATTGGAAGTCGCATAGCCCAGACGTTGGCCAGGGACCATCCGCGGCTCGTCAAGCACCTTGTCCTGTCGCCTCCGCTGCCCGGAGTCGGAAACCGCGTGCTCGACGACAGCGCGCAAAAACAGTTCTGGTACCAAGCGTTTCACCAGCTGTCACTGGCCGACGAGCTGATCGACGGAAAACCCGACGCCGTCCGCAGCTACCTGCGCCATTTCTGGGCGCAGTGGTCCGGCCCAACGTTCGCCATCACCGATGCTGACCTTGATCATCTGGTCGACGTGTACTCGCCGCCCGGTGCGTTCACCGCCTCCATCGGCTGGTATCGGGCCGGTGCCGGGACGGTGGCAACCTCCCTGGCCGAACGGCCGCCGCGGCGCGATCAGCGGATCAGTGTGCCGGCGTCTGTGCTGTGGCCAGACCACGATCCGTTGTTTCCCCGCGAGTGGTCGGACCGGCTCGACGAGTTCTTCGCCGACGTCCGCCTGACCGCCGTCGATGGCGTCGGGCACTTCATGCCCGTCGAAGGTTCTGACGAATTCGCCAGAGTCATACGTCTGGCGGCGGATCGTTAGGCGCGCTGCGGGTTGCAGTCACTGTTGTCGTCGGCGCCGGCGGCCCTTGGTTTCTTCGGTCCATTCCCGCTCGACGCGCCCAATCTCGAGCGAGAGCAGCATCAAAGTTTGGTTTTCACAATGGACTTCGTGTGCGGTGCGGAATTTCGCCGCTTCGCCCGTGGTCGGCAGATACGGCCGCAAGCCCTCAAACCACTCGTCGCCGACGACGTTGGGCGGATCGTCATTGCGGGGTCCGCAAGCCCAGTGCCGGTAGGCGTCCCGTGCCTCTGCCAGGCCGCTTCGCCAGCGTTGGATCGTTTCACAGCGCTGCGAGTGCAGGTGCATCTTCATCTGATGCTTGTTGTGGCTGTTTCCCACCATTCCCGGGATCAGATGGTCGGCGGCGGACCTCGCTACGCCCGCGATGCCCATGGCCGAGGCGCCCACGACCGTGCCCACGAGGCCCATCGTCATCATGTCCATGGGCTGATCGTTGCATCCCGAGGTGGCGACGACCAAGGGATCCTGCGTTCGGGCCGATCCGGCGACGTCCGGGGTGTGCGCTATAGTGAACGACTGCGTATCCTAAAGTCGGTCGTGGCGACAGAGTCGGACCACTGAGTGGCTAACCACGAGGAGCAGCGATGTTGCGAATCGACACCCATCACCACGCGATCCCGCCGTTCTACCGAGATCTGTTGCGTGCAGCCAAGATCGACGATGCCGCTGGTCGCGCCCTACCCGAGTGGAGCGCGGAGGGTTCGCTGCACACGATGTCCGAGCTCGGCGTCGCGACCGCCATACTGTCGGTGTCCACGCCCGGCACCGCGTTCCTGCCGAACGTGCCCGATGCCGCCGCGCTGGCCCGCGACATCAACGACTATTTGGCGGCAACAGTCGCCGCTCAGCCCGATCGGTTCGGATTTTTCGCCACCCTTCCCATGCCGCACCTCGAGGAATCCGCCGCCGAGGCCGCGAGGTCCCTCGACAAGCTCCGCGCCGACGGTGTCGTCCTGCTGGCGAACGCGGCGGGCGTGTACCTGGGGCAGGACGGCCAGGACGAGCTGTTTGGTGCGCTGGACGCGCGTTCGGCGGTGGTCTTCATCCATCCCGCCGAACTGCCCGGCCCCGCCGTGGACGGCGTCCCACCCTTCGCGACCGACTTCCTGCTCGACACCACCAGAGCGGCGTATCTGCTTGTTCGCAACGGGATTTGCCGTAAGTATCCGAGCATCAAGTTCATCCTCAGCCACGCGGGCGGCTTTGTGCCCTACGCGTCGCACCGGCTGGCGCTCGCCATCATGGGCGACACCGGACGCAGCCTCGCGGACATCTTGGACGACTTCGCCGGCTTCTACTTCGACACCGCGTTGTCCTCGAGCGCCGCGGCGCTTCCGAGCCTGCTCGCCTTCGCCAAGCCCGGACACGTCGCCTTCGGCTCGGACTGGCCCTTCGCCCCGCTCGCGGCCGGCAAGCTCTTCGCCGCGGGCCTGGAGACCTACCCGGGGCTGGACGTGGCAACACGAGTGGCCGTCGACCGCGCCAATGCCCTCGCGCTGTTCCCGCGGCTAGGGGCTGCACCGCCACCGGACGCCGGGTCGCCGCTGGATCAGATGCGACATGCGGCCAGCAGGGCAGTGATGCGCGGCGTCGCACGGTTGATCAACAGTAGGTAAAGCGGTCAGCGCAGGGCCTGCTGCCAGGAGAGAACGCGTTCGGCCAGTTCGGGTCCGGCGTCCTCCTGGATGAAGTGGCTGGCGTTGATGCGGGCATGGGGCTGGCCGGCCGCCCCGGGGACGTGTTTGATCAGGGGACGGTCCGCTTGCCCGAGGATGGGGTCGCGGGCGCCGAAGATCGCCAGGAACGGCTTCTCCCAGCTGCCCAGGGCCTTCCAAGCGGCCCTGTTGGCCGCGACCGCCGGATCGGCGGGCGAGGTCGGGACCAGCTGGGGGAATGCGCGGGCTCCGGCCTGATAGGTCTTGTTCGGGTAGGGCGCGTCGTAGCCGGCCCGCACCTTGGGCGACACCCGGCGGACGGTGCCGACGGCGACGATGCGACCGCAGGGCAGCACGGGGGAGTAGCGCGCGAACGCTCGCCAGATATGGAATGCCGGGGGCGTGGGCCGCTCGGCCGTGGGGAGGAAACCGTTGGCCACCACCAGTCGCGCGATGCGGTCACCCTGCTCGGCGGCGATGCGCAAGCCGATGAGCGAGCCCCAGTCCTGCACGAACAGCGTCACTTCCTTCAGGTTGAGACGCTCGAACCACGACGTCACCCACTCGACGTGCCGCTGGTAGGTGTAATCCTTGATCCGGCTGGGCTTGTCGGAGCGCCCGAAGCCGATCAGGTCGGGCGCCAGCACCCGGTTCCCGGCGTCGGCCAGCGGCGGAATCATCGTGCGGTACAGATAGCTCCAGGTGGGCTCGCCGTGCAGCAGCACAATCGGTGTGCCCTCGATCGGACCCTCGTCGAGGAAGTGCATGCGCAGCGGCGGGGTATCGCTTGCCGCCACGTCAACGTAGTTCGCTACGAACGGATAGCCCTCCAGGTTTTCGAATCGGGAGACTGGGGTTCGCAGCACATCCATCTCGGCTCCTCCGGCGGGTGGGCACCCCTGCAAGCCTCTCGCGGAGTGACAACTTCGTCTAGGGGCAGATTCGTTGAGGCAGAGCCCGGCAAACTACTAGACTGCGCACATCATGGCCATCAGGTGCGCGGTTCTGCTCATCGCCGACATCGGCGGATACACGCATTACATGCACTGGAACCGCACGCACCTGGCCCACGCGCAGCAGACGGTGGCCGGGTTGCTGGAATCGGTGATCGATGCTGGCAAAGGATTGAAGCTGGCGAAGTTGGAGGGCGACGCGGCGTTCTTCTGGGCACCGGACGGGAACGCCAAAGTGCTGGTCTGCGAGAGGCTGTCGCGGATGCGCCAGTCGTTCCTGGCGCGGCGCGAGCGGTTCAAAGCCGACATCGCCTGCGAATGCGCGAGCTGTTCGCAGCTGGACAATCTGTCGCTGAAGTTCGTCATTCACGAGGGCGAGGTGGCGGAGCAGCGGGTCAAGCGCCACGTCGAACTGGCCGGCGTCGACGTCATCCTGGTGCACCGGATGCTGAAGAACTCGGTACCGGTCGTCGAATACGTGCTGATGACCGATCCCGTCGCGGCATGCCTCGACGAGGTCGTGCGGTGCCAGTGCAAGCCGCTGATCCACCATTTCGAGGGCATCGGTGACACGTCGACCCACTACATCGACCTCGCCACTTCCGAGGTGCCGTCTCCGCCGACGCCGGAGCGCAGGTTCCTTCGCAGGCTGGGCGCGACGGCGAGACTCGAGGTCAGCACGCTGCCCTTCGTGCTGGGTATCAAGAAACCCGCCGCCGGCTTCCGGAACCTGGACCGCGGCACCGAAGAAATCCCCACCTAACCGAAAAGCGTTGTTTTCGGGGAAAATTCGCTACCGAGCCTGCGTGAGGGCTCGGCCCATCCGCGAGAGGGCCTCGGCGAGAATCTGTCGCGAGGTGGCGAAGTTCAGCCGGATGTGGCCGGCCCCTCCGGTTCCGAAGACGTGTCCGGAGCTCAGCGCCACGCGGGCATGGTCGAGAAACCAGCGGGCGGGGCCCGACAGGTCGGCCACCACCGCCAGCCCATCGGCGGCCTCTTCGTCGAAACCCAGCTGTCGACAATCCAGCCACGCCAGGTAAGTGCCCTGTGGCGCTTGATATTTCACTCCGGGAAGGTGCTCGGTCACCAGATCGCCCAGCAGCGTTCGGTTTTCGTCGAGGCCCTGCAGCAGCGTGTCGAGCCAGTCGGCACCGCTGCGGAACGCCTCGGCGTGCGCGATGACGCCCAGGTGGCTCGGGCCGTGGCTGACCTCCTCCGGTAACCGGCGCAGGTCCGCGGCCGCCTCCGGACCGGCGATGGCCAGGGCCGCCTTCAGCCCGGAAAGGTTCCAGGCCTTAGACGCGGACGTCAAAGCCAGCGCGTTCTCGGCACCGGGGACGGTCAGATACGGGACGAACCGCGACCCGGACAAGACCACCGGCGCGTGGATTTCGTCCGAGACCACCCGGACACCGAACCGCCGGGCAAGGTCGGCCACCGCGCGCAGTTCGTCGGCGGTGTGCACCGAGCCGGTCGGGTTGTGCGGATTGCACAACAAATACGCGACCCTGCCTCCGGCGGCGCGGGCGCGCCCGAACGCTTCCTCCAAGGCGTCCAGGTCAATTCGGCCGTCCGGACCGAGCGGCGCCTCGACGACCCGGCGCCCGTCGTGCGACACGAACGCGTAGAACGGGGCGTAGACGGGTGAGTTGACGATGACGGCGTCACCGCGATCGGTGACCAGCCGGAGCATCTCGACGACGCCGAGCATGACGTCGGGGACGACGGCGGTGCGGCTGACGTCCAGGTCGTGCCATTGCCAACGGCGAGAAGCGAATTCGCTGACCGCTTCGGCAAATGCAGTGCCGCACGGGTATCCGGTGTCGCCGATGTCGATGGCCCTGCGCAGGGCGTCGGCCACCGTCGGGGCCAGGTTGACGTCCATCTCGGCGACCCACAACGGCAACACATCGCCGGGGTGTGCGCGCCACTTCATGCTGGTGCGTTGACGCAGTTGTTCCAGCGTGAGTTCCTCGAGGGGATTAAGCGTCACCCGGCCAGATTGTAGGCCAGATCAAACGAATGCATGCCTGGGGATTGTCAAGGGCAGGTCCACCGAGCTCAGCAGCCCCGGTTCTGCCACAACGACATACGGTACGGCGTTGACGACGCGCATCGCGGTCGCGACCATCGCGCCCGCTCCCGACGTCATGCCCACGACACCGGCCTTGCGGGGATCCTTCAGCGTCGCCGCCACGGTGCAGTCGATGTCGGGGTCGCCGGTGATGACAATCCGGTAGGACAGATCGCCTATCCCGGTCGGCCAATCCGGGGCGACGTCGTGCGCGAGCCGGGTGACGTGCTCGATCACGATGGCTTCGCGGCCGTCGACCACGCCGGTCGCCCGCATGCGCAGCGCGCCGCACGTGCCGGCCTCGACGGTGCCCATCGCGACCTCCAGTGTGCGGTTGGTGATCGCGCGCTCGAAATGTTCGCGGACTTCCTGGACCTCGACACCGAGCGCGTCGGCGATCAACCGGATCTGCCCTTGCCATTCGCCGGCGATCGCGCCCGGATAGCCGATCCAGGGCTGGTAATCGAGCGGCCGGCCGAAGCCCAACGCGTCGCTCATGATGTCGGGAACGCCGTAGTCGTCGTACAGGCCGATCTCGAACGAGTGAATCTTCTCGATCGACGACGACTGAGTCGACAGCACCAAGGGTAGGTAGTCGGCGGCGAAGCCCGGCTCGATTCCCGACGCGTACAGCGACGCCCGGCCCTGCTTGGCCGCGGCGACCAGTTGGTCGCGCCACTCGGCGGGCTCGTAGGCGTGCGGGTTGACCAATCGCGTGGTGCTGGTGGTGACGACGTTGATCCCCGCTTCGAGCAGCTTGACGTAGTCCGGGATGGCCAGCGCGTCGCGTTCCGGGCCGCTGGCCGCATAGATCACGCAGTCGGGTTTGAGGGCGATCAGCGCGTCCGCATCGTTGGTGGCGGGCAGGCCGATCGGCTCGCCGTTGGCGAGTTCCCCGGCGTCCTTGCCGACCTTCTCTTGCGCATGCACCCACACGCCGACCAGGTCCAGACTGGGGCGCCGGTGAACGGTGCGGATGGCGATCGATCCGATGCCACCCGTCGCCCATACCACCACGCGGTGAGCCGTCATCTTGTTCCTCCTCAGTTGCGTGCGCATCAGGATCACAATGAAAGCCGAAGCGGCCGTTGCCGTTACGTCACCCGCGGGCGGCTGGCTACTACCCAATGTCGATGTGCAAGCTACAGCCGTGACTTCGCACGGTCAAGGTTTAAGAAAGCATGCACTATCTTACCGAACAAATTTTAGGTTAGTCTGCAGCTGTGCGGGCCAGCGTCGTCGCCCAGAAGCGGACATTTTCACCCAACTCCGGTGGCGATGCGGGCGGGCGCTGATGTTCACCCTTAGGTTCGACATGAGGGCTCCGGGCTGGGCTGGGCCGGCCGCCGGCCTCTACGCCGCGGCGATCGACATGTGCGCGTGGGCGGAAACCAGAGGCGCGCTCCTCGCCGTCCTTTCCGAGCATCACGGCACCGACGACGGCCATCTGCCCGCGCCGCTGATCTTGGCGTCGGCGATCGCCGCCAGAACGCGCAATTTGGCGATACTGCTGGCCGCGGTGCCCATTCCGTTCTGGGATCCCGTCCGGCTCGCCGAGGAGATGAGCGTGCTGGACCTGATCAGCAGGGGGCGGGTCTCCTACGCGTTCGGAGTCGGCCACCGACGTGAGGAATACGCCCACTTCGGCATCGACATGGGCAGACGCGGCCGGGTGGCCGACGAGATCCTGGCCGTGCTCGGCCCGCTGCTGCGCGGCGAGCCCGTCGAATGCCGCGGGCGCACGGTCCGCGTGACACCGCCGTGCGGATCGCCCGCCGGGCCGATGATGCTGATTGCCGGCGGGAGTAAGGCTGCCGCCCGACGCGCCGGCGCGTTCGGTCTTGGGTTCGTCTCCCAGACCGACCTGCCGGGCCTGAAGGAGTTCTACGAAGAACAGTGCCGCGCTCACGGACACGAGCCCGGTATGATCCAGTTTCCCGCCCGCGGCGCTCCGACAGCGGTTTTCGTCGCCGATGATGTCGACGACGCGTGGGATGTGTTGGGGCCGTATCTGTTGCACGACGCGGTGATGGCGGCGTCCTACCGTCCGCGCGACGATCTGAAGAGCCCAGTGGCCAGTATCACCCGTGCGGACAGCGTGGCGACACTGCGCGCCGAGGGCGGCCCGTACCGCATTTTCACCTGCGACGAGGCGACCGAGTACATACGCGGCGGGCGACCCCTGCCACTGCACCCGTTGTGCGTGCCACCGGATGTGGCGTGGCCATACCTCGAACGTGCCGCAGCGGCGGCTCGGGCCCAGGAGTAAGGAGAGCGCTTATGCGTGTTGTCGTGTGGTCCACCGGGGGAGTCGGGGCGAACGCGATCGATGCCATCAGCCGTCGTCCGGACCTGGAACTCGTTGGGGTGTGGGTGCATTCGCCCGACAAGGCCGGCAAGGACGCCGGCGAGTTGGCCGGCATCGAGGCGTTGGGGTTGGCGGCCACCCACGATGCCGACGCTCTCATCGCGTTGAGCCCCGACGCCGTGGTGTATGCCGCGAGCGGGCCCGAGCGTGACGGCGCCGCCGTGCCGGACTACCTGCGGCTCCTGGAGGCGGGCATCAACGTCGTGTCGACGTCGTCCACGAGTCTTGTGTATCCGCCGTCCTATTTCGCCCCGGAGTGGCGCGATCAGATGCAGGCGGCGGCGCAGTCCGGCGGCGCGTCGTTCTACGCGTCGGGCATCTTTCCCGGGTTCGCCTCCGATCAGCTGCCGCTGCTGATGACGACGCAGTCGAACAAGATTCGCACCATCACGGCCAGTGAGGTGGCGCTCAACGACCACTACCCGGTGGCCGACGTGATGGTGGACGGGATGGGGTTCGGCCGCCCCCTGGATTTCGAACCGATGCTCTCCACACCAGGCTTCATCGAAATGGCTTGGAAGGCACCGATCTACCTGATGGCCAGCGGGCTCGGCGTCGAGGTGGACGAGGTGGGTGGCTCCTTCGACCGGGAGCTGACCGACCGGGACATCGAGGTGGCCTTTGGCACCGTCAAGGCCGGCACCTGCGGCGCGGTGCGCACCAGGGCCGTGGGGGTGGTCGACGGTCGCGAGGCGATCGCGATCGAGCACGTCATCCGGATGGCCCGCGACGTCGCGCCGAACTGGCCGACCTCGGAGTTCGACGCGACCTACCGGGTCGACATCGAAGGCGATCCCGACATTCACTGCGTGATGACGCTGGGGGAGGCCGAGGGCCGCGGCGCCGGCCGCGCCGCCATCGCCGCCACGGCCATGCGGGTGGTCAACGCGATTCCGTACGTGGTCGACGCGCCTCCGGGCCTGCTCAGCTCGCTGGATATCCCGACGACTTTGCCGCGGCACGTATTCGACTAAACGTTGACGAGGATCTTGGGGGCCCGTACCGTACGTGGACAAATATTAGGTTGTCTAGGAGCTGGGTGTGTTCACGCTGCGCTTCGACATGCGTGCCCCCTCATGGGGGGCGCCGCGCAGTGCGCTGTACGGCGCGGTGCCCGAGATGTGCGCGTGGGCAGAGGATCACGGTGGCGTCGCCGCGGTGTTCTGTGAGCACCACGGGTCCGAGGACGGCTACCTGCCGTCCCCGTTTTTGCTGGCGTCGGCCGTGGCCGCGCGCACGCATCGCCTGGCGCTGAGCCTGATCCTGATCCTTCCGTTCTACGAGGCCGTACGGCTCGCCGAGGACATGGCGGTCCTCGACATCATCAGCGGTGGACGGGCGTCATACATCCTGGCCCTGGGGTATCGGCCCGAGGAGTTCGACCACTTCGGCGTGACGCTCAAGGATCGTGGTCGGCTCGCCGACGAAAAGCTGCCGCTGCTGCGCCGGCTGCTCGCCGGGGAGTCGGTCGTTACGGACGGACGGCGAATCACGGTGACACCGCGGCCCCAGACGGTGGGTGGGCCGATGCTCACCTGGGGCGGCGGAACCGTCGCGGCCGCCCGCCGGGCCGGCCGGTACGGCCTGGGCCTGCTGGCGAATGCGAATGTTCCCGGAATGCGGGAGGCCTACGAGGCCGCCTGCCGCGAGCACGGCCACCAGCCGGGGCCGGTCATGCTTCCCGACCGTGACCACCCGTCGGTCGTCTTCGTCGCCGACGACGTCGAGCGGGCGTGGTCGGAGCTCGGCGAGCACCTGCTCCACGACGCGCGAACCTACGCCGAGTGGAACCCCGGCAACAAGACGTCGGCGGGGTTCTCGCACGTGGAAACCGTCGCCGAGCTGCGGGCGGCGGCGGCCTCGCACGTGATCATCTCTGTCCCGGAAGCGATTTCGCGGGTTCGGTCCGGCCAGATACTCAACCTGGCGCCGCTGTGCGGTGGTTTGCCGCCCGAGATCGCATGGCCCTATCTCAAGCGCGTGGGCGACGTCGTGTTGCCCGAGGCCCTGTCGGATAGAAAGACACGACTATGACCGGAGCAAGCACGGCCGAGATTTACTACGACCCGTTCGATTTCCAGATCGACGACGATCCGTACCCGATCTGGAAGAGGCTGCGCGACGAGGCCCCGCTGTATTACAACGACAAGTACAACTTCTACGCGCTGAGCCGTTATGACGACGTCTCGCGCGAGCTGATGAACTTCGACAGTTACCGGTCGGGCCGGGGCACCACGATGGACATCATCATGAGCGACATCGAGCTGCCGCCCGGCGTCATCCTCTTCGAGGATCCGCCGGTCCATGACCTGCATCGACGTTTGCTTTCAAAGGTGTTCACGCCGCGGCGGATGGAGGCGATCGAGCCGCTGACGCGGGCGTTCTGCGTGCGGTCGCTCGACCCTTTGGTCGGCTCAGGAAGGTTCGACTTCGTCGAGAACCTCGGCGCGATGGTCCCGATGCGCACGATTGGGTATCTGCTGGGCATCCCCGAAGACGATCAGGAAGCGATCCGCGACAAGGGCGGCCGTCAGCTGAACCTGCAAGAGGGAACGTTCCGGCCCGTCCCGAAAGACTTTCTGGAGCACAGCCACGAATTATTTTCGGACTACGTCGACTGGCGAGTTGACCATCCCTCGGATGACCTGATGACGCAACTGCTCAACGCCGAGGTCGAAGATGGGGAAGGGACCCGGCGGCTGACGCGGTCCGAGGTGCTGCTCTACA
Organism: Mycobacterium sp. 852002-51057_SCH5723018; assembly: GCF_001667035.1. Taxonomy (GTDB): domain Bacteria; phylum Actinomycetota; class Actinomycetes; order Mycobacteriales; family Mycobacteriaceae; genus Mycobacterium. The sequence goes on from NZ_LZIR01000123.1 coordinate 80,980, forward strand.
CCAGCATGATCGCCGGTGCGGGCAACGAAACCACCACGCGTCTGATCGGTTTCATCGGGCAACTGCTGGCCGAGCACCCGGATCAGCGTCGGCAGATCGTGGCCGACCCGTCGCTGATTCCGAAGGCGATCGAGGAGGTGTTGCGGTACGAAGCGCCCTCGCCCGTGCAGGCGCGGTACGTCGCCCGCGACGTCGAAAGCCACGGCACCACGGTTCCCGAGGGCTCGATCATGTTGCTGCTCAACGGATCCGCCAACCGCGACGAACGCCGATACCCGGATGGCGAGAAATTCGACATCCATCGCGGCGACACCCATCTCAGCTTCGGCCATGGGCTGCACTTCTGCTTGGGCTCGGCCCTGGCGCGCATGCAGGCGCGCGTCGCGCTCGAGGAGGTCATCAAGCGCTGGCCAGACTGGGAAGTCGACTACGCCAACGCGATCAAAGCGCACACGTCGAGCGTGCGGGGCTGGTCGAAGCTGCCCGTCTTCACCGGCTAGCGGCCGAGCGTCGAGTTGTTGGGCGAAATCCGCCGTTCGCCCAACAACTCGACGCTCGACGCCTACGGGGGCTGGTTTGGTACGCCGGGGTACAGCTGTTCCGTGGGGCCGGCAGTTACCCAGCCGCCCAGTTTCGTGATGAGATGGGGCGCAAAGACCGCGCCGTAGAGCAGGTTTCCGATGACGATGACGGCGACGATCGACAGCGCCGACGATTGAAGGCGGCTCGACAACCTCTTCTCCGCCCACGCCTCGATGACATTCCGCTTTTCTGAATCTGTCCGTCCCAGGAGGTAGGTGAAGACCATCATCTGAATGCCCATGGCGAGAGAATCGTAAAGCGGGTATTGGTGTTTGGTCCCCTGGAAGATCGCGAGACCGGGAATCACATAGCCGTAGTAGAAGTTGCCGAACTGGGCTCCCGTAACGGCGTTGAACACGAAAGCCCAGCAAAACCCAACGGCGAGGCCGACCGTGAGGAGGGTAATTGGCCTGCGCCAACGGAACTCCGCAGTCAACCATTGTCCGAGGGCGGCTCCGATGAGGGCGGGGATCGCGAAGTAGGAGACGTAGCCGATGGGCACCGACGATGGCAGCCCACCCCATGTCATGTTAAGCGGCCACCAGGACGGCATGCGGGGCAGAGCAGGCGGGAACTGCGCGTACATCACCCAGTCGTAGGGTGCCTCGATCCACGAGAAAGAAATAGCCGAAATGCTGAGAAGCAGCAGGGGATGGACGCGTCGGCGACGATAGCTGAGATAAATCCCCATGACAAGGAACGTGATGCCGCTGACGTAGGCAAAGTACATAGCCCCTGCCATCTGGGGCGTCATCTCGGTCTTCACTGGGGGCCGTCTTCGCTGGGGGCGCGGCGCGCTTCGGGGTCGAAGCGCAGCACCAAGCCGAAGATCAGGGCGATCAGCCCGAACAGCGTGCCAAGCATGATGACTGCGCCCACGTCTGCACCCCTTCCCGTAACGGGTTCGACCTTCAAGATAGTGCATGCTATCTTAAAAGCCGTGGCCCAGCGACCCGCACCTACCGCGACGACGCGCCGGCCCCGTGGCGCGCCGCGCAAACTGCTGCTCGACGCCGCGCGAGATCTCTTCGCCCGCCAGGACTACCGCAGCACCACCACGCGCGAAATCGCCCAGGCCGCAGGGGTTACCGAGCATCTGCTGTTCCGCCACTTCGGCTCCAAGGCGGCGCTTTTCCGCGAGGCGCTCGTCCTACCGTTCACCAGCTTCGTCGACGAATTCGGCCGCACGTGGCAGTCGGTCGTCCCCGAGGAGACCACGGAGGAGGAGCTGGCCGGACATTTCGTCGGGCAGCTCTACGACGTGTTCGTCGAAAACCAGGGTCTCCTCCTGACGCTTATGGCATCGGAGGCCCTCAGCGAGGAGGAAAAGGCCGATGCCGGCATTGTCGACATACGGCGGGCACTCACGGTGCTCGGCCAGATCAGCGCCGAGGGCATGCACTTACGGGGGCTGCGGTCCGATCATCCAGACCTGCCGGCGCATTCGACGGTGGCGATGATCGCCGGCATGGCCGCGTTGCGGTCGGCCTACTTCGGAACCCGGCAGCCGTCGCGAAAGGTGATCGTCGAAGAGCTGGTCCAGGCGGGCCTGCACGGCTTCCTGCACCGAAACGAGTGAGGTAGTCAAATATTTGGCCCGGAAGGAACACGGTATGGCAGGCACTAGCGCGGTCGACTTGTACTACGACCCATACGACGTCGAGATCGACGACAACCCCTACCCCGTGTGGAAGCGGATGCGCGAAGAAGCGCCGCTGTACTACAACGAAAAGTACAACTTCTATGCGCTGAGTCGCTACGAGGACGTGGCGCGCGAACTGCCGAACTGGGAGACCTACCGATCCGGTCGGGGCACCACCGCCGACATCCTGTTCAACAACATCGAAGTGCCGCCGGGCATCCTGCTGTTCGAGGATCCCCCGCTGCACGATCTGCACCGCCGCCTGCTGTCCCGCGTCTTCACGCCCCGGCGCATGTTGGCCGTCGAGTCGCTGGTGCGTGACTTCTGCGTCCGGGAACTGGACCCGTTGATCGGGGCCGGCGGGTTCGATTTCATTGCAGATCTCGGTGCGATGATGCCGATGCGGACCATCGGTTACCTCTTGGGCATCCCCGAGAAGGATCAAGCGAGCATCCGAGATCGCAACGGAGCCTTCATCGAGATGGCCGAGGGGCGCAAGCCCGGCGAGGTCAACCCGAATCTGTTTCAGGACGCCATCGTCTTGTTCGCCGAGTACATCGAATGGCGAGCCAATCATCCATCCGATGACCTGATGACCGATCTGCTACGCGCGGAGATCGACGAACCCGACGGAAGCCGGCGCCTTCTGTCCCGCACCGAGGTGCTGGCCTACACCGCCATGATCGCCGGCGCGGGCAACGAAACCACCACCCGGCTCATCGGTTTCATGGGACAGCTGCTGTCGGATCACCCGGATCAACGCCGCGAACTCGTCGATGACCCCTCGTTGATCCCCGGCGCGGTCGAGGAAACGCTACGCTACGAGCCCCCGTCGCCGGTGCAGGGCCGCTACGTCGCCCACGACGCCGAGCACTACGGCCGCGTCGTACCGGAAGGATCGTTTATGTTGCTGCTGAACGGTTCTGCCAATCGAGACGAACTCCGATTCGTCGATCCGGACCGCTTCGACATCCACCGCGAAGGTGGCCATCTGAGCTTCGGTCAGGGCCTGCACTTCTGCCTGGGCTCGGCGCTGGCAAGGATGGAAGCTCGGGTGGCTTTCGAAGAGGTCCTCAAACGCTGGCCGGAGTGGGAAGTCGACTACGCCAACGCCGAGCGGGCGCACACCGCAAGCGTGCGTGGCTGGGCGCGGTTGCCGGTCCTCACGAATTGAAGGCAGGCCCTACGAGGCGCTTTCGTCCACCAACACGGCGCCGTCCGGCTGGTCCCCGAGCGTCTGAAGCGGGATGTTCCCACCCTGAGCCGTCAGGCGCACGATCTCGGCCAATTGCGCGGGGGCATCACACTGCAAGTAGTGATCGGCACCGGGCACCACCCAGTATCGGTTCCGGCCGGGCTTGCTCTTCAGATAGGTCTGCCACACGTAGTTGGGCACGCGCAGCGGTGAGACGTTGTCGTGCAGGCCCCATACCACCGTGGTGTTGACGTGGCTCTCGGAAAGCGCTTCCAGCCAACCTGTTTCGTCGGCCGCGCGCTCGTTGAGGTATTGGATCGTGTCCGGCAGCACGCGGATTCCGTTGTTGTGGGCGAAGCACCTTGCCAGCGCGGCGATCTCGGGGTCTTCGGCTGTTCGCCGAGGCATGAAGGTGCTCGCGCCCAGCCCGGCCGCCAGCAGCTCAGGCGTCGCCGCCGCCGCCGTGCTGCGCCCGGTCGCGGGGTCGAGCAGCGCCGTCTGGAACACGGTCAGGTTCGACAGCGGAAGGTAGATGTTGGCGTTCGTCACGATCAGGTCGACCGGGAGGGCCGGCGGGTCTTGGGTCGCCAGCATCTCCAGCGCGATCATCCCGACGCTGCTGCCGCGATCGTGGGTGAGCATCCGGTATTCGGTCAGCTTCCACACCTGAGTGATCGCGTAGACCAGCAGCCGCGCGTCGTCGTACAGCGAATAGACGTGGGGCGCCGGTGGTTTGTCCGACAACCCGTAGCCGGGGAAGTCCAGCACGAAGATGTCGAACTCGGAGCCCAATTCGCCGGCCAGGGCGAAATAGTCGATGCTCGACGTGGGGAAGCCGTGCACCAGCACCAGCGGCGGTGCCCCCGGCGTGCCACTGCGGCGACTGAATACCGTCAGTTCCCGACCGTCGTTGGCGGCGGTCGTCGACCGCCAGCGAATCTCGGTCCCGCCGTTTTGCCACTCGGCGAAGATGTCCAAGCTGTCAGCATACGCAGATCTCGGGGGTCAGTCGTTTATCCCTGAGCCGCGCGCGCTTCGATCGCGGCGGCCAGGGAGCGTTCGGCGCGCCGACGCGTGTCGCCGAGACCCACCATCAAGTTGATCGCCATCGGGACCATCACGTCTTGCATTCCCTGGGAGTCGATGAACCCGCCCATCGCCAGCAACACGAAACCGTGTGTGGCACTTAAGATTTGGGTGGCGGCGGGGGTCGGCTCCTGCGGCCGGATCCGCCCGGCTTCGATGACCCGCTCGACCGCACCGACGAGCACCGACAATGCGTCGACACCTTCGGCGAGATCCCACGGCGTGGCGGCCCCCTCCGGGAGCTTTTGGACTCCGCCAAGGTCGCTGAGGCCGAACAGCAACCGGTATAGCTGCGGGTTTTGCAACGCGAACTCGCCGTAGGCCAGCCCGCCGGCAATGAGGTCAGCCATCGGGTCGTCGGTATGGGGCACCGCGCGGGTGTGCTCGGCGAAGCGCGCGAGCCCTTCACGCATCGCCGCTTCGATCAGCTTGGGCATGCCCCCGAAGTGTGTGTATACCGCCATCGTGGACGCGCCGATCTCGCCCGCCAGTGTGCGCGCTTGGATCGCCGCCGGTCCGTCTCTCTCCAGCACGGCCAAGGCGGCGGCCACCAAGCGGTCCCGGGTGCTCAACGAGGTGTCGGCCGAAGTCATCATTGACATCATGCCATAACAGTGGTTATGTTCCTGACTAGGAATAACAACCGTTATGAAGGCGGGCCACCCCGCCGCGATCGCCCGGAGGACGGACATGGCCGCGAAAACCCCCGTATACCGACGGCTGATCGCCGGCGTCGGCGGCGCTTCGTTGATATCGGCGCTCTTTCTACCGTGGGCGGCCGTTCACGGCGTCAACCGCACCGGCTGGCAGTTCAACGCCGTGGCCGCGGCGCTGTTCCTGGTCGCCGGCGTGTTCGGGATCGCGACGGCGGTCACCGGCGGCCAATACGGTGTGGGTCGCCCCGATCTATCGCTCATCGCCGCAACCGACTTGCTTAACACCACCTCAATGCTGTTGCTCGCCTGGCTGATTCCGTTTGACTTTCCCGAATCCGCCACCCGTCAGCCCGGTGTCTTCGTCGCGTTGATCTCTGCAGCTGCAACCGCCTTCGCCGTCGCCGACTACCGCCCTTTGCGGGGAGCGCCCTGGTTTCCGGGAGTCCCAGCAGGACCGACGAACTCGGCATGAGGTGGTTTCACAAAGCGTGAGCACATCCCCAGCGACCGGAGTAACGGACGGGGCCACAGTTCCAGTGAAAGACACAGTGCGGCAGCCAGATTGGAGACGCACTCAGGGACAGGTCACGTGGATCCCGAACGTCACCTGGTGGACATCGCCTTGATTGGGCGACACCCCCTGGCCGGTCCCGGTCACGGTATAGCTCTTGCCGTCCTTGGTCGCTTGGACCTGCGTCGCGGACTGGGGCGCCTGATAGGGGAGTTGGTACTGACCGGACCCCGTCGTAAGTGAAATCGCAAAGCCGTCGACGCTCGGCGGCTTTTCGTCCGACAGCGCCAGCGAAATCGACGCCGCGTCGTCGTGAACGGTGATGCGGGTCGTCAGGTCCCCGGACTCGGCCGGCGTCGCGCTCGGTTGCGCGGCCGAGTTATTGCAGTCGACCGCCGTCATCATCGTGTGCTTGGCGCCGTCCACCATGACCGTCGTGCTCGGGGGAGCCGCGCTCGAGCTCGGGGCAGAAGCTGGCTGACCACCCTTGCCGGAGCAGGCCGACAGACTCGCACCCACCAGGACCGCGCCGAGCCCGGCGGCAGCCAGAACGTGTCGCCGCCGCATTCGGTGGCGGCAGGGGGGATGGGTCATCGCACTTCCTTCGCTAGGCGTCACGAGGACTATAGGACCCGCTTGTTTCCGGAAGTTCTCGCGTCTCTAGCGGCCCGCCAAACTGCAGCTCCAGCGATTCATGGCCAGGCCTCCCAACGGACCATGGTTCGTAACGGGCCCGCGAAGATCGGCCGTACCGCGCCGGACCTCCAACGCTCCTCGACCCGGGGCGCCAGGGAGTCGGCGGTGGCGAGCGGGTCGTCGTCGAGGTAAACCACGGTGATGTATTGGTGGTCGGTCAGCCACCCGGCGGGCAGATGACTCCATCCGGTACTGGAACCGAAAGTCCATGCGCCGGCCGTGCCGGGCATGGCGAGCAGTGCCGGATAGTGTTCGGCATGCAGCCATCGCAGCCACTCGTTCGGGCGGCCGTCGGCGGCTTCTTCGACGATCAGCAGGACCCCGCGATGCGGTCGAAACGGAACCACTTCGGCGGAAATCAGTGCGCGCGGAGACGCGTGCCACTGCAGCAGGCGCAGGCCGGACACTTGCAGCGACGGACGGGTGATCGGGAAGCGGCCGTTCTCCCGCAGCGCGCGGCCGAGCGCGACGAAGTCGTCGAAGGTTTCCTCCACGGGGTCACTGACCAGGTAGTGCACCGCGTTGCCGACCTCTGCCAGCGGCCCGTCGGCCGCGAGGCGGTGATTGGGGTAGTCGCCGTCGGCGATCCAGCGCAGGCCGTGCACGATGCCCGGCAATTGATATTGCTCCGGCATGTGATCCAGCAGGTGCCACCGCAGGTAACTGCCGTCGTCGTCGGCCGGTGCTGGACCGGTGAGGCTGAAAAACCCTGCCTTGACACGCATTACGTCTTCATCCCCTGCTCGTCGGCGCTGCGTTGCACCCAGTTACGCCACAGTTCGGCGTCGAAGCCACCGGCCTCGAGCGCAACGGCCTTGGTGAACGCCCGAAGCGACGCCTTGATGGCGACTTTGCCGTCGAGCTTTCCCGTCATTGCGGGAAGTTTACGATCGCGAGCAGGACGGGCAATTGGTTCGTCCGCGGTTGTGATGCCGGCAGCCGCTCGGGACCGAAAAATGTTCCGCTGAGGTAATTGTCGGCGTTCCACATCGATGCCGCGGCGACCTGGCCCTGATAGCCGAAGCTGTCGATCACATAGGGGACCGCGTCGGCCTCGAGGATCGAGGGGCCGTTCATGAGCTGGAAATGTAGGTGAGAGGCGTTGGCGTTGCCGGTGTTGCCCAACCGGGCGATCTGCTGGCCCTTCGTGACCTTGTCACCGGGCTTCACCAGCAGGGAGCCCTTGATGAAGTGCGCGTACATGGCATACACGCCGCCGCCGAGATCCATGATGACGTGGTTGCCGTCGATGTTCTCCACCGTCAGTTTTGCGGCGAGGACCGGGTCTGACGCGGGCAGGATGCCTGGAGCGTTGGCGTCCACGTCGTCCAGCGTTGACGTCACGGTGCCATCAGCGACCGCGTACACCGGGGATCCGTAGTCGACGTAGCTCTCGTTCTTGTCCTTGTCGCCGGTGTAGAACTCGCCCTGGTCGTTGGTGCGCTTCCAGTCGATCGCGAAGCGCTGGCTGTTGTTGAGCTTCATGTTGACGGCAAGGATGGCGTCGCGGTGTGCCCATCCCGGATCGCAGCAACCGTTGATCGCGACCCAGTTGTTGCCGCGCAGTGGCGGACCGATCACTCGGGGCGTGCCCGCGGAGATGTCGAAAGGAAAACCCAGGGCGTCAAACGGGGTCGGATCTGTTGCCCCGGGGCTCTTTACACCCATGCCGTGCAGACGCAGCATCACCGCTTTCGGGAATTGCGCCAAGGTGTCGAGAGCGAAATCGAGCAGTAGCGTCCGCGCTCCTTGTGGCGGGATGGAGTTGTCGGGGGAGGGCGCTTGGGTCAGTTGTCGCAGCCGGTTGCAGTTGCCGTAGTTGCAAGCGGGGTCCGCCAATTGCTTGGCAGAGAAGGAAGCGATCGCCTCCGTCGGGGCATGCGCGTCGACGACGTCGACGGCGTCGAGGGTGGCGGGCAGGGCGGTGGCGTTGGTGACCTGCACGTCGAAGGCCAGGTGGAATTTGTTGTCGCTGCCGGGGAAGGGGAAGGTCGGCTGGCTGATCGGCTGGACGGTCAATGGGGTGAACGCATCGGGTACCGACACCCCCGAAAGCGCCCCGTTGGCGGCCGACGTCGGGGTCGACGTCGCCCCACCGGGGCTCGTTGACGGGTTCGAGGCACACGCGGCGACGCTGACCGCTAGCGCGATGACCGCTAAGGCTTTCCGTCCGTGGCTCCGCAGTCGCCCCGGTTCCGCCATCGGTGCACCTCCATATGTGATCAACATGAGGGCGCCGTTTCTGACGGGAGCTCGGCGCCGTACGGCGCCATCAGCTTATGGGGTGTGCCCAGTACAGCGATTGCATAACGACATGAAATCGCTAACCAAAAACAACGATAACGAACATCCGCCCGCGGCACCGATGGGCGAAAATCGAGAAGCCATCACATTAGCCACGTCCAAAGGCAGCGAGTTCCGGCATTCATGACCGACACAAGACCGGGGGAACGGTGCTCAAGCCCTTTCGCGTCGCCGTCGTCGTGGTCGCCACTGCGCTGTCGGTGGGAGCGGGCGTGGCCGCCGCCGAACCCGCAGACGTGCCGGACGTGACGACCGGTGCGTGCGAACAGCGCACGCTGGTGCTGTCCGCCTTCCCGGCAGAGGCCGACGCGGTGCTGTCCCACACCACTCTCGACCGACGCCCGGTGGTGAGGGCCGACCGGAAGCACTTCTACCTCGGCACGATCAGCGGCAAAAAAGTGATCGTGGCGATGACCGGCATCGGCCTGGTGAACGCGACCCAGACTGCCCAGACCGCGTTCGCCCGCTTCACCTGCGCCTCCTCGGTTTCCGTTGGCGCGGTGGTGTTCTCGGGAGTCGCCGGAGGAGGGGCGCGGCTCAACATCGGGGATGTGGCCGTACCGGACCGATGGACCCTGGACCGCGGCGCCACGTTTCATCCCGTCGACCCGGGCATGCTGGCCGCCGCGCAGGCCGTCAATGTCGACCTGGAAAGCGTGAATTACCTCGGCAATCCGATCTGCCTGTGCAAGAACGCCCCCCGCATCAGGCTGATCGACCTGAAGCGCCAGCCGCGTCTGCTGGTCGGCGGCGACGGATCCAGCTCCGACAACAACAACGGCCAGGCGTTTCCCTGCATCCCGAACGGCGGCGACGTTTTCGGATGCCAGCCGTGCAGCGCGCCCGATCGGTCACTTTTGTACACGGGCAACTTTTTTCAGGCCGCGGGGCCCTGGCTGCAGAACGCTCTGATCAGCAACCTGAACATCCCGTCGACGTCGAACCCGGCCTTTGACGCGACGGACAACGAGACAGCCGCGGTGCAGGCGGTCGCCGACGCGCACGGGGTTCCGTTCCTGGGCATCCGCGGCGTTTCGGACGGGGCCGGGGATCCGCTTGGCCTGCCGGGGTTTCCGTTCGAGTTCTTCTTCTACAAGCAGATCGCGGCGGAAAACGCCGCGCGAGTGACCGCGGCGTTCCTGCAGAGCTGGGCCGGCGTCTGAGCTTTCGCGGCTATTCGGCGCCGCGGGCGACGGCGCGGCCGGGATCCGAACACCACTCCGACCACGACCCCGGGTATAGCGCCGCCTCTCGGCCGGTCGCGGCCAGCGCGGCGATCGTGATGGCGGCGGTGACACCGGAACCGCAATAGACACCCACGTTGTCACCGCGATCGATGCCGTGGTCGGACAACAATCGGCTGATCGCCTCCGAGCCGATGAAGGTGCCGTCGGGCGCCAGCACGGTGCCGCTGGGGAGGTTCTTCGCGCCGGGAATGTGACCTGGGACCGGGTCGAGAGGCTCGACGTCGCCGCGAAACCGTTCCGGCGCGCGGGCATCTAGCAGCGCCACGACGCCCGTCTCCTCGGCCGTCAAGGTAGGTCGACTGCCGGCATACAGATCGTCCTGCGGCACAGTCACATTCCCGGGTTGTGGTTGCACCGGGCCGGTCGCGAGGGCCCGTCCGGACGACCGCCACGCCGACAGGCCGCCGTCGAGGATGCGCACCCGGTCCAGCCCGGCCGCGGTCAGTACCCACCACGCTCGGGCCGAACCGGCACGGTTCCAGTCGTCGTAGACCACCACCAAATCGCCCGCCCTGACACCCCATTGGCGTGCGGCGGCCTGCAGGGCGCGCCCCGACGGCAACGGGTGACGGCCACGGTTGGCTACTGTGTGATCGCTGAGCTCGTCCTCGAGGGACACATACACCGCGCCCGGTAGGTGACCCTCCAGGTAGGCGGGGCGCCCGTCGGGCTCGTCGAGCCGCCAGCGCACATCCAGGATCGTCAGCGGATCCCCGGCCTCGATGACGGCGGCCAGCTCGGTGGCCGTGATGAGCACCCGTTCGCGTGTGTCCACCGCTGAAACCTCCTTGCCGTTTCGAGCGAGCCTAGCCGCGCGACGAGGGGTGAACGCCATCGGAACCGAAGGTGAACTGTGGGTTGAGTGCTTGCCGTTCTCTAACGAGCTCGGGGCTACGATCGCAATTAAATTCGAGCGGAACTGAAAATGAACGGGGGGTTGAAGTTTGGTCTTCGAGAGCCGTGCCGCGCACGTGGTGTTGACCACCAGCCACTCGCACGGGAGGATTTAACACATCGGGGTCTTCCGATGTGGTTCTTTAGACCCTCGTGTTGATCCGAGGTCATAGAAGAAGCTGCGAAAGTGACGGGCGAAATGAAAAAGAAGATTTGCGGGTGCGCGTTCGGCGCGCTGCTGGCGGCCATGCTGGTGCCCGGAGGCGTCGCGCGCGCCGACGACGCGGACTTCACCAGCTACCTGCAGTCGCACGGCATCAGCATCGGCTCCACGGCCCAGGAGGTGAACATGGCGCGCGTGATGTGCCAGGACCTCGAGGCGGGCTACACGCAGAAAGACGAGATCGACCAGCTGACGGGATCGCACAAGCTGACCCAGGCGCAGGCCGAGACGTTCATCGGCGCGGCCACAGCGGAATACTGCCCGGGCAAGCACAGTCCCACCAAGCCCAGCGGCAGCTAACGCCGTAACGCGGCGGTACCGCCACGCTCACGCGCGCGCAGGCCGACGCGATGGTCGCGGCATTGCCGCCAAACCATTAGGCGCTTTCCTGCGTGTCGCCGGTGGCCAACGACGCCAGCATGCCCGCGGCCGCGCGTTGCCACGTGAAGTCCTCCGCGCGGCGCCTCGCGGAGCTGCGGCGGTGCTGCTCCGGCCGGCCGACGACGGTGCCGACCGCCCAGGCGATGGCAAATGGGTCGTTGTCGGCCAGGGCGCCGCTGTCGGCGGTGACGATCTCGGTCAGCGCCGACGTGCGCGACACCACGGCCGGGGTGCCGCACGCCAGCGATTCCAGCGCCGCCAGCCCGAACGTCTCGTGTGGCCCCGGCGCCAGCGTCACGTCGGCGGTGGCCAGCAGCCCCGCGACGGTGTGCCGGTCGTTGATGAAACCGGTGAAATCGATGGGAAGCCGAGCGGCCTGTCGTTCCAGCCTGGCCCGCAGCGGGCCCTCGCCCACGACGACCAGTCGAGCGTCGACGCCGCCGTGGCACAACGCGCCGAGTGCGTCGATGCTGCGGTCGACCCGCTTTTCCACCGACAGCCGGCCGCAGTGGACCAGCAGGATCTGTTCCGGTGTGGCCCAGCGCCGCCGCACCAGGTACGAGTGCCGGCGCGGATGAAACGTCTGCAGATCCACGCCGAGCGGGACGGTGACGGTGTTCGTCGCGCCGATCCGGTCGAATTCCTCCCGGGCGAAAGCCGTGGTGCACACCACGGTGTCGTAATTGGCGGCCGTGCGGGCGTTGGCGATGTCCGCGAACCTCTCGGCGGGTCGGCGCGGAAGTACCTGGCCCACAAGGCGATCCAGACGCTCGTGGGAGATCATCACCGTCTTGGCGCCGTATTCGCGGCCCCACGGCCCCAGTGATCTGAGGGTGAGCCGGTCGGAGACCTCCAAGGCGTCGGGTTTCAGCGCTTCCAGCAGCGCCTTGACGGGTCCCGGCATCACTGCCCGGTAGCCCCCGGTGAAGGGAATCAGCCTGGCGGGCATGGTGATTCGCACCACGCCGGTCGGCAACTGCGACCGTTGCGCATAGCGGCCGGGAACAATCAAGAACACCTCGTGGCCGTTGGCGCAGTATTCCGCGCCCAGCCGGTCCACCGCGGTGCGAAGGCCGCCGGAGCGAGGGCCATAGAAATTGGCGACCTGTGCGACACGCATACCGCGAGGACACGCGGTGCGCATGTGCAGTCACCGATGTGGAACCTACGCGTGCCTGAACAGTCCGTGAATTCCGCCGATTTCCGTGACGTTCTGCGTAACGGCGGGTTGCACGACTACGCGGCGTTGGCCGTTGCCGCGCTGGCGGGCGCCTGGTCGATGTTGGTCACCGATGCCTCCGACACGGGTACGGCGAAGGTGTGGGTTCTCACCGTTGATGACGTCTGGCGTGGCCGCAACCTGCTGCATTCCAAGTTGTCTCACGGCGGTCTTGAAACGCTGTTTGTCTCACGGACCGCTTCATTTCCTAGGGCCGCATTCTTGTTCGGCCGGTGGAGCATGTGCTGTTGGGTGACGTGGCGAGGGAGAAGCCGGCTGAGCAGTTGGGTCCTTACGCCTTGTGGATGGCCGGGGGACACCATCGGCCGTTGAGGACTTGGGGTTTGGGGGCGTAGAGCCGCATCGTAACTCCGAGCGGACCGCGGGGAGCGGGCAGCCAGTTTGCCTCGCGATCCGGGCCGGGGTTGGTGTGCTGTATGTAGAGGTCGAGAGATCCGTCGCCGTTGTAGGTCAGGCGGTCACGGTCGCCGATGGCGAAGCGGTTGAGTTCGTTGGCGGCCTGGAAGCCTTCGGCGTCGTACATCGTGATCGACCAGAATGCGAAGGCAGGTGGAAGTTCGTCGGCGTCGAAGTGCAGGACGTAGTCGTTGTCGCCGGTGATGGGTTGTCCGTGGCTGTCGGTGTTGAGCAGGGGGTAGACGGCGTCTTCGGCGGGGTTGGCGCCGAGTCCGACGAGCGCTACCGAAGCCCGTTTGAGGTAGTAGTTGCCGTACACGCCCATGGTTTCCGTGCTGATCGACCAGCCATTGACGCTGGCGCCAAACGTTGGAGCCGCAGCCAGCATGTCTTGGAAGGCGGCGGTGCGGCCAGCCTCGATCTCGGCATGCTGGGCGTCGGTGAAGCCGGTGGCGTCGAAGGCTTGGCCGTTGAAGATGCCGAGCTTGGCGATGCGGGCCAGGATCGAATGATCGGTGGGATGCGGTGGATTGACCGCCAACAGGTTAGCGGCGTAGCCAAAGAACTCGACCGCGCTCATCGCGTTGGCGACCCGCAGCGGCTCAGTCGTCGTGTCGTATTCGGGGTCGATCACAACCGTCGGTGGCTGTCCCACTGGCGTGATGGTGTAGCCGTTCTGAACCTTGTGTACCGCGTCGTAGTCGGCTGGCCCGTTCGTCTGGGTGCGCCCGATGATCCACACGAACGGCGTGGGCGCAGCGACGGCGGGTACATCGGCTGGCAGGTCGCCGGTGTAGCCGGGACCGGTAAGGACGAAGTCTTGGGCGCCGGTACCGGTGGTGCGCTTACCGGGGTTAAAGAACACGTCGGTCCACATGTCGAGCATCGACAGCATGTAGTAACGGTCATCAGTGTCGGGTGCGTGCACAGTGACCGGCCCGGCCGTCAGGTCGAGGAACGCCGAGGAGTACAGGGTGTCGAAGTTCGGCCGCACGACGACACGAAACTCTGCGTCCGGGAATGCCCGCATGTGGTGAAACTCGTTGGATGGCCCCCGTCCCGGCTTACTCCCCGCCGGGGTGTTGATGATCTGCAGCCGGGTGATGTCCATTAGGACCAGCGGGTAGAAATACAGGGCTGCTTCATGACTCAATGTCTGCAAATCGTCTGACAACGTGCTCACAAGGTCTCTTCTCTCGTCCTCCGGTGCCTGACCGGCGCGGCGAGGCCAAACCTAGACCCCCAACCTGTGGGTTGCGGGCAGAACTACCTGGACGCGCTCATCGGAGGCGCGCGCTTTGCTGGCGAATCAGGGATTGTGGCGGGTGCACGCAGGGCAACACATAGACCCAGCCGGAGCGTCGAAGTGCGCTGGCGTGCGGGTGGTTGACGGTGCAGGAGAATGAGTGTCTCACTGCCGCTTGCATTTTGAAGCCTGTTGGAGTCATTCGTAAGGTGCACCCAGCGATCAAAGACGCCTATACCCAGGCCACCGCAGCGGGGCTGCAACTAAACGGCGGCCGTCGGCTTTCCGCCTCAATTCACGGGATATCGCGTTGACCGCGACGACTTTCCCGGCGGTGGCAAACAAATTGGATGGTGACGGACCTATCCCGTGTCACCCGGTCTGGCGGCGGGCGAGAACCGCGGCAGTCTCCCGGTCGGCCGGCAGAAACGCCTCCAGCCGCAGCTCCGACACCGTGACATCCAACGCCGTGACGAACGTCGAGATCGTGGCCACCAGTCGCACGTCGCCGTCGGGGGAGCGCAGGTGCAGCGGCACGGCGAAGCCCAGCGATTCGACCGGTTGGCCGCCCGGCGCCGGCACGCCGTAGCTCTCGAGCTCCTCGATCAGCGCGTCGACGCGCGGGTGCGGGCCACGCTCGCGCAGGCCGTCCAGGATATGGCGTCGCCAATCGTCGAGGTTCACGATCCGCGCCGCCATGCCCTCGGGATGCAACGCGACGCGCAGCACGTTGACCGGCGCCTCGAGCAGCCATGCCGCCACCCCGTCGGTCAGCAGGCCGAACGCGCTGTTGGCGGCCACCAGTTCGCCGAATCCGTCCATCACCATCGCCGGATACGGCAGGTGGCCATCGAGGACATGCTGTAGCGCCTCCCGCACGGGTTCCAGCAGTGGCGCGTCCGGTGCTGACTCCGGGTGTGCGGGCGCGAAACCCGCCGCCGACAGCAGCGCGTTGCGTTGCCGCAGCGTCAGCCGCAGCGAGTCGGCCAGCCGGCTGACGATGTCGCGCCCCGGTGTCGATCGGCCCTGCTCCAAGAAGCTCAGGTGCCGTTGCGTGGTGCCGGCGTCGTTGGCCAGGTCGATCTGGCTGAGCCGGCGCCGGTTGCGCCATTCGCGCAGCGCCGCACCGAAGTCACCGGACGCCGAGATGGACATGCCACCAGTCAACCCATTCGCGGCGCTGGGCGCTATTCCCTGCCGGGAATTGCCGCGCATCATCGTGGGCGACACGATCGCGGCATGGATCAACCACTTCGCATCGGTGTCATCCCGCCCCTCGCCGCCGACCCGTGGGCCGGCGCCGACCTGCGCCGGCTCCTCGACTTCGCCCGCGCCGCCGAGGATCTCGGGTTCGACTCGCTATGGGCCAACGACTCGCTGATGCGGCCCCGCATCGAGGCGCTGACGTTTCTGTCGGCGGCGGCCGCGGTCACCGACCGCATCACCCTGGGTACCGCCGCCTTGCAGCCGGTGCTGCGCCGGCCGGTGCAGACCGCGCAGGTCCTCGCTTCCATCGACCGGCTGTCGGGCGGGCGGTTGGCGGTGGCGGTCGGCGCGGGGTTTCCGGGGCTGTCCGAGGTGGAGTACGCCGCCTCCGAGGTGCCATGGGCCCGACGGTTCGCCCGCCTCGACGACACCGTCGCATTGTGGCGCCAACTCTGGAACAGCAAGGAGCCCAGCTCGTTTCACGGCTCGGTGCTGCGCCTTGACGAGATCCCGGCCGGCATCCCGCCGTTCAATGCATCCGGTCCGCCGGTGTGGCTGGCCGCCGATACGCCCGGCGCCCGAGCCCGTGCCGGGCGGTTATACGACGGGTGGCTCCCGTACCCGCCGACGCCGCGAGGTTATGCATCGGGTCTGGCGGAGGTGCGCGGCGTAGCGTGTGGTGCCGGCCGCACGGCCGACGCCGTCACGCCGGCGTTGTTCGTCACCGTGCTGGTCACCGACGACGCCGATGGCGGGCGAGCGGCGCTGGACCACTTTGCCACCAACACATACGGTTTCGGCATCGACGCCGTCGAACAGATCCAGACGTACGCCGCGGGGACGCACGACGCCGTGGCCACCCGGTTGACGAGCTTCGTCGACGCCGGTGCGCGCCATCTGGTGTGCCGAGTCGGCGTCCTTGGTCCTGACGGGTTCATCGAGCAACTGGATCGGCTGCGGGCCGTCAAGGAGTCACTGGCGTGAGGGGGCGTCGGTCTCGGGAGGCAACACTTTTTGTCCGACTCTTAGCGACGACCCGAGTCGGTCAGCTCGACCTATTCGAAGGGGTCGTCGTGCAGGTGTGCGGCGAGATCGGTGTTGCGGCTGTAGTCCACCGGAACGTCGATCAGGGAGGGCCCTTCCTCGGCGAGCGCCTGGCGCAGGGTGGCACCGAACTCGTCCAGGGTGTTCACGCGATAGCCGCGGGCGCCGAAAGCCGCTGCGTAGCTAACGATGTCGTAGCCGGCTAGCCGAACGCCGGATTTGCGTTCGTATTTGAGGACTTCCTGGAAGCCGACCATGTCGTAGCTGTTGTCGCGGAAGATGATGTGGGTGAACGTCAGGCCCAGATCGCTCGCGGTCGCGAGTTCTTGGGCGGAGAACAGGAATCCGCCGTCCCCGGAGACGGACACTACGGGGGTGCCCGGTCGCACCAGGCACGCCGCCATGGCCCACGGCAGAGCCACGCCCAGGGTTTGTTGCCCGTTGGAAAACAGCAGCCGCCTGGGCTCGTACACCCGGAAGTGCCGCGCCATGTAGATGTAGACCGAGCCCACATCGCACGCGATGGTGGCGGTGTCGTCGAGTTCTTCGCGCAGCCGCAGCACGACGGCGACCGGGTTGAGCCCGGGCCCTGTCGGCGCGTCGTTGCACGCTGCGATGTCTATGTCCGCCAACGCCTTTCGTTGCGTGCCGATCTGCGCCTGGTATTCCTCGGTGAGGGTGAGGTCGGGCAGGTTGTCGGTCAGGGCGCTGAGCGTGGCCGCGATGTTGCCGAGCAGTTCGAGGGTTGGCTGATAGTGGTTGTCGATGTCGGCGGGGACCGAGTCGATGTGTACCACGGTGCGCTTGACGTCGTTGTTCCACTGCGCCGGGTCGTATTCGACCGCGTCGTAGCCGACGGTGAGCAGGACGTCGGCGTGGTCGAGGATGACATCGCCCGGCTGATTGCGGAATAGCCCGACCCGGCCCAGGAAGCGGTCCTCCAGCTCGCGGGAGATCACCCCGGCGGCCTGAAACGTTTCCACCACCGGCAATCCCGTCGCGGCCACCAGGGCCCGCAGCGCCCGGCAGCTGTCCGGGTCGGCGCCGCGGATACCCACCAGCAGCGCTGGCCGGCGCGCGGCGCGGATCAGCTCGCTCGCCTCGCCGACCGCGGCCGCCGGCGCGGCCCCCAGCGGCGGGATTGACTGTCGCGCCGTGATGCCCGCCGTCGTGGGGGCGGACAAGACGTCGGCGGGTAGCACCACGGCGGCCGCCCCACGCGGCACGCCGGCCGCAGCGCGAAACGCGGCAATGGTGGTCTCGGCGACGTTGTCGGGGTCGCTGACCTCGCCGGTGAACTTGGTGACCGTCCGAAGGAGCGAGGCGGCATCCATCGTCTGATGGGTGCGCTTGAGCCGGTCCTCCCGGCGCACCGCACCACACAGCGCGACCACCGGGTCTTGTTCGGTGTTCGCGGTGAGCAGGCCGGTGGCCAGGTTGGCGGTTCCGGGACCCGACGTCACCAGGACCACGCCCGGGGTGCCGGTGAGGCGACCGATCGCCCCGGCCATGAACGCGGCGTTCTGCTCGTGGCGGCACACCACCAGCTGCGGACCGGAATCAACCAAGGCGTCGTAGACGGCGTCGATCTTGGCGCCGGGCACCCCGAAGACGTACTCGACGCCCTGAGTGGACAAGACGTCGACGACCTTTTGGGCGCTGCGCACCGATTCACCGGGGCTCGAGGACATGGCTGCCAGCTTTCCAGGCCGACGCGGCGGGAGCGACCCGGCCCTTGACCATCCAATATATATAAGGTGTATGGTCTGAGGGGTGACGATCGAGGGCGTTCGACCGATTGAACTCAATGACGAATTGTCGCGGCGGGCCTTGAAGCTGGTGCTGGACAAGACCACCGACATGGCCGCGCGGGTGTTGCGGGTGCCGTTGCACTACTACCGCGACGCCAAGATCACCGACGTCGAGGAATCGCAGATCCTGCGGCGCACGCCGCTGGCGATTCTGCCCAGCGTGCAGATCCCGAACCCGAACGACTTCGAAGTCCGTTCAGTCCTGGGCAGTTCGTTGCTGGTGACCCGGGACCGCTCGGGCGTCAGCCATGTGTTCTTGAACTATTGCCGGCACCGCGGCGCCATGCCCGCCTGCGGAGCGGGCAATGCCTCACACTTCACTTGCCCCTACCACGCGTGGACGTACAAGAACACGGGCGAATTGTTCAGGATGCCCGGCAAATCCGGATTCACCGACGTCGACACCGGCGACTACGGCCTTGTCGAGTTGCCCAGCCAGGAGGCCTATGGCTTCATCTGGGCGGTGCTCAGCGTCGACGGCTCCATCGACGTCGACGCGCATCTGGGCCCGGTGCGGACGCAGTTGGCCGAACTCGATTACGGGTCATTCGGGTATCACACCCATCGCGAGTTCATATCCGACGTGTCATGGAAGGGCGCCCTCGAGGCGTTTGCCGAGGGATACCACTTCCCATTCGTCCACGGCGACAGCCTGATTGGGCAGAACGCGCTGCCGAACGTGGCGATCTACGACGAGTACGGCAGGCATCACCGGCTGGGATTTCCGTTCAACTGGATCACCAGCCTCGACGCAGACCCCAGCGGTTCGTGGGACGTGCGCGACAACATGGGCCTGATTTACTGGATCTACCCGAACCTGATCCTGGCCAACAGCAACGTCGGCGTGGAGGTCATCGACATCCTGCCCGCCGGTGCTCCCACCCGCTGCACCGTGCGCCACAGCTGGCTGGCGCGATTCCCGGCCACCAGCGATGAACAGCGAACCGTCTACGACGCCATCTACGACGCCGTGCACGCGGCGGTACGCGACGAGGACTTCGCGATGCTGCCCCAATGCGGGGAAGGGGTACGCCAGGGCCAGCACGACCATATGGTCATCGGCCGCAACGAAATTGGCGTGCAACACATGATCAAGGTGTTCGCCGGGGAACTGGGCGTCGCGTTGGGCTAGGTTGGCTAAATGCGCAGACATGGCTGGTCGGGTGCGTTGCCGTCGAGCGACGACGAGGCCATCGGCCGGATCATCGCGGCGGCAACCCGGGCCATCGACCGGTCGGGCCGCGATATCCGGATCAGCGATATCGCGCGGGACTTAGGGATTACCCGCCAAACCGTGTATCGGTATTTCCCGAGTCTCGATGCGTTGCTGGCCGCGACGGCGCTGTCCCAAGTGGGCGCCTATCTGGACCGGCTCGCCGCGCACCTGGACCCGATACACGATCCCGCCGAAGCCGTGGTCGAGGGCATCGCACGCACGCTCGAACAGCTTCCCGAAGACAAGTACCTGGGGCTGCTCCTGGCTCCAGACCAGGCGGCGTCGCATTCGGCGAGCGTGACCTCCGATGTCGCCCTCGCCCTTGGGCGTTCCATCATCGACCGCTTCAACGTGGACTGGGATAGCGCCGGCATCACCGACGACAGGCGCGACGGCCTCGTGGAATTCATGCTGCGGATCCTGCAATCGTTCATCGTCGACCCGGGACGGCCGCCGCGGACCGGGGCCGAACTGCGCGACTATCTGCGCCAGTGGGTGGCTCCGGCGATCACCCACTATCGACCGATCGCCCAAACGCGCTAGGCGCTCGACGCGGGCCCGAACCAGCGCCGCAGCGCTTCTTGCAAACCCGCGTCCTCGGCCGGCCCGAAGGTGTGCGCCGCCCACGCGACGTATCCGTCGGGCCGGATCAGCAGCGCCGCGGCGGGCCGGTCGGCGATCGTTGCCTCGATCAGGTCGACACGATCGGCCCACCCGCGCGCCGCGTCCCCGATGCCGCCGCCGAGATCGAGCAGGACCGGGCGAGCATCGTGGAGCAGCTCTTCGACCCGTCTGCCGTCGTCAAGGGTCAGCGCGGGCACGGGCCACCCCGACAGCGGGTGGTCGTCGCCCACGTCGTATCTCACGTCGTTGCCGGCCAGCAGCGCCGCCATGTGCTTGGCAACGTCGGGAAGGCTGAAGAGCTCGCCCAACAGCGTTCGTAGCGCGGCGACTTCGGGTCCCGGCGCGACGAGCGCGGTCTGGGCCTGCGAGTGCATCATGACCCGCTCGCCCACGGGGTGGCGCTCGGACTCGTAGGTGTCGAGCAACGCCGAAGGCGTCTGGCCCTTGACGTGGGCGGCGAGCTTCCAGCCCAGGTTCATGGCGTCCTGCAGGCCGAGGTTCAGGCCGGGACCGCCCATCGCGCTGTGCACGTGGGCGGCGTCGCCGAGCAGCAGCACCCGCCCGTCGCGGTAGTGTTCGGCGTGGCGGGTGTTCTGCCCGTTGATACGGCGAAGGGCATGCGGCCCAGGTCCTTTCGGCTCTTCAAAGGGAACGTCGACGCCGAGGATGCGGCGAGCGCTCTCACGCAGCTCGCCCAGGCTCATCGGTTCGTCTTCGACGGCAGGCTCGAATTCGATGGTGCCCAACAGCGACCGGCCCGGCTCGAACTCCGCGTACACCACCAGGCCGCGATCCAGCCGGTTGTGGCCGAACGGGAGGCGGCCGTATCCCGGGACGTCGATGCCCCCGTCGGGGCGGCGGAGCTCGTCGGGGATGTGCACGTGGGCCAGTCGAGCCACGCTGTCCAA
This sequence comes from Mycobacterium sp. 852002-51057_SCH5723018, assembly GCF_001667035.1. Classification (GTDB taxonomy): domain Bacteria; phylum Actinomycetota; class Actinomycetes; order Mycobacteriales; family Mycobacteriaceae; genus Mycobacterium. Next base: position 102,088 of record NZ_LZIR01000123.1, read on the forward strand.
GGTGGTGCCGGGAAAGTCGATGCCCACGCTCTTGCGGACCAGGCTGTGCCCGCCGTCCGCGCCCACCAGGTATCCGGCGCTGATGCCGTAGTCACGTTCCGGCGAAGACACCGACAGGGCAACGGATTCCGGCTCTTGTCCCAGGCCGACGAGCTCGTGTCCCCAGCGCAGGTCCACCCCCAGATCGCGAGCCCGCTTCTCCAGCAGCCGCACCAGTTGGGGCTGGGGAATCATCATCGCGTACATCGGGTTGTCGGGCACGCCGAGGAAGTTCAGCGTCATGCCCGCGAAGATCCACCCGTAGGAGGGCCGGGGCGGGTCGTCGTCCCCGGTGAACGCCTGGTACAGGCCGCGCATGTCCAGCATCCGAACCACCTGCCCGACAAGGCCATTCGCCTTCGGTTCGGGGCTGGGCCCGGGCAAGCCGTCGAGGACGATGGGCCTGACGCCGGCCAGTGCGAGTTCGCAGGCCAGCATCAGCCCGTTGGGCCCGGCGCCGGAGATGACGATGTCGGCCTGCTCAGCGTCATTTTTTAAAGCCATTGCGTTACATCCTTGCGTTTGGTGGGCTCGGGCAGCCCCGCGCTGACCGTGGCGAAGCCCTCGCGGACTAGTTCGGTGATGGCTACGGGCGGTTCCGCGCGCACGTAGGCTTCTGCCGCCGCATCGCCGACGGCGCGCACGACGGCCACCACCAGCCGCGGGTAGAGGTCGTGTTCCGGGTCGGTGCCGGTGCGTTCGGCGACCGCTTCGGTCCACTCGTCAAACAGCCGCTGCGGCAGGGCGTTACGCACCTGCGGGTTCATCAGCAGCTTGCGGACCTCGACGAGTTCCTGCCGGGTGGGCACCCGGTTCTCGTCGCCGTATACATCGCCGAAGTCGGCCTCGAGGGCTTCAAGCACGACCTGGGTGATCGACGTCCACAGCGGCTCGTCGGCGGGGCGGTGCTTGAGGGCCTCGACGCTGCGGTGCATGCGCTCGGTCTGCCGGTAGGCCAGCGCCTCGTACTTGCCGTTGAAGTAGTTGTTGAAGGTGCGCAGCGAAACCCCGGCCACGTTGGCGATCTCGTCGCGCGTCACGTTTTCCAGGCCGCGTTCGAACGCCAGGTTCAGCGCGGCATCGCTGAGCGCGCGCCGGGTGTCGGCTTTTTTGCGCTCGCGCAGTCCGGGCGGCTGGTCGGTCATGGCCGCCACCCTACCGCGAAACCTGCACGGTGGGCAATATTGCCTGGCGGGAAAACTTTAGCGCTTGCCCCAGTCCCAGCGCGGCGTCGTCAGCAGGCCCTGGCCGGTGATGCGCGTCTCCCCGCAGTCCTTGTACAGCTCGATCTCGACCGCCGCGTCGCGGGCGGCCTCGAGCAGCGCGCGGGAATGGGTGACCACCACGACCTGGGTCTGTTCGGCGGCGGCGCGGATCAGCGACGCGAGCGGTCGCACCAGCTCTGGATGCAACGAGGTTTCGGGTTCGTTGAGCACCATCAGCGACGGCGCCTGCGGGCTCAGCAGCGCGGCCGCCCAAAGCAGGAAACGCAGTGTGCCGTCGGACAATTCGGCCGAGCGCAACGGCCTCAGCATGCCGCGCTGCTTCAGCTGCAGGTCGAACACGCCGTCGTGCACGGCGACGGAGACCGTCGCGCCGTCGAACGCGTCGGCGACGGTACGGCTCAGGTCGTCGAAGCCCGCCTCGATGATCGTCTGGATCGCCGCGGCCAGATCATGGCCGTCGTCCGAAAGCACCGGGGTGCGGGTGCCGACCTGCGGGTGCCGCGCGGGCGCCCCGGCATCGACACGGAAGCCGTCGTAGAAGCGCCAGCCGCGCAGCCGTTCGCGCACCGCCGCGAGTTCGGGAAGCGCCTGCGGGTGGGCGTATTCCGCGAGCACGCTGCGGTACGACGGCAGCGACCGGGACAGCTCGTCGAAGCCGCGGCCCGACTCCGAGCTGACCTCGGCGAAATCGCGCGTCCGCCGCACCAGCGTGCTGGCGGCGCGCAGCACCGGGCCGGCGAACACCGCCTCACGCTTGATCTCCGGGTCGCGGGCGAAGGCCGATCCGATCCCGGCCATCTGCGGCATCCCGAGGTCGACGAGATAACCGAAATCGTCCGCCGCGAAACCCAACTCGAGCGAGACGGGCCGGGTGCGAACCGTGCCCTCGGTCTTGCCGGTGCGCCGGGCGCCGGCGAGCTGCTCGGGCCCGGCCCACAGCACCGACTGCAGGCCGCCCTCGCGGGCCAGCGAGCCGATCACCTCGCCGCGGCCGCAGTCGGCCAGCAGCCGCAGCGCGCGGTACAGCGACGACTTCCCGGCGCCGTTGGCCCCGGTCACGATCGACAGCCGGCCCAGCGGCACGATCACCTCGCGCAGCGAGCGGTACCCGCGGATGGCGACCGTCTGCAACATCTTGTGGCTCAGTCACTTTCGACGGCGTTGAGGAGCTGCACTTCCTCGAGGTCCATTTGTTCTTGCAGCTCGCGCAGCACGATGTCGTCGATCAGGTTCTGGTTTCGCAGCGCGGTGATCTCCCGGCGCTTGTGTTCGAGCACGCCCAGGCGGACCCGTCGAACCAGCTCCTTGCGTTTGACCAGGTGGCTGTTCGCCGCACCGTCTTCGGTGGCGAGGACCACCGCGGCCTTGTCTTCGAATTCTTTCTGCAGCTTCTTCCGCAGGTCGTCGCTGATGCCGACCTCGGCGGCGACCACCGGCAACGCGTCGAGGACCGCTTGAGAACCCCGTTTACGGGCCAGTTCCAGCTCTTCGGCATAGGCGACGTCGTCGGGCAGGCGGGCCCAGCGCACCACGGCGGGCAGCGTGCTGCCTTGGACCAGGACGGTGATGAGGATGACGAAAGTCACGATGAAGACGAGCAGATTGCGGTCCGGGAACGGTGCGCCGCTGAGCGTGGTCGCCGGGACGGCCAGCGCCGCGGCGAGCGAAACGGCTCCGCGGAATCCCGCCCAGGCCACGACGACACGTTGGCGCCAGGGGGCGCGACGTTCCCGCTGCGCCGCGCGGCGGTCGATGGCACGGATCAACCAGGTGGTGATTTCGCCCCACACGATCCGGCTCCCGATCACCACACCGGTCACGGCCAGGGCGATGTAGGTGGCGTGGCGCAGGCCACCGTCGACTCCTGCGATGCCGCGCAGCGCGTTCGGGATCTGCACCCCGACGAACACCCACAATGAGCCGTTGAGAAGGAAGGTCGCGATGTCCCAGAACCCGTAGGCCTTCAGGCGGGAACGCGCGCGGATTACCACCGGCCCGGAGTAGGCGAGCACCAGCGCGGACACCATGACCGCGACCACGCCGCTGCAGTCCATCGCCTGGGCCAACAAGAACGCCGCGAACGGCGTCAGCAGGCTCATGGCTCCTTCCTCTTGCGGCGCGTCGATTCGCTTGCGCACCAGGGTCGCCAATCCGCCGACCAGCAGTCCGGCGGCGATGCCGCCGAGGTAGGAGCCGATGAAACGGGCGGTCAAGTCGAGCGGTGTGATCGCGGCCCCGCCAACCGCGACGTGGACACTCACCGCGAACAGGACCAACGCGGTGCCGTCGTTGATGAGGCTCTCGGCCTTCAGCACGGTGAGCTGCCGGCGGGGCAACTTTTTCGCCAGGCCGGCCACGGCGGCGGCGTCGGTGGGGGAGAGCACGGCACCCAGGACGGACGCCGCGTGCGATTCCATGCCAAGCGAGCGCGCCGTCCACGACACCGCCACCGCGGTGGCGATCACCAGGGCCACGCTGAGAACGACGATGATGCGCGCGTTCGCCCGCATCTCGCGAAAGCTGGTGTTCAGGCCCTCCCAGTAGAGGATCGCGGGCAGGAACAGCAGCAGCACGACCTGGCCGTCAATGCGGACATGGCCGAACTGGGGGATCAGGCCCAGCAGCGCCCCGAGCACGATGAGCAGCACGGGCGGCCCAACGCGATAGCGCCGGCCGACGACCGTCCCCACAATGACGGTGGAGACGAGCGCAACGATGAGGACGAGGCCAAACACCTGCCCATCCTGCCGGACCGGCCCGGTTTGCGCGGCGTGGGGCTCGCGTGGTTAGCGCCGTCCGGGGGGACTAGGCGAGTCTGAAAAGCGCTAGCGGATGCGCTATCACTTCAGCCGCAGTCGCCGTAGCAGCAGTCGCAGCCCTCGCAGCAGCACCAGCTGGGGCGACGGCGAACATTCCACCCAGCAGCAATCGCGCCGCGAACATCGTCATTTGCGGATCCTGGGCACCGGCGTGGCAGTCTGGCAGCGTGAGCGATGTCGCCGCGGATTTCGAGGCACAGCGGACGCGCCTGTTCTGGCTGGCTTACCGCCTGCTGGGCTCGGCGAGCGAGGCGGAAGACGCGGTGCAGGACGCCTACCTGCGCCTGCACGGCGCGGATCTGGACGCCATCGAGTCGCTGCCGGCCTGGCTCACCAAGGTCATCACCAACCTGTGCCTCAACCGGCTCACGTCGGCCCGCGCCCGTCGCGAGGTCTATCCCGGCCCGTGGCTGCCGGAGCCGGTGCTCACCGACGACCGGACACTGGGCCCGTTGGAAACCGCCGAACAACGCGAGTCGGTGTCGATCGCGCTGCTGAGCCTGATGGAGCGACTCGGCCCGACCGAGCGTGCGGCGTTCGTCCTGCGAGAGGCGTTCTCCTACAGTCACTTCGAGATCGCCGAGATCCTCGAGACGTCGGAAGCCAACGTCCGCCAACTGTACCGGCGCGCGAGGCAGCGACTGGGTGAGCCCCGGCAGCGTTTCCAACCCGATCCGAAGCAGTGGCGTCGCCTCGTCGACCGATTCTTTACCGCCGCGGGCGCCGGTGACGTGGCCGGGCTCGTCGAACTGCTGACCGCCGATGCGACCTCCACGGCCGATGGCGGCGGCAAGGTGGCGGCCGCCCGGCGCCCCATCGAGGGCCGCGACCGCATGGCGCGCTACGTGGCGGGCGTGTTCAGCAGGAACGTGCCGCCGCTGGATCTGCATCTGGACGTCGCCCAGGTCAACGGCGAGCCGGCAATGCTGGCCTTCGACGGCGACAGGCTGGCCGGTGTCCTGTGCTTCGAGGTCGAGGGCGACCGGATAGCGGCCCTGCGCGTCATGGCCAATCCCGACAAATTGCGGTTCATCGCCGGCCAGTTGTCACATCCCGCGGGCCTGCCCGGTCCGTAATGGTGTGACGAAGCGATTTCTCGTAACCGGGGGGACCGGCACCGTAGGGAGCGTCGTTGTCGAGCACCTGACGACGGCGGGCAACGACGTGCGCGTCCTGAGCCGCGGACGGCGCCGCCAGCATCGCCCCGATGTCCAGCATGTCGTCGGGGACGTGCGAACCGGTGACGGGCTCGACGCGGCCGTCGACGGCGTCGACACAATCGTGCACTGCGTCTATCCCGCCCAACACCTGGTCGCGGCCGCGAAACGAGCAGGCTCACCGCACCTGGTGTACGTCTCCATCGTGGGAATCGACCGCATCCCGTTCGGCTTCTACCGCAAAATTCTCGCCAACGAGCGCCTGATCGCCGGGTCGGGCCTGCCATGGACGGTGCTGCGGGCGACCCAGTTTCACGATCTGGTCGCCGTGATCTTGCGCATGCTCGCCAAACCGCCGGTAATGGCGGTGCCGTCGGTGAGCGATCAACCGGTCGACGTGCGCGAGGTGGGCGAGCGGCTGGCCCGCCTGGCCCTCAGCGAACCGGTCGGGCGGGCGCCGGATTTCGGCGGCCCGCAGGTACGCGCATTCGACGACCTCGCCCGCAGCTACCTGTCGATCGTCGGCAGGCGCCGACCGATCGCGCCGATTCGGTTGCCGGGCAAGGCATTTCGCGGATTTCGCTCCGGCGGGCATCTGGCCCCGGATCACGCGGCCGGCACCATCACCTTCGAGCGGTACCTCCGCGAGCAGCTCGAGGCCGGCCGACTGCCCTACGGCGACGCCATCCGCGATTACCTGAGGCCTCGCAAGGAGTCCCCATGAACCCGCGGCTGACGAACCCCGCCCTTCGCGCCGGACTGTGGTTTCTGGCATTCGTGGAGGTCGCGGTCGGGGTCGTCGCAACGTTGGCGCCTCGGGCCTTTTACGACTACGTCCCCTGGGTTGACCTCCTGCCCCCGTACTCCGAGCACCTCATGCGCGACGTCGGCGCATTGAGCCTGTCGCTTGCGCTAGTCCTCGTTGTCGCCGCCACCACGATGGAAACCCGCATGGTCCGGGTCGGGCTGGGCGCTTACCTGTTGTTTGCCGTACCGCATCTGATTTTTCACACGGCGCATCTAGAAAACTTCACGACGGAGGCTGCCGTCGCCCAAACGGCAATTCTCGCCATTGCGGTGCTGCTGCCGGCGGCACTGCTGTTCCTCACCGGGCGGCGAGTCAGCAACTAGGATCGAGCTGTTTGGTAGACAGGGGGCGAGGCGGCGTAACGCCGCCCGAGTGAGTCGACCGGACGTTGACGGGACTGCCGAGGCCGCGCGGTTTCCCGTGATAACGGCTCGCCACTTGCACCGATCATGCATCCAACCGTCGGAACACCAGTCCGATGAACGTTGGTCGATTATTCTGCAGCGGCCGTGTTGCGGAAGGAGTTGAAGGGGTGTTCTGGTGAAGGTCAGGGTGGTGCTGGCAGTCGGCATGCTCGTAACATCGACGGCCATGGGCTGCACGTTCGCGTCCCGGAACCCGCCGAACAGCCAGACGCTCCAGGTCCCGATGGACGACGTTCTCAAGCAGAACACCATCACACAGAACATCACGCTGGCCGTCGGCAACACCTTGACGGTGAAGCTGGGCTCGAATTACTCGACGCCGTATCGGTGGAAGGCCGACACGAAGATCGGCGACTCGACGATCGTCAAGCAGACCGGTCACAGATACGTGCACCCGACCACCGATGCGCTGGGCGCGCCCGGCAGTGAGGAGTGGACGTTCTCGGTGCTGAAGCCCGGAAGGACGACGATCACCACGTCCTACGCCAGCATCGTGGGCAAGGACAACAAACCGGTGTGCACGTACACGGCCAACGTGACGGTGCAGTAAAACCCTGCGCGCCTGCGCCGCGTCACGCTACGGTTCGGGCGTGTTCGGCTTCCTTCGCAACCTGTCCGAGATCGGCAAACTGCCTATTGAATTGCGCGAACAACTCGAGGCCGAGGGGGTCATCTTCACCGGCGGCAAGGCCGGGGTTTACCGGCATTTCAGCGGCCATGTGCCGGGCGTCTATTCGGCATCGGGCGTCTCCCGCTACACGGGTGGGTTCGGGTTGAGTACCGCGCGGGTCGTGGCAACCTTGCCCGTGCGAGCGGATCCCAAGCTGCGGTCCATCGATTGCTCCTGGGACAGTGACAAGGGGCCGGGGCAGGTGACCATCACCGGCAAGGGTCTGCAGATCGAAATCGACTTGCACGGAGTCGATCCCGCGTTCTCGGGCTCGATGAGGCTGAACTATAAGAAGAAAATCGCCGACGACGTGTTGCAGAAGCTGCCGACGACGTCACTGCGTTTTCCGGTGGAGCCGGTTTTCGTGTACCGCGCGGCCGGGGTGCGTCCTAAGTCGTAGTGGGTCGCAGCATCCGGCCGGTTACTCGCGCCGAGAGCGACCCGGGCATCAGCCGTCCGAATGTCGACGTCGCCCGATTGCGCCAGCCGGGGACGACGACGGCCTGGTGGCGGTCGAGGGCGCGCAGTCCGGCTTTCACGATGGGTTCGGGCTCGGCGAGGTTGCTGTAGATCGCGGTGTGCGAGACGTCCTCGCCGAGCGCGTCGACGAATCCGGTGCGGGTGGGTCCCGGGCACAGCGCCGTCACGGTGACCCCGGTGCCGCGGGTTTCGGCCCACAAGGCTTGGCTGAGCGACAGCACGAACGCCTTCGAGGCGCCGTAGGTGGCCTGATAGGGGCCGGGCTGAAAGGCGATGGTGGAGGCCACATTCAGGATGCCGCCGCGGCCGCGGGCCAGCATGCCCGGAAGCACCGCGTGCGTCAGCCGCACCAGCGCGTCGACGTTGACCGCGACCAGCTGGTGCTCGCGGTCCGCGTCGATTTCGGCGAACGGGCCGTAGGTGCCGAACCCGGCGTTGTTGACCAGCACGTCGACGTCGCGGCCGTCGAGCCGGGCTATGAGGGCGTCGACGCCGTCGTAGGTACCCAGGTCGCCGACAACGAGTTCGGCGTTGTTTCCGAGGCGCTGCGCCACCGCGTGGAGGCGGGTTTCGTTGCGCCCGGCCAGGATCAAGGAATGGCCTCGCTGCGCGAGCTGATCGGCGAAGATTGCGCCGAACCCGGAGCTGGCGCCGGTGATGACGGCGATTGACATCTTGAATTCCTTAATTTGCAATGGATTTCACGACTGGCCGGATGGCCAGGGCGTGGCTGATGAGGCCGATCGCGGCACCGAGTATGGGCCAGATCGGCCAGAAGTACGCGGCGCCGGTCGTCATGGCGACCGCGGCCCAGACCGTGAGCACGACGGCGGCCATCGCGAGGTAGGCGGCGAGGTGAATGCGCACCCCGCGGCGAGCGGCGGCGATGCGGGCGGCGCGCCGCCGCGGGTCTGTGCGCCGGATGCGCTCGAGCGGCAGATCGGCGACGAGGTCCTTAAGCTCCTCGAGGGTCTGCGTGTGGAACGCCTTTTGGACGCGCTGGTCGTACTCGTCGAGCTCGAGGTAGCCCTGAGCCAGCGCCTGACCCAGGCGGTGGGCGGTCTTCTGCCGGTCGCGATCGCCGGCTCGGGCGATGGTCGTAGCGGTCATGATTTCTGCTCCTTCCGGCGATGTGAATAGCATTAACATAGACCATAATGTTAATCTCGTCAACATGGCACGGAAGACCGCTACGGCGCCGCGGGACAGCTACCACCACGGCGACCTGAAACGCGCGCTGACCAGCGCCGCACTCTCGCTGGTCGCCGAGAAGGGGCCAAAAGGGTTCACACTGACCGAGGCCGCGCGCCGCGCCGGCGTCAGCGCCGCGGCTCCGTACCGGCACTTCGCCGACAAGGCCGAGCTGCTGGCCGCCGTCGCCGAACAGGGCTTCCGTGACCTGCATGCCGAGCTCGTCGCGGCCGGTGTCGACACCTCGGAACCGAGGGCCCGGGTGATCGAACTCGGCCGTACCTATGTGCGGTGGGCCGTCGCCCATCCGGACCACTACCGGGTCATGTTCGGCGCCGAGCTCGACAAGTCTCGCCACCCGGCGCTGGGGTTCGCAGCGTTACAGGCGTTCGGCGATCTCGTCGACGCGATCGTGGCGTCTCAGGAAGCGGGCATCGTCGACGGAGGCGACCCGCGTTCGGTCGCAGCACCGCTCTGGTCGCTGGCCCATGGCGTCGCGTCGCTCGCCATCGGCGGCGAGCTGCGGGCCGTCGGCATCTCGCAAGACCCGGAGGCCATGATCGAGGGCGTGGTGGCCCAGGTGCTTTAGGCCACGTTGGCCTTCAGTTGTGCCGTGTACACCTCGGCCAGGAATTGCTCGACGGCGACCGCGGTGTGTGCCGCACGGGCCGAGCCGAAGATGTCGAAAGCATGGTGGGTGAGCGGCAGTTCGGCGTACACGACGGGCTGGTTGCTGACTTCGCGCAGCTTGGCCACGAAGGTGCGTGCCTGCTCGACATAGGCCAGTGAGTCGTTGCGGCCATGCAAGACGAAAAACGGGGGAGCGTCGGGGTTTACGTGGTTGATCGGCGACGCGGCGGCGTAGGTCTGCAGGTGCGTCGAGGGGCGTTGTTTGATGATCGACTTGATCAGCAGCCCGGGCATCATCGGGTGCATGGTTTCGTCGAGTCGGGTGAAGTCATAGATGCCGTAGAACGGGATGGCCACTTGCACCCGGGTGTCGGCGTTTTCGAATCCCGGCTGGAACTGCGGGTCGTTGGGCGTCAGCGCCGCCAGCGCCGAGAGGTGGCCGCCGGCCGAACCACCGGTAATGGCGATGAAGTCGGGGTCCCCGCCGTAGTCGGCGATGTGTTCTTTCACCCAGGCGAGGGCGCGCTTGATGTCGACGATGTGGTCGGGCCAGGTGTTGCGCGGGCTGTGCCGGTAGTTGACGGCCACGCAGATCCAGCCGAGCTCGGCGAGGTGGCTCATCAGCGGATGTGCTTGTCCGCGTTTGTTTCCCGTCGTCCAGGCGCCCCCAGGGATCTGGAAGAGCACGGGCGCCTTGCCGTTCGGGTCGAGGTCGGGGCGCCGCCAGATGTCCAGGTGGTTGGCCCTGCCATAGGGGCCGTAGCTGATGTCGGAGTCGTGGGCGTAGTCGTTGTAGATCCGCAGCATCCGCAGCACGCCGGGCGTCTTGGCGGTGCCCTCGCCGGTCGGCAGGCGCCACAGGCCTTCGGAATCGGTGCGTCTCGCGGGGCCCAGGCCCTCGTCCAGCGCTTTGGTGAGCGGCCCGCTGGCCTGGTGGCCGGCTTTGCTGAGGTTCAGCAGGCCCACCGCCGAGACGCCCGCGGTCATCCAGGCGAGGATGCGCACCGGCCGGCTCAGGCGGCGCGAGGTCAGTGCCAGGCCGCCGAGCTGGCTGACCAGCGTCTGCAGCGGCAGCTCGGTGACGACCATGCCGAACATCCACGAGAACAGCGACGCGTACCTTTTGCGGGCCAGCGGCCGGTAGGCGTTGAGGGTGGACAGCGCCGTTACCGCCGTGACCACCAGCGACGCGATTTGCCGGGCGTGATGAATGAGTCGAGCCTTCCGCATTTCGTCACCTTACGAGGTGGTCGGTGCCCCGTAGACTGCGGGTTTGTGGGTGACGTCCCGCTCGATGCGCAAGAGCGCGCTGAGCTGTGCGGTCTTTTCGACGAGCTCGGCCCGTCCGTTCCCACGCTGCTCGACGGCTGGACCGCTCACGATCTCGCCGCCCACCTCGTGTTGCGCGAACACGATATCGCCGCCGGTCCGTGCCTGGTGCTGCCCGGCCCATTCGAGCGGTTTGCCGAGCGGCGTCGCGCCGGATTGGCCGGGCGCTCGGACTTCGTGGGCCTGGTCGCGCGGATCCGGTCCGGCCCGCCAGTGGGGTTCTTCCGGATCGGGTGGGTGCGCGAGATGGCGAATCTCAACGAGTTCTTCATCCATCACGAGGACGTGCGCAGGGCCAATGGGCTCGGGGTTCGCAGCTTTGGGCCTGCCATGGATGCCGGGCTGTGGCGAAACGTGCGCCGCGGTGGGCGCTTTCTGAGCCGGCGGCTTCGCGCGTGCGGGCTCGAGGTTAAGTGGGCGGGCACGGACGAGCGCGTGACGCTTCGATCCGGCTCGCCGGTGGCGCGGCTCAGCGGGCTGCCGGGTGAGCTGCTGTTGTATCTCTTTGGGCGCCAGGCCGCCGCTCAGGTCGAGGTGAGCGGACCACCGGAGGCCGTTGCGGCGGTGCGCCGCACGCATTTTGGGATGTGAGTCGGTGGCTGAGTTGCATGGATTCGGGTCAGATAAGGGCCGGTACTCGCGCTTGCACTTTGGCGCTACTGGCGCCATAATGGCGCCATGCCTAGCGTCCAGATCAAAGACGTTCCGGAGGACACCCACCGAGTTCTGCGCGAGCGGGCCGCCCGCGCGCATCAGTCCTTACAGGAATACCTTCGAAGCCATCTGATCGATCAGGCAAATCAGCCCACTCTGGATGAGGTTTTGGACCGCGTCGCCGGTCACCGTGGTGGCCGGATTTCCTTTAAGGCTGCCGTTGAGCACGTTCGGGCAGAACGTGATCGTCGTTGACGCGAGCGTTCTGGCTGTAGCGCTGGGCGATGACGGGGTAGATGGCCAAGAGGCCAGGCAGCGTTTAGCGGACGAAACGTTGGTCGCGCCCGAGCTCGTCGACCTCGAGGTGGTCTCGGTGTTGCGCCGGCATGTTGCCGCAACACTGATGTCCGCTCGAAGAGCCGCAAGTGCGGTCGCGGACCTAGCGGACCTGCCGCTGCGTCGGTGGTCACATCAGCCATTGCTCCACCGCATATGGGAACTGCGGCACGTTGTTACGCCCTATGACGCCGCGTACATTGCGCTGGCCGAGGCCCTGGGCGTCGTGCTACTCACAGCTGACGCACGTCTTTCGCGTGCTTCGGGCGTGCATTGCCGGATCGAAGCCGTCGGCTGAGCTAACGGCGGTCGATAGTGCCCGACGCACGTTATCTGCACCCTTGATTCGGGAATCCTGGTTCAGGCCGGCCGTCGAACGCAGCGAAAGGATGTCCAGTTGTTTAGGTCGTATCGCCGCTCGCGGCTCGGTACCCGGTTCGGGCCCTACGAACTGCGATCGCTGATCGGCGCGGGCGGAATGGGCGAGGTGTACGGGGCCTACGACACGCGTAAGGGTCGGATGGTCGCGCTCAAGCTGTTGCGGCCCGAGCTGGCGGTAGACCCGGGTTTCCAGCAGCGCTTTCGGCGAGAATCCCAGCTCGCGGCGCGATTGCAGGAACCGCACGTCATCCCGGTGCACGACTTCGGCGAAATCGATGACGTGCTCTTTATTGATATGCGCCTGGTCGACGGGGGCAGCCTGAAAGATCTGCTTCGCGAGCGGGGCGCGCTCGACCCCGGGCACGCGGCGGCGATCACGGCGCAGGTGGCCGCCGCGTTGGACGCGGCCCACGCCGGCGGGCTGGTGCATCGCGACGTGAAGCCGGAGAACGTGCTGCTCACCACCGACAACTTCGCGTATCTGGTCGACTTCGGCCTCGCTCAGGCTCACGGCGATCCCAGCCTGACGGCGGGCGGCCCGTTGATCGGGTCGTGCGCCTACATGGCGCCCGAACGATTCAACGGCGGCCCGGTGGGCCCGCAGACCGACGTCTACTCGCTGGCGTGCGTGCTCTACGAGTGCCTCACCGGTCAACCGCCGTTCGAATGTGCGGACCTCCCGCAGCTGATCAGCGCGCACCTGTTCACGCCGGCGCCCCGGCCGAGCATCATGCGGCGGGGGATCGACAAGCCGTTCGACGACGTCATCGCGCGAGGTATGGCCAAGGAGCCCGCCGCCCGCTTCGCCTCCGCGGGCGAACTGGCCAGAGCGGCGTGCGCACTGGCGCCATCGGTCCCGGAGCCGGCCCCCCCACCGCCCCGACCCGCGGTCCCTCCCAGTCCGCCGTCAGGCACGCGCCCCTTCTCGACGGTCTACCCGAACCCGGACGACACTGGCTTCAGCCCTTATCCGCCGCCCGAACCAAAGCCCCAGCGCCCGGCCAGCCCGGTTTTCGGCCGCGCTCCCGTCCTCGTGGCCGGGGCGGCGGTGGTCCTGCTGGTTGTCGCGGCGGTCATCGCGGCGACATTGGTTCTCTTCGGCGGTACGCGCAACAGTGCATCGCCCCAAACGGCGTCGGCGAGGCCCCCGGCATCGTCGACAACCAAGACGCCGTCGCTGTCAGCGCCCGTCCAGGGCGCCGACGGCCTGGGCTTCGTCGGCGAGACGGCGCGCTGCGACCCGGGAAACCCTCCTGCCGCGGTGGTACGGACCGCCCAGTCACTCGCGGTGGTGTGCCAAAGCGCGCCGAGCAGCTTCTACTACCGGGGCGAGCGCATCCGGGATGGCGCCCACATCGAACTGACCGACGCGGTGCGCTCCTCGGGCGGATTCGACGTCACCAATCCGGCCAATGGGGTGCGCTATGAGGTGCGCCCGGAACGGCTTCGGATCATCAGTAACGGGCATGTCGACTCGTCGGAACCGGTGCTGGAATACGCTCAGGCTGTTTAAGGGCCTCCGAAGAGGATGTCGGGGTTCAGGATGCCGGCCGGGTCGAAGCTCTGCTTGATGCGGTGCATGAGCGCCACTTTCGCCGGGTCTTCCAGCTTGAGGAAGTAGGGGGTCTTGGCGCGGCCGAGGCCATGTTCGCCGGAGATCGCGCCACCTAATTCCATTGCGAGAGCGAGGATGTCGGTCATCAGCTGCTGCTTTTTCGCCGGGTCCTTGCAGATGATGGCCAGGTGCACGTTGCCGTCGCCGGCGTGTCCGCAGCCGGCCGCCGCGCCGCCCGCTTCGGCCGCCAGACTGCGGGCGCCGGCGAGGAACTTGGGCATCGCCGAGCGCGGCACCACGGTATCGACGATGTCATCGGCGCCGATCGCCTTGGCCGTCCAGAACGCCTTCTCGCGCGCCTCGATCAGCGTGCGCGCCGAAACCCCTTCCAGCACATAGGCGTCGACGGCGCCTAGCTCGGCGAGCAGCTCGCCGACCGCCTCGATGTCCTCGCCCAGCCGCTCCGACGTCCGGTTCTCAAGGGCCACAACGAGATACGCCGCGCAGGTATCGCGGATGGTATCGGGGATGCCGAGCTCGAGTTGCTGGGTGTGGATGAGCGCGGCCATCGTCATGTTGTCGATGTATTCGAGGATGTAGGGCGCGAGCCCGCTGGCCAGGACTCGCGGCACCGCGGCCATCACCTGGTCGAAGTCGGCGAACGGGGCGAGCACGGCGGCGCTGTGGTCGAGGCGCGGGTGCAGCTTGACGATCACCTCGGTGGCCAGGGCCAGGGTGCCTTCGGAGCCGACGATCAGCTGGGTCAGGTCATAGCCGGTGGAAATTTTGGCGATCTTGCCGCCGCTGCGGATGATCTCGCCGGTCGGCAGCACCGCCTGTAGTCCCAGCACGTTGTGGCGGGCGACGCCGTACTTGACCGCGCGCATGCCGCCGGCGTTGGTGCCGACGTTGCCGCCGACGCTGGAGGACAGCTCGCCGGGGTGAACCATGTAGCGCAGCCCGGTGTCGGCGGTGGCGGCGTCCAGGTCGGTCAGTGTCACCCCGGGTTGGACGACGGCGACCTGGTTGGTGGTGTCGACCTCCAGGACGGCGTTCATCCGTTCGAAGGAGATGACGAGCCCGTCCTGGCGAGGGATGGCCGCGCCCGACAGGCCTGACCCGGAGCCGCGGGCCGTCACCGGCACCTTGTGTTGCGAGGCGGCCTGCAGCAGTTGCGAAACTTCGTCCGCGGTAGCCGGTTTGGCAACGTACGCGGGCTTCTGCGGCGCCGTCGTCAATACCTCGTCGTGGGCGTAGTCGTCGGGGATGGCGTCACCCGTCAGGAGGTGGTGGCTTCCGACGATTTCGGCGAACCGCGCCGTGATGTCGCTCACAGCGGTCACCTTATATATGTTTCAGCTGTGAGAGGGTGGGTTATCCCTGGGGGGTCTGCGGCCGGCAGCGCCCCTCGAAATAGAAGGCTAGCTTTCCGACAGGCGGGATCGACACGGAGCTCCACGGAACTCAGTATCTCCGCGCCCGGGGCACTAGCGAAGTGCCAATGGTGCCGGGCGGGGTCATAGGCGGTCGCTACGAGCTGCGCGGTGTCCTGGGCCGCGGCGCGATGGCTGAGGTGCGTGACGGCTGGGACACGAAGCTCAGCCGCCCGGTGGCGATCAAGCTGCTCTACCCCGGGGCCGATGCCCGGCCCGATAGCCGCCTGCGGTTCGAGGCGGAGGCGCGCGCGGCCGCGCAGCTCACCGGCCGGCACGTCGTGGTGGTCTACGACGTCGGCGAGCACGACGGGTTGCCGTTCATCGTCATGGAGCGGCTGCCGGGGGTGTCACTGGCCGACCACATCGAGCGGGGACCGCTGCCGCCGCCGTTCGTGCACGGCGTCCTCGACGGCGTCCTGGAGGCTCTCGCAGAGGCGCACAACGTCGGCATCCTGCACCGCGACGTCAAGCCGGGCAACATCTTGTTCACCGCCGCGGGCGAACCCAAGCTCGCCGATTTCGGCATCGCCAAGACATCCGGCGCCGCCTACACCAGGGCCGGCGAAATCGTCGGCAGCATGGCCTATTTGAGTCCCGAGCGGCTGGCCTCCAAGCCCGCCACGGTGGCCGACGACCTGTATGCCGTCGGCGTGGTGGGGTATGAGGCGCTGGCGGGGCGGCGGCCGTTCCCGCAGGAGGAACTGGGTGCGCTGGTCCACGCGATCCTGCACGAGTCGGCGACGCCGCTTGGCGCGCTGCGCCCGGATGTGCCGCCGGCCCTTGCCGCCGCGATCGAACGCGCGATGGCCCGCGACCCGGCGTGGCGGTTCGACCAGGCCAACGCGATGCGCGCCGCGCTGGTCGGCCATGCGCCCGAGCCGGTTCCTGTCCGCCCGCCCACCCGGGTGATGGAAGCGCCGCTGCCCGCCGTGATGACCTACACGCCCACGGGCACTTTTATGGACCCGAGTGCGCCCCGGCGGAAGTGGTGGATCGCCGGAATCGCCGCCGCCTTCGTGCTGGCGTTGATTCTGTTCATGATTGCCCCGCCGTTCTCGTCGGGGCCGCCGACGCCGGTCACCACCACGACGCCGTTGCCGCCACCACCTCCTCCGACGACCACGCTGACCACACCCAGCAGCACCGAGCAGCCGCCGCCACCGCCGCCGCCGCCGAGGCACGGCGGCCCGGGCAAGAAACACAGAGGCGGCGACTGACGTTTGCCGTCAAAAGGCTTGTGCCGCAATGAGGTAGCTCATGGCGCTGCGCAGGGTGGCGTCGACGATGTGTCCGTGGCGGTGCGCGATGCGGGCGTCGACCAGCATCCACAGCGCTTCGTAGAGCGGAAGCCGCCATTCGTTTTCGCCTTCAGGGCGGTAGCTTTTCAGCAGCAGGTCGAGCGACGTCTCGGGGGAGCGGTGGGCGAACCGGGCGATGTCGAACCACGGGTCGGCGAATAGCGCGTCGCCCCAATCGATCACGCCGGTCAGCCGCCCGTCATCGACAAAGATGTGCGCGGCTTTCAGGTCGCCGTGGCAGAGCACCCCGGCCTCGATGGCGCCCAGCGTGGCGGCGTGAACGCCGATCGCGGATTCCGCCGCGTCGGCCACCGTGGCGGCGAGGGGGTAGCTGTCGGCCAATTCGCGGGTGTCTTCGCAGATCGTCCGGAGAAAGCTCACCCACGACGGGTGCTTGAGCGATCCTTCTGCCAGCCAGCCGAATCCTGGCCTTGTCATGCCGTGTAAGCGGCGCAGGTTGGTGCCTACTTCACTAAACGCGGGATCGTCGGGGGCGATCGGCTGGCCCTTCGCCCGGCTCATGATCACCGCGCTCATCCCTGTGCGGAGGCGGCGGAACCGAAGGATTGCCGGGGCGGCACACCCCGCGGTCGCGGCCCGCGCACACGCCCAGGCCTCGGCTCGCAAGGCCCCATGGTTCGTCGACGCCTTCACGATGAGGCCGCGTCCGTCCGCGTCGACTTCGTAAACGGCGTTGCCCGGGAACGCACCGAGCTGCACCACGCGACTGAGTGCACAGCCCAGTTCGCTCGTCACGAAATCGATGACGTCTTGCATCTAGCCTCATTACAACCACGCTTACCTAAGCATGGAAATTAAAGCATAGAGGGTTGACAGCCCCGATCGTCTCGCCGCATGCTGTTTATGCATGTAATTTCAAGCATTAGGAGTCAGATGGCGGGTCCGAGGCGGACGAAACCCAGGCTAGAAGCATCTATGCCTGATATTGCACGCATAGGGCGGGCATTCGCAGACCGGCGGATCGCATTGCGGCTTACCCAGCAGACCCTCGCGGACCTCGCCGGGGTCTCTCGGTCCAGCGTCCAGGCGCTCGAGCGGGGGAGCGGCTCGGTCAAGTTTGGCTACGTAGTTGAGATCGCTGACGTCTTGGGTCTGCACATCGATGTGGGTACGGCGGACGAATGACAAGACCGCGCCGCCCCGACCTACGGAACGTCACCGAAGCCGATGTGTACGTCGGCGAAGGCCTGACCGCTCAGCTGGTTCGCGAACGCGGAGACACGGTCAGCTTCAACTACATCGCCGACCAGCCCCCGCCCGATGCCCGCACCCGCGACCGATCGGTGTCGTGGTCGCTACTGAGATCCGGCGAATATCCGGTTGTCACCACGGGTGGCGCCGTTCCGCCGTTCTTCGCTGGGCTGCTTCCGGAAGGGGTTCGGCTCGGAGTAGTGACCTCGTCGACGAAAACCTCGGCCGACGATCACCTCACGTTGCTGCTTGCGATCGGCGCCGACACCGTCGGCAATGTCCGGGTGGTCCCGGCCGGTGTCGACCCGGCATCGCCGCTGCCGATGTTTGAGCCCGAGCGAGACACCGATTTTCGTGCGGTCTTCGCGAAGTTGACCGGCTCCGTCGATGCCGACCCCGTGGGTCTGGCCGGAGTGCAGCCCAAGGTGAGTGCCGCGATGCTTTCGGCGCCGGCCCAAACACGATCTGGCCCAGCGATACTGAAGCTCACTCCGGTTCAGTACCCGCTGATCGTCGAGAATGAGCATTTCTTCATGACGATGGCCGCCGCGTGCGGATTGCGGGTCGCAACGACATCGCTACTGCACGACGCGCAGGGGCGCGCCGCATTGCTGGTGATCCGATTCGACCGGGCCGGGTCGATGCGCATTGCGCAAGAGGATGCATGCCAAGTCGCCGGCATCTACCCGGCTTCCAAGTACCGCATCAAAACCGAGACGGCCATTACAGCACTCGCCGACGCGTGTGCCCGAGGCGGCGGATCGAAGCCGGCGGCCGTCCTCGAGTTGCTCAAAACCGTTGTATTTTCCTGGCTGATCGGCAATGGCGACCTGCACGGCAAAAACCTGTCGATCTACAACCCCGATGGTATTTGGCAACCCACTCCCGCCTACGACCTGCTGTGCACCCAGCCTTACACCCGTTGGCGGGATCCCATGGCACTCAACCTCTATGGCCGCGCCAACCGGTTCACTCGCGCCGACTTCGTCGGGGCCGGCGAACGGCTGGGTCTACGGCCGCGCGCCACCACGAGGATGATCAACGCGATCGTCGATGCTGCCCGGGACTGGCCGGACAAGTGCGGGGAAATCGGCTTCGATGAGCGCCAAACCAAGCTGCTTGCGCGCATGCTGCGCGGCAGAATCGATAGCTTGAGATGACTGGCCACGATCGAGCACCAAGGGATCGTGGAACTTGGCCCGCCCGTGACACTCACCGCAGTGTGCCCCGTGGGCGAGTTCGGTCTAACCTCAACGCCATTGTGATGACAGCGTTCCGTGCTGCCGGGCCGGCGACCGTTCTGGCCGTCAAGCCTTGCACGGGGGTTTCGGGGGCCAGCCAGGCCCGTAGTAGCAGTCCATAGGTCCCTGTACCACCTCGCCGATTGGCAAACTCGGGTCGTCTATCCGGGGATTGTGCCAGTCGTGGCACGCGGTCATATCCCAATCCCCAACGACATGTCCGGGTAGGGGTTGCCCTGGACACCAACAGCTGGGTTGTGTGCAACCGGGAGGGTAGGCCTGGGCGGTACCTGCGGCCAGACCCAGACCGGCTACCGCGACGCCGCCCGACAGCAGCGTCCCGGCAATGATCCGCGTCAGGGGGTGAGAGGTGTTCATGGCCGGTTCCTTTCGCTTCTCCCATCCAAGAGCACGCCGGTAATGTGCCACAGACCGCTTGCGAAATTCTTGCGTTCGCTTGATTACCGATCCGCTGCGGGCGGTTGTCCGGTTCCGTCGACACCCTCGGGATAGTCGCCGTCTCAAGGGGTCAAAGGTTGCGGGGGCTCGTAATCCCACGGGTCGCCGGGTGAGCGTCGTCGGCGGCGGACCACGGCGATCAGCACGCCAACGGCCAAGGCGCAACCCACCCCGAGGTAAATGGGCGGCACCAACCAGGCGTCCGCGACCGCCTCACGGCCCCGAATGTGGACGTCGATGTCATGACCGATGTCGCTGAACTTCGCACCCGAAATATGCATCGAAATTTCGTATGTGCGGGGCGTGTTTGCAATCGCGCCGAAACAGCTGTCGCGATCAGGTTTCCACGGGAACGGTATCGGTTGTCGTACGCTACGAGTGGACGGATTGTGATGGCACTCAAGGACTGTCATTCGAGCGGCAGAGCCGGAGTGCTGGGCCCACAAGTTATACGCCCCGTAGCCGATAAGCGCGAGCGATAGCAATGACAAGAGAATGAGAGCGCCCAGGCCGAGGCGGCCTCGACGTCGGCTGCTCTGTGCCATCCTGATCCTCCTGAACGGTCGTCGCTGACCTCGGCTGTGTTGGCGGTGGATTCTTGGAGGCTAGCTTCCAGCTAACTCTGACTAGGTTAAACGCGAGGTCTGGGCGGAACCGGTGGAAATCCGCACAAGGGGCACCGCGCTTTTGTTAGGTTTTGACACCTACGCGCCGAGCTAAGGCTGCCCATGACCGGTTTGTTGTGTCCGTCCGTCGCCGCCGGGATCGCCATTGCCATGTTCGGCTTCTGGGCGGCCTCGGCGTTCGTGAAGTTGACGTGACGCTCAGAGACTACGAACAGCGGTATGTGCCAGAGCTGCAGTCGGCGCTCGGCGAGCCCATCCTGCGCGCCGTCCCGTTAAACGGCGCGGGCGTGGCGGCCCGAACGTCTTCTTTCGCCCGCAGCGCGATGTTTTGGCGGCCGTACCTGCTGATCGACGGACGGCCTTACACCCGACTGCCATTCGCGGTGTTCCTAACCCTGACACCGACCCGCGTCGTGATTACTGAGACCAAACTGACCATGCGCGGCTCCGCGCCCCTGCTCGACGCTCCCATCCTCACCCTGCTGCGAGACGACGCGGAGGTAACTGCAACCCAAGGCCGCGACCGGGGGAGATCCGTGTGGAGGTATCGCCTGCGGTCCCGCGCTTCGACGGCAGAACTGGAACTGGAGCTGCGGCCCTTCGGAGGCATCGCGGCCGAGTTGGCCGACCAGCTGCGCGACTTCTGCGCCGAGGCAGCACCTTCGCCGCCGCGGGCGGGGCAGCTTCCGCCCGGCTCCGGCCGCGGCCAGTTTTATTGGGACGGTCACGGTTGGAGTCCCCGGCCGCGGCATCGGATCCGGTTCGCGCCGTGGATGGCCGTCGCCGGCGTCTTGGTGGTGATCGCGGTGGCCTACTCCATCATCATGAAGGCCGTCCTTGGACATGGCAGCCACACCACGTGGACACCGCCCCCGACGACACCCACCACTACGACATCCGTCCAGCACATGAGCACGCTGTTCTGCAAGCACACCGACCCCGCAGGTGCTCCGTACTACGTGCAGTTGCTCAACCCGACGGAACCCGGCACGTGCTCCGGACCCGACCAGCTCTACACGCAAGAGGAATTTCAAGCGATCCCTGGACTTACGTGGCAATGCGTGCTTGACAGTGATGTCGCGATTTCACAGATGCATGGCACAGCGTCGATCTATAGCGACGACTCGCCGGGCAGTATCAAGGCCGCGAAGCTGGTCTGCGCAAGTAACGGGCACTGACAACGCAAAACGCTGGCGCGTCAGAACGCGGATGTTGCTGGGGTACACCGCGTTCCTTCGGTCATCCACTGGGTCATCGATGGCAAATCAGAAACTGGACCCACTGCTCGATGCGACGGTTCGGCGATTACCACGGGCGTGAAGTCGCCCGGCTCTCTCCCGGGGTGAAGGTGACCGGCAGCGTGCCTAGCCCGGTCATGCTGGGGTTGCCGAGGTATTGGTGGACGCCGCTTTGGTCTACCTCGTAGTCGGGGACGCGGTCGAGGACCGCCTTGACCATCACCTCGGACATCAGGCGTGCCAGGTGCGATCCGATGCAGCGATGCGGCCCGAGCCCAAAGGCCAAGTGGCGGTTGGGTGTTCGGTCGAGGATGATCTCGTCGGGTCGGTCGAACTCGTGCTCGTCGTGGTTGGCGGACAGCCAGCTGATGACGACGCGGTCGTTTTTTCTCAAGTGTTGGCCGTTGAGCTCGACGTCGCGGGTCACCGTGCGGCTCAGGGTTTGGTTGACCGAGAAGTACCGCAGGAATTCGTCGGTGGCGGTGCGGTAGAGATCCGGGTGGTCGATGAGTTGTTGGCGCAGCTGCGGGTGGGTGCCCAGGTGCAGCAGGGTCAGCGCGGTCTGCGAGGTGGTGGTGTCGACGCCGCCGGCGATGAGGTTCCACAGGATGTTGAGCAGCTGTTCGTCGGTGAGGCGCTGGCCGTCGAATTCGAATTGGATGAGGAAGCTGGTCAGGTCGTCTTCCGGCTTGGCCTTTCTGGTAGCCGCGAAGTCGAGGACGCCCTGCATCATGGCGGGGACTTCGGCGATGGCGCTCGCGTATTCCGGGCTATCCACGGGGAGGGCCATGACGGAGTGGAAGAGGTTGGCGTACAGGTGCCAGTTGTCGTAGGGCAGGCCCATCAGCTTCATGGTGAGGATGGCCGGGACCGGGCTGGCGTAGTCGAGGACGAGGTCCGTCTGTCCTTTTGCGGCCTGCTGGTCGAGGAACCAGTGGGCCGATTGCTCCATGAACGGCTTGAGTTTCTGGACGGCGCCGGGGGAGAAGAACGGTGCGAGGGCATGCCGGAGCGTCTGGTGGTAGGGGCCGTCGACCTCGCCGATGCCGAGGGCCGGTTGGCCTTCGGGGCGGGGGACGCCCATCTCGCCCTGGTAGTCGACGCCGTTGGCGGCGTTGGGCTCGTACTTGTGGGAGAAGGTGTCGCCGTCGCGGGCGGTCCGGCTGACCGCGTCGTAGCTGCTGAGGAACCAGAAGCCGTCGTAGTTCTCGTTCCAGGCGACGGGGCACTTGCGTCGCAGGTCGGCGTTGATGGTGAGTTCGTTGAGGTTGAAATCGTCGGAGTGATGGTCGAAATCAACCACGACATCGGCGCTGACGTCGGGACGGGTTGTCATCTGAAAGGTCCTCCACCGCGACGAGAGCTCGGCTTTCTACACTATCTTTGCATTATTACCCTCGTGGGTTCCGTCGAGAAAGGCCGCGATGTGTAGCCACCGGACGACCTTCAACCATGTCGGATTGTGTGTCTCCGATCGCGAGCGCTCGCGGCGGTTCTACGAATCGGTGCTTGGGTTTCAGTTCTGGTGGGAGCTTGATCCGCCCGACGGCCCCACCGCACAGCTTGTGCAGCTTCCCGAGCCTCTCGGCGTGCATGCGACCTACTTGGTCCGCGACGGCTTTGTGCTCGAACTCATGGACTACTCGAAGCGTCAAGTTCACACGGGGTCGGAACGCGTCATGGATCAGATTGGCCTGACGCACATCTCGTTGTCGGTGTCTGATCTGGCCGGTGTGTTGGAGAATGTCGAGAAGTTCGGGGGAGCGGTGGTCGACGCGACCGTGACCGGGGCGATGGCGATGATCCGCGATCCGGATGGGCAGCTGCTGGAATTGCTCTCCGATGGGTGGTTGGCGGCGTTGCCGCCTCGGCCTTAGCTCGGTTGCTGGCATTCGCTCGTTCGGAAAGCACCGACCGGCACAAAAAGTCGGAGCCCCCAGGATTGAACTCGCCTGACGTGCCTGGGAGGGAGGATAAAGCCTCTCCTCGCAGCGAGAATTAGCGACTGGTGATCACTGGAAGTAACTTGTGATCGTGAGTCAATTGTGGACAATTTGTGGGCACAACGGGATAACTCTGCTTCCCGACCAGCAGTGCGCTGGGTTGGCAGGGACAACCAAAAGCGGATTCGACAGAATCGTCAGCTGAATCAAGCAGCGTTCTTGACCCGGCGAGCGACTATAGACAGTGGTGCAGGGCGTTCAGAGATGTGACATTTGCAGATAACTCGCAGACACCCATACTATGCACCCGCGCAATGAATCGAATCAGCCCCACCAAGATCCGGTTAAGTCTCTTTGTTCGTCACATGAATCAACACTCAGGGCTTCAGGGCGCCCGACTGGTGGTCGCGCTCCCCACCGGGCCGGTTTGCGCACAAGGTCCTCTACAACTCGAACCATTCAAGAGGGGGTCGCAATTGGCCGCCGCTGTGGCCGGCGGCGATGTGATGCTGTATCTCCTCTGCCAGGTCGGAGAGTTGCTCGCTCACGCTGGCCTCTGTCTCATCCCAAACGACAAGGCCTTCCGCATCAATCTCACCACTGGCGATAACCCGGCCGCGCGCTCTGTCTTCGATATGGAACTGTCTCGTCACGAGCTGCAATAATGCCATACGCCGACGGACCTGCCCCCTTTTCGGATCGCCGACCGGTATGCCGGTGGACGGCCTAGGCCGAAAGACCGGCAGTGATACGAGCTTCGCTGCGTGGGGCCAGCTGCACCGGATTACGGTGCCACCCATAATCTCCCAAGCACCAGATCGCTCTTGAAGCCATCGATCCCTGAGGTCTGCAGCCCGGCCTCGCCCGGCGACGATCCGCGCCCGCATGTCGGTCTGCAGACCTATCGTGAGCCGCGTTCGTCGAGGGCTGGATCTCATCAGGGGTAGGGTCATACAGATTTTGACCGATGAAGCGCGTCTTGTCGGCGAGCCGACGGCTTCGAACCTCTTCTTGTACTGTCAGCGGATCCTCATCGACCGGATCGCTCGGCGTTGGCACGAGATGTGCGGGGTACCACCCAGTGCCGACGCAGGACAGCTTGCTGCACGGCCTCCTTGATGAGGTCCGGCAGTGCATGGGTGAGCTGGTCGGCGACGTCACTCATCGCTGCTCCCCGGGATCGTCGCTGCCTTGAAATGTATGGCGGTCTAACCACTCCAAGACATCGGACTACCGGTACAGACCCACCCTCGTCGGGTCGTCATGCGGCACAGCCCATTTTGGTCGGGTCCTCGGTTCTTCGTGAATCGCCGCGTCACCATGCGCGGTACTGAATGATGCGGGCTTGCGCAGTCTCCGCAGCGCCACGCGGATCAGCCAGCCGCTCACCAAGCGTCCTGACGGCGAGGTCTGACGGCAGCGCTACCGAGAACTTGAGCGCTGAGATGGCTTCCTCATCAATGCGCGGAACGGCGTTGGAGTTTGCAGCCTTGATGTCATCTCCGGTGATGCGCTCTGGGAGAAGGACGCTCTCGTTCTCCGCCCCACTCGCGTCAAGGTCCAGCCCTGCAAGAAGTGTCGCGTTGGCCTTCATGCCAGCCCAAGTCCACAGACGCGCACCTCCCGAACCGCGAGGGCGAAGTACTAGGCCGTTGTTGTCGACCTCCGTGGAACGTTCTTCGCGGAGCCGCTCCACCGCTACGGGAACGCGCTTGGACAGCTCGACGTCAGGCATCGACCCCAGCAGCACCTCCCTCTTCGCTTGGCACACCTCGAACGACTGAGTGACTGCACCGGACGGCCACTTCACGTCGCCTTTGATTGGAATCTCCTCGACCCATAGCGTGAACCGCTCCCAGTCGACGTATTGCACGAGCCAGCTTCGACCAGCGAGCACGAGTGGTCGCTGCTCGCGATCCTTCCCGGCTGGTATGGCAAGAGGCGACACGAATCCGATCTCCTTGACGCCGGCCACGACCCGCAACTCAAGATCCGCAACGAAAGTCGAGAGAAGGTCCATGAAGTTTCGCTTGCCGAACTCCTCCTCCGCACGCGGGCCGATCATCAGCAACCCTGAGTCTCCGACGAGGAAATCTTGCTCGCGCAGGTAGTCGAGCACCTCCGCGCCATCCGCCATGAGCGGAAGGTCCCCCCACCACCGCGACCAGTCCGATGCTCCGAACGATCCCTCTTGAAGCGCCAGCGCAAGAAGTTGTTGGGCAGCAAGGTGTCGTGGATGTGGCGGAGCGACTACGTCTTCGACGAATCCGCGCTTCCACAGGAGTAGCACAGCTGCAGCATCGAGTAGTCCGTCGAGGCTGGTGGCGAGAAACAGTGTGTTACGGCTCGTGCCCGGTCGCCTGCCAGTGCGGCCGAGTCGTTGCAGTAACGATGAAACTGTGCGCGGCGCGTCGATCTGGATGACTCGATCAAGGTCGCCAATGTCGATACCAAGCTCAAGTGTCGATGTCGCCACGATGACCGTGTCTTTGGCCTCGGCGAAGGCACGTTCGCTTTGCCGCCTCTCGTCACCGGAGAGCGAGGAGTGGGACACGAAGGTCTGAACACTACGCTCACGCAGAAGGAAGCCGAGTTCCTCGGCGGAGCGACGTGATTCGGTGAACACCAGTCGCTTGTCGCCCCGATGGAGCCGAGAAATGACCGTGGCAGCATTGTCCATGCTTCCGACGTAATCGAGGGTGATCTCTGGGCTTACTGCCGGCGAAGAGTCTTCGCGCACCACCACGACTGGGCTACGCCCATCGGTCGAGCCTTGCATCCACCCGCCGACTGTTTCCGGATTACCCGCGGTTGCAGAAAGACCCACGCGTTGGATCTTGTGACCAGCGATCCGTTCGACTCGTTCGAGCACGGCGAGCAAGTGCCAGCCCCGATCGGACCCAGCGAACGCGTGCAGCTCGTCGACTACAACGGCTCGGACGGCCCCGAGGAACCGCTCATGATCGACTCGTCGCGACACGAGGATGGCCTCGATGGATTCCGGGGTCGTCAGCACGATGTCTGGCCTTTCGGCGAGCATGCTGCGACGGTCCGATTGCCCCACGTCACCGTGCCACAGCCCCACTGTCCGGCCGAGCCAGGAGCAATAGGCGCTCACGCGAGAGTGAATGTTATTCAGGAGAGCACGAAGTGGCGTGACGTAGAGGATGGTCGTACCTGACCAATTACCTTCGACCATCTCCGAGAGCAGAGGAAAAACAGCGGCCTCGGTTTTACCCCCGGCAGTCGGCGCGATAAGGACGCAGTCCGTACCTGACCTCACCGGCTCGACAGATGCAGCCTGTAGTGGTCTTAGTCCAGGCCAGCCCAGCGAGTTGACGATGTGGTATTCAATGGCCGCGTCAAGGCCAGTGGAAGCCGACATCGGCTAAACGTCTAAGTCGATTTCGTCGACGCTCCCCGCCGGAGCGCGGTTACCTCGCGCATGCACTTCCCGCTCCTCCGGCGTCAGCTCTTCGGCGCTGACTGTGAGGTGGTAGTCGCGGCGTGGGTTGAAATCCTCGAAGAGATCTACGCGGTCAAGGATGTCTGAGACCAACTTCTTGAGGAAGAGTCGTGGCGCGATTCCGGTTCGACCACCCAACTCCCCGCCGACTGCGGCTGCGAGGTCTCGCAAGTAATCGTCGTCGACGACCTTCCTGACGCGCTCCGGATCTTTGGCTCCGGCCGCGTAGATGTCACGAACACGGCTGCCAAGCTCCAGGAGCGACTCGGGTGTAAAGCCAGTGAGGCGGACCTGCGTTGCGCGCGGGTTGTCGAAGCGTACGTCTGTCGTGAAGTCGGTTTGAAGGCGTTGGGCCAGCGGCGGGAGACGCTGCACGCCTTGCTGCCCATCGAAGAACGCCGGTGTTCCGGTCAGGAGCAGATATAGCCCAGGGAACCGGCCGCCGTCGATCTCGTCCATCAGCTGACGAAGAGCATTCAACGACTTCTCTCGGACATCACTTCTCATGCGTTGCAACGTCTCGACTTCATCGAAAGCGACGACAAGACCCGCATAGTCCGAATCTCGAAGAACGGTAAGCAGTCCCTGGAGAAAGCCGAGTGCGCCGAAGTGGTCGAGGTCGCCGCGAACGCCGGCGGCACGCTTCACTGAAGCGGCCACGTGAGGCTGACCACCGAGCCACGCCAACAATCCATCCGCCTCCGCAGAGTTACCCGCCGTCTGCGCCAGCCGGTACTGACGCAGTACAGCGGCGAAGGCCGGCGCCTCCTTCGAAACATCCGACAGTCGACGTTGGAGGAGGTCGAGCATTCCTTCTGAGCCTGCTGATTGTTTGGCTCCATCCTTCGCGTCGTGGTCGAGGATGTAGAACCAGCCGTCAATGACGTCGCGGAGGGCACCCGATTGGGTGGTCGAAGTGGATAGGTTCTCAGTGATGCGCCGGTACACGGTCTCCAGCTTGTGCAGGGGCGTTTCTGTTTCGCTGATCTGCACCTCGGTGGTGGCGAATCCAGCTCGCTTGGCTCGCTCGGTGAGCCAGCGGGAGAAGAAGGTCTTACCAGAGCCGTATTCGCCACGTACAGCTTTGAATACAGCGCCCCCACCGAAAACGGTCTGTAACTCTTCATCAACGGCGTCGTCGAAGCGAGTCAAGCCGACTGCGAGGACGTCGAGGCCCTGTTGTGGCACTGTGCCGCGCCGCAGTGCGTCGATGATGTCCTTGCGGCGGCGGGGGCTAATGCTGCCTGACGTCTCGGTCATCGTTCGACTCCAAGCTCGAACTGCTCACGCAGGAGTCGTTCGTCGAGCCGCAGTGTGACGCCATCGGTGTCGAGCTCAATGACGCCGTAGCCATCGACGTTGAGCAACCGGCGAACAGCTGCAAAGACCTGTCCTACATCGGCGATTGGGATTCCGGCAGCAGCGGCAACCGTATCTTGGTGAGCTCGACCGCCACGCTCCACGAGTGCGCGTAACACCGCTTCTGCGGTCCCGTCGTCGAGCGCCCGCCGGCCAGCCATCCGCTTCTGTTCTGCGTACGTCGTCGATGCGAGCACCGCTTCGACCAATCCGGCAGGAGCTGCCGACGGCGTGGGCAGGTCGTCGAGCTCAAATAGCCCATCACCCTGGCCCGACGCTTCAGTCTTCTTCGTCTTCTTGGGCTGCCCGCTGGGCTGTGGCGGTGCCTCGGTGGCCCGGGCAGGGCCGATCGGGTCGTTCCACCACAGAGGGACCTGCGGTGCGGCCTGCTCCCATCCAGCAGCTCCGGTCGCTACGGTAGCGGCCTGAAACACGAGAACCGGAATCGTCAGCTCCGCAAGGCTCGCACCACCGTGATAGCCCGCGTGTCGTGGGCCGTAGTGCGCGTCGTCACGCCATAGCAGCACCGCTTCGCCGCGTGGTGCCACCACTCGCGGACCAGACACGGGCACTTCGCCATCCCCGGCAACGCCGGTCGAGGCCGGCCGCCAACGGGACTCCGCACCGCTGATGCTCAGTGCCTCTGTATTTCGCTCGACAACGTGGCCATGATCGGATGTCAAGATGACGGCGCGCCGAGCGGAGACCGCGGTCTCGAGGAGAGCCCGCAGTGGATCGAGCGAACGCAGATCCCAATCCCACGCTGACACGTCGTTCTTGTGGGTCGCGTCGTCGATTGCGTTGATCACCACTCCGATGACGGGAACCTCGGGCTCCCGGACCGCGGCCATCACATTGCCAGGTAGCGAAGCACCACCCTCTGATCGCAAATCATTCTTGTGGAAAAGCTTGGCGCCGGGGAATGCCGTTGCTAGCCCACGCTTCTCATCCTCACCCGTACCTGAGCGGACCTCACCACAGAACAGCGACGTACGAGAGATGTTGGTAAGCGACGGCAACGCCGCGACCACCGACTGCCGTGCGTGCGTTGATGCGGGGACCCACTCCACAAGACCCAATCGCGAAACTTCGGATGCAAGTGCTGTGGCTATTGCACCACTCATTCCATCCAGCACGACCAGAAGTGCACCACCTTGCCGACGCCAAGGATCGACGATCTCGGCTAGCAGTCGCTCCACGCCAACCGCTCGCTGGTCGGCTGCCCCGTTGACTTGATCCAGTCTCGACGCCGCAGCGCTGTCACGCTGCTTACGCCGAATGTGCACCTTGTCCAGTAGCTGTTGGTATGCCTCGGCAACAAGCGGATCAGCGGAGCCATGCCACACGGCACCGACGGCGGCGTCGACCCATGCACCATCGTTCATCTGACGTTGGAGATCGCCGCCGAGCGATGTCGAGGTCTCCTCGGCGGTGGCAAGCCATCGGTGCAAGCGCACTGCCATCGTCGGAGCCTGCGAGGCATTCGCGTCACGGTGCTCAAGGACGCAAGCTAGCGCCTCCTCTACGTTATCTCCAGAAGTCAGTGCCGATGCAAGGGCACGAACACGAGCCAAATACCCGGGATGGAGAACGGCCGACTGTTTAGCTCCCTCGTGCCAGCCGAGGTCACCGAGTAGTGCTTCTGCTTGTTGTAGGGCGACACCCAGCTCCGGAGAGTTGTCCACTTCAAGGCGCAGCACTGCTGCCTTGGCTAGTCTCGCGATGGCTTTCGCGCTATCGACCGGCAGCGCTTTCCCATCGACAAAGCCCTCGACCCGCACCCTCGCGGACACCTGTGTCTCAGCGGGCGGAGCGCCGTCCTCTGGCCACAAGACGTCCAAGGCAAGGCCAACGGCAAGTGGAGTGACATGCTCGTTGCGTTGAGCAATCTGCAAGACAAGAGCAGCAGATTCAGCGAATTCGGTTCCGGCCCAATCTATTAGATGCCGCCTCAACTGCGCATCGACCGCGACCCAAGCAGCACGTACGTTCCGTCGCCCAAGAGCCGTCAGGAGCACAACGCCGTCGAGCTGAGCGTCAGCATCAAGTCCGAGGACACGTGCGAGGAGAGAGCCGACTGCGTGGCGAGCAGTTAGTGCAGGTTCGACCGATCTCGGCCATCCGCCTGGTGGCTGGTGATCAAGCAAAGCGGTTGCAGCCCAGTCCAAACGTCGGAGATCGCTGCCGACCTCGGTCGCCCCAGGGAAGAGCCGGGGCACCGCCTGCCATTCGTCTGGCAGTTCGACCCCATACCTATAGGCGCGAGAAAGTACGGCGTCGCCAAGGTCCTCCGCTGGTCGGTCGGTCAGGACGACGGCTCGCTCGTCAGCGGCAAGCGAGTCAAGCATGTCGAGAACGGCGAGCTGCGACACGCCGGGCAGCACTCGAACGATCGCGTCCCCGACCTTGACATCTCCGTGGCGCCACTCGGGACGAGCGCGAAGCAGAAGGATCTTGGCGTCCGACTTAACCAGGTCTGCTGCTCGCTGCTGCACCATCGCCGGAGAAACGCTGACGGTGCGGAGCTGCTCGCTTAAAGCCATCGCCAGTCGACCCTTAGCTTCTTGCCCTCGACTGGACGGCTGAGTTCCTGTGTCAGATCCTTGAGGAGGGTCTCGAGCTGCGACACACCCTCAACTTCGACTGTGTGCTCCTGGCTTGCGCGGGTTTCAGCTTCGCGTCTTGCCTCCTCTTGCCTACGGCGGAACTTCTCCTCCTGTTCGCGCAACAGACGTTCGCGTTCGGCGGCCTCCTGCTCGCGCCGCTTGAGTTCCTCTTCCTGCTGGCGTCGACGTTGGTCCTCTTGCTCACGACGCGCCCGTTCCTGCTCGGCCGCGGAATCGTGGTCGGACCGCGCGTCCTTGCGACGCTGCTCGACGAGAATGTGAGTGACCTCGTGAGCTGCTGCGGTAAGCGCGGGAGCCAGGTCGACGTGCAACTGGTCGGCCTCGGCGGCGCTCCGCAATACGGCAAGTACGTTAACGGCCCGCTCACCTGCCAAGCTGGGAAGCTGATCGAGGAGCTGCCAATTAGCACCTTGAAGGGCCGCCGCAACGTCTGCTGCGGAGGTGAGTGACCGAGCAAGGGGTTGCAGTTCATTAGGAAGGTCGAAATCGGCAATCACCCGAATCCGATCGACGTGGTCGGCATCGCGCAGTGCCTCGACAAGGTCCCGAGCGCGGCGAGCGGTAGCAAGGCGAGGACTCACGTCTCCCAATCCGAGCACACCGTTGTGCGCTTCAAGTTCACTAACGAGGTCAGCCGCACCGCGATCGAGCTGACGCACCTTTGCTACCAATTCGTCCCCGAGTCGCTGCACGGCGCCGCTGGAGAGGTGGTACTCGTTGGCGCCAATGCCGAGGATCGCTTTGACACGAGTAAGGGCTTTGGTCCAGTCCTCTTGGTTAGGAAGGACTGGCTCCCGGAGGGTGATGTCATTGGCCAACCCTCCGATTCCTGGCGACCCTACTGGCGAACCGTGGCGGAGTAGTTGCCTATCGGTAAGCGCCACCCACGCCAGAATCAACAGATCTTGGGCATCGGCAGTCATGCCGGTCGGCGCCAGCGCGGCTCGCAACGAGCCGACAGTCCGATCACCGACGGCGAGGGCCCTCGTGAAGTCGTCATGCCACGCGAAGCGCACCGTATCCAAAACATAGGTCACTTCGCTCAGTGCGCCGAGCCCGTAGGCATCGACCACCCTCCGTACCTTGCTCGCAGTGGTCCTCTCGACCGTGTCGATGCGGCCGCCCTTGGCCATCGCCTGACGAGCCAGGTCGAGTACGGCGGTGAACTCGGCCCTGCGGACTTCGTCAGTACCTCGATCGACATCGGGATGCGTCGGAAAACGGGCATCGAGGCCGCCGTCGAGGACGGCCCTGGCAGCATCGACGAAGGACGGGGAAGATGGCTTTTGAGGGTCGTAGTCGGGCGCAAGGGTGACGAACGTGTTGCCTTCCGGCACCCGCTCGCCGAGATGGTCGTCAGTCGCCGCGTCAATGCCATAAGACTGGCGCAATGCGAGCACGATCTGGTCGCGTAGCGAGTCTCGTTGGTTGGCGAGCTGCCTGCGGGCGGGCTCTCGGTCGTTGACGGGCAGGGAGGTCGAGTATTGGTCGAATCGTGCCCCAGTGAGTAGATAGTCGAGAATGACGAGCTTGCCGATGTCGTCCATACGCGAGGCGGTCAAGAAGTGGGGCAGCCAGGCAATGGTGTCGCTCTCGAGGCCATCCTGCTTGAGTTGCACCAGGCGAAGCAGGTCGTCAGACGGCGGGTTGCCGGCGTCATCGAACGGGAAGTCAACGACCAGCTTCCACCGGCCACCAGTTGCTATGAGTGCAGCATCAGGGAGCGCCCGCGCGTCACGGACGTTGCCGAAAACGACATCGACTGCACGCTTTTGACCGCGCCACACATGGGTGAGCGAATACTCGCTACCCAGCGCGCCGGTGAGTGACGCACCGATCTGCTCAGCAAGGAGCCTGCGGAGTAAGCCGCGCCGGTTCTCGTGGGTGTCCTCGTTCTGAACGTGGACGAGGACCGAGTCATAGTCGACACCGGACAGTTGCAGAGTGATGACCGGGTCACCCGTCTGGGGCCCGATGGTGATCTCACCGAACTCCGCCGACCAGTCGCGCGCAAGAGCGACCACTTGGATCGCTTCTTGGCCGGGGATCATCGAAACCACCGTGCCAAAGTTGAGTGCCGCCAACTTCGAGGCTGTGAGGTCCTTTAACGAGGTTGCACCGGGGGCGATGGCCGCGACAAGCAGCGTCTTGGCCAGCCGGTCATCGCGGCGGGAGCCATGGTCGCGCGCGAGCCCCTTCGCCTCATCCTCGGTAAGGCTGTGCCTGTTCAAGAGGTACGGGCGCATCTTGCGGGTGTAGAAGGTGCGCGCCGCACGGAAGAGGTTCTTCATATCGTCGGTAAGCGGCTCGGCGTCGCCAAGCACAACCACGTCGAAGAGGTCGCCGACGGGGATGACGTCACCGACGGTCAACTCATCCCGGCCTCGGGACAGCAGCTCGCTCATGATTTTCAGTGCCGTGCGTTCGCGCTGCATGATCGACGAGAGAGCGACCATTGCATCCACCAGCGCGGGCGAGAACGGATAGACCTGCTCGAAATCGACTGCGGCGGAGCCGGCTTCATCGGTGAGCAGGTGCTTGAAGGCTATTGGGTTCGCCCGCACCCGAGCCACAGCTGCAGCGAGTGCATCACGCCCTGCTTCGCTCGTCGGCTCCAGCAGTCGCTTATGGACGATTTGGGGAAGGTTTGCAGCAGCAAGAGTGATCTTCTCGAACCGGCCCTCCCACCACTGAAAGGAGTCGTCCAGTGCGACCTGTTCGGCACCAACTGCACCTCCGCCAAGAAAGTCCTTGAGGTTTCGCTGACGAGCGACGAAGGACACCAACGGAATCGGAAGTGCGCCGATGCCTGTCTCCACGAGCTTGGCGACTTTCGAGGTTTCGGTCTGGATGAAGGCGGTGTCGCGCAAGTGGTTGGCCAGCCAGAGCACTAGTTCGTCGAGGAAGAGTACGACCCCGTCGTAACCGAGCCTCTTGGCATGCTCGGTCATGGCCTGAAGGCCATCGGTCATGTCCAGCCAGGTGCCGGTGTTCTCGAAGGCCGTGAAGTAGGTGCGAACGAGATCGGCGACCACACGCTGGCGGCCCGCGTCTCCTGCTGGCTTGGCGCGCGCTGCGTCATACAACTCGGGGGTGAGCGTGGTAGCGAATGTGCCCCAGCCCGACGAACCCGAGCCGCTTGCCTCGAACTTGGCGAAGAATTGCTCATCGCCGAGTTGCGATCGCAACTGGTCGGCGTTTTCGAACAGCGAGTCCGAGCGATGCAGGACCGGAGCGGGTGCTTGGGGGTGCCGCTTCTTAATGGTGGCCAGATAACCACCGAAGAGTGCTGACTCGAAGGAGTCCGCCCCGATGAGGTGGTAGTCGATCGCGAGCAGCTTGCGCTCGAGCAGTGCCTCGTGCTTGGCGATTTGAGCCTGGAGTCCGGGGAGCGACTTGGCCTGTGGGTTGCCGGAAAGCAGCAGGTGCATGACGGCCATGTAGTGCGACTTACCGGAACCGAAGGAGCCGTGGATGAAAGCGCCCTTCGAGGATCCACTCGACAGCGTCGCCTCGACCAGGGTCAGGCCCTTCTCGAACGATTCGGCGATCGACTCGGTGACTACGTAGTCGGACAGCGTTTGGGTCGCGGCTTCCTGCGCGCGGTGGATCTGGAGAACGAAGTCGTCGTCATGAACGGCAAGCGGGATGTCGATTGCGTCGCGCAATGGCAAAGACAGGTCGGTCATCGCGACGCCCTCCGTCCACGCGTAACGGCCAGCGGCATCCACGCCGTCACCTGATCGCGCGTCTTCTCCATACGGGCAAGGTACTGGTCAACAACACCTGTGATGACCGACGCTGGGCTAGCGCCGAATTGAGGCTCGATCTCCGAATGCCACTGCGCCAGCCAGGGCTCCAACTCCACCAACCCAGCGACCAGTGGTACCAGGGCGGCATCGTCGGCACCAAGCGCCTGCTGGACAGGAATCTCACGGGCAAGAGCCAGTGCCTGATCGCGGTGAGACCAACCGGCCCAGCCGAGCACCGGTGTCGGGTCGCCTTCGCGTGTCACACCGGGATACGCGATAAAGCGTTCCTTGAGGACGTCGAGCTTACCCCTGGCCCTCCAGTACGTAGCCTTCGCGAAATCGCCTTGGCCGTACTTGGGCGGCACGGGAATAGTGACCTTTTCTCCAGCGTCTTCACGCCGTTGCAATGCCCAAACCTCCTGCCACGCACGGTATTTCTCAACGCCTGCGGGTTTGTAGCGGTAGGCGGCCAGGAATGGCACCGCCTCGTCTGGAACCAGACCTCCAACCACCGCACCAAGATCCGGCTCATGGGTGCGGGTGAGCGCACGAGCGAGTTCCTTCAGCACCGGATCTGCGCGAAGCAGGTCAGCGAGTTCGGCCACCGACCTAGTGGTCGGCCCCTGCGGGTCCTGCCACAGCGTTGGGTCCTCCAGCCGATCGAGGATTGCAGCTTGCAGAGCCTCTGTGCGCTGTGTGTCCCAACCGGTGGTGGCCCAGCGGCGCTTGAACTCCGGCTTCTCCAACAGTCGAAGGGCTCGGTCGGAGTTCATGAGGTCAAGCCGACGTTGAACAAGAGCCCTGTAGTCGTCCGGCCACGAGGCGGGCAATTCAGTAATGGGAGTCGAGCCGTGACGCTCGAACCACGCCGTCTCCTCATTGCCTTCTTCGACACGACGAGCGAGTCCAATCTCAAACGCCCTTTGCCCCAGCACAATTTCGTTGATAGCGGAGCCGAAGTACGTTAGGTCAGCGTCGATCAGGCCGTAAAGCTGGTAGACCTCCCAATCCAACTCCTCCTGCTCGAAAATCATCCGTGCCTGCAACCGTCGCCACTCGGCCTCGGCCGAGAGGAGCACTTCACGAAGGTTCCCTGTCGGCGCGGCCGACCAAGTCGCCAGGACGGACGCTGGTGAGATGGAGCCGAGTTCTTGAGCCAGCGAGTCGAGGATGCGCGGGCGGTCTACAAGCAGCTTTGAAGGGAGCGGAACGCGCCCAATGTTCGTGCTGTTGAAGGCGTACGTTCGAAGCCAAGCGGTGTCCGCGTCACCGCCCTTTTTCTGAGCAACCTGCTTCAGCCAGAAGCACACCGTAGAGGAGTTCAGCACACACAGCATTTCAAGGTGTTGATCCGCATCAGCGCCGTCAGAGAGCTTGATGACAGGAGCCGTCCTGTTGAAAACTTTCTGACCACGGTCGAGCACAAAGTGGTTGTGTGTAGCTATCTCGGCGAAAGCAATGGAGAGCGGAATACGGAGCTTCGATGACGTCAACCGACCGAACTCGGACCACTTCAGGCCTTCCTGAACCTTGGTCCGACCTCCGAACATGAGGTTGTTAGACAGGTTGGTTCGATATGGCCACATCAATCGGTACAGGTTCGGCG
This sequence comes from Mycobacterium sp. 852002-51057_SCH5723018, assembly GCF_001667035.1. Lineage (GTDB taxonomy): Bacteria > Actinomycetota > Actinomycetes > Mycobacteriales > Mycobacteriaceae > Mycobacterium. Next base: position 138,051 of record NZ_LZIR01000123.1, read on the forward strand.
AACGTTCGACATCGAGACCATTGAATTCGTCGTCGTATGGGAAGAGCACGACATCATCTCCGGCGTACGCCCAGTCACGGAGTTGGTCGCCCAGGACCACAGGCCGCGAGAGCGTCACTCCAAATCGCGAAAGAGCCCGGCTCGGGCGGACATAGACGTCGTCTTCGAGCGTGAAGCTCGTGATTCCCACCGAATCGCTGACCGCACCGAGTGTCGTTGCGGCGGCATCTCCAATGGCTTCCTTCAGGTTGGATGCACCGCCGCCGCTGAGGGACCACGGGTGCCTGGTGAGCATCTCGCGATCGAGGTCTACAACGGTGACGTAGACGCCGTCGTACCCTGGTTCCTCAAAGTGCTCGCTGAGCTCAGTCCATACCGGACCCTTCGCCGGGTTATCGAGCTTCCCCGCATCGTCCCGTTTCCCAAGGACTGCTCGCACAGACTCAGAAACCGGCCTGCGACGACGGCCAAACAGGATCACGGTCGGAGTGCCGTCAAAGTTGTGTCCCGGCATCCAGGCACCAGAACTGTCGATGACAGCGGTGAGGTCAACCGGGTTGCCGATGTCGTGGCCAGCGAAGAGATGCTCGATGAGCTTCTTGCCGAACTCGCGCTTCATAAATGAGTTGGAGGTGATCTGTCCGACGTAGCCGGCTCCTTGGCCTTGTTCGCCTCGGACCGCGAGCCGGAACAGGAGTTCCATGAACGGCGCTGACAGCGCGTACTTGCCGGCAGCGGATACATACGCGAGCCGGTAGAGCGCGTTGAGGGCTTTGTCCTTCGGCGTGATGTACGGCGGGTTTCCAACGACGACGTGGTACTGACCTGGCTGGAGGATGCCGAAGTATTCGTTGATGTCCTCGGTGTCGTACCTGAACCCAGCCGGGGCTTCGTCGCCATCGAAGTTGAAGGTCTGATCTAGGCCACCTCGGACGCCAAGAAGCGAGTCACCGATGGCGAGGCGGAACCCCATCGCAGGCACTCCGACGAGCGAGTGCTCTCCGGAAGCCTTGAGGCCCGCGACAGTGAGACGGAACCGCGCGATCCCAACCGCGAACGGGTTGATGTCGACACCGTGGATCGACGCCATCGCGCGGCGTACCCGCTCCTTGGCGTCGAGCCCGGGACCGGATTCGACCCATGCTTGGTTGAGTCGTTCAAACGCGCCGAGCAGGAAGTGGCCGGACCCGCAGGACGGGTCGATCAACTTGAGTCCGTCGAGTCCGAACTCCGCGATCGCCGGGGTGAGTGTCTGGTCGAGGATGAACTCCTCCACAAACACCGGCGTCTGCAACAGCGCGTAGGTCTTCTTCGCGTGCTCGGAGAGGTCTTGGTAGAGGTCGCCGAGGAACCGGGTCTCCAGGTTGGAGTTGGTGAAGTCATGGACGAGTGTGCCGTCGTCATTGGTGCGACGCCAGAAAGCGATCAGCGCGGTCGCTGTCTCCGGACTGATCTCGGCCGTCCACACCCGGTTGTGCTTGGGGTCGACCAGGGCCGCACCGGCAGGCTGCGCAGCAAGCACGGCGAAACCTTGCTGGAGCCAGTGGCGACGATTGTGCGTGGGGTTGTCGCGGAAGTAGGCGGTGAGGTTCTCCTCAACGCGTTGCACTCGGTCACCCGGACCGGCGATCCAGCCGACAGCAGTCGGCAGACCGTCGATCTTGGCTCCTGAGAGGAGATCGTTGTCCTCACAAAACCGCAGGAAGGTCGTGGAGACAATCCACGCGACAGCAGCCTGGTCAACCTCGTTGTCGCGCCAGTCCACCCAAGACCAGCCAGTGCGCTCCCGGCGGAACGCTTCGGCGTACTCATCCTTCAAACGCGCGCCCCACGAGTTCGTCGAATCCTCCGCGCGCCGTTTCAGGTCAGCTTGCAGCAGCCCGAGCTGGCCCTTGAGATCGGCGAGGAGGGCAGACGAGTTGATCACTTTCGGGCTCCTGGGGTACTGCTAGTGATTGCGGGGTCGGTGAGGAGCGAGAGATCGGCGGGCAGCTCTACCCAGCCGCTCGGACCGAGCGGGACAGGCTTTCCTTCCAGCAGCGGAACCGCCTGGCTACCCTGCTTGGCAACAAGCAGCCACCGGGCTGCGGGGCGCGGCGTGCCGACATCGAGAAGGGGAGAGAGAAGCCCTGCCATGCCGTATCGGACGAGGGGGCCCGCATTCAGGATGAGCAACGGGGTGTTACGCGCGAGCCTTTCCTCCCAGGCCGGTGTAACGGCTTGCTGGACAAGGCCTACGAGTCTCGACCAGTCTCCGCTGTCCTTCTGGTCGGCATCCACGCCGAGGACGAACTCCCAACTTGCTCCCCCCCGGATGGCGAGCGCCCGCGTCACGTTCACGACCAGTGACGCCACATCGAGCACTTCGACGCCGTAATGCTTCGGCAGTTCATGTGCCGCCTTCACGTATCGCTTCGGTGGTGTGGTCAGGGTGAGGGCGCCGTTCCGCGACAGCGACTCTTTCAGTTTCGTCGCCACCTCGGCGACAGCGACGGGCGCAAAGACTGTGAGGCCCGAGGCGGTACGTGTGCTCGAGCGCGCCTCGGAAGCCAACTCGTAGACGCCGTTGTGGTTCACCACCCCGGGCAGAACCGCACAGACGAGGGCGTCGAGCCGATGCGACGCGGCCGGGAGCTCGACCTGCGGGAAACGCGCAGCCACACTACGGCGAACATTGGACTCGCTGATCCGCCGACCAGGCTTGCCACGCAGTGCACGCTCCACCGCCTGCTGTGGGTCGAGGTCGACTGGGTACAGCTCGTCGAATCCCGAGACAGCCGCCTTCGTCGAGACCGATGCGGCTAACGTCAGGAGTTGACGCCCGGTGAGGCCGATGAGCGGAGACGCGCCTGCCTCATTCACGATGTCGGTAAGGGCAGCAACTGCGGTTGCGAACGGCACGATTCCGGTCGCAACGAGTTCGTCGGCGCGGCGTCCCAACTCGATAGCCGTTTCCGTCAGGATGTCGGCTGGCGGGAACTCTTGTCCCGACTCATCGGGGTCCGCCATCTCCCGCAGCCCGATGACATCGGCGCGCTTTCCGATGCCTCGCCGCAGCTCCAACACTGGCTCGGGCATGCGAGCATCCAGCTCGTAGACCGAGCGCAGCAGACCTGCGCCTTGCCGAAGCCGCTCGTCCCCGTCCAGCAGAGAACCGCGCTGGGCAACCAATGCGTTCGCGAGGGACGTCACGGCCATCACTCGACCGTTGCGGGCAAGGAGTGTGACTGCTTCAGCAAGCACGCTGTCGATGGCAGGGACGGCCTTCTTACCCCACGTCCTGACTGCTTGGTCTACGGCGTGCGTGACGCGGTCGCGGGTAATTCCGAGCGATTGCGCCGTGTCTCCCGTGGACGGCCATTCGCCCGGGCTCACTTCGCCCGTCAGACCGAGAAGACGCTCGATCACCGTCTGCTCCGCACCCTTAAGCTCGTCCAAGAGGACGGAGACAAGTCGCTCGGTGCCCATCGGTTGATCTGTGGCAACTTCCTCCCCACCGCTGAGTCTTGCTCGCCAGCCTCGAATTCTTGCCTGAATCTCTTTGCGGTACGTCTCGCCAAGGCCGCGAATCGAATTGATTCGAGTTGGGTGAACGCCCAGCAATTGACCAACGGTCGCCACGTCGAGACGTGACACGGCGGACAGCGCCCGTGCTGAGAGGCCCGCGCGCTCCAGCGGAGTGTCCAGCGTTGCAGCGTCAGCGAGGCTATCGCTTCCGCCCGTCGCGTCTTCGTCCGTATCGAGAGAGGCGAAGACTCCCTGCCAGGCCACCGCCAGCTCGTCGGCGCTGCTGAATCTCGCTGGTGCATGGGGGTTCAGAGCGCGTTGGAAGAATGCCGTCAGTTGAGTCGCCACGGCCGGCTCGAAGCTTGTGGGCTCGATAATCGGCGCGTCACTCGCGTCGGCGGGGCGTCCCGCGCCCTCGCCCCACCACGGAAGCTGACCGGTTGCCATCTCGAAGAGCGTGGTCGAGACAGCCCACAACTCGGCCGCGCGATCGTACTTTTGGCGTCGACCGCGACCGAGGTAGGGGTCGAGATAGCTCGGCGTTCCGGAGGCCGTGTTGTCGACGCTCTCGCTTGCCAGCGAGAAGTCGAACAGGACCAGCGATGGCTTTCGCGTTCCCGGATCTGGCGTGATGCCAAGGTTGGCCGGTTTGATGTCGCGGTGGAAGACGCCCTGGGACTCCAGGTAGATCATGGCTTCCAGTAACTGGCTGCCGTACTGCTCGAGCTGCCCGACGGTCGCTCGGCCCTCCTTGGAGAGGCGTGTGGCGAGCGTTTCCTTGCCAGCGTCGCTGAGCAGCAAGGCGCGCCGACCGTCCACGTCGAGCGGGCCCGCCACGAGCCGCACCACCCGGCGGTGGTCGAGCGCTCTCAGCACGTCGGCTTCGAGCGAGAGCCTGCGCCCTGCGGCCTCAGTCCGAGCGATCTTGAGAACAAGCTCGCGGCCGGGGTCTTCCGAATCGGTGTCGTGGACTGCGAGTGCGACACCGCTGGAACCTTCTCCAAGACGACTAGTGACGATGAAGCGATCGGCGACGATGTCGTCCTTCTGCGCGTCGACAGGGTCGTCCACCGGTGTCGGCTCCTCGACTTGGCCGCCTCGACGAAGGTCGTCGCTCGCGAGTCGAAGGAGATCAAGCACCTCTTCAATGGTCGACAGCCGCTCCGACTCGACGGAGCGAGTTGCCATCGCGATGACGTCAGCCACGCTGTCGGGCATGCCTGGTGACGCGGCGCGCGGATCGAGCGCGCCTGCCTCAGATAGCCGCTGCTCCAACTCGACAAAGGTCTCGGCAGGAGGCTTCCCCGTCAAGATGAGATACGCCAGAGCGCCAAACCCATAGACGTCGAGCGGGATCGGCGGGAGCCCCTCGACGGAATGGCGGGCCTCGGGTGCGAGCCAGATCCAGTCGTCATGGTCGGCAACGCTCATGAGATCGTGTATTCCCGCACTAATCGCGGTGAGGCGGGAGACGCTGCGAGTCGAACTGTCGCGCTGAGCGAAGTACCAGTCGCGGATCGTGAGGTCGGGCAGAGAGTCCTTGACGGGCCTTGCCCACACACGACGCGGCGACAATGCCCGATGGCGCAGGTGGACGTGGTGAGCGAATCGGAGAATCTCGCCCAACCGGATCGCCAACGCGATGCGCTGATGAAGATCCAGCTCGGTACCCTCGCCTGAGATGTAAGCATCGAGCGGGAGTTCCTGAGCATCATGCTCGAACACCAGCGCCGGGCCGTCATCGGTTCGCTTGAAGTCGATCGGGACTGCGATGCCACCGTGGCGCAACCCCTGGGTGAGCTGGAACTCACGCTGTGCAAGCTGCTCGATGTGCTGGCGGTCGGCAGGCGATGCTGTCGCAGGCACGTCGTACAGCCGGAGCCGACGCTTGACGTCGGGCATCGCAGGGAGGTTGACAAGCACGTCCTGCCAGTCTCGTCCCTGCGCGATGGGCTCGTCGTCCGCCACAACGAAGTCACCAACCATGCGAACCTTTGGTGTCGGCGTGAATCCGACTGCATTGCACAGTGACCGAACCTGCTTTGCCCGCTGATAGTCGATCGACTGCCGAAAATCTTGCGGGGGCTGAGCAAGGAAGTCGGAGAGCTTGAGAAGGCGGGGCCTGGTGCTGACGCGGTATCCGTCGAGAGTCAGCACTCCAATGTCACCCGGAGGCGCAATCTCGACAGTGCTGCCCTCTCCGTGCATGACGACGACGGCATGGATTCGCGGCACCAGCCCCCTGGCAGCCTGGTTCGGCGCACGATCTTGAAGGAGACCCTTCAACCACTTCGCTTTACGGTCGGCAGACAGTCGGGGGTTCTCGACGTTGCGCTGACCCTGGTTCCAGCGCTGGGCGTTCCCCCGGATCGTCCCGTGCCAGCCCTTGAGCTCGACGAGGTACATCCCCTGAGTCGTCAGCAGCAGGACATCGACCTCGGCGGTACGCCCTTGATCGCTGATGAAGGTCAGGTTCGCCCAGGCAGTGGTAATGCCATCGTCCGGGAGAACCTCACGGAATGCATCGAGCGCGGCGGCCTCAGCGGGACTCGCCGGCTCACCCATCACCTTCCATAGTGGAGAGTCATGCTTCATCGCGCACCGCTCTAGGCACGCGAGTGTGCGACCTAAGCACAAGTGGCAAACCCAACCGCTTCACCCAGGCAACCCTATCTGCAAGGCTGACTGAACGGGGACGACCAGAACGAAAAAGTCCAAGGCCATGAGCGACGTTGAGATCACCCGCCTCGTTGTCGACTCCGTCCGTCGACTGCGTCGCGTCGCACTCCACCCACTGTCGTTGAATGGAAGAGTCGGCAACCAACAGCCGATGCCCGTAGACGTACTGCGGAAGTTAATCAACGTTCACTTGGCGGTGACAACGGTCGGCGAACAGCCGAAGTCCTAACGGCTCTTCTGCCGGACGAGGTCCCCTTTGAATCACTGGCCACACGCCGCCGTGCCTCTACCCTTGTCGAGAGTCAAGGGTGGTGAACGGTCGGGACCCTAGATCGCGAATCGAAGACGACGTCGGAACACACCGTCTTGAATACCGCCACGGTGAGATCATTCACCGATGAGCAGGTGCTCAGCGAATTCGGAAAAGCATGCTCACACACACTAAGGCCACTAGAACTTAATCGTCCGCATGGAAGCCCTCGTGCGGAGGCACTGCGGCGCAGGGAGACAGCATCAAGGAGAACTAGCCACGCAGCACGACCTAGCCTTCCTCGAGATACCGGTACATCGTCGTCCTGCTCACCCCGACGTATTCGGGATGTCCTTCGCGGTGTGCCCCTGCCTTCAGCCGGTGTCGTCGGCACGAGATGCTCTGCGCTCAACGTTGTTCGTTCTTTGATCGGCTCATGATCATACTTCGCCGCCAGCTATACGCTTGCCTGCCGTCGCAGTCGAGGATCATGTTCCAAGAACAGCTGTCCCACGGCCTTATCTAGCGCCGAAGTATTCGCACCCTTCACCGGGTAACCGAGCACGGTCTGCATGCGCCAGACCATGATTTCAGCTGCGCCACGAGAACAATTCACCTCATCAGCCAAGGCGTCCAACTGCTCTACAGTGAGATTGCGTCCATCGTTGTCGATGACTGCGGCGGCAAACCGGCAGGTATCCGACACGGTCCATTTCTTCTGTGCCCCTTGGTTTCCTTACGTCAAAGCCCGGCCTGGTGACGATCTCACCCCCGGCGTCGTGGCGTCCCCCTGTCGTGCGTTTGTGGCTGCTATGCCGATTTCGATGTTGTGGCCGAGAGCAGGGTCAACTGTCACGTGCATGCCCAGCTCAGTGATCCTGCCGTCGAGGGGATGCCAGTCGCGGTCCGGGTAGGTACGCCCCAGGAGTGGGTCGAGCGAATCGATTGTCGGTTTCCAAAGGTCCAGCCAGTTCCTGCGGGAGCCGACGACGAAGGCGAGTTCGAGCTTGACGGGTCCTGCTGGCAACTGCGCTGCATGGGCCACAGCGGCGTGGACCTGCTCCTTGAAGGCCCGAGTCTGAGTCGACGCGGTCGTCTTTGTGGTCAGCACGTCCGATGACTGAGGCCTCTCGCGGGCGATTTCGATCCGTACGAATGACTGCTCGTTGTGCTGCTTCGTGCACCACACCGATACCAGGCCGGAATTCTTCAGGCGACAGGCGAGTGGGTAGGCATAGTTGTCGAGGTCGGCTGCGTTGAGCAGATCGCGTTCAGGTGGGAGCCCGACGTCGAGTCGCAGAGTCCATGGGCCGTCGACCCGCGAGGCGGCGAGGAGATCTTCGGTGTCATCGAGGTAGGCGCGCAGTCGGACCTGATCGGGATCATCGGCTTTATTCCACGACTCCAGCCGAGGCTCGACTCTTAGCTGGTGATTGTCTCCTTCGGGTCGGGCATACCAGCGCATCGTCACAAGATAACGCGGCCCACTGACAAGTCATTGGGATCAGTGCCGTCCAGCAGGGTTCACTCAAGGTCAATGCCAAAAATGCATCGAGTAAATCAAGACGACCGCACGGAGCACGGCGGTTGGAGCCGTAACGCGACACAGGCCACTGGCTCAGGACAGCGGTGCGATCTTCGTTGCATAGAGCAGGCGTCGCCTGTGGCTGATGCTCCGTGTCGACATCGACGGGTCGCACATTCGATCGTCGCGCTGGGGTGAGCCTCGCGGTGTTAGTGTCGTAAGCTCTCCGTCCGTGACGCGCCCATCGGAATCTGACTTATGGTCATTACACCTGCCGAGGCCTCGATCGTTGTCGCAGCTACGTCGCTTTTCGGCGTCGTGTTCTCGTTGGGTTGGAACGCTGTTCAGCAGCGACGCCTTACCGAGCTTAATAGCCATTTGGCCGAGAAACAGGAAGCAGACTCGAAGGCGGCTCAGGCCGCAAGACTGGTCGCCAAATTCCGCGATCCTCTATTGGAATCAGCGTTCGATCTGCAGAGCCGCCTCTATAACACTCTGAGCAAGAGGAATACGTTCACCTGGTCGAATGATAGCTACTACCTGCCGAGCACCCTGTTCCTTGTTGGTCAGTTTTTCGGGTGGGTCGAGATCCTGCGGCGCAATATGTTGTATTCCGACATCGCAGACGTTGGCGAAGCTAAGCAGCTACTCGTCCGGCTCCGCAAAATCCAAAGCTTATTCAGTGCAACATCAAGTGATTATCGGGATCAGCGATATATCTTTAGAGTCGAGCAGCGTGCGATCGGCGAGATCATGATTGACGATAGCGTTGCCGGAGAAGGCGACATCGCTCCTCGCACTACCATCGGCTACGCCACCTTCCGGTGTCGGCTCGACGATGACCAGTTCTCGAGGTGGTTCTCGCGGTTCGAAGCCGGGCTCAAGACGCCGCCCCCGCCGGACAAGCCTGACCGACTCAGGGCGATCCAGATCGCGCTGATCGATCTGCTCGACTTTCTTGACTCCGAGCAGGAACGTTTCCCTGACTACCGCGATCGGTTGCCCGGTGATACGGAGCTCGCGGCGAACCCACCACATCACTCTGATACCGCTTAGACATCCCAGGACCGTAAGTTGTCAAGCCGCTTGAGCGTCGGGGTTGGTTTGGCGGTGTGCCCAGGCTTTGTGTTCGTCGTAGGCGGTGTGGTGGCGCAGGCAGCCGTGCAGGATGCCTACGAGGCGGTTACCCAGCGCGCGTAGGGCTTGGTGGTGGGTGTCGCCGCGAGCGCGGTGTTGGTCGTAGAAGGCGCGCACCGGGGCTGCGGTTGAGGGCACAGAAGGCCCATTGGTCGATGGCGTGATAGAGGCGGCGGTTCCGGACGTGGCGGGCCAGCACGGCGCGTTTCTTGCCTGATGCGACGGTCAGGGGTGAGGTTCCGGCGTAGTTTTTGCGAGACTTGGTATCGGTGTATCTGTTCGGGTCGTCCCCGAACTCACCGAGCACCCGGGCGCCGAGGATGACACCAAGTCCTGGCAGGGAGCGGTAGATGTCGGCGTCCGGGTGTGCCTCAAAATGTGTCGCGAGTTCTGCTTCGAGCTCGCCGATCTGGCGGTTCAGCTCGGCGATGATCCCAACCGTGGCGCGGGTGGTTGCCCCGAACGCCGTGGTGACCGCGGCCGGGGCGGCGAGCTGCTCGCTGCGCAGCATTTCCTGAATCTGCAGCGCTCGAGTATCCAGGTTGCGTTGGCGCCCAGCGGCTTTGAGCGCTGACCGGATCTTGGACAGGCTCAGTCGCGCGGCCTCGACCGGAGTGGCGGCGCGGCCCAGGATGACCAGGGCATCGCGGCCGGCCAGGTCCTCGAAGGCCTCCAATGCCGCGGGGTAGTACTCGCGCAACGTACTGCGCAGGGCATTCGTGTGGCGGGTTCGGGTCCAGATCAGATTCTGATGTCCGCGCGCCAGGACCTTGACCGCCTCGACAGCCGCACTGTCCCCGGCGATCGGCCGGTGGCTGTGGCGGTCGGTGCGTACCAGGTGAGCCAATAGTTTGGCGTCACCGGCATCAGACTTGGCGCCCGAGACCTGGTGACGGTCGCGGTAGCGGGCGACCGCGAGCGGGTTAACTGCGAACACTTGAAAGCCAGCTGCGGTCAGGGCCTTGACCCACAAGCCGCGGTCAGTTTCGATGCCGATCACCACCTGGGCGGGTTCCTCGGCGTGGGCGGCCACCAGCTGGTGGAACCCGCGGATGCCCGCGAGTCCTTCCGGGAGCCGGCGCGATGCCAGCTTGGCCCCATCGACGTCCATCAGGTGAACGTCGTGATGGTCCTCAGCCCAATCATCTCCAACGAATATCGTCAACTCGCCTCCCTGCTCGACGTCGGTGAAACATGTCCGAGCCCAAGGACACCCGGCGGCAACCTAATGGATCAGTGCTCGAAGCACGACACCCCATCAGCGCTACAGATGACCTCACCAACCGGCCGGGGCACGATCTAAGCGTAGGAATCAACCAGACTCCAGGGTGAGACAGTGCTCACCGGCCGGCGGCTCGACGACCAGCCTCACCTAAACCGACACTTACGAGACGAAGGCTCGCTGATCGGTTCCCATTAGGTTGTGATGATCGTCGGTCCTCGCGTGACGAGTTTTCTCGGACTATTTTCGACCACATCTCCCGCCGCGGACGTGGTGCGGACCAGCCGAGCTTGGCGGCGCTGCGACGGACCGAGTGGAGCCTCGTAAGTCGTCTCTTTTGAGACGCTCAGGCGCACAGACCAGAGCCAGTTATGAGCCGCGCGCAGGTCGCGGCTCATCCTGCGTCTTGATGAACAGCGCCATCGACTCGGTGAATCCGTGCAACGCGCTGCAGCCAGCGATCGGGCCAATCTCCTCGGCGGCGAAGAAGCCGGCGAGCGGTTCCACCTCGGCCTGACGCGCCGGGTCCGGTAGGAACCGCACCCTTCCATGATGCGCCACCTCCGCTAGCCTGGCGTTGGGCCGCGATAAGTCCACAAGGCGGTATCGATGAGCGGTACGGGCGAGACCGCTATCGAGGTGGCCGGCTTGCACGTCGTCGGGCGTGGCGTGGAGCGCCCGGAACACGTTGTGGTGGCCGGTGATGGTCGGGTGTTCGCCTCCGATAAGGCCTCAGCCGTCGCAGAACTCATTGATGAGAACACCGTTCGGCGTATCGGTAAGGCCGGCGGTGAGCCGAACGGAATCGCAATCGACCGCGACGGTCACTTTCTGATCGCGAATTTTGGCTTGGGTGTGCTGCAGGATCTCGACCCGGCGACCGGTGCGATCACGGCGGTGCTCGGTGGCCAACTCGATCGACGCCCGCTGCGGTGGTTGAACTTCATCCTGGTGGATGCCGTTGGGGCGCTGTGGTGTTCGGTGAGCACGATGGCAGATGATCTTGTCGACACCATCGCGCGCGGCGCCGCCGATGGGTTCATCTTTCGGGTCACACCGGATCGGCAATCGGCGCGAGTGGTCGCCGATGCGGTGAGCTTTCCGAATTGCATGGCGCTGGATCGCAACGAGGACTACCTGTATGTGGTCCGCACGGTAGCCGCTGACGTGGTGCGATTTCCGATCCGGGGCGAAACACTCGGGCCGCCAGAGCGATTCGGCCCGCCGCTGGGCGGCCGGCGCCCCGACGAGTTCGGCCCCGACCACGGCCGGTTGCTGGTCGACCCGCAGGTGAGTCGCCGGTGGGGGATGGCCGACGGATGCGCGTTCGATGCCGAGGGAAACCTATGGGTCACACTCGTTTTGGCGAACAAGATCGTGGCAATCAGCCCGGACGGCCGGGCGACGGTGGTCATCGAAGACCCCGATGGCGCGTTGTTGAGCGGTCCGACCAGTATCGCCTGGGGCGGGCCGGACATGCGCGACATCTACATCGGCTCGATCACAACCCCGTATGTGCTCAAGGGCAGAAGCTCGGTGCCGGGCCTGCCGATGGTGCACCAGCGCTAGCCGCCCGACGGTCCGGGTCTCATGAAGTTCGGCAGCGCGTCGTCCGGGTTGGGCGGGATCATCGATTCGGGCAGCCCCCACAGCTGCCGAATGGTCGCACCGCCGTCGACGACGAGTGTCTGACCGGTGATGCGGGCGGCCAGCTCGGAGGACAGGAACAACGCGGCGTTGGCGACGTCATGCGCGCGGGGCGCCGCCAGCGGATTAATTCCACTGACGGCGTACTCGTTTGGCGGCTGGTCCTCGTTGCCGGCGCCCACGTTGCCCGGCGCGACCGCGTTGGCGCGAATGCCATAGCGCCCCAGTTCGTCTGCGAAGGTCTTGACGAGCGAGATGACGCCGGCCTTGGCGGCGCCGTAGGCGGCGTGGTAGGTCGCCGCCGCGATGCCGTCGACCGAGGCGACTGCGACCAACGATCCACCGCTGCGCTGGGCGATCATGCGCTGTGCCACGGTTTGAAAAAGGTAGAAGACCTGGGTGAGGTTGTAATGGATTGCCGCGTCCCACAACTGGTAAGTGAAGTCCTCAACCTTCGACCAGGTCGCACCCCCGATGATGTCGACGCAGACATCAACGCCGCCCAGAGCCGCGACGGCCTCGTCGATCGCCCGACCTACCTGCACAGGGTCGGTCATGTCGGCGACGATCGGGATGGCATGACCACCGCGGCCGACGATCTCGCCGGCAATGCGGTGCGCGCGCTGCTCGTCGATATCGATACAGGCCACCGAGGCGCCCGCCTCGGCAAGGGCCAACGACGTGAACCAGCCATGGCCCGCGCGCTCCGAAATGTAGCCCGCACCCGACACCACCGCGCGCTTGCCGGATAGTCCCAAATCGATCACGGCCGACCTCCCTTGCGCCCCAACTGGTCAGCCTTGCGCAGTGATGGCCGCCGGTCGTACTGGTGGAGTATCGAGACGGTCTCGACCGCTGTCAACGACGGCTCAGTACGCCCGATCCCCCTACGGCCCGACTCAGCCGCGTCGTCGTTTTAGTTCCGCTCACTCGCCGGTCAGCCCGCTTATGCCGGCTCCCTCGTCCGCGGATGCCTGCATCGGCTGCCAGCGGCCCTCAGGTTGCGCGAGGCGGTCGGCGATCACGTAGAGGGTTTCGAGGTTGTGTCCGTATCCGAAATGGCTGCTATGGACTTCGATGTTTTCGGTGCGCGGCGCCGGCAGGCTGGTGCAGCACTGCCAGGCCACGATCCCGTCGGACTTGCTGTAGATGCAGGTGGTCGGCACCGTCAACGGCTGTTCCCGCCTGATGCGGGCGGCTTCCGAGACGACCGCGGTGGCGCTCGCACCGCGGTTGAGCAGTTGCCACACGCGCCAGGCATGGGTGGCCCGATGGTCGCCGCGGAACGGGGAACCCAAAGTGATCACCGACCGCACATCATCGGGGAATGCGCGCGCCAACTCGCGGGCATAGATGCCGCCCGCGCTCCAGCCGATGATGCTGACCCGTCTTCCGTGGCGCGACCGTAGCTGGCGAAGACGCGCCGGCAGCTGCTCTTTCATGCTGGGCCGGTACCCGAGGTTGACGCCGAGGCGCCAGTCGTGAGCGTGATATCCCAGCTGGCGCAGCACGCTGCGCAGGAACTGAGTTGATTGCGCACCGGCCAGAAACCCAGGAACCACCAGCACGGGGTGTCCGTCGCCGTGGGGCCAGCGGGCAATCACGTCACGGGAAAGCTGCGCCACGAGGTATTCGGGAATGGCCCGCAGTTCTCGCGCCCGCTGCCAGTTGCCTGGCGCAGTCGCGCCGACTGCATCAGGCACGTCACCGGCTTCGGGGCTGGCCACTCGATCAGAAACAGAGGGCATTGAGAATCTCCTTACTGCACGCGCTTGCCGCCGCGTCACGACCAGCATCCCACTCACAACCTGGATCGTGACCAAATTCAATGACACCGTCGACGCCGTCCCCGCGAGCTGACGAAGAATCGCACGAGGACTCCTGCCCGGTGCGATTCCGCGTCTGCCCACGTATGAGCGCCGCCTCGGTGGCAAATTGAGGGCTGTCCGGCTAACTGCGGATGTGGGACCATTCGCAAATGAAGGACGACGATCCCGAAAAGCGGATCCGCGAGCTGGAACAAGAGCTCGCTGACGTCACGCGCAACCCTCAAAGCCCGCGGCCGTATACAGAGAGCGCGCCGTATACGAGTGGTCCCACGTATACGGGCGGTGCGACGTACCAGGGCGGTTCGCCCTACGGCTTTGGCGCCCCGCCGCCGCGACGCAAGACCTTCCCCTGGACCCTCGCCCTCATCCTCGTGGTGTTCGTCCTGCCGACGATCGTTAGCCTGGTGGCATTTTTCGCCAGATCAACCTCGGGCGGTTCGACACCGAGATTCAACACCCCCAGGACGACGACCAGCAGCGGTCCTATGGCGGTGCCGCAAGGTGGCGAGCTTCGGGTGGGCGGCAGCGGGGACACCAAGACGATCGCCTGCAACGACGGCGCGCTCACGCTATACGGCACCGGCACCAAGTATTCGGTCACCGGCCACTGCGCCAGCCTCATCGTGGGCGGCTACAACAACAACGTCACCGTCGACAGCGCCGACACCGTCGAATCCACCGGCTACGGCAACACCGTCACCGACCACGCGTGCAACAACGGCAACCTGATGCTGTCCAGCTACGGGATCACGTTCAACGTCACCGGCCACTGCGCCACCGTGGCGATCTCCAGCTACCAGAACAAGGTCACCGTCGACAGCGTGGACAACGTCGTCGTCTCCGGCTACGAAAACGACGTGACCTACCATTCGGGCAAGCCGAAGGTCACCGATTCGGGCTATTCCAACAACATTCAGCAGGGCTGAGCGCTCGGGAGTGGTCGCTAGGCATCGGCAGGGGTCGGCCCACACGCGGCGAGGATGCCATTGCCACGCCGCTGGCGGCCTCAGCTCGATTCGCGGCGCTTGAACGTGAGCTCGATAGAGGCTTTCACCCCGACTTCGGCGACGAGGAAGACCTTTCCCTTTCCCTCGATCGCGAGGCCCACGGTGAACGAATCCAGACCAAATCCGCTGTCTCGTTTGGCCTGACCTTCGAGCACGTGTTCCAGCTGCGACGTGATGTCCTCGATGTTCTTCCGCAACACTTCGGCGTCGATCTCTACGGGCTTGGCGACCGCCTTGGGCGTTCGCGAAAACAGCGACTGCTCTTCCACGTCGCCCGCAGGAAGTGGAGCGGACTCGTCGCCCGACTCCGTCTCTTCCAGCACCAGCGCGGGAATCATTCCGATACGTTTAGCACTGCTACCGCTCACAGATAAAACTCCCCATCGAGTTGATGTGCCACCTGAAACAGGCAGATCCCGAACGCGCGACATATTGGGTTGCCCTGGCTATCCCACTGCTGAACTCCACTCAAATCCCGAATCCACGACGTTCCTTGATGCATCGCGACGGGAGCACCCGTTGTACCGTGCGATATGAGCGCCCCCGAATCTCCAGGAGCACTCGTCGACCAGTCGTATGTCAGCCTGATGGGCGCCTTTTGGTAGCCGATCAACCCGATGTTGACGTCGACGTCCATCAGCGTCGGACTCCATGCCGCCCCGTTTTGATCGGTGACCGTGACGGTAAGCCCCAGCGGCAGAACATTGTCGGCATTGCACGGCTGCGCATGCGGCGGCGGGTGAGAGCTCGATGCGACCACAGCATCGATACAGTTGCCCAGGCTGTCGATGACTGTGCCCGTCGAATTGTCGTCGTAGGAGACGCTGAGTCCCGGTGCGGCCCCGTACGTCTGGCGCACGGCATGGAACGGAAGCAGCCATCCCTCTTTGGGTGCGGTGCTTCGACGAATCTTCATCCACGCCGTCAGCATTGCCTTTGACGGAGAAGAGAGCGCTACCTGCGGGTCTTGCAGGCTGACACGGGGTACGACGGGGAACGCCGTCCTTGCCGGACCATTTTCGATGAAGATCTCGCCGGCCGGAAGATAACCGAGCGACCCCTGCCAGTCGTCCGGTCCGAATGGCGATACCGGTGGACAAATATGCACAATGACCGCCAGACCCGGGTCGGCGCGGTCGATATTGGGTTCGACGAAGCCCAACGAGATGCGCGCGACAAAGGGGTATCGGGCGTTGATAGCGGCCAGCTGGGCGCTTTCTTGCCCTGCCAGCATGCTCCAGACGAACCCCCGCGATAGCTCGTCGAGTTGTAATCCCTCAAGCTGTCGTAAACCGGTGTAAACGAGCTCCCTGAGCCCCGGATCAACAATCGCGTCAGGGTTCGGCTCTGGGATTCGTGCCAGCCATGAGGGATCGATTGGCATGACCGTCGAAGCCCTTTCTCACGAGCAGTGTCGACGAGGGACAACTTTGGAAGCCGTCCGCAGTTCTTCGCTGCCGCGAGGCTAACAGCGGCCGATGCGCCAATGCCGAAATTGACGAGAAGTTCAGATGTTTTTTTGGAGCGTACGCGAGGTGACGACACGTTGATCGCCGCCGTCGCCGGCGGTCGGCTGCGCTGATCTCCCGGAGCGTATAACAGAGCGATCGCTCTGTTATACTGCCTGAGTGCCGCGCCCCCGTGTCTACGACCAGGACCAGATCCTGGACGCCGTCGAACGGCTGGCGGTGCAGTCCGGGCCGGCCTCGGTCACGATCCGCGCGGTCAGCGAGGCGATCGGCGTGTCCAACGGCGCGGTCTATCACACGTTCGGATCTCGCGCGGGCCTGGTGGGCCGCGCTTGGCTGCGCGCCGGGCACCGATTCCTTGGCGCGCAAAGCGAATTGATCGACGCCGCCCCCGTCGGCGACGCCACAGCCGCGGTGGTGGCCGCCGCCGAGGCACCAGCGGTGTTCGCCGACGCGAACCCGCACTCCTCACAGCTGATCCTGACCGTGCGCCGCGAGGAACTCCTGGGCCCCGAGACGCCGACCGACATCGCCACCCAGCTGCGCGACCTGGACCGCCTCCTGGTGCAAACCATGATCCGCCTCGCCCGGTCCCTATGGGAGCGCAAGGACGCCGCGGCCGTCGACGTCATCACCGCCTGCATCGTCGACCTGCCCACCGCAATGCTCCTGCAACGCAACCGAATCCACGACAACGACGCGCGGGAACGCCTGCGCGCCGCGGTCCGCGCCGTGCTGGCCGTCGGGCCGCCTCCGCCAAGACGCAAAAACAAGGAAGGAAACAACTAATGACACCGACACTGACCTGGGACGACAAGATCGCCGTCGTCGACCTCGGCGAGGACGAAAACCGCTTCTCCCCAGAGTTTCTCGACGCGATCAACGACCAACTCGACGACGTCGAGAAGGCCGGCGCCCACGGCCTGGTCACCACCGCGCGCCACAAGTTCTACACGAACGGGCTCGACTTGGACTGGCTCACCGCCCACCCCGACCAGACCCAGTCCTACGTCGCCCGGGTGCAGGCCCTGCTAGCCCGCGTCCTGACCTTTCCGGCGCCGACGGCGGCCGCGGTCACCGGGCATGCCTTCGGCGCCGGCGCCATGCTGGCGATGGCCCACGACGTGCGGGTGATGCGCGACGACCGGGGCTACTTCTGCTTTCCCGAGGTCGACATCCGCATCCCGTTCACCGACGGCATGGCCGCGCTGATCCAGGCCAAGCTCACCCCACAGGCAGCGGTGGCCTCGATGACCACCGGGCGGCGGTTCGGCGGGGGAGAGGCCGCCGAGCATGGCATCGTCGACGCCACCGCGGCCGAAGGGGACGTGACGAAGGCGGCCACCGACCTGCTGCGCCCGCTGGCCGGCAAGGACCCCGGCACGCTCGGCGCGATCAAGCAGACCATGTTCCGCACCGCGGCCGAGGCGTTGACCAACTCCTGAACTTACACCTCGCCGTTGAACCGCTCCCACGCGGACTGCCGCGTGATACCAAGGGCCACACCGATTCTCGACCACGTCACCCCCCGGCGACGCAGCTCACGCACCCACGACCGCAGGTCGGTCTCGACCTGTTGGGCCACCACCGCCATGCGCGGGACGTGGTCGAGCATCTGCTGATCGCTCCACGACTCCCAGATCGGCAGCCGCAGCTCGTCGGGCTGGTCCCGATACTCGTCGATGATGGACTGGGACAGGTCGATGCACTCGTTGCAGATCTGCACACCCGGACCGGCCACCAGCTTGTCGACGTCCGTGTTCGACTTGCCGCAGAACGAACACCAAATCTGCGCGGTCAGATTGGTAGCAGGGCTCATCGCGACTCCGAAGAAGTTGTCAGGCTTACCCTGACAACGGTAAGGCGTCAGGGCCGTCCTGACAAGGCTTCAGCCCAGGTCGTAGGAGTCCCGCGACACCCGGAAGAAGTGCCCGGACCCGCGGTCGATGCACCTTATGCCCGAGGGCTCGCTGTCGCAGGTGATCGTGCCGGCGGAGATGGTCTGGCCGTAGTCCAGCGTCTGCTCGCCGGGAACCCGCAACGTGTCCCCGTGGCACTCCATGGCGGCCGGCTGGCCCGGCGTCAGGCTGAAGCGGTTGCCCCAGGCGATGTGCTTGCCGCACTCGGGGGTTGGTGGCGGTTGGTAGGTGTAGTCGTGGACGTCGCAGGCGACGCCCCCACTGTCCAGGACGCAGTATATGTTCCCCGACGGCGACTGAAAGTTCTGGCTGTCGGCGCGCGCGGTGGCCGGCAGCGCGATTGCCGCTGCGACCGCCGATACGACAAGCGCGAGCCTAATGGCCTTCGGGCTGCCCGTGATCATTTGCTGAGCGTAGAAGGAATCCGTCATTGCGGTGGTGGAAAGGTGAGTTTTGCCGGGCGCCATGGGTTTTCGCACGTCGTGCTGAACCAAACCGGACTGGAATCCGTTTGCATGATGTCGCAGTATCCCGTTGGCGTTTGGAGATCCGGTGCCCGAAGACAACCCCCAGCACGAGTCAGCAACAACCCTGATCCGCCCAATTGGCGCCCTGGAAAGGCTTTTCTACCGCTACGCCGAACGCCATCCCGATCATTTCCTGCAGGCGGCCGAGTTCGGCGAAGTGCTGACCGCGGCGCGGCTGAGACGGGCCCTGGCCGCCGTTCAGCGACGACATCCCTTGTTGTCAGCACACATTGAGGACCGCCCGGGCACGCGTCTGGTTTTTTGTCGCGCTGCGACGGTCGCACCCATCACCTTGACCGTCTACCGAAGCCCGGAATGTTGCTGGGAAGCCACCGCCGCCGAGGAGCTGGCCCGGCCATTCGACCGGTCCCGGGCGCCGCTGATGCGCGCGTCCTTGGTGCAGGGGCCCGCGTCCAGTGCGGTGGTGCTGACCTTCGACCACGCGATCGCTGACGGAATTTCGTCCATGCTGGTGCTCGACGACCTGGTCGCCGCGCTCAACGGCGCGAAGCTCCCAAGTCTCCCGACACCGCGATCTCAGGAGCAGATCATCGCCGGCACGCTGGGCAGACTTGACCCGTTCGACCCCGCCGAGCTGTCCGATGATCCACGGATGGGCAAGCCCAGCACGATCCGCCCCTTCGACGCCAACCTGACCAACGTGCACGCCATGGAGCTGTCGGAGGTGGACACCGCGAGGTTGGTGGCGCGGTGCCGCGCCGAACGCACGACGGTGCACGCGGCGATTGTGACTGCGGCGTGCCGGGTGCGTGCCGCCGATCGCGGCGAAGACTTTGTGCGCGTGCTCAATCCGATCAATATCCGGGCACTGATCGGGGTCGGGCGCGACTGCGGGATGTACATCCAGTCGACCTGGACAGGGTTGGCGCCGTGGGACGGGGCACCGTTCTGGGAGCAGTCGCGCGCCATCACCGCACACCTCGAAGTCGCCCGGTCGGCACGCGGCATCCTCACCGCGTCCCTTGCCATCCAGCAAGCCATGCCGGTCGATGCCGACGCCGACGACGCCGTGGATCTTTTCAGCCGCGTGGCCCCTTTTGAGATGATCGTCAGCAACCTCGGCGTGCAGAACATCGACGACGCCGGCCCGTTGCGGCCCACGGCGATATGGGGGCCGTTGGCCCAAAGTCAAACCGACGGCGAGTATTTCATCGGCATCACCACCTACGAGGGCAAGCTGCGGATGGTGACCTATGGCTACAGCGTGCCGAGCACGTTCCTGAAGGGCGTCGGCGCCGCGCTGGTCGCCGCGGTCGACGAGAGGCAGGAGTTGCTACCATCGCGCGGTGACTGATCGGCGCACCGTCTTGAAGTACGCCGGTGTCGCACCGGTGATACTCGGCGCCGGTGCGTTGCTGGCCGCCCCGCGCGCGGGCGCTGGCCTTTCCGGAGCGGCCGTCTTCCTCGACCCCGGGCACAACGCCGTCAACGACGCCTCGATCAACCAGCAGGTGCCCAACGGCCGCGGGGGCACCAAGGCCTGCCAAGCCTCGGGCGCCGCGACCAACGACGGCTATCCCGAGCACGCGTTCACCTGGGCGGTCGTCGGGCTGATCAACGGCTCGCTGAGCCAGATGGGCGTGCGCACCCAGCTGTCGCGGGACAACGACAGCTCCGTCGGGCCGTGCGTGGATCAGCGTGCGGCGCTGGCCAACGCGATGCGTCCCGACGCGATCGTCAGCATCCACGCCGACGGCGGGCCGCCGTCCGGCTTGGGATTTCACGTGAACTACTCCAGCCCGCCGGTCAACGACGTCCAGGCCGGCCCCGCCGTCCAGCTGGCACGCACGATGCGGGATGCGTTGGTGCAAGCGGGCTTTCAGCCCGCCAACTATATCGGTTCGGACGGTCTGTATGGCCGCGACGACCTCGCGGGCCTGAACCTGGCGCAGTACCCGGCGATCCTGGTCGAGCTGGGCAACATGAAAAACGCCGACGAGGCCGCGCGGATGGAAAGCCCGGACGGCCGGGCGAAATACGCCAATGCCGTCACTCAGGGCATCGTCACATACTTGACTGCCCGCTGAGTTCCGCCTTGGCCTTCACGGGGCAGGCTGGCGCACATTGCTGTTGGGCGGCGTAGAGAATCATCCCGGCGGTCAGGAACGCGGGCTTGGCCTGGTCGGCGGTGTCGATGGGCAGGTTGGCGGCGCGACGCAGCACCATCAGGGCGAGCGCGGTGTAGGTCGCGTACGGAATGATCAACAGGTTGACGTGAGCATCCTGACCGCTGACGGTCATCACGTGCTGGCGCTTGCCCTCCCAGCCCGGCCAGTTGTACTCGGGCGGTCGTTGTAGCGGCGGCCAGTTGACGTTGATCGACGTGACGTCGCCGACCAAAGGCGTAAGCACGGCGATCACGGCGGGCAGTTCGTTGGTGATGCGGTCGGCGCGCGGCCACCAGGCACCGTCGATGTCGTGGCCCAGCTCTGGAGCAACGGAGAGCCGGATGGGATCGACCCGGCGTCTGCCCGCTCGTGGGTAGGTCATCGGCGGCATTGCGGTTGGCGGGCTGCGCGGGTCACGGGTGTTCCTTCACGGTCGAGGTCGACCGCCCCGCAAGCGCGGGACGACGGAGGAATCACATTGCCCGTGGGTGTCATCCGCTCGGATTGCGACGGACCACCGCTGACAACGAAAAAGCTCAGCTTTAACTTTACGCTGATAAGCCCGTCGCTCGTCGGATGGGTGGTAATCCGCAGCGACACGCGCCCTAGAACAATTGGCCGATCATGGTCGCGACGATGAGCACCAGCACGGCGATCCCGAGGAGGTACACCTGGCGCCGGGGCGTGATCCGCGCCGGAACGGGGTCCTGCTGCAGGGTGCGCTGGCGCTGCACAGCGATCAGGTAGGTACCCAATGCCACGGCGGCGGCCAGAAAGGCGGGGACCACCTCCGTCACCCGGAGGGGGCCATGCAGGTTCCTGATCGTCAGCAGCGCGCCGTTGGCCAGGAACGCGAAGGAGGTTCGCGTCCAGGCCAGCGCCGTCCGGTCCGCCGGGTCGTGCGCCCGCCGATCGGCTGGCTCGCTCACCCCAGGACCGCCTTGGCGATCACCAAGCCGAGGGCGACCAGCCCCACCACGCTGAGACCCACCGCGAGGTAGGCCGGCGTGGGGTGGCGGGGCAGCGGCTCGCCGCGCCGCATGGCGTGGTCGGCCTGCCGCCATCGCAGCAGGCCCATCGCGCTGGTGAGGATGGCCAGCACCGCCAGACCCGCGCCCAGCACGCGGCGCGCACCCGGGACGGTCAGCTCCGGGACCAGCTGCACCAGCGCGACCGCCGCGGCGAGCAGCCCCAGCGCGGTGCGCTGCCAGGCCAGGAAGGTCCGCTCGTTGGCCAGGGTGAAGCGGTAGTCGGGCTCGCGCTCTTCGGGCCCGGTCTCGCCGTTTTCGGCCACCAACTACCTCGCAGGGTCAAGCGTTTCGACGCCGCTGATCTTAACCAGCCGCGCGGCCCGGCATGATGGGGCTGTGGTCAAGGCGTTGTTGTTCGATGTGCAGGGCACGGCGACGGATTTCCATTCGACGGTGTGCGACGAGGCGCGGCGGATCAGCGCCGGCCGGCATCCCGACGCGGACTGGGCGTCGCTGGTGCGGCGTTGGCGGACAAGCTATTTCACTGCGTTGGAGACCGCGCAGGGGGATGGTTGGGTGTCGGTGCACTCGGTGTATCGCCGCGCGCTGGATACCGTTTTGGAGGACTGCGGCATCACCGGATTCTCGGACGCCGAACGTGAGGAGCTCGCGCTGGCCTGGCAGCGGCTTCGTCCGTGGCCTGACGTGGTGCCCGGCCTGACCCGGCTGAAGAGCGCATACACGCTGGCCACGCTGTCGAACGCCGACGTGTCAGCGGTGGTCAACATCTCCAAGCGCGCGGGCCTGCCCTGGGACGCGATCTTCGCCGCCGAGATGGCCGGGGTGTTCAAGCCCGAGCCGGCGATCTATCGCCTGGCCGCTCGATACCTCGGCCTGGGACCCGCCGACATCATGATGGTGGCCAGCCACAAGTACGACATCCGCGCGGCGGGCCGGCTGGGTTTTGCGACCGCCTTCGTGGCGCGGCCGCTGGAATTCGGTGTCGACGGCGACGCGGACGTGGCCTACTCCGACGAGTTCGACATCAACGCGGCGGACTTCCTGGACCTGGCCTCGCAGCTGGGCCGCTAGCGGTGCGCCGAGCCGGTCAGCGGCTGACCGTTGGCGCCCTGCAGCAGGCAGATGACGGTGCTCGGCGTGGGCGTGGCCCCGGTGCGGTCCTGGTTCGAGTCGATGAGATACGTGATCGAAAACGGGCCGGCGCCAGCGGGTTGGCCGGTGTACGGGCCGAGCCCGGCGCTGCAGCTTTGGTTGGCGACGTTCGCGATGGCGGCGTTGACGGCCACCGGGGCGCGAAGGTAGACCTCGGCCAAATGCGCTGCGGCGCAATCGACGACGGTGACCGTCACCCGGCTCAGGTCGGCGGGTGGGAGGTCGGCCACGCACTGGCCGACCTGCAGGTCGATCCACTTGACGGTCTGCGGGCCCGACGGGGCGGGGGCGGCGGTCGCGGTGGCGGTGGAGGCGCCAAGCATTGCGGTGGCCGCCAGGCCACACAGAAGGCTTCGGACCCGCATCGCGGCCTCCTCTCGGAGCGGTTAGCGCTGCAGTTTACGCGGAAGTCAGTGCCGGGTCAGGCTTTTCCGACGACATCGACAGGAAGCCGCGCACGCAGCGCGCGGCCAGCCACCAGTTCGCGGGCCTCTTCATGTCGAGCCCGCCCAGCAGTTGTTTGATCATGGTCAGTGTGTCGAAGTAGATGCGTTCGCAGACAAGGGCTTCCGACTCGTCGAACACGAAGTAGGCGGTCATGCGGACCCGGAAGCGGCTGCCGGTGGGCGGAACCTTGCCCAGGTAGCCGCGGTGGGTGCCCATCAGCCAGAACTCGACGATCACCGCGTCGGCGCTGTGCCGCAGCGCGATGATCTCGTGGTCCTGATCGGGAAACGCGGTCCGGGTGTAGACGTAATAGCCGCGCACCGCCTCGTCGCCGTCGTGGACGACCATCTGCGGGATCAGCTCGTAGCGCGGATGTGGGAAGGTCGCCAACACGTCGTCCCAGGCCTGGCGGACCTCGTCGTGGAAGTGATCGAGCACAAGCTTTTCGCGGGCGGCGAGCACCTCGGGGGCGGGAAACGCGGGAATGGTCACGGAGTCAGCGTATGGTCCGGCGAGCAGACTAACGCGGGGGAGTCCAGGCGACCGGCAACCTCTTGATCCCGTGGATGAACTGCGATAGCAGCCGCGAGGGTTCCTCCACGGCGACGATGTCCGGTATCTCGCGGCGCAATTCGTCGAACACCACCCGAATCTCGCGGCGAGCCAGATTGGCGCCCAGGCAGAAATGCGCGCCCCCGCCGCCGAAGCCCAGATGCGGATTCGGGTTGCGGGCCAGGTCAAAAGCCCACGGATTGGCGAACTTTGACTCGTCGCGGTTGGCCGAGTTGTACCACAGCGCGACCTTGTCCCCGGCCGTCATCCGAACGCCGCTCAGCTCGACGTCGCGGGTCAGCGTGCGGCGCATGTAGGTCACCGGCGAGGCCCACCGCACGATCTCCTCGACCGCGTTCGGAGCGAGCCCGTCGTAGTCGGCCCACCACTTCTCCCGCTCGGCGGGGTAGCGCGACAGCGCCAGCACCCCATGGCTGATCGCGTTGCGCGTCGTCTCGTTGCCGGCCACCACCAACAGGATGAAAAACGACGCGATCTCCGACGACGACAGCCGGTCGCCGTCGACCTCGGCCTCCACCAGCGCCGTCGTCAGGTCGTCGTGGTGGTTGACGCGGCGGTCCTCGGCCAGCGCGGTGGCGTAGGCGCCGATGTCCATCGAAATCTGAAGGAACTCTTCGAAATCCGTCGTCAGGTCGGGGTCGCCGAAACCAAGGATCACGTTGGTCCAGTGGAAAATCCGCTGATGGTCCTCCTCGGGGATGCCCATCATGTCGCAGATGATCTGCAGCGGCAGCGGCCCGGCGAGCTCGCTGACCAGGTCCGCGGAGCCGTCGGGATGATTGGCGATCAACCCCGCGACCAGCCGATGCGCCCGCTCGCGCACCGACGCCTCGATGCGCGCCACCACCTTGGGGGTGAACGCACGGCTGACGATGGAGCGCAGCCGCTGGTGCCGCGGATCGTCGAGCACGATCATCGAGCCGAAGTATTCGGCTATCTCCGGCGCATTGTCGTTGATGGTGATGTTGGGGCTGGAGCTGAAGATGTCGGGGTGGCGGCTGGCGAAGTGAACGTCGTCGAGCTTGGTCAGCGCCCAATACCCGTTGCCGGGCTCGAACCCTTCCATCCTGATGGCGGGCCAGAACGAGATCGGTGCCTCGCGGCGCAGGGTTGCGAATGTCCCGTCGCGGACGTCGTCGTCAAGCGCCCAGAAGTCGAGCGACTCGAGATGGATGTCGGCAAGCGGAATCTCGGGCGGCGGCGCGCCGTTGACTCGGGGCGCGATCCCGGTCTGCAGTGGCATTCGGTCCGCTCTCAGTGCGAACACATGGTTCGGGCGGGCGTACCCGTCGTCGCGGTCGCATTGCTGACGACGTTGCCGTCGAGCAGGATCTTGCAGGTGATCGGTCCGGCACCCTGCGCGCTGAGGACGAACGCCTGCCCGCCGAACGAGGTGAACTCCGTCGACCACGGCAGCGGCGCATTCACCGCGCGCTGCTGACCGTTGTCACCTTGATACGAGATGTATTCGGCGACGGCGGGGCCGCTCACCTCGTAGCGGACCTGTGGGAACTGGGGCAGGGCGTTCGCCACGCCGGATGCGTTCGCGAAGCCGATGCCGATCGCGAACAGGATTGCGGGTCCGCGCAGATGACTGGTCATGTTTCTCATCGTGTACCACGCAAGACGCCAGGTCTAGATGCCGCCCCAGCCCGCGCTTATGGTGAACCGGGGGCTGACGATTGGGAAGGTGAGCATGTCGGAACACGGCTCAAAGCGTGTGGTGGTCTGGGGCACCGGCTTCGTCGGCAAGATGGTGATCGCCGAGATCGTCAAGCATCCCCTGTTCGAATTGGTCGGCGTCGGCGTCAGCAGCCCCAACAAGGTCGGCCGCGACGTCGGCGATATCTGCGGGCTGCCCGAACCGGTCGGCATCACCGCCACCGACGACGTCGACGCCTTGATCGCGCTCAAACCCGACGCGTTGGTGCACTACGGCCCGACGGCGATGCACGCCAAGGACAACATCGCGCTGATCACCCGGTTCCTGCGGGCCGGCATCGACGTGTGCTCGACGGCGATGACGCCGTGGGTGTGGCCGACCATGCACCTGAACCCGCCGACCTGGATCGCGCCGATCACCGAGGCCTGCGAGCTGGGGGAGTCGTCGTGCTTCACCACCGGCATCGACCCCGGGTTCGCCAACGACCTGTTTCCGATGACGCTGATGGGCCTGTGCTCGGAGGTGCGCCGGGTGCGGGCGTCCGAGCTGCTCGACTACACCAACTACGAGGGCGACTACGAGGTCGAGATGGGCATCGGGCGCGAGCCCGAATACGGCGCGCTGCTGGAAGACTCCAACATGTTGATCTTCGCGTGGGGCGCCACCGTCCCGATGATCGCCCACGCCGCCGGCATCATGCTCGACGAGATCACCACCACCTGGGACAAGTGGGTGACCCCGACGGAGCGCACCACCGCCAAGGGCGTCATCAAGCCCGGACACGTCGCCGCCGTCCGCTTCACCATCAACGGGATCTACCAGGGCGAGACCCGCATCCAGCTCGAACACGTCAACCGCATCGGGCTCGACGCCGCACCCGACTGGCCGTCGGGCCACGACAACGACGTCTACCGGGTCGAGATCGAGGGCACGCCGAGCATCTTCCAGGAAACGGCGTTCCGGTTCACCGACGGCTCGGGCCGCGACGCCGCGACGGCCGGGTGCCTGGCCACCGGGATGCGGGCGCTCAACGCCGTGCCGGCGGTCAACGACCTGCGGCCGGGCTGGGTGACGCCGCTGGACCTGCCGCTGATCGCCGGGGCCGGCAACATCCGCTGACCCGGTCGCATAGCCGCGGCCACGTCGTCGCACAGCTCACGCATAGCCGATGCTTTGAAAGGCTATAGGTATTGGCTGCAGAATTACGGTCGGACGGGACGTGGTGATCGCAAGCGCAGCGGAGGCGGCGCGGCGGGTCGCCACCGAATGTGCCGCTGATGAATATGGGGATGACGAATGGCCGACGAAGTTAGGCCCGCGCTGGGCTTGTCGATTGGAGCCACCAACCTGGCGGCCGTGACCGCAAACCTGTCGATCACCCGCAAGCCGGTCCTGACGCTGTATCGGCAACGCCCGCCCGAGGTCGGCGTGCCCTCGGAAAATCCCAGGCTCGACGAGCCAGGCGTGGTGATCACCGACTTCGTCGATCGGGTCGGCGATCCGGTCGGCATCGTGGCGGCCGACGGCTCGGTGCACCGCAGCGAGGCGCTGGTCGCCGATGCGTTGCGCGCCCTGGCCTACGCCGCCACCGGCGGGCGGCCGCTGCCGGAAAGCGTCGCCGTCACCTTCCCCGCGCACTGGCAGGCCAAGTCGGCGGACGCCGTGGGCGCCGCGCTGGGCCGGGTGGCCGAATGGTCGAGCAGCGCCCGGCCGCCGCTGCTGGTCCCCGATGCCGCGGCGGCGCTGTTCGCCGCGCGAACCAACCCGGGCATCCCCGCCCGCGGCACCGTCGCCGTGTGCGACTTCGGCGGCAGCGGCACCAGCATCACGCTGATGGACGCCGCCGGAGACTACGAACCCGTCGCGCCGACCGTGCGGCATCACGACTTCTCCGGCGACATGATCGACCAGGCGCTGTTGACCGCCGTCATGGCCAACGCGCCGCGCGCCGGTTCGTTCGACACCTCGGCGATCGGCGCGCTGAGCCGGCTGCGGGCCGCATGCCGAACCGCCAAGGAGCAGCTCTCGTCGAACACGGTGACCACCCTCGGCGACGACATCCGGCTCACCCGCAATGAACTCGACGACGCGATCCGCGAGTCGCTGAACAACTTCGTGCGGGTGTTGGATGAGACGTTGCTGCGCAACGGGATTCGCGATCTCGTCGCCGTGGTTTCGGTGGGTGGCGGGGCGAACATCCCGGCGGTCACCACCATGCTGTCGGGACATCTTCGGGTCCCGGTGGTCACGTCGCCGCGTCCGCAATTGACCGCCGCCATCGGCGGCGCCTTGCGGGCGGCGCGCCCCGAGGACAACAGCGCGACGACATTGGCGCCGGCCGCCCCGGTGCCGGTACTGGCGACGGCGGCCGGGCCGCTGGTGCAGGCGGCGCAGCCTTGGCCGGGGTCCACCGCGACGGCCCAAGCGCCGGCGCCGAGCATGATGCCCGCATTGGCCTGGGCGGAGGCCGGGGACTCGCGTGTCATGCCCGCCGCCGACGGTTCCGGCTACACGTCGGCCCGCCCGGCGCTGAAGTTCGACGAACCCGAACGCCCGCTTCCGGAGCCCAAGAAGCCCGTCATCCCCTGGTACCGGCTGCCGGGAGTGGTGATCATCAGCACCCTGGTGGCGCTCACGCTGGTGGGAACCGCGCTGGCGATCGCGTTGGGCGGCGTCGACAAGCCGGCAAGCACGCCGCCGGCGACGAGCACCCCGGCTTCCCCGGCGCCGTCCGCCTCCCCGACGCAACCGCCCCCTCCGTCGCCTAGCGACACCAATCCGCCGGCCACCACCGATACCCCGACGACGGCCGTCCCTCCGGCCGCCCCGCAGGGCCCGGTGAATGACGCCCCGCCACCGGCAGCGCCGGCAGCCCCGGCGGCACCAGCGCCGCTGCCCGCCCCGGCCGTTCCCGCGCCTCCGCCGATTCCGCGCATCCCGGCGATTCCGCCCATCCCGGCGATTCCGGGAATCAGCGTGCCGATCCCCGGCGTGGGCTGCGTGCCGGTCATATGCGCGATAGCACAGCGCCAGTGAACCGAATTAGCCTCCGGACTTGGACTTTTCCTTCTCGCCCTTGTTCTCTTCGGCCGACGCCTTTTTCAACTCCTCGTTGAGGGCCTTGTCCTTCTCGATTTGTTCCTTGCGGGCTTCTTCGTCTCGGCCCTCGTCTTGGGCTTCGTCTCGGCCCTCGCCTTGGGCCTTCTCGCCGCCCTTGTCTTGGGCTTGGGCCTTCTCGTCGCTCTTGTTTTCGGCTTGGGCTTTTTCGTCGCTCTTGTCTTCGGATTGGGCCTTCTCGTCACCGTTGTTTTCGGAGTCGGCCTCGTCGGGGTCCACGTGTCGGGGGTTGCCCTCGTCGTCGAGCCAGTCGTTGACCGCGGTGCCAGAAACCATGCCGCCGGACCCGGGCAGCACCAAGGTGGGTCGGTCTTCGTAGGCCGTCATCATTTCGGCGGCCTTCTTCTTGTCGTCCTCGTCCGGCTCCGGCTTCTCGGTCAGGGGGCGCTTGTCCTCGTCCTCGTCCTGGTCTTTGGCCTGCCGGTCGTCGTCCTGGTCCTGGTCTTTGGCCTGCCGGTCGTCGTCCTGGTCCTGGTCTTTGGCCTGTCGGTCGTCGTCCTGGTCCGGGTCCTTCGCCTGCCGATGGTCGTCCTGACCAGCCGCCTTGTCGTCCTGCACGCTCATGCACCTACCCCCTTGGAGTCGCAGTTCCGACCATCACCGGGGGTTACCCGCTGTTGTGATGTGTCGAAACTCTCACGAGTGCGATCGTTGGTGTTTGACCAGCACCAGCGAGGCGAGCGGGATCCGCACCGGTTCGGGCGCGCCCGACAAACGTTCGGCGACCGCGGCCTCCAACTGCTGCAGGAATTCGACGGCTCGCGGGTCGTTGGTCCCGCCGTCCAGCCCGCGCGCCAGGGCGGGGAAGAGCGCCGCTCGCGCGAACGCGGCCCATTGCGCGCCGAAAGCCTCGGCGTCGTGGTCGGTTTGGTACCGGGACCAGAATCGGTCCTCGGCGTTGAAGACCTCGAGGTGGTCGATGGTCAGGCCTTCGAACCGCCCGCTGGGCGCGAACGGGGACCGGAAGTCCTTTTCGCTGCGGGCAAAGGTGGGAATCAGCATGCGGCGCAACTCTTCCCGGCGCAGCAGGCCGTCGCGTTCCTGGTCGGTCAGCGCGGCCAGGATGGCGTCGAGCAACGGCTCGAAGCCGGCGTTGCCGTTCTCGTCTACGGCCTGCGTCAACACCACCAGCCGCCCCTCGGGGGCCAACTCGCGCCCGCGGAAGGCCACGAAGTCGTTCCAGTCCAAGGCGGCCCGGTGGGCGTAGGAGGCGCGGGCCGCGTCGTCATCGCTGTAGGCGACGTGCACGTGATCGGGGACCTCGCACGGGATCCGCCTCAGCCACTGCGTCGCCCACGACGTCCAGCCGAGGTTGACCGTCTTCGACGGAACGATCTGGTCGTAGAACGACCGGCCGATCGCCGAGGTGAAACTCGTTGTATCCGTGTGAAAGTAGCTGTCCGGGTCGTCGGCCAGCGTTCGGAACAGCGCCGAGAAATCGTTTTCCGGCACATCGGTGTGCGCCACCAGGATGGCGTGGTCGTGGCGGGTGCGCCGGCGCAGCACCGCGATGGCCGCCGACAGCGGACGCAGCGAATTGTGCCCGTTGGCCGCGCCGTAGTCGGCGACGACGATCGGCTGCGGCGGGGTGGGCAGCGGCACCTGCTCGGCGGCCCGCTCGAAGACCGCGATGGCCTGCGCCAGGCCGGCGGCCTGCAGCCGCGACGACGCGGTGTACGTCGCGCTGTGCATCGGCTCCGGCCGGACCACGATGCTGGATTCGGGCATCCGGGGTTCGGGCCGCATGCCCCAACGATAGTCAGTTCGGCGTCGGGTAGCTGACCCCGGTGAGCTGCTCAGACAGCTCCCACAGGCGCCGGCAGTCGTCCTCTTTGCGCGCCTCGGCGGGCACCTTGGCTTCCCGCACCCCGCCGCCGGCCAACTCGTAGAACCCGCGGGGTCCGTAGAACGCGCCGCCCTGGGCGTGCGGGGCTGCCGCCGCGTACAGCGCCGGCAGGATCCCTTCGTCGATCTCCTGCCACAGGAACGGCGTGAAGCGCCAGGAGCTCTTGTACAACCGCTCCATCAGCGCAGGCTTCTCGCGGCCGTGCGATGGCCCGGCGATCTGCAGGTTGGTCTTGGTCAGGCCGGGGTGCGCGGCGTTGGACACGATGTCCCAGCCGGCCGCGCGGCTGCGCCGGTCGAGCTCGAGGGCGAACATCAACACGGCCAGCTTGGATTGGCCGTAGGCCGACATGGCCGCGTAGGACTTCTCGAAATTCGGGTCGTCGAAGTGGATCTTGGCGCTCATGCGGGCGGCCAGGCTGCTCAGCGAGACGACGCGGGCGCCGTTGGCCGCGCGCAGCAGCGGCAGCACGTGTCCGGTGAGCGCGAAATGCCCGAGATGGTTGCTGCCGAACTGCAATTCGAAGCCGTCGGCGGTCGTGTCGCGCTCCGGCGGCGTCATAACCCCGGCGTTGTTGATCAGGATGTCGATCGGGCGCCCCTCGGCGTTGAGCTGTTCGCCCAGCGCGGCGACCGAGGCGAGCGAGGACAGGTCGAGGGACTTGATGGTCAGCTTGGCGTCGGGAACCGTGGAGCGGATTTCCTCGACCGCCTTTTCCCCTTTGCCGCGATTGCGGATCGCCATCACAACGTCGGCGCCGGCGGCCGAGAGCCGCCGGGCCAGACCGAAGCCCAGACCGCTGTTGGCCCCGGTGATGACGACCAGCTTCCCCGACAGGTCGGGCACCGTGGCGACGAGATCGTTGGCCATGCGTATCACTCCTATCGTGTGAACCCGGTCCTAGTGTGCTCTTCGTGTCGCCGTCAGCGAACCCCGGCGGCATTCTGGCCGCCTCGGCCCCTCGCTGGCATCGCCCGGGCGCGCGGTGACACACTGCCTGGATGACCAGCAGACGGCTCGCCAAGGTGTCGCTGGCCACCGCCATCCTGGTGATGGTCGTGTCGGTGGGCGGCTTCATCGTCGCCCTGGTGCTCAACGCGTTCTTTCTGGACAAGTACGACGCCTACGGGGAGGTGCCGGTCCCGGGGTCGGGCAGCCTGTACCTGCCCGCCGGTGAGGCCACCATCAGCCTGCACACGACCGTCATCGGCAGCCCCAACGGCGGCCTGCCGGTGCCGCCGCTCGGAGTCACCATCGTGCCACCCGACGGCGTGGGGCAACCGGTGGTGACCGAAAGCATCGGCAGCACAACGACGGTCAACAACGACGCGCACGTGCGGGTGTGGGTGGCCCAGATTCCCGCGGCCGGCACCTACAACATCACCACCGACGGCCAAGTCAACGGGTACATCGGCCCACGACTGGCCTTCGGCCACAAGAGTTCCTACGGCTTTTTGGTGTGGGTCTTCGTCGCCACGTTCGTGGTGGGGCTGGTCGGGTCGATCGCGTCGGGGTGGTGGTTGTCGCGCACCCGCCGCCGGGCGGTGGTAGCGGCCACCCCCTACTATCACGCGCCGGTCGTGCCGCCGGCGATGCCGGCCGCGGCGGCCCCTTATGAACCCAGCGACGAGGGAGTGCGCATCGAGCGGCTCAAAACCCTGGCGTCTCTGCGGGATTCCGGCGCGTTGACGCAGGAGGAGTTCGAGACCGAGAAGCGCCGGATCCTCGAGGGCCACTAGGTTTGCTTGCCGCGAGCGTGCGTTGCTCCTATGTCAAGGGGCGGGTTTAAGCAGCCGGTTGCATTGTTTGTTTGGGATGGTGGTCGGCTTGCAATCTGGCGAAGACGATGCGGGCCAGGCGGCGTTTGAGGCAGCGCAATGCTTCGGTGGAGGAGTTCCCGGTGTCGAGGCGTTTGCGGTAGTAGGTGTGGCCTGCGCTGCCGGTGAGGCGGATCTGGGTGATGGCGATGCGGTGCAGGGCGGCGTTGAGCTGGCGGTTGCCCGAGCGTGTCATGCGGACTCGTCCGGCGGTGTTGCCCGACCACACGGGAATGGGTGCAACCCCGGCGTGGCGGGCGAATGCGGGTTCGCTTTTGAACCTTGTCACGCCGGCGGTTTCGGCAACGAGTTTGGCTGCGGTCAGTTCACCGCAGCCGGGCAGCGCCAGCAGGGAAGGTGCGGCCGCCACGGTGCGTTCTGCGATGCGGTCAG
>NZ_LZIR01000124.1 GCF_001667035.1 Mycobacterium sp. 852002-51057_SCH5723018
CTCGAGCCGCTGGGAACCACGTTCTCGGCGGGGGGCATGCCGGACCGGGTCAAGTGCCTGCACGTGCTGATCGCGCATTCGCTGGCCAAGGGGCCCGGGGTGAATCCGTTCGGCGACGAGGCATTGGCGATTCTGGCCCGCGAGCCGGGGATGGACGCGGTGTTGGTGGGGGAGCAGTGGCGGTGAGGGCGGCCGCAATTGACTGCGGTACCAATTCGATCCGGCTGTTGATCGCCGATGCGTGCGACGGGCGGCTGCGCGATGTGCATCGCGAGACGCGCATCGTGCGGCTGGGGCAGGGCGTCGACGCGACGGGCGAATTCGCGCCGGAGGCGATCGCCCGAACCCAGGCCGCGTTGGCCGACTACGCCTCGCTGCTGCAGACGCACGGCGTCGAGCGGGTGCGGATGGTGGCCACCTCGGCCGCGCGGGATGTCGCCAATCGTGAAGTGTTCTTTGCGATGACGGCCGACGTGCTGGGCGCCGTAGTGCCCGGCGCGGTGGCGGAGGTGATCACCGGGGCGGAGGAGGCCGAGCTGTCCTTCCGCGGAGCGGTTGGCGAATTAGATGGTGGGGCAGCACCTTTCGTGGTGGTAGACCTGGGCGGCGGCTCCACCGAGATCGTGCTGGGCGGTGACTCCGTCGTGGCGAGCTACTCGGCGGACATCGGCTGTGTGCGGCTGACCGAACGGTGCTTGCATTCGGATCCACCCACGCTGGACGAGGTGGAGGCGGCCCGTCGGGTGGTGCGCGAGCGGCTGGACGTCGCGCTCGGCGTGGTGCCCGTCGAAGAGGCCCGGACCTGGGTGGGGCTGGCCGGAACGATGACCACGCTGTCCGCGCTGGCGCACAACATGACGACGTATGATTCTGCGGCCATTCATCTTTCGCGCGTGTCGGGGGCTGACCTGCTGGCGGTGTGCGAGCGATTGATCGGCATGACGCGATCCCAGCGCGCCGCGCTGCCGCCGATGCACGAGGGCCGTGCCGACGTGATCGGCGGCGGCGCAATCGTGGTGGAGGAGTTGGCGCGCTCGCTGCGCGCCCGCGCCGGCATTGACGAGCTGATCGTCAGCGAGCACGACATCCTGGACGGCATCGTGCTGTCGATCACCGGCTGAGTCACATCCGTCACTTCAGTCGCTGGCTGGAGGGAATGCACTATTTGTCCACCTCGCAGCGACAACTCCTTTGTCGTACCCGTATGCCACGGTTCGCTCATGAACCAACTTCATGGAATTGAGCTTCGGTACGTGCTGACCCTCCATTTGTGGCAGCATGGGCCGGCGACCGTCACCGAGATGATCGATGCGCTTGACTGGCATGGTTTTTGCGTCCGAGGCAGGCCGTCGAAAGCGATCTCGGATGCCCTGCGTTGGGAGATAGAACGGCGCCGAGTGCGGCGGTTGCGCCGCGGCCTATATGGACCGGCGTACATCCCACACGCAACCGAATACCGGATCATCCACCGGGTGCGGGCTTTGCGGGAAGCCGCCAAGTTGTCGCTATTAGGTGGACAAATAGTGCATCATCCCCCGGCCGGGGACGGAAGTGACAGATGTGGACGGAGTGACCCAATGAGTGTGAACTGAGGGCTTCCAACGTGCACTGGTGATTTCACGCCTCGAACCGGTAACCCATCCCCGACTCGGTCAACAAATGCTTGGGATGCGACGGGTCGTCTTCGAGCTTGCGCCGCAGCTGCGCCAGATACACTCGCAGGTAATGGGTTTCGGTGGCATACGCCGGTCCCCACACCTCCTTCAGCAATTCCTCGCGGCCGACCAGCTTGCCCCGATTGCGAACCAGCACCTCGAGCATGCCCCATTCGGTCGGGGTGAGATGCACCTCAAGACCGTCCTTCGTCACCTTCTTGGCGCCCAGATCGACGGTGAACGCCTCGGTCTCGATCACGGGCTGATCCAGTTCCGACGCAGCCGCGTTGCGGCGGACCGCGGCGCGCAGCCGGGCCAAGAACTCGTCCATCCCAAAGGGTTTCGTGACGTAGTCGTCGGCGCCGGCGTCCAGCGCCCCCACCTTGTCCGATGAATCGGTGCGCGCCGACAACACGATCACCGGCGCCGACAGC
Organism: Mycobacterium sp. 852002-51057_SCH5723018; assembly: GCF_001667035.1. Taxonomy (GTDB): domain Bacteria; phylum Actinomycetota; class Actinomycetes; order Mycobacteriales; family Mycobacteriaceae; genus Mycobacterium. Next base: position 2,090 of record NZ_LZIR01000124.1, read on the forward strand.
CAGCCACGCAGGCCGGCCAGCACCTCGATGCCCGATATGTCCGGCAGCCCGAGATCGAGGATCACCACGTCGGGTTTGTGCTCGGCCGCCGCCCGCAGCGCCCCGGCACCGGTCGCCGCGGTGACGACCTCGTATCCGCGCACCGACAGGTTGATTCGCAGCGCCCGCAGGATGTGCGGCTCGTCGTCGATCACCAATACCCGGGTCATGTGGCGCCGATCTCGGCGGGTGCGGCCAGCTCCACCACGACGGTCAGCCCGCCACCCGGTGTGTCGCCGGCCGCGATAGTGCCGCCCATCGCCTCGACGAAGCCGCGCGCCACCGACATGCCCAGGCCCACGCCGGTCGTGTTGTCGTGATCGCCCAGCCGCTGAAACGCTTCGAAGATCTGATCCTCGGTACCTTTCGGGATTCCGGGACCTTCGTCGATGACATTGATCAGGACCCGATCGCCCACCCGTCCCGCGTTCACCCGAACCACACAGTTGGGCGCGTACCGCAGCGCGTTGTCGATCAGGTTGGCAAGCACCCGTTCCAACAGGCCGGCGTCGGCCAGCACCACCGCGTCACCGACGTCGACCTTGACGCGGTCGATGGCCGATCGATAGAACCCGGTGGCGCCCTTGCCGATGCTGACCAGGGCGCGCTGCACCGCCTCCTCCAAATACACCCGGCGCAGGTCCGGACGCACCACGCCGGCGGCCAGGCGCGAGGAATCGAGCAGGTTGCCGACCAGCGCGGTGAGCTGGTCGATCGACTCCTCGATGGTGGCCAGCAATTCCGCGGTGTCAGAGGGAGAAAAGGCGACGTCTTCGGCGCGCAGGCTGGAGGCGGCGACCTTGGCCGCCGCGAGCGGCGTGCGCAGGTCATGGCTGACCGCCGAGAGCAGCGACCGCCGCAGCTCGTCGGCCTGCACGATCGCCTGACTGCGGCCGGCTTCCTCGGCCAGCTCGCGCTGCCTGATCAGACCCGCGGCCTGCCTGGCGACCGCACCGAGCACCCGGCGGTCGCGCGCGGACAGCTTCCGGCCGGCCATCAGCATCCAGAATTCGTCGTCGCCGACCTCGATCGCGGTATCGGCGGAATCCACACTCACGCAAGGATCGTTTCCCGCACACGCCACGATGTCGCTCTTTTTCCCGTGGGCGCGTTCCTCCCCGCTCGGCTCCCGCAGCATGCTGACCGCACGCTGGGAGTATGTCTCGCGCACGCGTTCCAGCAGCGTCTCGAGATCGGCGCCGCGCAGCACCGACCCGGCGAAAAGCGTCAGCAGTTCGGCTTCCTGGGATGCCTGCCGCGCTTCGCGGGTGCGCTTGGTGGCGCCGTCGACCAGTACCGCGACGGCGACCGCGATCAGCAGCAGCACCAATTCGGTTATGGCGCTATTGGGTTCGGCGATGGTGAAGCTGTGCCGCGGGGCTATCAAGAAGTAGTTCAGCAGCAGCCCGGAAAGCACCGCCGAAAGCACCGCCGGCGCAACGCCTCCCAGCAGCCCGACCAGCAGCACCCCCACGAAGAACAGTGCGCTCTCGCCGCCGTTGTCCAGGTACCGGTCCAGCAGCGTCACCACGACGGCGCAGATTGCCGAGGGCACGATGACGGCGGCGAGCCACGACGCCGCGCGCCGCTCGCGCGCCGACAACGTCGCCGTCCGGAAGCCGCGCTTGGATTCCTCATGGGTGACGAGGTGCACGTCAATCTTGCCCGAATGCTCGACCACCGTCGGGCCGATGCCCTCCTCGAAGATGCGAGCCCACCGCGACCGCCGAGACGTGCCGATCACCAGCTGGGTGGCGTTCATCTCGCGCGCGAAATCCAACAGGGCCGTGGGTACGTCGTCACCGACCACGGTATGCATCGACGCGTCGAGGCTGTTCGCCAGCTCCCGGATCTTGCTCATCCGGCGCTCCGACAGCCCGGCCAGCCCGTCACCGCGGATGACGTGTACCACCATCAGCTCGGCGCTCGACTTCGACGCGATCCGGGATGCCCGGCGTACCAACGTCTCCGATTCGGGACCGCCGGTGACCGCCACCACGACTCGCTCGCGCGCCTCCCACACGTCGGTGATCTTGTTTTCCGCCCGGTACTTGGCCAGCGCGGTGTCCACCTGATCGGCCAGCCACAGCAGAGCCAACTCCCTTAGCGCGGTGAGGTTCCCGCGGCGGAAGTAGTTCGACAGCGCCGCGTCGACCCGTTCCGGGGCATAGACGTTGCCGTGGGAAAGTCTGCGGCGCAAGGCCTCCGGGGTGATGTCGATGAGCTCGACCTGCGATGCCTGGCGCACGATCGAGTCCGGTATCGTCTCCTGCTGCTCGATGCCGGTGATCTGCGCGACGACGTCGTTGAGGCTCGCCAGGTGCTGGATGTTGACGGTGGAGATCACCGTGATCCCCGCATCGAGCAGCTCTTCCACGTCCTGCCAACGTTTTTGGTTCTTGCTGCCCGGTGTGTTGGTGTGCGCGAGTTCGTCGACCAGCACCACCTGCGGATGGCGCGCCAGCACCGCCGGCACGTCGAGCTCGGGAAAGCTGCCGCCGCGATATTCGACGTAGTGGGGCCCAATGAGCTCGATACCTTGAAGCAGTTCGGCCGTTTTGGCGCGGCCGTGGGTTTCGACCACGGCCGCCACCACGTCGGTGCCGCGCTCCAGGCGCCGGTGCGCTTCCCCGAGCATCGCGTACGTCTTACCTACGCCCGGTGCCGCACCGAGGTAGATGCGTAGCTCGCCGCGCTTGGGATGGTGGTCGGTCGTGCCCACGTCAACCATCATCCCCCTTGGGGCTAGCTCGGGACTGGATACTGGCGGTCGAGTTGCAGGTTGAGCTGCAAGACGTTGACCGTTGGCTCGCCGAGAAACCCGAGGGCGCGACCGTTCCGGTACTGCGCGACGACCGCGCGTATCTGGTCCGGACCGACATGCCGGGCCGTGGCCACACGGGCGATCTGGATTTCGGCATAGGCCGGCGAGATGTCGGGGTCCAGGCCGCTGCCGCTGGTGGTGACGGCGTCGGCGGGCACGGCCGGGGTGGCGGGCGCGGAGCCGCGGACGGGGACGATCTGGCCGATCGAATAATCCTCTCCAGATGTGGGGCCGTACTTCGCGCAGTCGACCCGCACGCCTTCGTAGAGGTTCAGAAACGGCGCCGGCGTCGTCTGGCACGGCTCGTTGACGCTGACCACCCGGGTGGGGTGGATGACGTTGCCGCGGGCGTCACGCGGGCCCATCACCGAGAGCACCGCGCCGACGCCGCCGCCGGTGCAGAACGGGCGCGACCCGTCGACATGCTCGAGCTTGCCCACCGCCGCGCTGCGCGCGCATACCTGCGTCAGCAGGCTGGGCTTGAACCCGGCATCCGACGCGGACTTGCCGGCCGCCAGCAGCGACGGGTCGGCGGCAGTGTCGACGATGTTTTCCGGCCCGAGGTTGCTCGCGCTCGTCGACAGCGGGTCATAGCCGGTGCCCGCCGCCGAGGGTCGGCTCTGGAAGTACTGCGGCAGCGGATTGCCGTCCTTGTCGGTGAACAACTGACCGATCAGCCGGCTGCCCACCGGCTTGCCGTGGGCGGTCAGGATCGACCCTTCGGCCTTGTCGTGCAATCCGGGAATCTGCCCCACCAGCCAGACGAACGCCGGGTAGGCGAGGCCCGCGATCACGGTCATCACCAGCAGCGCGCGGAAGGCCGCCCAATGCATGCGAGCGAAATTGGAAAACTTCATGTCAGGACATCCCTGGGACGAATTGGACGATCAGGTCGATGAGCTTGATCCCGATGAACGGGGCGATGATGCCGCCGAGGCCGTAGACATAGAGGTTGCGGCTCAACAACTTTGACGCGCTGCTCGGTGTGTAGCGCACGCCGCGCAGCGACAACGGGATCAACAGCACGATGATGATCGCGTTGAAGATCACCGCGGACAGGATCGCGGACTCCGGACTGCGCAGCCGCATGATGTTGAGCAGATCCAGGCCGGGGAACAGCGCCACGAACATCGCCGGGATGATCGCGAAGTACTTCGCGATGTCGTTGGCGATCGAGAACGTCGTCAAAGCGCCCCGGGTGATCAGCAGCTGCTTGCCGATCTCGACGATCTCGATCAGCTTGGTCGGGTCGGAGTCGAGATCGACCATGTTGCCGGCCTCTTTGGCGGCCGAGGTGCCGGTGTTCATCGCCACGCCGACGTCGGCCTGGGCCAGCGCCGGAGCGTCGTTGGTGCCGTCGCCGGTCATCGCGACCAGCTTGCCGCCCTCCTGCTCCCGCTTGATCAGCGCGAGCTTGTCCTCGGGCGTGGCCTCGGCGAGGAAGTCGTCCACACCGGCCTCCTCGGCAATCGCCTTGGCGGTCAACGGGTTATCGCCGGTGATCATCACCGTCCGGATGCCCATCCGCCGCATCTCGTCGAACCGATCCCGCATGCCTTGCTTGACGACGTCCTTGAGGTGGATGACGCCGAGCACCCGCGCCTCGCCATTGGCACATTCCCCGACGACCAGCGGGGTGCCGCCGCCGGCGGAGATACCGTCGACGATCACGCCGAGCTCGGGCGGTACGTTACCCCCTTGCGCACGTACCCATTCCGCGACCGAGTTGGCCGCGCCCTTGCGCAGCATGGTTCCGTCGACCCCATCGAGATCGACGCCCGACATCCGCGTCGCGGCGGAAAACTCCACCCAGTGGGCACGGGCCAGTTCGCCCGGGGTGCGCGCGCGCAGGCCGAAATGCTGCTTGGCGAACACCACGACCGAGCGCCCCTCCGGTGTTTCGTCGGCGAGGCTGGACAGCTGCGCGGCATCGGCCAGCTGCTCCGGCGAGACCCCGTCGACGGGGATGAAGGCGGCCGCCTGCCGATTGCCCAGCGTGATGGTGCCCGTCTTGTCGAGCAGCAGCGTGTTGACGTCGCCGGCGGCTTCCACCGCGCGCCCGGACATCGCGAGCACGTTGCGCTGCACCAGCCGGTCCATGCCGGCGATGCCGATGGCGGACAGCAGCGCGCCGATCGTGGTGGGGATCAGGCACACCAGCAGTGACACCATGACGATCCCGGTGACCCCACTTGCGTTGAGCGCCTGACTATCTGGGACACCGGGGTTGTTTGCCTTCGAGTAGATCGCCAGGGGCTGCAGCGTCGCGACGGCGAACACGAAGATGACCGTCAACGCGGCCAGCAGGATGTTCAGCGCGACCTCGTTGGGCGTCTTTTGCCGGTTGGCGCCCTCCACGAGGGCGATCATCCGGTCAATGAAACTCTCGCCGGGCTTTTGGGTGACCTTGACAAAGATGCGGTCGCTCAGCACGGTGGTGCCGCCCGTGACGGCCGAACGGTCGCCGCCGGACTCCCGGATCACCGGCGCCGACTCGCCGGTGATCGCCGATTCGTCAACGGAGGCAATGCCTTCCACCACGTCGCCGTCACCCGGTATCACCTGGCCGGCTTCGACCACCACGATGTCACCCCGTTGCAGCAGCGGCGCGGCGACCTCCTCCTCGACGGCGGGGGCGCCGGGCGCCCAGTCTTTGAGTCGCCGCGCCGGGGTCTGGGTCTTGGCGCGCCGCAGCGTTTCCGCCTGGGCCTTGCCCCGCCCCTCGGCCACCGCCTCCGCGAGGTTCGCGAAAAGCACTGTCAGCCATAGCCAGACGACGATCAGCCACGCGAACCAGGTTTCGTTGGTGATCGCCAAGACGGTGCTCCAGGCGGCGCCGATTTCGACGATGAACATCACCGGGTTGCGCCATAGGGTCCGTGGGTCGAGTTTGCGCAGCGCATCGGGCGTCGAGCGCCACAGCATCTTCGGGTCGAGCAGGCCGCCCTGCACCCGTTTCGTGCTGGCGGGGGTGCCCGAACTAGTGCGCCGCGTCTGCTCGGCCGGATCGATCGCGGTCGCGGTCATCAGTGGATTCCTTCCGCTAGGGGCCCGAGCGCCAGCATGGGCAGGAACGTGAGGGCGACGAGGATCACCGTGACGCCGGCGACCATTCCGACGAACTGCGGCCGGTGAGTGGGCAGCGTGCCCACCGATACCGGTGTCATGCCCTGCTTGGCGAGCGAGCCGGCCAGGGCCAGCACGAGCACCATGGGCAAAAACCTGCCGAAGACCATGGCCAGCCCCAGGGCGGTGTTGTACCAATCGGTGTTCACACTGATTCCGGCGAACGCCGACCCGTTGTTGTTGCCCGCGGAAGTGAACGCGTACAAGACCTCCGACAGCCCGTGCGGGCCGCCGTTGAGCATCCCGGCGCGCTCGCCCGGCAGCGCCATCGCGACGGCGGTGCCGGTCAGCACGATCAGCGGCGTCACCAGGAAATAGCTTGCTGCCAGCTTGATTTCGCGGGGATTGATCTTCTTGCCGAGGTATTCCGGTGTGCGGCCGACCATCAGCCCGGCGACGAAGACGGTGATCACCGCCAAGATCAACATGCCGTAGAGGCCAGAGCCGGTGCCGCCGGGCGCCACCTCGCCTAGTTGCATGTTGAACATCGCCATCATGCCGCCGAGGCTGGTGTAGGAGTCGTGGAACGAATCGACCGCACCGGTGGAGGTGAGCGTCGTCGAGTCGGCGAACACCGCGGAGTTGGCGACGCCGAACCGCTGCTCGACACCCTCCATCGCCGCGCCGACCGACGTCGGCACGGTGCCGTGGTGCTGCAACTGGAACCACAGCATGAGCGACATGCTCAACGCGTACAGCGACGCCATCACCGATGCGATCGCGTAACCCTGCTTGGTGCTGCCCACCATGCGCCCGAACGTGCGCGGCAACGAGAAGCTGATCACCAGCAGCAGGAAAATCTCCAGCCAGTTGGTCCACGGCGTCGGGTTCTCAAACGGGTGCGCGGAGTTCGCGTTGTAGAACCCGCCGCCGTTGGTGCCGAGCTCCTTGATCGCCTCCTGGCTGGCCACCGGTCCGCCGGTGATCGTCTGCTGGGTGCCGCCGAGGGTGCTCGCCACCTGGTCATGCGGGTGGAAGTTCTGGATCGCACCGCCCGCGATCAGCAGGATGGCGCCGACGATCGAAATGGGCAGCAGGATGCGGAGCACCGTGCGCACCAGGTCGACCCAGAAGTTTCCGAGGTCGCCGGTGCGCTTGCGGGCAAACCCGCGCACCAGCGCGATCGCCACCGCCATGCCGACGGCGGCCGAGACGAAGTTCTGCACCGCCAGCCCGGCCATCTGCACCAGATGGCCCTGCGTCGACTCACCGGAATAGGCCTGCCAGTTGGTGTTGGTGACGAAGCTGACCGCGGTGTTCCACGCCAGCGCGGGCGTCATCTTCGTGGCCGGATCGTGCAGATGCAGCGGCAACACGTCCTGCACCAGCTGGAACGCGAACAGGAACAGGATGCTGATCGAGGAGAACGCCAAGACGCTGCGCGCGTAAGCACCCCACGTCTGCTCGGAACGCGAGTCGACACCGATCAGTCGATAGATCACCCGCTCGACGTACAGGTCCTTCTCCGACGTGTACACCCGGTACATGTAATCGCCGAACGGCACATGCACCACGACCAGTGCCACGACGAGAACGAGGAGGAAGACCACCCCTGCTGCTGTGGTGCTCACTAGAACCTCTCCGGAAACAACAGGGCGCAGCCCAAGAACAGCGCAAGGACGATGGAAAGCACCAAGCCGACGACGTTTTCGTAGCTCATAGTCGCTCGACCAACTTCTGCGCCAGGCCGAGGACGGCGAACACCGCAACCGTCAGCAAGACGTAGACCAACACGCCCATCTTGTCTCCGTTCTGCGCCAGTCAATGCACACACTTGATGACCTCATCGAGTCAGCGGCAGCGCAGTCCTCGGAAAGGCAGGTCAGCTTGAAGTTAGTGGGGGCACGTTGGACACGGGCTTTGGTTGACACTTTCCTAACAACGCCGCGGTGCCTCTTTACGTTTTCCTTACGCCCGAATCTCCCCGCCGACAGTCGTCGCCGATCCGGTAAATCTGGCAGACAAAGTGCGAGTAAGGGCCTGCAGGATTACAGGCTCGGCGCAGGGTGGGCTAACGCGGGTCAGGCGCTATCGGTGACCGGATCGCCGAGCATCGGAAGCCGCACGCGGAACACCGTTCGCCCTTCGGTCGATTCGGCGGTCACCGAGCCGCCATGGGCCTTGACGATCGAACTCACGATGGCCAGGCCCAGCCCGATGCCCGACCCGTCGGACCTCGAGCTGTCCGCGCGGACGAAGCGCTCGAACAAGCGGGGCAGCAGAGCATCGTCGATGCCGGGGCCGTCGTCGGCCACGGTCAGTTCGGCATAGGGCGGCTCGGTGCCCTTGCGGTGGCAGGTGATTCCGGTCGTCACGGTGACGCCCGGCGGCGTGTGCAGCCGAGCGTTGCTGAGCAGATTGCTCACCAGCTGGTGTAGCCGGGCGTGATCGCCGCGGACCCACACCGGTTCGTCGGGCAGATCCTTGACCCAATGGTGCGTCGGCGCCGCGACCGCGGCGTCGTTGACGGCGTTGACGGCGAGGTCCGCCAGGTCGACGTCTTGGGTCTGCAGATCCTCGCCCTCGCCCAGGCGGGAGAGCAGCAGTAGCTCGTCGACGAGCAGCGCCATGCGCCGCGCCTCGGATTCGATGCGGGCCAGCGCGTATTCGGTGGTCGGCGGTAGGGCCTCGCTGTCCTGGCGGGTCAGTTCGGCGTATCCCTGGATGGCCGCCAGCGGAGTCCGCAGCTCGTGGCTGGCATCGGTGAGGAATTGCCGCATCCGCAAGTCGGATTCGGCGCGATGCGCCAGCGCGCTATCGACGTTGTCCAGCAAGCGATTCAGCGTGTGCCCGACGATTCCGACCTCGTTGTGGGGGTCGGCATCCTCCGGTCGCAACCTGACGCTGATCCGGTGATCGCCATCGGTGAGCGGCATCGCGGCGACTTCGGCGGCGGTCGCAACGAGCCGGCGCAGCGGGCGCAGGGTGACGCCGACCACCCAAATGGTGAGCCCCGCGGTAATCGCCAGTGCCGCCGCGATCAGCGCTGACGTGGTGAGCTGTTTGCGAACGATGATCTGGTCGGCGCGGGCCAGCGACACACCGACGACCAGCAGGTCGGCGCCCTCGACGCGGCTGTCGACCCGATAGGAGCCGAGGCTGCCCAGCTTCGCGGTGCGCGGTGGGACATCGGGCCACGGCTCCGTCTCGAGCGCACGGACCACGTCGGGCGGCGCCGGTCGCGCTTCGGCTTCCGAAAAGACCGCCGAGCCGACCACCACGCCGTCGTGCAGCACCGCGATCAGGTTTCCCGGTGTTTGATCGGTGAACTCCAGCATCGCTTGTGCGATCGGCTCGCCTCGTTGCGCCGAAGAAAGTTCGCGATTGCTATATCTGATGTACGAATTGCTCAGGGCGTCAAGGGATTGCGCGACGTCGGCGTCGCTCATCGCGGTGACATAGCCGCGCAGGCTCAGCACGGAGACGATTCCGACCGTCACCAGCACCACGCTGACGACTGCCAATACCCCCAAGAGCAACTGGCGGCGCAACGAACTGGGTAACCACCGAGGAAGATCCCTGGATGCCAGCTCGCGCGTCATTCCGGCGACCGCAGCATGTATCCGACACCGCGAACGGTGTGGATCATCGGGTCCCGGCCGGAGTCGATCTTCTTCCTCAGATACGAGATGTACAGGTCGACGATGCTGGTGCGCCCCGCGAAGTCGTAGTTCCAGACCCGGTCGAGGATCTCTGTGCGGCTAAGCGCGCGACGTGGATTGCGCATCAGGAAGCGAAGCAATTCGAACTCGGTCGACGAAAGCGAGATCGGCGTGCCGCCGCGGGTGACCTCGCGGCTGGCCGTGTCGACGTGCAGGTCACCGACTCTGAGGGCTTCGGCGGCGGGCGGCGTCTGCTGCGTCGAGCGGCGCAACAGCCCGCGCAGCCGGGCGACGAGCTCCTCGAGGCTGAACGGCTTGGTCATGTAGTCGTCGGCGCCGGCGGTGAGACCGGTGACCCGGTCCATGACGGAATCGCGTGCCGTCAGAAACAGCGTCGGGGTGTACGCGTCGGATTCGCGGATCCGCTGCAGGATTCTGAGCCCGTCCACGTCGGGCAGCATGATGTCGAGGACCAGCACGTCGGGGTTCACCTTGTCGAACTTGGCCATGGCCTCGCGCCCGTTGTGGGCGATGTCGACGACCCATCCTTCGTAGTGCAGGGCCATCTTCACCAGGTTGGTCAGAGCCGGCTCATCGTCCACCAGTAAAACCCGGATCGGTGAGCCATCCGGGCGGTAGATCCTGGGCAACTGTCCAAGAATGGCCTGGCGAGGCCGCTGGCTGCCCGTGTATCCCGACGTTGCGGTCATGTTCTTGAATTCTCGCAACCTCACATGTCAATGTCACGGACTTCATAGAGTTCTCAAATAAAACTCCCTCCCATCGCACACGCCGGGAGTGGGGGTAAGCCGCGTGTCTAGGTGCCGAATCCCTGAGCGGGAGAGGAGATGTTTCCAATTGGATTGGGGTGCATAGCCGTTCGTGGCGGCGGGCCCGAAAGCATTGTGCGGCTGGACAAACGACGGGGCCGCACACCGATCGGTGTGCGGCCCCGGTCTGGAAACTGCGTGTCAGGCCCAGCTGGAGCCGACGGCGCTGTCGGTGCTGGCCATGTTGCTGCCGGCGCTTTGCACCTTCTGGCCGTGGGAGTTGGCCTGCTCGTAGATCACCTGGAAGTTACGACCCAACTGGGTGATGAA
>NZ_LZIR01000125.1 GCF_001667035.1 Mycobacterium sp. 852002-51057_SCH5723018
GCGACAGCGACGGCCCGGGCACGTCGACGCCCTGCCACAGCGACAGGGTGCCGACCAGCGAGGTGTCGGGGTCGGCGGGGCCGGCGGATACGGCAACGGCACTGGCGGAGCTGGCGGGTCCGGCGGTAGGGCCGGCGCGCTGCAGGGAGACGGAGGTGCGGGCGGCGAGGGCGGCGGCGGAGCGCCGACAGGTGGTGCCGGCGGCGACGGCGGCAACGGCATACTGATCGGCGACGGGGGCAACGGCGGCAACGGCGGGCTTGGACCGACGGCCGGCACCGGGGGCACCCCTGGAACGGGCGGCGCACCCGGGGTTCTGTTGGACGCAAACGGGATCGACGGGTTGACCGCGTGACCGGCTTTCTGGCCGACGCCTAACTCCCCGGTGCCAGCGGGGGCGAGCGACAGCGGCCGCGCCCGCTGCGCTGCCTGGCGGCTTCGGTAGCCGAGCGTCTGATCCACCACCCAAGACGTCACAGCAGGGCAGACACCATTTCTGTGGTCGGGCTGACAGCGGTCGAGCCGATCAAGAGCGGTAATACTTTCGCACGGGTGGGTTCGGTACGAGTGCGAGGAGCGCCCATGGGCGGCAAACTATTACTTCAGCTGATCGCCATCGCCGGTGTAGCGGCCTTGACGGCATGTAGCAGCACGACGACTAACTCCGCTACGGACAGTGGCATTGCATCGATACCCGCGGGGCCGCCCTCGATCACCAGCGAGCCGTTCGGTCAGGTGGGTGGGACCCCCGTGAGCCGCTACACGCTCACCTCCGGGCACGGCATGCGCGTTCGAATCCTGACCTACGGCGGGATCATTCAGTCGATCGAGGTCCCCGACCGCACCGGACATGTCGACGATGTGGTGCTGGGCTTTCCAACACTGGTCGACTACCTGAACAACTCCGGGCCCGCCAAGACCTATTTCGGCGCGATCATCGGCCGCTTTGGCAACCGGATCGCGGGGGGAGCTTTCTCGTTGGACGGCACGGAATATCACTTGCCGATCAACAATAACGGCAACAGCCTGCATGGCGGCACTGCGGGCTTCGATACGAAGGCGTGGCAGGCCAGTCAGCAGAACGGTAGCGCCAGCGTGAGCCTGAAGCTCCAATATGTCAGTCCCGCAGGTGATATGGGCTATCCCGGGACGCTGACGACCACTGTCACCTACACCCTGGACCCGAAGAACGAACTGCGCATCAACTACCACGCGACCACCGATGCGCCGACCGTCGTCAACCTGACCAATCACAGCTACTTCAACCTGGCAGGTGAGGACGCGCTCGACGTCTACGACCAGAAAATCACCATCGATGCCGACAACTACACGCCAACCGACCCCACACAGATCCCGACGGGGCAGATCGCCCCCGTGAAGGACACGCCGTTCGATTTCAAATCACCGACCGCGATCGGCGCGCATATCACCGCGAATGACCCGCAGCTGTTGCTGGCCCGGGGTTACGACCACAACTGGGTGATCAACCGCGGCAACAACACCGGGCTGGTGGAGGCGGCCAGGGCCGAGAGCCCGCAGACGGGGCGCACCCTGACCGTCTCCACAACCGAGCCCGGGGTGCAGTTCTACACGTCCAACTTCATTGACGGGTCCTTCACGGGCACCAGCGGGCATAGCTACCGGCAGGGCGCGGGATTCACCATCGAGACGCAGCATTACCCGGACTCGCCGAATCACCCGAATTTCCCAACCACCACGCTCAACCCGGGCCAAACCTACGATTCGACAACGGTTTTTGCCTTCGGCGCCCAATGAGCGCTGGCGCCCTTTCGGTCCTGCGGCACAGCTATTGCCGGGTCTTCGTCCGGGCGCTAATTGAATCCCGCTGTCTTGCACCGTGTCTCGAAGCTCGACGGCAACGCGTTCTTTGTCAGCGATGGGATGGGAGGGAAAGCCCGACAGGGGGACCTATTCGTTCAGTCGGGCGATTCGGTCGATGTGGGCGAGGAAGTGCGTCAATACCGCGTCGGGCGCCTCGAGTTGCGGCCAATGCCCGATGTCGTCGGCGAGCATCACCACATCGGGTTCCGGTATCACCTCGGCATAGCGGCGCGCCATGTGCGCACCGGAATTGGGGTCGACCGGCCCGTCGATCAACCGCATCGGAACCGCGGTCTGCCGCATGGCGCGCACCCACCGGTTGCGGCTCCTGTAGCGATCGTTGATGAACCGCCCGACCTTGTGCAGCACCCGGCGACCATCGTTGTAGTCCACGATCTGGTTGAACACGTCCATCATGTGCCGGGTCGGCTTGGTGTTCGGGCCGAACATCTCGCGCAGCGTCGGTTCCAGCAGCCGACGGGACAAAGGACTGCCCTGCACATGACTGAAGATCTCGCCCAATGGGGTGCCCGACATCAGCTTCTGCACCGCCCTGGGGGTGTAGGCCTCGATGAACATGCCTCCGTTGAGCCAGGTGATCGAGTCGATGCGCAGCGCGCCGTAGGCTTGCTGACCGAACTCGTGACGGGCCAACAGTTCCTGGCCCACGGAATCGCCGATGTCGTGGGCCAAAATGTGCGCGTTGTCGATATTCAGATGCGCCAGCAGCGCTTCGTGCATGTCGGCGTGGTCTGCCACCGAGTATTCGTAGGCTACGGGCTTTGCGGAGAATCCCATGCCCATCATGTCCGGTGTGATGACGGTGAACCGTTGCGACAGTTTTGGCCAGATCGGCTTCCAGTCGAAGGAATTGAACGGATAACCGTGGATCAGCAGCAGCGGAGGCCCGCTGCCCTCGACACGGTAGAAGATGTCGAAACCCAGGTAGTCGAAGGAGTGTCCCGAGGCCAGCCAGCGATTCAGTTCAGCATCCATACGGTCGTTCTCCTTCGGCTATGAGGGCGTCGCCGGATAGTTCACTTGCAAGCTACGCGTTCATCAATGATCCGCGATCGCCTCTACGTCCTGATCGCCTCGGCGGTGTTGCGTCGAAGCTCATGCGAGGTTGTCGACGGTGCGCGGCCGATGCTGGAGGCAATCTCGCGGACTGGCCTGACCCCGATCGGTTAAACCGAGGGGTATGAGAGTCTGGCGGCCCACGCTGTGGGCAGGAAGCCTCGACAAGATCATCGATCGCTGAGCGGTTCAGCAGGGCGCCTAGCGGGGCGGGGTCAGGCCCAACGGTTCGGTTAGCGCGGTGAGGGTGGGCATTGCGTTGGTCCAGCCGCCCAGGACATGCAGTGCGACGTGGTCGGCGCCGGCGTCGAGGTGCGCGGTCAGACGCGCGGCGGCCGCTTCGGGTGTGCCGTAGGCGATGACTGCGTCGGCGAGCCGGTCGCTGCCAGGTTTGGCGATGTCGTCGTCGCTGAAGCCCAGCCGCTTCAGATTGTTTTGGTAATTGCGCAGTCCGATGTTGATGTCGAAGGTTTCGCGGCCTAGGGCACGCGCATATGTGGCATCGGTGGTCACGATCACCTTGTGCTCTGGGGCGAGGAACGCCGAATCACCCATCACGGCGCGGGCTTGCCGTGTGTGTTCGGGGGTGACCAGGAACGGGTGCGCCCCGGCGCTGCGAACAGCGGCCAATTTGAGCACTTTGGGCCCGAGCGCAGCCAATACCCGCCGCTCGACCGGGACCTCAGCGCGGTCCAAGACGCCGAGATAGTCCACCAGCACTTCGTAAGGCGTGCGGTAGGTCGTCGCGAATTCGGGGTGCCCGATACCCACCCCGAGTAAGAACCGACCTGGGTAGGCCTTTTCGAGGCGATGGAAGGACTCGGCGATCTGCTCGGGCGGTGTGGTCCACATATTGACCACACCGGTGGCCACGTTCAGCGTTGTGGTTGCGGCGAGGATGGCCTCGACCGTTGTCAAGTCCCCCGACGGCGACCCTCCGACCCAAAGGGCGCCGTAGCCGAGCTTCTCGATCTCGGCGGCCTCGTGCGGCTGAACGTCATCGACGGTCCATACGCCGAACCGGCCGAATGCCGGCTTTCCCCAACGGGTGGTGGTCACGGTTGCTCCTTGCATTCGTCGTCGATGATCATGTTGGGCGTACCAATCGCACGGCGGCATAGGCCGTTCCGGTGATGACGGTGATGATCTGGGTGTAGTCGTCGTCGGTGAGCGTGAAGATGGGGCCCAACTCGACAGCGCAGTCCGGCGCCGAATGATTCCGCCGGCGTTGTCCAAATTTCCGGTACATCCCACTCGGCACAACTTGCGGACGTCGGCGGGCGGGCTGTCCGCCAGGGGACTACATCCGGGATGGCGTGGTCGTCCCTGCTGCCCGCAGGATCTGCGCTGTCGACGGGTTGAGTTCAATCGGGCCTTCGTCATCGACGATCACGGTGCCGCCGATGTAGGCCAGGTGTCGACCGAAGACGTAGTTGGGCTCTAGGGCAAAGGTCATCCCGGACTGGAGTTCCAGGTCGGCAGAGATGGTGGGGTGATCGGCCTCGGCAGGGTAGGCGTGGGCGCCGGCAATTCGCCGCAGCGCCTGTGCGGGGAAGCCGCTGAGCGCGATCGCGGGATTGAGCGCGTGTAGCGAGGGCCCGAACTCCCAACCGTCGGCCGCCTCCAGCGGTGTGCGCATTGCGTTGACGACATCGCCGAACGTGGCGCCGGCGCGCATCGCTAGCAGGGCCGCGTCGTAGGCCTGGCGAGCGACGGCGGCCGCGCGCTGCAGGTCGGCGTGAGGATCGCCGATAGTGATCGTGACCTGGTGCTGGGTGTGGCGCCCTGCGAGGTGGCAGAACACCTCGGCTGATATGACGTCACCGTCGTATAGGGTGCGGGGGGCTTGTGGGCGGTAGCTCCACGGCGGCAAGCCTCTGGCCAGTGGGTCGGGGCCCGAATAGAAATGCATGGCCGCAGGAGTTGTCCCGCGCGCATATCCCGCAGCCATTCCCGCCGCGTACACCTGGCTCTCCGAAACACCGGCAGCGGCGGTGTCCACCATGGCCTCCACCATGGCGTCGCCGATGCTCGCCGCGTGGCGGACAACCGCGATCTCTTCTTGGCTCAGCGCCATGATGGACCGAGACAGTGCCATGGCAACCGGCGTGAACTCCACGTCGGGGAACTGCTTGAGGATGTTGCTCCAGAGCCGGTACGGCACGATGCCCTCGGGGTGCCACGGCGGGTAGGCCTCCAGGCCGATGACGCCGATCGTTGCCTTTGCCAGCCCCAGTTCGGTGAGCGTGTCAGCGATGGCACGCGAGTCGCGAGACGCTCGAATGTTTTGTGGCCCAACCCAGATGATGTCGCCTCTACGCGCGGATTCGATCTGGTCCCTTGCGAACATCTCCATCGGAAACAGCGAGACCGGGTCGCCGTCACGGGGAAAGACAACTGTGGTGCCGGCCCTGCTGTTGGTGAACCAGGTGTCGTAGGCGAACGGTGCCGGGCCGGCGTCCTCGTGCTCGCCGAAGACGAGCAGCGCGTCGATGCCTTCGTGTTTCATGAAGGCGCGCGCCAGGTCCCATCGGCGGTCACGCTCGGCCATCGAGAATGTCGGCACTGCTACCCGACCCATGTCCTTCTCCTCACTGCTGTTCTCCGCGGTTCGATGACCGCAGAGGCGATTTCGGTATGCGATGGCGCAAAGCCATTGGTGTGGGCCGGGTCCCGTCATCACCAGGGGACGGCGCCGTTGCGGTGGCGGTACTGGCCGGTCTGCCCGGGAGAGGTGGTGGCGAGTTCGACGATGGCGTCGGTGCCCTCAGTGACCGTCTGGGTGCCCCGATGGCCGTTGAGGTCGGTGGCGGTGAAGCCGGGGTCAGCCGCGTTGAAGCGGACATCCGGGATGCCTTTGGCGTACTGGATGGTGACCATGTTCAGGGCCGCCTTCGACGGCGGGTACATCAGGTGGGCGAAGGACCCCTCGCCCCGGCTGGGGTCTTGCACGATCGTCATCGACCCCGAGCCGCTGGAGACCATCACGACTCGTGGATCGCGTCCGGCGCGCAGCAGGGACAGGAACGCCTGCGTGACCCGGACCGGGCCGATGACGTTGACGGCGAAGACAGGGATCAGGTGCTGGGGCAGCGTCTGCTCGGGGCCGATGACCTCGCCGGTGATCCCGGCGTTGTTGACCAGCACGTCGAGATGGTCGGTGTTTTCGCGGACAATTTCGACGGCCGCAGCGACCGACTCGTCGGAGGTGACGTCCAGTGGCACGAACATCACGTCCGCACCGCCAGCGGCGAGCCGCTCGGCGGCCTGGCGGCCGCGTACTTCCTCACGTGCGCCCAGGAAGACGCGCCAGCCGAGCTCACCAAGACGGCGGGCCGTCTCGTAGCCCAGGCCCTTGTTCGCGCCGGTGATCAGAACAGTGGTGGTGCTTGAGATGTCGCGTGGTTCGCTCATGCCTCGACGGTGCCGCGCCGCGGAAAACCTATCCAGAGACCTCTGAGGCTGGGACGGGCGGTACCAGGATGTCCGGTGCCGACGGGAGGAGACTGGACGTGTGGATCGTCTTGAGCTCGCCCGTGTACTTAAAGCCGCTCGGGCACGCATCATGCCCGAGGAGGTCGGGATGCTGGCTGGTCCTAGGAGGCGTGTCGTGGGCCTGCGCCGCGAGGAGGTGGCTCAACTCGCCGGGCTCAGCGTCGACTACGTGACCCGCCTCGAGCAGGGCCGCGGACCGCGGCCGTCCACCCAGGTGATCACGGCGCTGACTCGGGCGCTTCGGCTCGAGCGCGACGAACGCGACCAGGTCTTCCGCCTCGCCGGCAGCGCAGCGCCGCTGCCCGGACAGGTTGAGATGTCGATCCGGCCCAGCGTGCTGCGACTGCTCCAACGGCTGACCGACCTGCCCGTGCTGGTGCTTTCGGCCAAGGGCGACGTGCTGGCGCAGAACCCGATGGCCTGCGCGCTGCTCGGTGACTTGGGTCGCTGGCCCGAGGGCCAACGCAACATCATCTGGCAGCGGTTCCTGGGCGCCGGCGAAGCCCGCGTGGCGCTTAATCCGGAGCAGGACGAGGCATCGGCTCAGCAGTCGGTCGGGCTGCTACGCACCGCGCTCTCGCGCCACCCGTCCGACCCGGACCTACGTGCGCTGATCGAGGAGCTCATCACCGGGAGCCAGCGATTCCGCAGGATGTGGGAGGACGGACGCTCCACGGTGTTCCGATCGATGCAGAAGACGATCGACCACCCCGACTTCGGGCCCTTGGTCCTGGACTGCGACACGCTACTGCTGCCCGACACCGACCAATCCATGATCGTCTACTCCGCCGCCGCCGGCACGCGCGAGGCCTCAGCACTCGAAGTGCTGCGCGTCACGGGGACTGAACGCATGACCGTGCATTGAACGGTTACCGCACGGCGGCGCAAAGACTCGAACGCCCCAGCAAAATTGGCAGCATGCGCCGGCCTCGCTGCCACCCGGCCTACAAGCTGTAGGCCCCGGTGAGAAAGCGTGGTGCCGGGATTGGTGGTCCCAATCCCGAATAAAGTCGCGCCTCTAAACGTCTCGGGACACCCTGTCAACGTTGTCCCGAGACGTGACATGGTCGGGCTGACAGTGTGGTGTTTCAGGACATGCGAATAGGGTGTCTCAAGACATCGGAATAGGTGTGTCGGCCAGTTTCAGCTGGTGTCGAAGGCTCGTCTGGTCATCACCGCCGTCCTCATCGAGGGCCGTTCGCAGTCGCAGGTCGCCCGCGACTACGGGGTCTCCCAAGGATGGGTATCGCGGCTGCTCAAGCGCTACACACTCGAAGGCGAGGCCGCGTTCGAGCCCCGGACACGACGGCCCCACACCAGCCCGACGCGACTACCGCAGACCACCATCGAGCTGATCCTCGACATGCGCCGAACGCTGACCGGCAAAGGACTCGACGCCGGACCCCACACCATCGCCTGGCACCTCGAACACCACCACCAACTGCAAGTTTCGCCGGCCTCCATCAGCCGCCACCTCACCGCGGCCGGGCTCATCACACCCAGTCCCCACAAACGCCCGAAATCGTCCTACATCCGTTTTGCCGCCGAACAACCCAACGAACGCTGGCAAGCCGACTTCACCCACTGGTCCCTTGCCCAGGGCACCCACACCGAAATTCTGTGCTGGATCGACGATCACTCCCGCTACGCGCTGTCCGTCACCGCCCACCGCCGCATCACCGGACCCGTCGTTGTCAACGAATTCACCAAAACCGTTGCCAAACACGGCATCCCATACTCAACCTTGACCGACAACGGCATGGTCTTCACCACCCGATTCGCCGGCGGCAAAGGCGGACGCAACCAATACGAAGCCGAACTTCACCGCCTCGGCGTACGCCAAATCAACTCCACCCCCAACCACCCCACCACCTGCGGCAAAGTCGAAAGATTCCACCAAACCCTCAAACGCTGGCTCACCGGCCAACCCCGCCCCACAACCCTGGCTCAACTGCAAACCCAACTCGACGCCTTCGTCGACGAATACAACCACCGCCGACCCCACCGCGCCCTACCCCACCAAGCCACCCCAGCCACCAGCTACACCAGCCGGCCCAAAGCCGACCCCACAACCCGCATCGACACCCACAACCGAGTATGCACCGACCGCGTCAACCAAGCCGGATCTGTCACCTTGCGCGTCAACGGGCGCCTGCACCATATCGGCGTCGGCCGCATTCTCGGTTTTAGAGAAATGGTGCATCGCCCTGCTGGCGCAAGGGACGCCGTAAGGGTGCGGGCCGCGCCGCCCACTGCAATGCTCGATGTGTGACCTACGCCGAGAACATCGACGTCTTTGAGCACGGCATCGTCGTGTCCGACGGCGAGCGCCCGCCCTCCGGTCTGTCAATCATCGCAACGACCCGCCAGCCGATCTACAACTCCTACTCGCTCACGCTCATCGACCGCGACGGAACATCCCTCAACCAGCGAGCGGTTCACGCGCTCGAAGTGTTGGGGCCGCACGCTGTCGTCGACTACCACGAGGAGAGTGATGTCAGGTTCTTCCTCCGTGAGTCGCTGTACCACCTCAACAGTGTGATCGACATGTACGTCTGGGCCTGCCGAATTTTCAATGAGCACCACGGTTACCTTGAGGGCCCGCAGAGCGGCAATACCGGTGACTCTCGAGTTTTGTTCGAGATCGACGCTTATTTCGGCGCCGCGCGTCGCGTGTACGAGGCGATCTCGAAGGTGCTGTGGAAGCACTACCACCCGCGCGAGAGGAGTCGCTGGGACTCAATGCGCTCGGCCGCTAAAGCTATTGGGTCGGGCAACTCGAAGGTGCCGGCGCAGGTCGGCGATCTGGTAGTGGAGAGCTGGAACGCTCACGGGGTCAAGCTCGCGGACTATCGGAACTATGTCGCCCATACCGGTGCGCTGTCAGAGGGCGAGACGTGCTGGTTGCGTCGCTACGACCGACGTTGGGGCGCGTCGGTGATGTTGCTCGAAAGCCCCGAGAACAAGAAGCGGGTGCCGTTGAGACCCGACGTGGGGATAGATGCACTCGCATACTGCTACGACGTCGCTGTCCACCTGGTAAAGCTGTGTGAGCAGGTGGCCGCAGCGGATGTCGTCGCTGACTTTCTTTCGCACCCGCCGGGTTACGACGGCCGCCCGGCGTCGCCGCGCTGGGAGGCGGCTCGGGATACCTATCGGTGATCGCCAGTTCGGGTCCATCTGCACGCCCAACGCCCCGAACGCTCGGCGGCACCTGATCTCAACTTGCTGGCCGACTGACCACCGCACTGCAGACTGCCCGATAGCTCCTCGCGGGGTTGCTGTCTCGTTTGTAATGAAACGAGACAGCGGGCTCAGGCGTTAGCAACGTCCTTGAGTCGAGCCGAAGGAGATCACGCATGAGCATCACGCCCACCCCGCCACTGCGCCCCGGCTACGGCCCCAGCAGCCCCGACCAGGTGATCGCGCACGTGCACTCCGATGGACGGATGGCCGTCACACTGACCGAGGGCACCTGCCTGCAGGTGCCAGACCTGGACGAGTGGCAGCTTCTGGGCCGCGTACAGATGCGCAGCGACATGCCAAGCGAGCTCAAGATCAACGTGGTGGCGTACCACCGCCACACCGGACGACTAGCACGCTTTTACATGATCCGGCCGAAGCATCCCGATGGGCTTGATCCGCTGGACTACAGCTCCGATCCCGATAGCCTGCCTGGTTATACAGCCTGGAAGCAGCAGTGGGACCAGGAGAACGCCGCCGCGCGGTACGCGACCGATAAGCCGCTGTGGGACTTGGTATCCCGGCTACCCGAGATCACCGACGTGTTCATCGGCACCGTTAAGGATCTGCACAACAGCAACGAGGAGAACGCATGACCACCAACACTTCAATCAGCTCGACGTCTCAGATCTAGAGATATGAGACAGACCCGATGGGCGTGCTCCCCGATCGCTTAATCCCAGGTCGGGCTGTCTCATATCTTGTCTCACACTGCGTGTCTCAGATCTCGATTGTCGGTAGTGAGTGGGACAGTCAGGGTATGACCGCGATTCTGGGGTATGCCCGCGTCAGCACTACCGGCCAAGACCTCAGCGCCCAGCGTGACACGCTGGCCGTCGCCGGCGTCGACCCCGATCGGCTGTTTACCGATGAACTCTCTGGCGCCGTCGGGACGCAGCGGCCCGGTCTGGCCGCGCTACTCCACTACGCCCGGGCCGGCGACACCGTCGTGGTGGCCGCGATCGACCGCCTAGGACGGTCGGCGGCCGAAATCACCCGTACCATCGCCGACCTCGATAATCGCCGAATCTTGCTGCGCGCCTTGCGGGAAGGGATCGACACCGCCACCCCGACTGGGCGCGCGGTGGCGGGAATCATGGCCACTCTGGCTGAACTCGAATTCGAACTCGGCCGAGAACGCCGCGCCGCATCACGCGCGTCGCGCCGCGATCGCCAACTGCCAGCTACAAAGCCCTCCAAGCTCGGTCGCGAAAGGCAGGGCCAACTTCGGCGTCTGGCAGCTACAGGTGAGCCGGTTGCCGAGCTTGCCGCCGCTTTTGGGATCAGCCGGGCAACCGCCTATCGATATCTCACCAATCATGAAGAGGCGCAACAGGATGCCTGAACCAGCATGGACGCTGGGCATCGTGACCGGCGTTTTGTCGTACCGGTCGAACAGTTTCGTTTGAAAAACGGTGCGAGTGTCGATTTGGCATGAAGGCCCGTCTGCTGGCCGTAGCGTCTTGGTGGTCGGCACGCCGAACACGCCGAGACAGAGGATGTCCCGGCGTGTCCGTGCTGGCATTAACCGCGTTCGGTGACGGTGGCGCGGGCGTGGCGCGCGGCGGTGGCGGGTGCCACGTAGCGCCCGGTGACCGCGCTGCGGTAGTGGGTACCGGAGCTACGGTTGCGGCCGCTGCCACTTTCGGTGACGGTGGTTCGCGGGTTGCGCACCGCGGTGGATCGGCGGACGTACCGCCCTGTGATTGCGCTTCGGCTTCTGGCCATGGTGGGTGTTCTACTTTATGTGTTGAAGGGTTACTTCATAGCCCGGGTGATCCGCACTGTGCGGGACCGGGACACTCTGGTGGTAGAGCTGCGGAGTGCGAAGCGTATTACGCCGAGCGGCGTTGCAGCTCAGCGTTTTTGAGTTTGAGGAACTTGCGGCGTACGGTTTCACCCTCCCGGGTGGGGCGGCCGCACATGGTGGCGGCATCAGCCCAGGTGCGTGCTCCGTCGCAGAACCTGGCCATCACGATCTCTTCGATGGCGGACAAGGGGCCTAGCACTCGCTTGAGAGCCGGGTGCGTGGGTTCGACGTGACGATGTCGGGCACTAGCCTGTCTCCTCCGGCTGGCGGAACTCCTGCTGATTCGCGGCCTGCTGCAATCGGTGCCGATGCCAGCGAGTATCGGCTGCTCTCTTGGCTTTCAGTGATACCACCGACCTCGGCTGCTGCGGCTCCTCGGGCTTCTGCGCCTGCGCCAGCAGCTTGTGCAACTCGCGCTGCAACTGCCGGACCAGTCTGCTGGTCTGGGCCTCAATGAGCCGGATCTCCTGCGCCAGCTTCAACGCACGCGACGACCCGACATCCTCGCAGTCGCCCAGGGCGACTTCCAAGGCGGCGCGGCGGTGGGTGTCGCGGTCGATGGTGTCGAGGATCTCCACCTCGCCAGGCGACCATGCCACCTCGTGCCCTAGAACCTCACCGACACGGCGCAATTCACGATCCATCCGCGCCCGAAACTGCCTGCCAGGACTAGCCTTTGACCCGCTCATACGGCCTATCGTAACCCCTTGCGGCCCTTCGCAGTAGCGGCGCTGGCCCAGGCCCTACCGTTTTCGGGCTGCGTGCCGATCAGAATCGCCTGTTTCGGCCACGTGGCGCTGAGATCCCCAGGGACGGGGTTGTGCCGGGTGCCTGGATGGTGGCATGGTGCGCTGATCGGATGGTCGTGCGGGAGTGCCTGTCGTACTGGGGGATTGCGTGTCGGGATCGTGGTCAGTCGGGAGTGGCTGCGGGACAGTCCCTTTGACCATGCGGGATGGTGGTCAGCTTGGGATGGTGCAGTGTCGCGGGATGGTGACTATAAGGGACTGCATGAAAAAGCCCCTCTGGGCCAACATCGTTCACGAAGCGATGACGGCGAAGATATGCCACTCGCCTGGTACGCCTTTGAGTTGATGAGTGCCGCGATCCTCGAACTCAAGGCCTGACCCGATCACGAGGTCGCGCAATGTGCTGGACACCAGGACGTCGTTTGGTCCGGCCAATGAACTCACACGTGCGCCAATGTGTACGGCAATCCCTCCGATGTCGTCGCCGCGGATCTCGCATTCGCCGGTGTGCAACCCGGCACGCACCTCGATGCCAAGCGTATGCACGGCGTCGCGAATTGCCATCGCGCAGCGGATCGCTCGCTGAGGACCGTCAAACATCGCGAGAAAACCGTCCCCCGACGAGTTCACCTCGCGGCCCCGAAAGCGATTGAGTTGTACGCGGACGACGGCGTCGTGCGCATCAAGCAAGGCATGCCAGTCGCGGTCACCCATCTCCGCCGCCCGACGCGTCGAATCCACGATGTCGGTGAACAGCACCGTCGCCAGCACTCGATCGTCGGCCACATCGGCCTGCTGGCCGGTGAGGAACTCCGCGATCTCTTGGAACGACGGGCGCCAAGGTTCCACGCAGTGGAGCAGGTTGCGCCCTGGCAGCTCGACGTACTTCGCATCGGGTATGTCGTCCGCGATCTGTTTGCCCTGCGCAGGGGGGATGATCGGGTCGTCGGTGTGGTGGACGACGAGAGTGGGCACCCGGATACTCGGAAGCAGCGCCTGCACGTCCATTTCGGCCACCAGAGCCTGCATGAGGGCAACGGTCGCTGGGCTCGCCGCCATGCGATCATGTCGGGCCCAGGTTGCGCGTATCTCCTCGTTCCACGGCATGTCCGGATTGACCACATGGTTCATCTCTCCCGTGCCCCACGCGGCGACCACGGCGGCGAGGAGTTCCTCGGAATTGACGCCATCACTGCGTTCAGCGATCGGATTGGCGTAGCCCTCCAGCGCCACGAGCGCGGTGGTGCGAGACGGATGTGTTGCCGCGAATAGCGCTCCTGTCGCGAACGCGCCGGTGCTCGCGAGGAGGACCGCTTCGCGACTCCCGAGATCGTCCAACACGGCGGTGATGCTGTCGGCCCATTGCTCCAAGGTCGGCAGTGCGCCCGCTATGACCGGATCGGACGCTCCTGTGCCCGGTTGGTCGAAGAAGATCAGCCGACCCAGCGACGTCATCGCTTCGACCCACCCTTGAAGGGACGGTAGCTCCGGAAAATGCTCGCAGCAGGTGAACCAGTTCGCGACGACCACGATGTCGCGCAGGCCTTCACGCGACGCGCGATAGGCGACGCGCAAGTCCCCGTTCATCGCATAGCGCGTCTCCGAGAACACGGCAGCAGTCTAGGCCCCAGCAGCTAGGGGGAACTATGTTCTCGATGCAACTTTTCATCAAAATTCGCGGTGTAACGCGGACTGCCTAAAGTAGTTTCTTGCGTTATGCCCGCCTCGGTGTCAATCAGGGTTGAACAGCCGTCGACGGCGACACCCTCATCGGTTTACGACGCCCTAATGGACCTCGATCGCTGGCCGGAGTTTCTACCAGGCGTACGAGCAGCTTCATGGGAAGTGCAAGGAGCACCAGACACTGGAGTAGGTGGCATCCGAAGGATGCGCCTCGCCTCCCAGCCCGTGGGCGTGACCCGCGATCACATCGTCGAGGGAACGAGACCGCACCACCATGCATACGTCGCAGCGTTCCCGTGGTACGTGCCCCTCAAGCACTACCGAGGCGACATTCGTATCGAAGACAAACCAAATGGGTCTCTCATCGTATGGACGGTGTCCTGCACGTCTCGAATCCGAGGCCTACGGAACCTCGATCAAACGCTCGAACGAAGCTATGCGCGGTTAGCGGCAGCACTGGCACAAGAAGCCGAGCGCACTGCGATTCGGTAGACAACAGGGCGGTCAGGCGCCATGTCAGCCTCGCCTCGTCAGCGGCGTTGACCCGTTACCTGTCGGCGCGCCGACGCCGATCTGCGTCAGGTGGTAGGAGCCCTGGGCTGACCACGAAGGGGCTGGCTGGTGCTGGCAGGCGCTACAGAAGATCACACGGAGATCGCACGGGCAGGTGACCCGAAACCGTTAAAAAGGGCATTTGACCAGGCAATTCATCGCGTCGGGCTGACAGGATTTGAACCTGCGACCACTTGACCCCCAGTCAAGTGCGCTACCAAACTGCGCCACAGCCCGGATGCCGCCGGGATCACCGGCAGCAGGTCGACAGCCTACCGCAGACAACCGCTCACCCCGTCACGGCGTCGCGGAGCGTTGGAGTGTGTGCTCGTGGCTTTGCGCGTGTACGGAGGGCGGCAAAATCGCCGGATTCCCGCCGTGAGTTCCCACGCGAATGCTTGAGTGCACACGCTCAGCGGCGCTTGGCCCCGCGCTTTTCGCGCACCCGGACGTTGATCCGGATCGGGCTGCCCTCGAAGCCGAACGTTTCGCGCAGCCGGCGTTCTAGGAAGCGCCGGTAACCGGCCTCCAGGAAACCGGTGGTGAACAGCACGAACGTCGGCGGCCGGGCGGTGGCCTGGGTGGCGAACAGGATCCGCGGCTGCTTGCCCCCGCGCACCGGGGGCGGCGTGGCCGCCACGATTTCCTTGATCCAGGTGTTCAGCGGGCCGGTCGCGATCCGCGCGTCCCACGACGCGAGCGCGGTCTCCATCGCGGGCACCAGCTTCTGCACCGCGCGGCCGGTCTTGGCGGCGATGTTGACCCGCTGCGCCCAGCGCAGCTGCGCCAGCTCGCGGTCGATTTCACGCTCGAGCAGCTCGCGCCGGTCCTCGTCGACCAGGTCCCACTTGTTAAAGGCCAGCACCAGCGCCCGGCCGGCCTCGATCACCATCGACAGCACCCGCTGGTCCTGTTCGGTCAGCTGCTGCGACGCGTCGATCAGCACGATCACCACCTCGGCCGCGTCGATGGCCGAATGCGTACGCACCGAGGCGTAGAACTCGTGGCCGCTGGCCTGCCCGACCTTGCGCCGCAACCCCGCGGTGTCGACGAACCGCCACACCTTGCCGCCCAGCTCGATGAGCGAGTCGACGGGATCCACCGTGGTCCCGGCGACCTCGTGCACCACCGAACGTTGGTCTCCCGCAAGCTTGTTCAGCAGCGAACTCTTGCCCACGTTCGGCTTGCCGACCAGCGCCACCCGCCGGGGGCCGCCGGGCGCCGGTGCCGCTTCGGACACCTTGGGCAGCACGGTCAGCACCTCGTCGAGCAGGTCGGCGACGCCGCGGCCGTGCATCGCGCTGATCGCGTGCGGCTCCCCGAGCCCCAGCGACCACAGCTCGGCCGCGTCGGCCTCGCCCTTGTCGCTGTCAACCTTGTTGGCGGCCAGGAAGACTGGCTTTCCGGAGCGGAGCAGGATGCGGGCGGCGGCCTCGACGGCGGCGGTGGCGCCGACGGTGGCGTCGACGACGAGGATCACCGCGTCGGCGGTGCGCATGGCCACCGACGCCTGCTCGGCCACCAGCTGCTGCAGACCCTTGGCGTCGGGCTCCCATCCCCCGGTGTCCTGCACGACGAACCGGCGTCCGGTCCACAGCGCGTCGTAGGACACCCGGTCCCGTGTCACGCCGGGAACGTCCTGCACCACCGCTTCGCGCCGGCCCAGGATGCGATTGACCAGCGTCGACTTGCCGACGTTTGGGCGGCCCACCACCGCGACCACCGGCGCCGGTCCCGCCTCGGCGGCGTCCTGCAGGCCGGAATCGGCGAGATCCCAGTCGCTTTCGTCGGCCCAGGTGCCGTCCTGAGTCACCGCACCGCCCCGCTTCGCTGCTCGACCAACTCCAGCAGGTGGGCGATCACCTGCGCCTCGGTCATGTCGCTGGTGTCGACGACGACCGCGTCGTCGGCCGCGCGCAGCGGCGACACCGGCCGGGTGGAATCGAGGTGGTCGCGGCGGCGCACGTCGGCCAGCACGCCGTCATAGTCGTCGGCCAGACCCGACGCGACGTTCTGGTCGTTGCGGCGGCGGGCCCGGGTCTCGGCCGACGCGGTCAGGAAGATCTTCACCGGCGCGTCGGGCAAGACCACCGTTCCGATGTCCCTGCCCTCGACGACGACGCTGCCCGGGCCGCCGGCCATGGCGCGTTGCAGCCCGACCAGCCGGGTGCGCACGTCGGGAACCGAGGACACCGCCGAAACGGCCCGGGTGACCTCGTCGCCGCGGATCTCTGTCGAAACGTCCTCTCCTTCAAGGTAACCCCGCTCGTCGTCGGGCTCGTAGCTCACCGACATTTGCACCTTCGACGCGATCTGCCCGACGGCATCGGCATCGCCCGGGTCCACCCCGGCGCGCAGGACGGCCAGCGTCACGATCCGGTACATCGCCCCGGTGTCCAGGTAGCGGGCCCCCAGGGCGCGCGCCAATCCCCGTGACACCGAGGACTTTCCGGTACCGGCCGGGCCGTCGATGGCGACCACGACACCCGAGTTCACAGGCCCACCGCTTTGTAGAGTTGGCCGATCTCGCCACGGCTCAAGGCCCGGATGCTGCCCGGGCGCTGCTCGCCCAACGACACCGCACCGATGTCGGTGCGCACCAGCGCCTCCACCGGGTAGCCGGCGGACGCCAGCAGCCGGCGCACGATGCGGTTGCGTCCCTCGTGTAATGTCAAGCGCACCAACGTCTTCCCCGGAATGGCGTCGACCACGGCGAAGTCGTCGATCCGGGCCGGCCCGTCGTCCAGCTCGATTCCGGCGCGGAGCTTCTTGCCCAGCCCGCGCGGCACCGACCCGGCCACGGTCGCCAGATACGTCTTGGGCACCTCGTGCGAGGGGTGCATCAACCGGTGCGCCAGCTCGCCGTCGTTGGTCAGCAGGATCAGCCCCTCGGTGTCGGCGTCCAGGCGCCCGACGTGAAAGAGGTTCTTGTTGCCGCGCACCCGGCGCTCGATCAGGTCGCCGATGCAAGGCCGGCCGTGATCGTCGGACATGGTGGAGTGCATGCCGCGCGGCTTGTTCAGGGCGAGGTAGACGAGCGAGTCGTCGACGACCACCCTCGCGCCGTCGACGCGGATCACCGAGGCGTCCGGGTCGACCCGGGTCCCCAGCTCGGTCACCACCTGCCCGTCCACCTCGACGCGGCCGTCGATGATCAACTTCTCGGCGGCCCGCCGCGACGCAATTCCGGCCTGGGACAACACCTTTTGCAGCCGGATCCCTTGAGTTTCGACCATCAATCCCGGTCCACGTCGAACGACAGCGCCTGCTCGGGCGCCGCGCCGCCCGATAGCTTGATGAAACGCGGCTCGCTGTCCAGGGATTCGCTCAGGTCCTCGATCGTGTCGACGTCGGGGAGCAGCGGTGCGATGTCGGGAAGGTCGGCCAGCGACGTCAGGCCCAGGCGTTCCAGGAACAGCTCTGTGGTGGCGAACGTCGTCGCGCCCGTGTCCTCGTCGACGCCGGCCTCGGTGATCAGGCCGCGCGCCAGCAGGGTGCGCATGACGGCGTCGACGTTGACGCCGCGCACCGCGCTCACCCGCGCCCGCGTGACCGGCTGGCGGTAGGCCACCACGGCCAGCGTCTCCAGCGCGGCCCGAGTCAGCTTGGACCGCGCGCCGTCCAGCAGCAGCTTCTCCACGTAGGGCGCGAACCGGGCCCGGGTGTACATCCGCCAGCCCTCGCTGGTTTGCCGCAGGTCGATGCCGCTGTCGCGCTCGGTGAGCTCGTCAGCCATCTGCTGCAATTTGGTGGTGACGCGGTAGACGGGCTGCTGTGTGACCGCGGCCAGCGCCTCGACAGTGACGGGGGTGTCGACCACCAGCAACAGCGCCTCCAGCACCGAGCCGAGCTCGTCGGCGTCCATCGGCGTCGCCTCGGCGATGTCCGGGATGCCTGAGCCCAGGTCGATCTCGGGCAGTTCTTCCGTCAAGCGCCGCTCCTCTTCATCGCTGCGCTCTGCATCGTCACCGGCGGCTGTCATTCGTCCCGCACTTCTACCAAGGCTTCGCTGGTCGGGCGTTCCCCGGTCCACGAAATTTGGAGCACGCCAAGCGGCTCCGACTGGTCGAATGCTACCGTCCGGGTCCGATACAGCTCGAGCAGCGCCAGGAAGCGCCCGACCACCTCCATCGGCGCCTCACAGTCAGCGACCAGCTCGGAAAAGGTGGCCCACTGGCCGCTGCCCCGAGCCTCGAGGATCGCCATCAGCTTTCCGGCCTGCTCGGGAACCGAAACCATCAGGTCATGCAAATGCCCAGTGGCCACCGTCGGGACCGGCCGCGGCGTGAACGCGACCGCGGCGATCTCGGCGAACCGCTCGGCGTCCACGCCGAGCATCACCTCGGGCAGCAGCTCGGTGAACCGCTCCTCCAGCGACACCGCGCGCGGGTAGCTGCGCAGCGCGGCGGCCTCCAGTTCGGCGAACATCTCGGCGACGTGCCTGAACGCCCGGTACTGCAGCAGCCGGGCGAACAGCAGGTCGCGCACCTCCAGCAGCGCCAGGTCTTCCTCGTCGTCGACCTGCCCGGCCGGCAGCAGCCGGGCGGCCTTGAGGTCGAGCAGCGTCGCGGCGATCACCAGAAACGCGGTGGTCTCCTCCAGGCCCAGCTGCGAACCGATCTCGCGGGTGTAGGCGATGAAGTCGTCGGTGACCTGATGCAGCGCCACCTCGGTCACATCGAGGCGGTGGGCGAAGATCAGCTGCAGCAGCAGATCGAACGGCCCCTCGAAGTTGGTGAGCCGGACCTGAAAGCCGTTCCTGGGTGGCGCCTCACCGTTCACCCCTCCAGTCTGCAGGCCGGTCACGCGCCGAATCGGTGGATGAACTCGCGGGCCAACGCGCGATAGGCGATGGCACCCTGCGATCTGGGCGCCCAGGTGGTGATGGGTTCGCCGGCCACGCTGGTCTCCGGGAATCGGACCGTCCGGGTGATGACGGTGTCGAACACAAGGTCACCGAATCGCCCCACGACGCGGGCCATCACCTCGCGCGCGTTGACGGTGCGCGGGTCGTAGCGGGTGAGCAGGATGCCGCTGATTTCCAGCTTCGGATTGAGCCGGTCGCGGACCTTGTCGACGGTGTCGGTGAGCAGCGCCAGGCCGCGCAGCGAGAAGAACTCGCACTCGGTGGGGATGACGACGCCGTCCGAGCAGGCCAGGCCGTTGACGGTGAGCAGGCCCAGCGACGGCTGGCAGTCGATGAGCACGTAGTCGTAGCGGTCCAGCACCGGATGCAGCGCCCGGCCCAACGTCTGCTCGCGGCCCACCTCGTTGACGAGCTGGATTTCGGCGGCCGACAGGTCGATGTTGCTCGGCACCAGGTCCATGTGCTTGATCCGGGTGGAGATCAGCACGTCATCGATCGACACCCGCGGCTCGACCAGCACGTTGTGGATGGTCTTCTCCAGCTCGTAGTGCGGAACGCCCAGGCCGGCGGACAGCGCGCCCTGCGGGTCCATGTCGACCAGCAGTACCCGCCTGCCGTACTCGGCGAGCGCGGCGCCCAGGTTGATCGTCGACGTGGTTTTCCCGACGCCGCCCTTCTGGTTGCACATCGCCACGACCTTGGCCGGGCCGTGGGAGGTGCGCGGCTCCGGCTCGGGGATCGCCCGCGGGGGGCGTCCCGTCAAGCCGATCTCGACGCCGCTGTCCGGGTGCTCGGTCATGCCCGGCGTGTTCGGGTGGTGAACATCGCTGGAAAGTCTAACGGCTTGGCGCGCCTGGGCCGGGCGACCCGCAGGCAATTTACCAGCCAATATGGGCAAAACTCGCAGATAGGACACCGCGCCGCCCGAGGAGTTAACTTCAGTCACACCAGCACCATTGGCAGGGGCACGAGTGAACCGCAAAAGTGCTCTCGCATGAGCTAGCGGTGCTGCGGCCGGGACTATCGTGGGCTGCTATGGACCTCAAGCGACGCCTGCCCATGCTGCGGTGGTCGGCCTGGCGGATGGCGGTCGCGACGCGCAACATCACCACGACGGGCCAGATCGGCGACGGGCGCGAAGCCGCCGCCGTCGAATACGTCCTCCAAAACGCCCGGGCCGGCGACGTCGACGACGTGCTGGCCACCATCGACAAGTTCGCCTACGAGAAGTCGATTTTGATCAGCGTCGGCGACGAGAAGGGCCAACTGCTCGACGCCGCGGTGCGCCGCGCCGACCCTGCCGTCGCGGTCGAGCTGGGCACCTACTGCGGCTACGGCGCGCTGCGGATCGCCCGCGCCGCTCCCAACGCCAAGGTGTACTCGGTCGAACTCGCTGAGGCCAACGCCATCAACGCCCGCCAGATTTGGGAGCACGCCGGTGTGGCCGACCGGGTGACGTGTGTGGTCGGAACCGTCGGCGACGGTGGCCGCACCCTCGACCGGCTGGCGTCTGAGTACGGATTTGCCGACGGCACAGTCGATTTCGTATTCATCGACCATGACAAGGACGCCTACCTCGACGACCTGCAGAGCATCATGGACGGGGGCTGGCTGCATCCGGGCACGATCGTGGTCGCCGACAACGTCAGGGTGCCCGGAGCGCCGAAGTACCGCGAGTACATGCGCCGCCAGCAGGGCAAGCTGTGGAACACCGTCGAGCACAAGGCTCATCTGGAATATCAGTCGCTGGTGTCCGATTTGGTCCTGGAGTCCGAATACTTGGGCTGAACCTGGCGCCGAGCGTCGACTTGTTGTGGGTATTCGCGCTTTTTGCGCAACAAGTCGACGTTGGGCGAAGGGGTTGTCGGGCGGGGTTACCGCGCCCGGGGATGGGCCCCGGCCCACACCTCACGCAGCGCGTGCACGGTGACCAGCGTGTAGATCTGCGTCGTGGTCACCGACGCGTGGCCGAGTAACTCCTGCACGACGCGGACGTCGGCGCCGCCTTCGAGCAGGTGGGTAGCGAAGGAATGCCGCAGCATGTGCGGCGACACCCCTGAGGTGATGCCGGCGCGCTCGGCGGCGTCCTGCAGCACCTGCCACGCGCTTTGCCGCGACAACCGCCCGCCGCGTGCGTTGAGGAAGATGGCCGGCGTGCCGCGGCCGCGGCGCGCCAGGTCGGGGCGGCCGCGCACCAGGTAGGCGTCCAGCGCCTGCACGGCGGGGCGCCCCACCGGCACCAGCCGCTGCTTGCCGCCCTTGCCACGCAGCAGCACGGACCTGGCCTCGGTGTCGATGTCGTCGACGTCAAGGCCGACGGCCTCGGAGATGCGAGACCCGGTGGAATACAACAGCTCCAGCAGCGCCCGGTTGCGCAGCGTCAGCGGGCCGTCGCTGGGGCTGTCGCCGCCGGCGCCTTCCAGCAGCGCCAGCACCTGGTCGATGGTCAGGCTCTTGGGCAGGCGGCGCCCCGGCGTCGGCGGCCTGACGGCCCGCGCCACGTCCAGCTCGGCGAGGCCCTCGGCGGCGGCGAACCGATGCAACCCGCGCACCGCGATCAGCGCCCGCGCCGCCGACACCGCCGACAGCGCCGTCGCCCCGGAATCGGGATCGCCGCGGCGGAGCGCCACCAGGAACTCGCTGACGTCGTCCTCGCCGACCTTGGCCAGGTCGTGAATCCCGCGGTCGCACAGGTGCTTGCTGTAACGCCGTAGGTCGCGGCGATAGGAGCTCAGCGTGTTTTTGGCCACGCCCCGCTCGATGGTCAGGTGGTCGAGGTAGCCCTGCAGTTGGCTCTCCAGCGCCACCGCCGTCACTGCGCAGCCTTTCGGGCGGCGAACGCCGTCGGCTTGTCGACCCACGGGCTGTCCACCGGGCGTGTCTCCGCCACCCCGTCGGTCACCGCGTGGGCGGCCAAAATCCCCGCCACCGCAATGGCATTCACGATTTCTCCGCTGAGCACCTTGCGGGTGGCCTCCGCGAGCGGATACCACTCGAGCGTCATGTCGGCCTCTTCGTCGTGCGCTTCGGGCCGGTCCACCTCGGTGAGCCCGGTGGCCAGGTAGACGCGCACCGATTCGTCGCTGAAACCGGGCGTGGAGTCGAGGTCGACTAGCACCCGCCAGCTGTCGGCCTTCAGGCCGGCCTCCTCCTGGAGCTCCCGGGCAGCGGTCAGCTGCGCCGGCTCGCCGCCGACGTCGAGCAGCCCGGCGGGCAGCTCCCACAGCCGCCGGCCGAACGCGTGCCGGTACTGATAGACCATCGGGATGTTGCCCTCGTCGTCCATCGCCACCACGGCCACGGCGCCGAAGTGCTCGACGACCTCGCGGACGACGAGCTTGCCGCCGGGCATCCGGACCCGATCGCGGCGCAGCGCGAAAATCTTTCCGGTGTGCAGCGTTTCGGATGACGCCGTCTCGAAGTTGTGCTCAGCCACGGGCCGCGGGCTCGGGTAGCGGCCGCTGAACGCTGTCTCGGGGTTGGTTACCGTTGGATGACTGCTCGGGAATTTCCACCGGCAGCTGCTCGCCCGCCTGGTAATCCAGGGCCGCCTTGACGAACGCCACGAACAGCGGGTGCGGCCGGGTGGGCCGGCTCTTCAGCTCGGGGTGGGCCTGGGTGCCGACGACGAACGGGTGTACGTCCGGCGGGTATTCGACGAATTCCACCAGGTGACCGTCGGGCGAGGTCCCGGAGAAACGCAGTCCGCTTTCGGAGATCCGTTCGCGGTAGGCGTTGTTGACCTCGTAGCGGTGTCGATGCCGCTCGGACACTTCGGTGGCCCCATAGGCTTGGGCCACAATGGAATCGGGCTCCAACACCGCGGGGTAGGCGCCCAGCCGCATGGTGCCGCCGAGATCGGCTTCGCCGGCGACGATGTGTTCCTGATCGGCCATCGTGGAGATCACCGGATCCGGTGTGCCCGGCTCGAATTCGGCCGAGTTGGCTTCGGTGAGGCCGACCGACCGCGCGGCTTCGATAACGATGCACTGCAGGCCGAGGCACAGCCCCAGCACCGGCAGCCCGCGCGCACGGGCGTGGCGGATGGCGCCGATCTTGCCCTCGATCCCGCGGATGCCGAACCCGCCGGGAATCAGCACGCCGTCCACGTCGCCCAGCGCGTGCGCGGCGTCGCCCGGGTCGGAGCAGTCGTCGGAGGGCACCCAGACCATCTCGACCTTGGCGTGGTGCTTGAACCCGCCGGCGCGCAGCGCCTCGGTGACCGACAAGTAGGCGTCGGATAGCTCAACGTACTTGCCCACCAACGCGACTCGCACCGTTTCGTGCGGTTCGTGGACCCGCCGCAACAGGTCGTCCCATTCGGTCCAGTCCACGTCGCGGAACGGCAGGTTGAGCCGGCGCACCACGAACGCGTCGAGTTCCTCGCGATGCAATACCTTGGGAATGTCGTAGATCGATGGCGCGTCGGGGGTGGAGATGACGCCGTCGATGTCGACGTCACACATCAGCGCGATCTTGTTCTTCAGCGCCTCGGGGACGTTGCGGTCGCTGCGCAGGATCAGCGCGTCCGGCGTGATACCGATGCTGCGCAGCGCGGCCACCGAGTGCTGGGTGGGCTTGGTCTTGAGCTCACCGGAGGGGGCCAGGTAGGGAACCAGCGACACGTGCAGGAAGAACACGTTTTCCCGGCCCAGGTCGTGGCGCACTTGGCGCGCCGCCTCCAGGAACGGCTGCGACTCGATATCTCCCACGGTGCCGCCGATTTCGGTGATGACGACGTCCGGGCGGTATCCGTCGGCGTCGGGTTGGGCCATCGCCCGGATGCGCCGCTTGATCTCGTCGGTGATGTGCGGGATCACCTGCACGGTGTCGCCGAGGTATTCGCCGCGCCGTTCCTTGGCGATGACGGTCGAATACACTTGCCCGGTAGTGACATTCGCCGAGCCGGACAGGTCGCGATCCAGGAACCGCTCGTAGTGGCCGACGTCGAGGTCGGTCTCGGCGCCGTCCTCGGTGACGAAGACCTCGCCGTGCTGGAACGGGTTCATCGTGCCCGGGTCGACGTTGAGGTAGGGGTCGAGCTTTTGCATCGTGACGTGCAGACCGCGGGCGGTCAGTAGCTGCCCCAGGCTGCTGGCGGTCAGCCCCTTGCCCAGCGAGGAGGCGACGCCACCGCTGACGAAGAGGTGCTTGGTGGCGGTTTGCGGGTGCTTTCGCACTGGCGACCTCCGTGAAGTGGGGCAGGGCTTGAAAGTTTTGTTCTAGCGATGAACTAGATGGGCCTGCCGACCCACGGAAACCCACCCTAACATCCACGACGCCGTGTCGCGGGGAACACGCCCGCTACTGCGGCACGGTGATCGACGTGGCCCCGTGGCCGGTGCCGTACTGCCCGATGTGGCCGCCGTTGATCAGATCGTGCAGGCCCAGCACCGCGGTGATCCGCCCAGGCGCCGCGTCGAGGTCGTCGACGGTGCTGATCGCCGACGACATGCCGGGATCGGCGCGGGTCACGGCGACCGCGGCGCCGCCCGTCGCCGAGCCGTCGCGCCCGGCCAGCAGGACGCCCGAGCCGTGCGGCGCCATGGCGGCGGAGAACCGAGCCACGCTGACGCCCTGGTTGCCGGCGTCTTGGGGCAGCCCGCCGCCGGTGACGACCAGCGCGGCGTTGGCCGCCCCGATGTGGTCGGCGGGCTGATAGGTGACGAAGCCGGTGTCGCGTAGCGATGCCAGCACCGTGTCGCGCTGGGCATCGTCGACGGGCGGCACCGCGGGGTTGGTGTTGATCAGCATGGCGATGCCCAACAAATCGCCGGCCTGCGAGCCCTGGTCGACGAGCTTGGTGCTCAGCTGCTGCCCGGCGGGCAGCACCGACGAGTTGACCACGGTCCGCAGTTTCTCCGCGGAGTTGGCGTCGACGAACTCCTGCGTCAGCGAGACGGTTCCGCTGACCGTGCCGCCGGCCTGGCCGATGAATTTGGTGACCGCTGCGACGTCGTCGTCTTT
Source organism: Mycobacterium sp. 852002-51057_SCH5723018 (assembly GCF_001667035.1). GTDB lineage: Bacteria > Actinomycetota > Actinomycetes > Mycobacteriales > Mycobacteriaceae > Mycobacterium. The sequence goes on from NZ_LZIR01000125.1 coordinate 25,286, forward strand.
CGCGTCCGGGGTGCGAAACACGACCACCGACTTGCCGCCCAGCGCGTCGTGCACGATCCGGCCGGCGAGCTGGTTGTCGAAGTTGTTTGTGGCGGCGAGCTTTTCGTTCAGCACATTCTTCTGGTCGTTGAGCCCGTTGATTTGAGAGTACAGGTCGCGCTTCTCGTCACGCAGGCTGGACAGCAGGGTGTCGGAAAGGAAGCCCGAACCCAGCACGACTCCCACGGCCAAAGCCAGGAAGACGGCGGCCAGCGATAGGGCATGTTGGCGTAACGAGATCATTTAACGCACCGTCCTGAAGATTTAGGTGATCAAGTGCTGCACCCATAGGGAGAAGCGGTCCCAGTATTGGACGACCCAGTGCAGCACCACGCCGTCGGTGCGCGACACCCACAGGGCAACGATGACGGCGATCAGCATGGTCAGCGCCAGCAGCGCGATGGCGCCGGCCGAAATGTGGTTGCGGTATAAGGTCGCAACGGCCTTGGCGTCCACCACCTTCTCCCCCACCCGAAGCCGGGTCAGGAAGGTCGAGGGGTTGCTTTGCGTGCGCGTCCGGTCAAAGAACGTCTCGATGTTGGCGGTGTGGCCGGCCGTGACGAGCAGCGCGGCACCGTGGTGATCGGCGAGCAGCAGGGCCAGGTCGACGGCCGAGCCCGCGGCGGGGAAGGTCATCGCCCCGACGCCGAGGTCCTGGATCCTTTCCAGGCCGGGCGCGTGGCCGTCGGCGTCGGCGGGCAGCACCACGTGGGCGCCGCACTTGAGGGCCTCGGTGCTGATCTTGTCGGGGTCACCGACGATGATCTGCGGCCGATAACCCGCCTTGCGCAACACATCCGCGCCGGTGCCGACACCGATGAGCACCGGCTGGTACTCCTTGATGAACGGCTTGAGGGACTTCAGCTCGTCTTCGGCGCTGGACTCGTCGGCGACGATCACCACGTGCCGGCGGCGCAGGTCGATGTCGATGTCGGGGATGCCGATGCCGTCGATCAACAGCGGGCTTTCGCTCTTGATGAACTCAATGGTGTTGCCCGCGAACGCCTCCAGGTGGGCGGCCAGCCCGCTCTTGGCCTCGCGCATCAGGTCGGCGATGTCGTGGTCGGTGCGCTCGGTGCCACGGGCCAGCCGCCGGTCTCCGGCGTACACCCCGCCCTCATGCAGGCGAATCTTGGCGCCGTCCTTGATCTTTTTGAAGACGTCGGGCCCGGTCTCGTCGATCAGCGTCACGCCGTTGTTGACCAGCACCTCGGGGCCAAGGTTCGGGTAGCGGCCCGAGACCGACGGCGATGCGTTGACGACGGCGGCGATGTCTGCTTCCACCAGCGCGTCCGCGGTGATGCGGTCCAGATCCAGGACGTCGAGCACCACGATGTCGCCGGGGCAGACCCTGCGCAGCAAGCGGTCGATGTTCCGGTCCACCCGAGCGGTGCCGGTCAGGCCCGGCCGGGTGGTGTTACGCGATAGCAGCCCTGACATCTTCATGGGGGCGATTCTGTCGGTGAAGCCAGGGTGAGGCGAGTAGGCGCGCCGTAACATCAGCCTCAGAAGTTATCTACAGTCACACCTGTCACAAGCCGATTACGGGTTGGTCGCGCGAGGGTGCGCAGTTGTACAGCTTTTGCGGCGTGTCGCTGTACAGACACGCACGCTCGCGGCCGGAGAACAGGCCTTAGTTCTTGTCGCTTTGGGCGGTCTCGAGGAGCTCGCGGGCGTGGGCGCGGCCGCTGTCGGATTCGCCCAACCCGGCCAGCATCCGCGCCAGCTCGGCCACGCGGTCATCGCCGCTCGCCCGCCGCACCACGCTGGTGCCCTTGGGGCCGGCGCTATGCACCACCAGGTGCACGTCGGCGTAGGCGGCGACCTGCGCCAGGTGCGTGACGACGATGACCTGGTGGGTGCGGGCCAGTCGCGCCAGCCGACGCCCGATCTGCACCGCCGCCCGGCCGCCGACGCCGGCATCCACCTCGTCGAACACCATGGTGGTGCCCGCCGCGGAAGCGGCCAGCACGACCTCTAGGGCCAGCATCACCCGGGACAGCTCGCCACCGGAGGCGCTCTTGGCCAGCGGCAGCACGGTCATGCCGCGGTGGGCGGCGAAGCCGAACTCGACCTGGTCGATGCCGTCGGCGCCGGCCCGGGCCAAGGTCCCGGAGGGGCCTAAGGGAACAGTGAGCGCGGCGGGATCGTCGTGGCCGGCCGCGACGTCGGTGGTCACGTCGATGGTGAACACGGCGTCGGCCATCGCCAGCCCGGACAGCTCCGCGGTCACCTCCTTGGCCAACCGTTTGGCGGCTTTGCGCCGGAGTTTGCCGAGTTCGGTTGCCACGTCAGACAATTCGCGGGCCAGCTCGTCGACCCGTCGTTGCAGCGCGGTCACCGCCTCTTCGGAGACGTCGAGTTGGGTCAACCGCTCCCGGGATTCGTGTGCCCAGCGCAGTACGCCGTCGATGTCGGCGGCGTACTTGCGGGTCAGCGTTCGCAGTTGGGCCTGGCGGGCCAGCTTGGATTCCAGCGCGCTGGCGTCGACCGGCAGCTCGTCGAGGAAGGCGCCGAGTTCGCGGGCCGCGTCGGCGACCACCGTCAGCGCCTCGCCGATCTGGCCGGCCAACGACCGCAGCGTCGCATCGTCGGTGGATTCCAGTGCCGCCCTTGCCTTCCCGAGGTTGTCGGTGGCGCTGCGGCCGAGGTCGTCGGCGTCGTCGGCCGACAGCACCGCGCGTGCGCTGGCGGCGGCCTCGCGCAGCGTGTCGAGCTCGGAGAGGCGCAGGATGTCGGCGACCAGCGCGTCGTCTTCCCCGGGCTGCGGGTCGACGGTGTCGATCTCGTTGAGCGCGAACTTCAATCGGTCGGCCTCCTGGGCCAGTTCCCGCGCACGGTCGCGGCGTTCGATCATGTCGCGGCGCGCCGACAGCCAGGCCTCGCGCAGCTTGCGGTAGCGCTCCAGCGCCGGGCCCGCGCCCGCGAACCGGTCCAGCGCGCCGCGTTGTTCCTCGGGCCGCATCAGCCGCAGCTGGTCGTTCTGCCCGTGCAGGGTCAGCAGCTCGGTGGTGAAGTCGCCCAGCGACTTGGCGGGCACGCTGCGGCCGCCGAGAGACGCGCGCGACGGTCCGTCGCGGCTGACCGAGCGCAACGCGATGACGCTGCCGTCCTCGTCGCGCTCCGCCCCCACGGATTCCAGCATCTCGTCCAGGTGCGCCACCGTCTCGTCATCGAGATCGGTTGTGGTGAAACGGCCTTCGACGACCGCACGCTCGGCTCCCGACCGCACGCGGTTGGCGTCGGCGCGCGCACCGCCCAGCAGGTGCAGCCCGGTGACCACCATGGTCTTGCCGGTGCCGGTCTCACCCGTGAGCACCGTCAGGCCGCGGTCGAACTCCCCGACCGCGGCACTGATGGCGCCCAGCGACTCGATGCGTATTTCGGTCAGCATTCGGTCAGCACCTACGCCAGCGCCGTTACTTTCCGCGCCAGCCGGTCACCGGCAACCGGAACTTGCGCACCAGGCGGTCGGTGAACGGGGCGCTGTCCAGCCGCGCCCATTTCACCGGTGTGTCGCAACTGGTCACCTCCAGCCGCCCGCCCGCCGGTATCAGCATTTCGCGGCGCCCGTCGCAGAACACCAGGGCGTCGTGGCCGTCGGCTTCGATCTCGATTGCGACGGTAGCTTCGGGGCTGATGACCATCGGCCGCGCGAATAGCGCGTGAGCGTTGTTGGGCACCACCAGGATTGCCTCGAGGTCGGGCCACAGCACCGGGCCGCCGGCCGAGAACGCATAGGCGGTGGATCCGGTCGGCGTCGACACCAACACCCCGTCGCAGCCGAACGTCGACACCGGCCGCCCGTCGATCTCGACGACCACCCCGAGCACGCCCAAGCGCGGACCCTTTTCCAGGCTGGCTTCGTTGAGCGCCCACCCATGATTGATGACGCGGCCGCCGTGGCGCACCGCGATGTCCAGCGTCAGGCGGTCCTCTACGCGGTAGTCGCGGGCGACGACGTGGTCGAGCACCTGGTCGATGTGCTCCGCCTCAGCCTCGGCCAAAAAGCCGATGCGGCCCAGGTTGACGCCGAGCACCGGAATGCCGGCGTTGCGGGCCAGTTCGGCCGCCCGCAGGAAGGTGCCGTCGCCGCCGAGCACCAGCACCAGCTCGCAGCCCTCGGCGGCCTGCGGGTCGGCGTCGACCACCTCGATCTCGACGCCCATGGCGCGCATGTCGTCCGGGGACAGGTGCAGCGATCCCCGGTCGACCGCCTCGGCGGACAACACGCGAAGCGCTATTCCGTTCCCGCTCAACACCTTCTGGACGCGACGCGCGGTCTCGGTGGCTTCGTCGCGGCCGGTGTGGACCACCAGCAGAACGGTGCGGTGCTCGGTCATTGGGGGCCCTCTTCAACGGCGCGGTGCACTGCATTGGCGAGAGCTTCGCCGGCCAGACTCCGCTCGGCCTCGGCGCGCAGCCAGAGGAAGTATTCGACATTGCCTGAAGGGCCGGGCAGCGGGCTCGCGGTGACGTCGACCGTGTGCCAGCCCAGCTCCCCCGCGCGGCGCGTTACGGCCAGCACCGCGTCGGCGCGCAGGCCGGGTTCGTGCACCACTCCGCCGGCGCCGACCTGGCCCTTGCCCACCTCAAACTGCGGCTTCACCATGGGAACGATATCCGCGCTCGGCCGGGCGCATCCAATCAGCGCGGGCAACACGGTGGCCAGCGAGATGAATGACAGGTCGGCCACCACCAGATCGACCGGCCCGCCGATAGCCTCCGGCGACAGGTCACGAACGTTCGTCCGCTCGACGACGACCACCCGCGGGTCGCTGCGCAGCGCCCACGCCAGTTGGCCGTACCCCACGTCCGCGGCCAGCACTTCGGTGGCCCCGCGATCCAGCAACACCTCGGTGAACCCGCCCGTCGAGGCGCCGGCGTCCAGGCAGCGGCGACCGGCGACGTCAATGCCGAAGGCGTCCAGCGCCCCGATCAGCTTGTGCGCGCCGCGCGAGACCCAGCTACGTTCGCTGTCGTCGGCGACGGTCAGGGCCGCCGTGACGTCGACGGCGGTGGCGGGCTTGTGCGCCGGCATGCCGTCGATGCTGACCTTGCCGGCGCCGATCAACTCCGCGGCCTGCTGGCGAGATCGCGCCAGCCCGCGGCGGACCAGCTCGGCGTCAACGCGGGCACGTCGTGCCACCGCCGCACTCAGCCCTTCTCCGCCGACTCCAGCGCCTGCAGCAGCACGTCGTGCGCCTCGGAAAGGCGGCGGGCGATCTCTTCGAGCTCGGCGAGCGACAGGTCGTGTTCGGCGTCGGGCTCGGGCAACTTGGCCACCAGGGCGTCGATTTCAGCGCGGATCTGATCCGGATCGATAGTCATTGCGCTCCTACGGTAGTCACTCCGCTGGCCGTTATGAACTGTGCAGCCCCCGGCGAGTCACCCGCACGGGTGGATAATGGGGGTGTGTCGAGCCCGCCGAAGCGCAAGGCGAGCTACGAGCGCATCAGGATTCGACATGGACATTGGTGTAGTGCTGTTTGTGGGCGTGGTGGCGATCTGGATGTTCGCCATCTGGCTCGACTACAACGACCGCCACACCCACCACAGGCATTAGTCGTCGTGCATTAGAGACCAGCGCCGCAGGGCGTCGCGGGCCCGGTCGTCGCCGGCCTCGATGCGTAACGGCCGATCATCCGTCCGCGCGCCCCACACCGCGCTGGCCACGGCACGCACGACCGACAGCCCGTCACCCTCGTCGGCGCCGTTGGCGCTGACGGTCACCGCGTCGTCCCCCGCGTCGACGTGCCAGCCCGGCTGCGGCCCGACCGCGAGCAGCTCGCCGCCCTGGTGTAGCGACCGCAGGTCGTGGCCGATGTAGGTGGGCCGGAGGGCGGGCGCGGCGAACACCGCCTCGCGCGCGGTGCTGACGCCGGTGAGCACCATCAGGCTGGGCAGCTCGGCGGCGTTGGCGCCCTCGATGTCGGTGTCCAGCCGGTCGCCGACGACCAGCGGCGCGCGGAAGTCGCCGCGGGCCACCGCGTCCTGCAGCAGCCGCGGCGCCGGTTTGCCGGCGACCCGCGGTTCGGCGCCGGTGGCCGCCCGCAGCGCGGCCACCAACGATCCGTTGCCGGGCAGCAGGCCACGCTCGGTAGGCAGGGTGGGGTCGATGTTGGCGGCCACCCACAGCGCGCCGGCCCGGATGGCGAGGGTGGCCTCGGCGAGGTCGGGCCAGCCGATGGTGGTGGACAGGCCCTGCACGACGGCGACGGGATTGTCGTCGTAGCGGCGCACCGGGCGCAGCCCGACGGCGGCGATCTCGTTGGCCAGCGCCTCGGTGCCGACGATCAGGACGCGCGACTCCGGCTCCAGCTCGTCGGCCAGCAGCCGCGCCGCACTCTGGGCGCTGGTGACGACGTCGGTTCCGGTGGCGGTGAAGCCGAGATCGCGCAGGTGCGAGGCGACTTGGTCGGCGCTGCGGGACGCATTGTTGGTGACAAACAGCTTGCGGCTGCGCACCTCGTCGAGCGACTGCACCGCGCCGTCGGTGGGCGAAGCGCCGCGGAACACCGTGCCGTCCAGGTCGATCAGCAGGCAATCGTAGTCCTGCGCAATGGTTTTCATGGCTTCCACGTCACGTCAGCCCAGCTCGCTGACCCGGTCTTCGGCGTCGGTGACGCCGTCGACGTCGGCGGCGGCCGAACGCAGAAACCAGTGCAGCGCCTCGTCGTTGCGGCCGAGCGCCAGCAGCGTGTCGGCGTAGGCGTAGAACAGTCGCGCGGCCGTGCTGCCCGCGCGGCCGGGGTCGAGCTGCGGCGTGGAAAGCACGGTCAGCGCCTGTTCCAGTTGCCCGAGATCGGCCCGCGCGCCGGCGGCCACGATGCGCAACTCGTCGGCGTCGTCGCCGGACAGCTCGGCCGCCTCGGGTCCGCGCGCCAGCTCGATCGCCCGCTCCGGGCGGCCAAGCCCGCGTTCGCAATCGGCGATCAGCGCGAGCAACGACGACTTGCTGCCCATCCTGCGGGCGGCGCGCAATTCGGCCAGCGCCTGCGCCCAATCGCCGCAGTGATAGGCGGCGATTCCGACGGCTTCGCGGACGGCGGCGATCCGGCTGGAGCGGGCCCGGGCCGCGCGGGCATGGCTCAGCGCGGCCTGCGGGTCCTCGTCGATCAGCTCACCGGCGGCGACCAGGTGACGGGCCACCGCGTCGGCCGTCGCGCGGTCCAGGGTGCTCAGTTCGCGCCGGACCTCCGGTGCCAGCTGCCTTGCCTCCACCCCGGGCGGTATCGGGGGCGCATCCTGCGGGGCGCGATCGCCGTCGGGGGTCCTCGGCTGCGACGGGCGCGCCCGGCCGGGTCCCGACCACGGGCTGGCCGCCGAACGCGGTCGTCGTCCCCCGCCTTGCCTCTGCCTGTCGTCGACCACTCTCGAAAGAATACGGGCCGCGCTAGGCCGGGCCCCGGTCAGACAGCAGCGGCGCCATCACCGCCGGGCAATAGGTCGCGATCGCGATGACCGTGAACACGCCCGCCACGTCGCGGGACATACCGCTGCCCTCGGCCATCGCGGCCAAGACCGAGTCGAACGACCCGCCGGGCGCCACCAGCATCGGGCAGACCGACTGGCCCAGTGCCGTCGCGCCGGCCGGCTCCGGCACCGGAACCCCGGCGTTGGTGAGGGCCCGCAGGAACGCGTTGCCCATCAGGTCGGCGTGCACGGGCGCGGTCGGCAGCGCGACCAGGCCCGCCAGGCCGGCGCTCACCGCCACCAGCCGAAGGGCGGTCTGCTGTACACGTGTCGGGAATTCCACCGTGACCACAGTGGTCAGCCACGGTCACGTCGACGACACGGCGCGATAAAGGTTAGGCCTACACCTTTTCGATCCCGGCGATGTTGCGTTTGCCGCGGCGCAGCACCAGCCACCGGCCGTGCAGAAAGTCGGAGGGCTGCGGCGCCCAGGCCTCGCTGTCGATGCGCGCGTTGTTGACCGAGACGCCGCCTTCGCCGATGGTGCGCCGCGCGGCGCCCCTGCTGGCCGACAGGCCGCTGGCCACCAGGAGGTCGACGATCGTGTCCGGGGCGCCGGGTTTCAGCTCGGCGACCGAGGCCTCGCGCAGCGCGGCGGCCAGCGTCGCCTCGTCCAGGCGATCCAGTTCGCCCTGCCCGAAGAGCGCGCGGCTGGCGTGCTCGACGGCCTCGGTGGCCGCCTCGCCGTGCACCAGCACGGTCAGCTCGCGGGCCAGCCGGCGCTGCGCGGCGCGCTGCTGGGGCCGCTCGGCGGTCGCCTGTTCCAGCTCGGCCAGCTCGTCGGCCGACAGGAAGGTGAACCAGCGCAGGTAGCGGATGACGTCGGCGTCGGCGGTGTTGACGAAGTACTGGTACCAGGCATACGGACTGGTCATCTGGGGGTCCAGCCACAGGCTGCCGCCGCCGGTGGATTTGCCGAACTTGGTGCCGTCGGCGGCGGTCACCAGCGGGACCGTCAGCGCGTGCACCGTCGCGCCGAGCTTCTGGCGGACCAGCCGGACGCCGGCGATGATGTTGCCCCACTGGTCCGAGCCGCCGATCTGCAGCGTGCAGCCGTGGCGCTGGTGCAGCTCGACGTAGTCGTTGGCCTGCAGCAGCATGTAGCTGAACTCGGTGTAGGAGATGCCCTCCCCCTCGAGGCGCCGCCGGACGGTGTCGCGGTCCAGCATCACGTTGACCGAAAAGTGCTTGCCGACATCGCGCAGGAACTCGATCGCCGACATCGGGCCCGTCCAGTCCAGGTTGTTGACGACGAGGGCCCCGGTCGGTGAGGTCCCCGCGTCCGAGAAGTCGACGAAGCGCTCCAGCTGCCCGCGGATGCGTTGGGTCCAGTCGGCGACCGTGTCGGCCTCGTGCAGGCTGCGCTCGCCGATCTCGCGCGGGTCGCCGATCATCCCGGTGGCGCCGCCGGCGAGCACGATCGGGCGGTGCCCGGCGCGCTGGAAGCGGCGCAGCGCCAGCAGCGGCACCAAGTGCCCGGCGTGCAAGCTGGGCGCGGTCGGGTCGAAGCCGGCGTAGACCGTCATCGGCCCGCGCTTCGCCTCGGCGGCCAGCGCGTCGAGGTCGGTGGACTGGGCGATCAGCCCGCGCCAGCCCAGCTCGTCGAGGATCATGGTGTAGGAGTCTTCCAGAACGGCGCCGGGGGGCGACGAGCGTCGACTTGTTGTGCGGATTGGGCGCGTTTGGCCCGACAACTCGACGTTCGGCGCGGCTAGTCGCTGGTCCCGGGGGCGGGCGCCCGCGGACTTCGCCGGTATGCCGAGACCTCCGGCCGACCGGCCAGCCACAACCGCCAGGGTCGGTCGGCAGCCTGGCTGACCCCGACGCGCGGACCCGACACGGCGCTCAGCGGCGCGTGCAGCTCCAGGCTGACCGGGCTGCGGCGATTGAACAGGTCGATTCCGTTGTCGTCCATGGTGATTCCCAGCGCGGAGCACAGGTTGCCGGGGCCGCGGGCCAGCGCCGCGGTTCGGACCAGCTCGCCGCGGCGGCCGCGCGCGGCGTCGGTGCCCTCCTCGATGGCCGCGGCGCGCAGCAAGACCGCGGCGGCGGTGCCGTCGGGCCCGCAGGAGACGTTGGCGCACACGTGGATGCCGTGGCTGCGGTAGGTGTAGAGCCGCCCGGGCGGCCCGAACATCACGGCGTTGCGGCCGGACAGGCCGCGATACGAGTGGGCCGCGGCGTCCGGCCACGGACCGTCCGGGACGCCGCCGTACGCCTCGACCTCGACGACGACTGCGCGCACGCCGCGCCCGGTGAGGGTGGCGCCGAGAAGTCGATGGGCGGCCGCGACCGGGTCGACCACCAGCTCGTCTGCAGCCACCCACCGAACCTACCGGGGCCGCGAGCATGGCAGGATCCGGTTGCTCGCGTGGCGAAGGAGCCCAAACAATGCATGCGATCGACCCCGCGGCCACCGCATGGCTGCTGGCCAGCACGGCGTTGGTTCTGCTGATGACCCCAGGTCTGGCCATCTTCTACGGCGGCATGGTCCGCACCACCGGTGTGCTCAACATGATCATGATGAGCTTCATCTCCATTCCGCTGGTCACGGTGGCGTGGCTACTGGTCGGCTACACCATCGCGTTCTCCCAAGACGGGGCGCGCGGGTTCGTCGGGAATCTCGGCCACATCGGGATGCTCGGCATCGGCCCCGACACCGGTCGCGGCGCCGTTCCCGAGTTGCTGTTTGCCACGTTCGAGTTGATGTTCGCGATCATCACCGCCGCCCTGGTCAGCGGCGCGATCGCTGACCGCGCCAAGTTCGCGGCCTGGATGGTATTCGTACCGGTGTGGGCGATCGCGGTGTATTCGGTTGTCGCGCACTGGGTATGGGGGCCGGGTGGCTGGCTGGCCAAGATGGGCGTGCTCGACTATGCGGGCGGCCTCGTCGTCGAGATCGTCTCCGGCGCCTCGGCCCTGGCCCTGGCGCTGGTGCTCGGGCCCCGCATCGGCTTCAAGAAGGACGCCATGCGGCCGCACAATCTGCCGTTCGTCCTGCTCGGCGTTGGGCTGCTGTGGTTCGGCTGGTTCGGCTTCAACGCCGGGTCAGCGTTGGCGGCCAACGGAGCCGCCGCGGCGATCTTCCTCAACACGCTCGTCGCCGGCTGCCTGGGCATGCTCGGGTGGCTCTCGGTCGAACAGGTCCGCGACGGCAAGCCGACCACGTTCGGCGCCGCCTCCGGTGTGGTGGCCGGCCTGGTCGCCATCACGCCGTCGTGCGGCACCGTCAACACGCTGGGCGCGGCGATCGTCGGCCTCGCGGCGGGGATCGTGTGCTCCTTCGCGGTGGGCGCGAAATTCCGTTTCAACTACGACGATTCGCTCGATGTGGTCGGTGTGCACTTCGTCGGCGGCGTGGTCGGCGTGTCCTTGATCGGGCTGCTCGCCACGGCGGTGATGACGTCGGGTCCGCAGGGCCTGTTCTACGGCGGCGGCTTCACCCAACTGGGCAAGCAGGCGCTCGCGATCGTCGTCGTCGCGCTCTACGCGTTCACGGTGTCGCTCGTCATCGCCAAGGTGATCGACCGCGTCATGGGCTTCCGGCTCAGCGCGGAAGACGAGACCACCGGCATCGACCTGACTCAGCACGCCGAAACCGCCTACGCCGAAGGCGTGCACGGGCATCTGCCACAACGCCGCCCCGGATCCGACGGGCGCTGAGCTAACCCGCCGGCAGTACGCCCCGGCCCAGCGTGAAATCCACGACGCCATAGCGGCGTGTCGCGTCGCGAATCGCGCACTCGCTGCGCTGTCGGTAGCGGCTGGACTCTTGACAACCCCGCGTCAAGGGCGGATATTCATCACATGATGAGTTCATCAAGCGATGAATTACTGGCCCAGGGCCGCGCTCCGGCCGTCGACATCGAGCACCTGCGCGTCACCCGTTTCAAACGCCCTGTGCTGCATGATCTTTCGGTGCAGATAGCGCAAGGCACCATCACCGGCATCCTCGGCCCGTCGGGTTGCGGCAAGACCACGCTGATGCGCTGCATCGTCGGCACCCAGATCGTGTCTTCCGGCACCGTGACCGTGCTGGGCCGGCCGGCCGGCAGCCCGGCGCTGCGCCACCGCGTGGGCTACATGCCCCAGGACCCGACGATCTACAACGACCTGCGGATCGTCGACAATGTCCGCTACTTCGCCTCGCTGTATGGCTTCGACAACCGCGCAGCCGACGCCGCCATCGAGCGGGTCGGGTTGACCGACCACCGAACCGCGTACTGCGGCAACCTCTCCGGCGGCCAGCGCACCCGGGCATCGCTGGCGTGCGCCCTGGTCTGCCAGCCCGACCTGCTGGTGCTCGACGAACCCACGGTGGGTCTGGACCCCGTACTGCGCGTCGACCTGTGGGAGCAGTTCACCGACCTGGCCCGCGGCGGGACAACACTGCTGGTCTCCAGCCACGTGATGGACGAGGCCGACCACTGCGGCGACCTGATGCTGATGCGCGAGGGCGACCTGGTCGCCCACACCACCCCGACCCAACTACGAGAGGACACCGGATGCACGTCACTGGAGGACGCGTTTCTGTCCATCATCAAGCGCAGCACGACGCAAAAGGCCGGTCCCAAAGCCGGATAGGCCTGCGCGGCTATGCGGCCACCACGACGCGGATCCTCCGCCAGTTGGCCGCCGATCACCGCAGCATCGCGCTGATCCTGGTGGTGCCCATCCTGGTCATCACGCTGATGTACTTCATGTTCGAAAACGCCCCGCACCGACCGGGCGGCCCGACGCCGTTCAACAACGCCTGCCTGATCCTGCTGGGCCTCTTCCCGCTCTTCGTGATGTTCATCATCACGTCGATCACGATGCAGCGCGAACGCGCCTCGGGAACGCTGGAGCGCATCCTGACCACTCCCCTACGCCGGCTCGACCTGCTGATCGCCTACGGCACCGCGTTCTCGATCGCCGCTGCGGCGCAAGCGATCCTGGCATGCATCGTGTCGTTTTGGTTGCTCGGCTTCGACACGGCCGGCAGCCCGATGTGGGTGTTCGTGATCGCGATCGTCAACGCCATCCTGGGCGTCGGCCTGGGCCTGCTGTGTAGTGCGTTCGCGCGCACCGAGTTTCAGGCCGTGCAGTTCATCCCGCTGGTGATGGTCCCCCAGCTGCTGCTGGCCGGCATCATCGTGCCCCGGGCGCTGATGCCACACTGGCTGCAATGGATCAGCAACGTGTTGCCGGCCAGCTACGCGCTGGAGGCGCTGCAGCAGGTGGGCGCGCACCCCGAGCTCACCTACACCGCGGTGCGCGACATCGTCGTCGTGCTCGGCTTCGCGCTAGCGGCGCTGTGTTTGGCCGCGGCGACGCTGCGGCGGCGGACGCCCTAGTGGCGATCGCCAGCGCGGCGCAGCCGGGCGCAGGAGGGTCCCAGTGGTGATCGCAAGCGCGCCGCAGCCGGGCGCTGGGGGTACCCCCGCGGAGCCGGGCGCAGCGGGTCGCCACGGAGAGTCCTGGTGACGACCACCAACGACCGGCGCAGGCGGCCCGGACGACCGGCCGGCAACTCCGACACCCGCGAGCGGATCCTGGCCGGTGCGCGGGAACTGTTTGCCCGCAACGGGATTCGCAACACGTCGATACGGGCGGTGGCCGCGGCGGCCGGCGTCGATTCGGCGCTGGTGCATCACTACTTTGGCACCAAGGAACGGCTGTTCGCCGCGGCCGTCCAGATCCCGATCGACCCGATGGAGGTCATCGGCCCGCTGCGCGAGGTGCCGGTCGAGGAACTCGGCTACCGGCTGCCGTCAACGTTGTTGCCGCTGTGGGACTCAGAGATCGGCACGGCGTTCATCGCCACGCTGCGGTCGGTCCTCGCCGGCTCGGAGGTCAACCTGTTTCGCACGTTCATCCAGGACGTGATCGCGGTCGAAGTGGGTACTCGCGTCGACGACCCGCCGGGGAGCGGGGTCATCCGCGTCCAGTTCGTCGCGTCACAGCTGGTGGGCGTGGTGATGGCCCGCTACATCCTGCAGCTGGAGCCGTTCGCGACCCTGCCGGCCGAGCGGATCGCGCAAACGATCGCGCCGACCCTGCAGCGCTACCTCACCGGGGATCTGCCGGACGGGCTCGCGCCATGAGCCGCGCGTGCTCGTCCTCGTCGACGTCGCGGGCCTCGTCGATCAGCAACACCGGGATGCCGTCCTCGAGCCGGTAGGCGCGCCGCAGCCGCGGGTTGTAGAGCAACTCGGCCCCGTCTTCTTGGGAGACGAGCTCCAGCGGGCCCCGGTCGGCCGGGCACACCAGGATGCTCAGCAGCGCATCGTCAATCATCGCTCGCGCCGCTCAGCTCGGACCGCGCCCCGGGGGTCAGCCGGCGAAACTCGTTGCTGCCGGCGTCGAAATACCACGACTGGCGAGCCGCCTTGGGAATCCCGGCCGCCCGCAGGGCGCTGACGGTGGGCCGGTAGGTGGCGCTCAGCGTCAGCTCCGGGCACACCTGCACGATGTCGGGTCCCACCCCGATGGGGATATTCGCGACGGCCTCGGTCAGGTCGGCGGCGGTGATGCTGGCCCCCGGCAGCAAGGTCACCGCCGACACGGCCAGCTGGTGCGCACCGACCGGCACGTTGTAGGTGACCGCGAGGTCGACGCCGTTGATGCAACTCAGCGCGTCGGTGACGGGCTCGACGAACACCAGGCCGCGCGCCGTGTGGACCACCGAGCCGCGCCGGCCCGCCAGCCAGTAATCCCCGTCGTTGTCGCGGTAGAACAGGTACTCGGTGGAGATCCAGGTGTCGGCCGGCGCGAAGACACCCCGTTTGACCGACGCGCTCGGATCGATCGGCCCCTTGGACGCGGCAAGCAGGACACCGACCTGGTGCGGTTCGGCGACCTGAACGAAGCCGCGGTCGTCCTCCAGGATCAGGTCGTGCTCGGCGTCGTAGGCGGCGAGCTCGACCCGTCCGACGCCGGGCAGCGGGCGGCCCTTGCTGCCGATCTTGGCGCCGGACACGTTGGCCAGCACCGCTTGTCCATCCGTGGTGGCGAAGAACTCGACGACGTGGGCGGGCGTGAACGCGTCGAGGACCCGCTGCCACAGGCCGGTCGGCATGCCGGAACCGATGAACAGCCGCACCGGGTGATTGCCGTGCAGCACGAACGCGGGATCGTCAACGACGTCGCGCAACAGGGCCCAGGTGTAGGACACCACCGTGACGCCGTACTGCCGCACCTCCTGGACGAACCGGGCCGGGTTCAGGCCGCGCGACAGCGCGATGCGGGTGCCCCCGACGACGGCGCCGCCCAGGCTGACCAGCAGCGCGGACTCGTGGTGCAGCGGAGTCAGGCAATAGACGGTGTCGCGGCGGTCCAGCGCGGCGGTCGAGGCGGTCCCGAAGGCCGACACCGCCCAGCGGTAGTTGGTGATCTGCTTGGCCACCAGCTCGCCGCCGGCCGCGCTGAACGCGATGAACGCCAGGTCGCGGGCTAGTCCGGGGTTGGGCCGGTACCACGCCGGCAGCTTGACGGCGTCGGGGTCGATCTTCTCCATGTCGATGACGTCCGCGTCCTCGGGCAGGTGCAGATCGCGCGACTCGCCGCCGCCGAGCACCAGCACCTGGCCCGGCAGCTGGCGCGCCGCGTCCAGGTTGGTGGGGTCGGTGAGGATCTCGCTGACGCCGCCGAGCCGGACCGACGCGGCCAGGTCGGCGTCGGGCCGCATCACCACCGCGGTGGCGCCGAGCCGCGACAACGCGGCGATGGCCACCAGCGCGCTGGGCCGGGTCTCCATCAAGACGCCCACCCGGTCGCCCTGGCGCACCCCGACTTCGATCAGGCCCCGAACCACGTTGTTGATGCGCCGGTTCACGGCCTCGTAGGTGTGCACGCGCCCGTCGAACAACAGAAATTCGCCCTGCGGGGCGTCGTGGGCCTGCTCCTCGATGATGCGGCCCAGCGAGATGCGGGTGTGGTCGTTGATCTGACCGAGCCGCACCAGCCGCGGCAGCGTCCGGGCCGTCTCCACCGCCAGGGTGCGCACCGACTTGTTAGCCGCGACGACGGTGTTGGCCGCGCCGCGCACGGCGCCCAGCGCCGCCTCGGAGACCTCCCCGATGCCGTGCACCAGCCGGGAGCTCAGCGCGACACCGCTGTCGGTGTGCTCCTCGGGCTGGTCGGCCATCAGGTCGATGCCTTCCGGTTTGTCGCCCCCGGTGGAAAGCCATTTCACCCACTTCGCCACCGTCGGCCAGCTCTGATGAGCCGCCTTTGATCCGACGACCAGCCCGAAATGACCTGTGCGAATGAGGCTTTCGTACACCTCGGCGTCCGGCGCCGCCCGGCGGATGCCGCGCACCGAGGCGGGCTGCCCGATGTCGTCGACCTCGCCGACGAACGCCAGGACGGGGCAGGTGATGTCGGTGAGCGTGACCATCTGCCCGTTGACGGCGAAACCGCCGGTCATCATGCGGTTGTGGGCGATGAACTGCTTGAGCAGCTCGGAGATCGCCGGGCCCGACCACGCGATCCATCCCTCGCGTTCGAGGAACCGGCGCTGCTGTTCGCGCGGCAGCAGTGCCTCGCGGTCGTGCAATTGGCGCACGAAGTCCACCCGCGCCTTGGCGGTCTTGAGCGGGTCGAGCATCTGAAAGCCGGTGCGCGCCATCCAGCTTGGGATGGCCAGCCGGCTGAAGACGTGGTCGGCCATGAAGTTGGCGGCCGGCGCGGCGAAGTTTGCCGGGATGCCCATCGGCAGGGCGGCCAGGGTGTCCACTGGCGAGCCGAAAGTGACAATGCTGGCCAGGCTTTTCGAACGCCGGTAGGCGGCGACCTGGTAGCACCACATGCCACCCTGCGAATACCCGACCAGATGGATGTCGCTGCCGGTGGTGTCCTTGACCGTGTCGATGGCCTGACTGAGCGCGACGATGTGGTCGGCCAGGGTGCGGCGCATGCCGCCTTCGACCTTGTCGGGCGAGCCGAAGTCGATGACCCAGGGGTCCAGCCCATTGGCGTGCAGGATGCCCACCGCCCCGTCTTCCCTGGTGACGTCCCACATGTCGGCCGACATCATCATCGGGTGCACCATCAGCACGGGCGGTCCCACCGGCGGTTGCCCGGGCCGGTTGGCCGGGGGGAAGTACCGCCGAAGCTTGTACATCGGCACGCTCTCGACGATCTGGGAGGGCGACGGGACACTACCGGTTTCCAAGCCCCCCAGCCGCAAGACCTCCAGCCCGTTCTGTGCCGTGGCGATCAGACGCCCGACCGGTCGTGTGACCATCGAAATATTGAGATCCACCGCTGCTCCCTGACTCTTGACAGCTCCGACATCATGGCACATCAGCGAGCCGAGCGGTTTTGGTCAGGGCGTTTGCCCGGGCGGCCGCCTGGTGACGCCGCGGCGGCCCGGCAGTACTGTCCGTCGCGTCAATTTCCGCCATCTCGCGCAGCCACGCAGCCATCAGCCGATCGCCTGGGGCGAGCCGGCGGTGGCGAGCCGCCGTCTCCCGATCCCCGCGGCGCAAACCGGTCGCCGGCGACGGATCCGTCCGCCGGCGGGTGCCTGGGGTGGCTGCGCCGCGACCGGCGCGTCGGCGCCCGCGCCATGGTGCCGATTTGCGTTGCACCGCATGGTAGTACGCACCGCGAGCAGCACCTCAGCGAATTCGATGGTTAACCCCCCTGGATGGGGGTACTTCACCGAAGCGCATGGTTCGCGGCGCATGCCTGCATGCCGTCAGGACCACCTCGGTTGAAACACGCAGCTGGGCGCATAGCCAGTTCGCTGGCAGCATCTCGACTCGTTTATGTGACCGGGTCGTCCGGGGTGGCTGCTCAAGCGTGTTTCCTTGCGGGAGTGAGGTGGCCCGATGGGCAAAACGGCGGCGGACTTTCTCCCCAAGCGGCTCTTGGCGCGGGGCGTCGATGCCCCGCAACGGTTCAGCAAGGAATTCAGGCGGGGCCAGTGACGCCCGACCGACGTCAGGAAAGGGAAGGGAAATGTTGTTGCTAGGCAACGGCGGACGGCGCGGCGGGCGCGAGGCCGAACATCTGGCTGAGCGGGCGCTGTACGACGTCGCGCACGGTCGCTTCGAACGCTCGCTGTCCGGTCTGACCGCGGTAGCGGCCCTCGTCACGACGGCGGAAATCTATTTCGAGCACTACAAGGCCAGCTTCGGCAACAAATGGATGTGGAGCCCGATCGTGGTGACCCCGCCGGTGGTTGTCGCCGGAATCGGCGGGGTGTTCTCGCGGCGGTGGGCCAAGCTTTGGCTGCCGATCACCGCCGCCGTCTACACCGCCAACGGGTTATTGGGCGAGTACCTGCACATCCGCGGCGTCGGGCGCAAGCCGGGCGGGTGGAAGAACGCGTCCTACAACGTCCCGATGGGCCCGCCCGTCGCGGCACCCGGACTGATGTGCATGGTCGGCGGCATGGGGCTGCTGGCCTCGGCCCTGCGCCGCGAACGGTTCAGGCGATAGCTGAGGGACCGTCACGATGACCTCCCGCCCTGACCACCTGCCCAACCTGCGCGAGGGCGGCAAGCCCCCGCACCCGTCCTGGTTGCCGAAACAACGCCGCGGCACCACGCCGCAGATGATCGGGCGATACCCCGACTTCGACGTGCTGGAAACCGCCGACTCGTGGGATGAAGCCACCAGGAAGGTGGTGCTGGCCCGGCTGGAACCGCCTGGGCCGCTGCGCTTTTTCAGCGAGGACGAGGAGCCGTGCCTACGCGCGTTCTGTGACACGGTGCTGGCGCAGGACACCGAGCCGCGGGTGCCGGTGGCCGAGTCCGTCGACAACAAGCTCGCCGAAGGGAAGCTCGACGGCTACCAGTACGCCGACATGCCCGACGACCGCGACACCTGGCGGCTGGTGCTGCGCGCGCTCGACGAGACCGCGTCGCGCCGCTACGGCAAGGCGTCGTTCGCCGACGCCGAGGCCGAAACCCGTGAGGCCATCATCGACCAGTTCTCCCAGGGCCTGCTGGAGGGCGGAACGTGGGACCGGCTCAACGTCAAACGCGCGTGGTCGGTATGCATGCGGATGGTGCTGTCGGGCTTCTACTCGCACCCGTGGGCCTGGAACGAGATCGGCTTCGGCGGCCCGGCATATCCGCGCGGGTTCATGCGTCTCGGCGGCGCCACCGGCCCGGCCGCGGCACGCGAGCCGTACGAAACCCCCGGCGCCACCGAGGAGGACCCGGTCCGCGTCGTGCAAAGCGGTGACGTGTGATGGGCGATCTACTGCGTGGCCTGCTGAAGGGGGCGGTCGGGCCAAGGGACAACGATTCGCGGTTCCTGCTCGACGTGCATTCGCGTGACCTGCCCGGCGAAAAGACCATGCGCCGCTACCGCGACGACGACGCGGTGGACCTGGTGGTCGTCGGGGCCGGGGCGGGCGGCTCGGTGCTCGCGCAGCGGCTGGCCCGCGCGGGCTGGCGCATCGTGATCCTCGAGGCCGGCCCGTTCTGGCACCCCGACGAGGACTGGGTCTCCGACGAGGCCGGCTCGCACGCGCTGTACTGGACGCAGAAGCGCATCATCGGCGGCTCGGACCCGATCGAGCTGGGTAAGAACAACTCCGGCCGCGGCGTGGGCGGCTCGATGGTGCACTACGCCGGATATACGCCGCGCTTCCACCCCAGCGACCTGCAGACCTACACCCTCGACGGGGTGGGCGCGGACTGGCCCATCGGCTACGAGGACCTGCTACCCCACTACGAGCAGCTCGAGCTCGAGTTGCCGGTGGCCGGCCAGAACTGGCCGTGGGGCTACCCCCACCGTTATCCCTTTTCGCCGCACCCGATTTCGGGTGCGGCCGCCAGGCTGTGGGAGGGTGCGCTGCGGCTCGGCATCAAGATGCGCGTCGGGCCCGTCGGCATCGTCAACGGCACCTTCGGTAACCGGCCGCACTGCATCTACCGCGGCTACTGCCTGCAGGGCTGCAAGGTCAACGCCAAGGCCAGCCCGTACGTCACGCACCTGCCTGACGCGCTGTCCCACGGCGTGGAGATCCGCGCCAACTCCATGGCCGCCCGCGTCGAACTCGACGAGACCGGCGCCGCCCGAGGGGTGGTGTACTACGACGAATCCGGCGGCACCGAACGGCTACAGCGCGCCAAAGCAGTTGCGGTCGCCGGGTATTCGATCGAAACCCCGCGCCTGCTGCTGAACTCCGTCAGCGCCCGCTTCCCAAACGGGCTGGGCAACAGCGACGATCAGGTCGGGCGCTACGTCATGGTGCAGGGCGCCACACAGTCGGCCGGCAGGTGGTCCGACGAGGTCCGGATGTACAAGGCTCCCCCGCCGGAGGTGTCCTCCGAACAGTTCTACGAGACCGACCCGTCGCGCGGTTTCGCCCGCGGCTTTTCCATCCAGACCGTGTCGCCGCTGCCCATCGGCTGGGCCGAACACGTGCTGGCCGACGGGCACTGGGGCCGCGCCCTGCGCGAGTACATGCGCGACTACAACCACTGGGCGACCATCGGCGTGCTCAACGAGCTGTTGGCGCGGCCGGACAACCGGGTCACGCTCGCAGCCGAGACGGACCCGTACGGCCTCCCGGTGGCCCGCTTCGACTACACCCTGTGCGATAACGACAAGGCCAATATGGCCTACTCCACCAAAGTGATCGGTGAAATCCTGCACGCGGCTGATGCCCAGGACGTGCTGACCATCCAGCGGTTCGCCCACCTGATCGGCGGCGCGCGGATGGGCACCAGCCCGCAGAATTCGGTGGTCGACTCCGATCAGCGCGTCTGGGGCGTGCCGAACCTGTTTCTGGCCGACGGGTCGGTGTGTCCCACCCAGGGTTCGGCCAATCCGGCGCTGACGATCATGGCGCTGGCCTCCCGGCTGGCCGAACGGATGGCGAGCGGGAAGATCCGCACCCACGCGGGCGGTGCCGCCCGGCGGTCTTCGAAAGCGGGGGCGCGTGGCTGACGAGACGATCGACGTCGAGGCGGCCTTCCCGCCGCGAGTGCTGCGCGAGTACGCGCTGCTCGCCGACGGGGAGCGCGGCGCGCTGATCGGCCCACGGGGCGACGTGGCATGGTTGTGCGCGCCGCGCTGGGATTCCGACGCCGTCTTCTCCAACCTGATCGGCGGCGACGGGGTGTACGCGATCACCCCGACCGAAGTGCGGCATGTGTGGGGCGGCTATTACGAGCCGGGAACGCTGATCTGGCGCAACCGGTGGATCACCCGTGACAGCACCGTGGAGTGCCGCGAGGCGCTGTCTTTTCCCGGCGACCCCGACCGGGCGGTGCTGCTGCGGCGCATCGTGGGCTGCCGCGGCGCGACGCGGCTACGCGTGCTGTTGCAACCGAGCGCCGGGTTCGGCCGCCACGGCCCCGGGCGGCTGACCCTCGATAACGGGGTCTGGAGCGGCCGGTCGGGAAAGTTGCGCTGGCGGTGGCTGGGCGGCTGCGACGCCCGCGCCGTGCGCTCCGGACACGGCGGCAGAGAAGTGCTCAGCTGCGAGATCACCGTCGACGAGGGGCAGGAGCACGACCTGGTGCTCGAGTTCTCCGAGCGCGCACTGCCCGACCAGCCGCCCGATCCGGCGCTCGGCTGGGATGCCACCAACGACGCCTGGCACCGCCACATGCCGCAGCTGAATTGCCCCATTGCGCCCCGCGACGGGCATCACGCCTACGCGGTGCTGCGCGGGCTGACCAGCAGTGGCGGCGCTGTCCGGGGCGATTGGCGCGATGAGCGGCCCCCTGCCCGGCGGGGCACCGGCCCGCGCCCCCCCCATGC
>NZ_LZIR01000126.1 GCF_001667035.1 Mycobacterium sp. 852002-51057_SCH5723018
CCCCCCCCCCCCCCCCCCACACCCCCCCCCCCCCCCCCCCCCCCGGGGGGGGGCGGCCCCCCCCCCCCCCCCCGCCCCCCCCCCCCCCACGCCGGCTGCTGGCCCGGCTGCGCGAGTTTTAGCCGCTCGCCTGCCCGGACATCGCCGCTTGGATCTCGTCCATGCTGACTTCGCGCACCGGCTGTCCCAGCGACCAGTGGTGGCCGAAGGGGTCGGCGACCACGCCGTAACGGTCTCCCCAGAACTGGTCATCCAACGGCGCCACCACGGTGGCGCCGGCGTCGAGGGCCTGCTGGAACTTGGAGTCGACGTCGGTGACCGTGAGGTGAATGGTGACGGGGGTTCCGCCCAGTGACTTCGGCGTCATCGACTTGCCACCGCACACTTCCGGGAAGTCGTCGTTGAGCAACACGGTGAAGCCGTTGATGCGCAGCGCCGCGTGGATCAGCTTGCCGTCGGCCCGCGGTACCCGGCCCAGCTCGGTGGCGCCAAACGCCTTGACGTAGAAGTCGATCGCCGCCGCGGCGTCGTCGACCACGAGGTGCGGGGACAGTGCGGGTTCGAAGTTGATGGCCATGATGGTCTCCTTGTTGTCGGTATCCCGTGCCCGCCCCGGGGGTGGGCGGGCTCACGGTTATTGACTCGCCCCGCGACACAAAGTCATCGGTGTCATCGCTGTCATCGCGGAACTCGTTCATTCAACCGCCCGCCACCGACAACAAGTGCACGCGAGCGTAACGCCACGGCGAAAATATGAGCCGAACTTCGCCATGACGTTGCGCTCGCAAGAAGGCCTCAGGCGTGGGTGAGAACCCGGTCCCAACCCTCGACGGAGTCCGGGCTGCGCGGGGCGGGACCCACATAGACGGCCGACGGGCGGACCAGCTTGCCGAGCCCCTTCTGCTCGAGGATGTGTGCGCACCATCCCGCGGTGCGTCCGCAGGTGAACATCGCCGGCATCATGCTGGCCGGCACCCGGGCGAAGTCCAGGATGACCGCGGCCCAGAACTCGACGTTGGTCTCGATGGCCCGGTCCGGACGCCGCTCGCGCAGCTCGGTGAGCGCCGCCTGCTCGACCGCCATGGCGACTTCGTAGCGGGGGGCGCCCAGCCGCTCGGCGGCGGCCCGCAGCACCCGCGCGCGCGGGTCCTCCGCGCGGTAGACGCGGTGCCCGAAGCCCATCAGCTTGTCGCCGCGGTCGAGGATCCCCTTGACCAGGCTGCGGGCGTCGCCGGTGCGTTCGACCTCTTCGAGCATGGGCAGGACGCGGGCCGGTGCCCCGCCGTGCAGGGGGCCGCTCATCGCGCCAATCGCCCCGGACAGCGCCGCCGCGACGTCCGCGCCGGTTGAGGCGATCACGCGCGCGGTGAATGTCGAGGCGTTCATTCCGTGCTCGGCGGCCGACACCCAGTAGGCGTCGATGGCCTCGACGTGCCTGGGGTCCGGCTCGCCCTGCCAGCGGGTCATGAATCGCGCTGTGACCGTGGGGCATTCGTCGATGATTCGCTGCGGGACGGCGGGCTGATAAATGCCGCGCGCCGACTGTGCGACGTAGGACAGTGCCATCACCGAAGCGCGGGCCAGCTGGTCGCGGGCGGTGCTGTCGTCGGTGTCGAGCAGGGGCTTATACCCCCAGATGGGTGCCAGCATCGCCAGGCCGGCCTGCACGTCCACCCGCACGTCACCGGTGTGGATCGGCAGCGGGAACGGCTCGGCGGGCGGCAGCCCGTGCCCGAACCTGCCGTCGACCAGCAGTGCCCACACGTCACCGAAGGTGACCTGCTGATTCACCAAGTCTTGGATGTCGACGCCGCGGTAGCGCAGGGCGCCGCCGTCTTTATCCGGCTCGGCAATCTCGGTGGTGAAAGCCACCACGCCCTCTAGGCCGGGGACAAAGTTTTCGGGGACAACAGTCATAGGAAAAATTCTCGCACCCCGCCTCCGGGCCGACGCTACCGGCCGGTAGCAACCGCCGGTAGCGTTGGCGCAATGGCAGGACCGGACGAGCAGCGCCTGCAGACGATGCGCGTGGAATACGGGTCCGTCGAGAAGGACGGCAGCCCCGACCTGGACGTGGACTGGGTGGCCGACGGTTGGCTCGCGTTGTTCCGCGAATGGATTGACGACGCCGAACGCGCCGGGGTGGCCGAGCCCAACGCCTTTGTGCTGGCCACCGTCGCCGACGGCAGGCCGGTCAGCCGGTCGGTGTTGTGCAAGAGCGCCGACGAGACGGGAATCACTTTTTTCACCAACTATGACTCCGCCAAGGGGTTTGAGCTCGAGGCGTCGCCGTACGCGTCGGCAACCTTCCCCTGGTACCTGCTGGGAAGGCAGGTCCACATCCGCGGCCGGGTGAGCAAGGTCGACCCGCAAGTTACGCAGGACTACTGGTCCAAGCGCCCGCGCGGCTCACAACTGGGCGCCTGGGCCTCGCACCAATCGCGCCCGATCGCGTCGCGTGCTGCGCTGCTCGACCAGCTGAAAGAGGTCACCGAGCGCTTCGCCGGCTCGGAGTCCGTCCCGGTCCCACCTAACTGGGGCGGATACCTGATCGTGCCCGAGGTAGTGGAGTTCTGGCAGGGACGGGAAAACCGGGTGCACAACCGGATTCGGGTCATTGGCGCTCAGGTTGAACGCCTTCAGCCCTGACGCCCGCGTTTGCCGGCCGCCGGCTCACGATGAACGCCGACGCGGGGCCATCCGCCGGCATTCATCGGGCGGACGGTCGCACGAACGGCAGAGGCGACCCCGGGCAGGCACTCCGACGCGATAACGACTACCTTCAGCTGTAAGCACCTAGTCAGGGCAGCCATACCAGCCAGAGCGCAAAGGGGTTCTCGTGGCCGACACAGACGACACCGCAACTCTGAAGTACCCGGGGGGCGAGATCGACCTGCAGGTCGTCAAGGCCACCGAAGGCGCCGACGGCATCGCGCTGGGTTCGTTGTTGTCCAAGACCGGCTACACCACGTTCGACAACGGTTTCGTCAACACCTCCGCGTGCAAGAGCTCCATCACCTACATCGATGGCGAAGCCGGGATCCTGCGCTACCGCGGCTATCCGATTGAGCAGCTCGCCGAGAAGTCGACTTTCATCGAGGTGAGCTACCTGCTGATCTATGGTGAGCTTCCGAACACGGAGCAGCTGGCCGAGTTCACGAAGCGGATTCAGCTGCACACCATGCTGCATGAGGACCTCAAGCGCTTCTTCGACGGTTTTCCGCGTAACGCCCACCCGATGCCTGTGTTGTCCAGCGCGGTCAACGCGCTCTCCGCGTACTACCCCGATTCGCTTGACCCGACGGACGGCGAGCAGGTCGAGCTCTCGACGATCCGGTTGCTGGCCAAATTGCCGACCATCGCCGCCTATGCCTACAAAAAGTCGGTCGGCCAACCATTCCTGTACCCAGACAACTCGCTGACCCTGGTGGAGAACTTCTTGCGGATGACCTTTGGGTTGCCGGCTGAGCCCTACGAGGCCGATCCCGAGGTCGTGCGGGCGCTGGACATGCTGCTCATCCTGCACGCCGACCATGAGCAGAACTGTTCGACATCGACGGTTCGGCTGGTTGGATCGTCGCAGGCCAACCTGTTCACCTCCATCTCCGGTGGCATCAACGCGCTCTGGGGCCCGCTGCACGGCGGCGCCAACCAGGCTGTCCTCGAGATGCTCGAGCAGATCCGCCAAAGCGAGGACGACGTCAGCGAGTTCGTCCGCAAGGTGAAGAACCGCGAGGCGGGCGTCAAACTGATGGGCTTCGGCCACCGCGTCTACAAGAACTACGACCCCCGGGCACGGATCGTCAAGGAGCAGGCCGACAAGATCCTTGCCAAGCTCGGCGGCGACGATGACCTGCTCGGCATCGCCAAGGAGCTCGAAGAGAAGGCGCTCACCGACGACTACTTCGTCGAGCGCAAGCTTTACCCCAACGTCGACTTCTACACCGGCCTGATTTACCGGGCGCTCGGATTCCCGACCCGGATGTTCACCGTGCTCTTCGCGTTGGGCCGGTTGCCCGGGTGGATCGCGCACTGGCGCGAGATGCACGACGAGGGTGACAGCAAGATCGGCCGTCCGCGCCAGATCTACACCGGCTACACCGAACGCGACTACGAGACGATCGACGGACGCTAGTGGCGTCTTTTCCCTTTGCGAGCGTGCGTGTTTGTACGGGGACACGCCGCTCACGCCGTCCAACTACGCACCGTCGCCGTCAGAAGAGGTAGTCAGGCCGAGGCCAGCACGGCCATCGCGGCGTTGTGACCGCCGATGCCCGACACCGCCCCGCCGCGGCGGGCGCCCGAGCCGCACAACATGATTCGAGCGTGCGTCGTGGCGACTCCCCACTGGCGTGCAGGGGTATCCAGCGGATCGCCGTTGTCGGCGAACGGCCACGACAAGCCTCCGTGGAAGATGTTGCCCGCAGTCATCCCCAGCGTGCGGTGCAGGTCCAGGGTGGTCGTCGTCTCGAGGCACGGCCGACCATTGGCGTCATGCATCAGGACGTCCTGAATGGGTTCGGCCAGAACCGAATTCAGCGAGGCCAGCACCGACTCGGTCAGCCGGTCGCGCAAAGCGCCCGAGTAGCTGCCGTCGAACAGCGAGTGCGGGGTGTGCAGGCCGAACACCGTCATCGTGTGCGCGCCCGACTCACGCAGCTCGGCCGACAGGACGCTCGGGTCCGTTAGCGAGTGGCAATACGCTTCGCAGGGCAGCGGATCGGGAAGGTGCCCGCCGCGGGCGCGCGAGTACGCCGCGTCCAGTTGGGTCCAGGTCTCGTTGACGTGGAACGTTCCGGCGAACGCCTGTTCGGGTGTGACGCTGCCGTCGCGCAACCGGGGCAACCGCTGCAACACCATGTTGACCTTGACCTGCGCGCCCTGAGTCGGGGTCGCCGGCCGTTCGCCGAGGAGACCGGCCAGCACCGTCGGTGTGACGCCGGCCAGAACGAACCGACCGCGCACCACATGCTCGTCGCCACGATTGCGGTAGCGCACCTGGCCGTCGGGTTCCACAGCGAAAACCTCTGCTTCCGTGATGATTTCGGAGCCGTAGTGGACCGCCGCCGTCGCCAGGGCCGCGCTCACCGCGCCCATCCCGCCGACGGGCACGTCCCAGTCTCCGGTGCCCCGGCCGAGCACGTGATAGAGGAAGCAGACGTTCTGCCGCAGCGACGGGTCATCGAGGCGAGCGAAGGTGCCGATCAGCGCGTCGGTCGCCATCACGCCACGCACCAGGTCGCTGCCGACCGAGCCGGTGATGGCCTGCCCGATCGGTTCGTCGACCATGGCCCGCCAGGCGCCCGCCGCGTCGGCATCGCCGCCGTCGAGGACGTGTCGGCGGGCCTGGTCGCGGGTGCGGAGCGGTTCGAGCAGCGTCGACCAGAGTCGTTCGGTCACCAGCCGGCAGCGCCGGTAGAACGCCGCGAAACCGCGCTCGTCGGCGGCGGCGCCGATGGCCGCGAAGGTGTCGGGGCGCCCGACCAGCAGCCCGGTGCGGCCGGCGGTGGCGGGGTCAGGCGTGTACGACGAAAATCGCCGGCGGACCAACCGCACGTCCGCGCCCAGATCGTCGACGATGCGGGACGGCAGGAGGCTGACCAGGTAGGAGTAGCGCGACAGCCGAACCTCGACACCGTCGAACGGCTGCGCCGAAATTGCGGCACCGCCGACGTGACCCAGCCGCTCCAGCACCCGGACCCGAAGGCCCGCTTTGGCCAGGTATCCGGCCGCGACCAGGCCGTTGTGGCCCCCGCCTATGACGACGACATCGACGTCGGCCGCGTCCTCGCTCAGCTCAGGTAGCCCTCGACCTGGCCGGGCGGCCGCACCTCCGCCTCACGCGGGTCACCACCGGTTTCGCGAAGTGCCCGACGCTGCCGCAGCAGGTCCCAGCACTGGTCAAGTTCGACCTCCACCCGGTGCAGGCGATCATGCTCATCCGATGTGCTGATTTCGCCGTGCTGAAGCTGCTCGCGCAGGGACTTCTCCTCGGCGACCAGGTTGCGGATGTATGCCAGGGTTTCACTGTCGGTCGGGTTTTTGCCGTTGCCCATCGCTCTAGTGTGCCCGACTTGGGAATTGTCGCCGCGTTGACTGGGTAGGCTGCATATCGCCTGCAGGACCGGGAAGTCCTCGGCAAGGAAATTGAGGGAGGGGAAATAGTGGGGTCAGGCGCGGGTTTGCGGGAGGCGGCCGCAAGCACCGACTCGGGGCGGGCTCCGGAGTTTTACCGGCGGTCGCTTGGCCTTCCCTGGGTGATTGCCCTGGTAATTATCCCGGTGTTGATAGCGGCAATCGGCTACGGTGCATTCGACCGACCGCATGCTGCTACATCGCCGACGGGCGCTCACCCCACGCTGGCTCCGTCGGGCAGGCCCGGTGCGCCAAAGTTGTCCTTGGCGCGGCTGTCAATAACCCGCAACGGCAACGAGTTTGTGCTCAGTGGAGACTTTCCCGACGATTCCGCGAAGGCGGCGTTGATGAAGGCGGTCAACGGGTCCCTTGCGCCCGCCGTCACCATCATCGACCAAATCCGTATCAACCCCGACGTCGACGCGCTCGATTTCTCCAACGCCGGACCGATTTTCAAAGACAGCGCCTCGATTCCCGATTTCGGTATCTCCGTAAACGGAGACACCATCACGCTGACGGGGACCGCCGCGACGCAAGACCAAAAGAACACCGTCGAGCAGGAGGCGGCGCGCACCTGGTCGAATCTGAATGTGGTTGGCAAGCTTGCCGTTAACGGGCCGATTCCGCCGCCGGGACCGCCCGCTCCCACGGCGTGTGCCGGCTTGGCGTCGGCCATCGATACCGTGACGGGCGGCCCGATCACTTTTGCGAACGACGGGTTTAGCTTGACCCCGGCCGACGACCAGATCCTGGGTCAGGTGGCGGACAAGCTCAAGGCATGTCCGACCGTGCACGCGACGATCAACGGTTACACCGACAATTCCGGCGCCGAGGCCATCAACATTTCGTTGAGTAACCAGCGGGCCCAAACCGTGGCCGACTTCCTCGTTGCCCATGGCGTTGCCGGCCCACAGCTCGTCATCAAGGGTCTCGGTTCGTCGAACCCGGTCGCCCCCAATGACACGGCCGAGGGTCGTGCCAAGAATCGCCGCGTCGAAATTGTTGTGAGCTAAGGAGATCCAAGCATGGATTTTGTGATCCAGTGGTTGTGGTACCTGCTCGCTTTCCTGGCAGGTTCCGGCGTTGCCCGGGTGGTCGCCAATGTCTTGAACAAACGCCCCGGTGTCGAAATGCTTCCGGGTGATTCGCCTGGGGCTGGGATAGGCGGGGGGCGGTGATTTAAGTGCATTGGTGGCTTTTTGTCCTGTCCTTTCTGATGGGGTTGGTGTTGACGCTCGCCCTGACGGTCCGCCCCGTCAAAGGTCAGGTGCCGGTTGGGACGGCAGGGAACGGGTCGGGCCCTGAGGTCGACGCCAAGCCCGAGCCGTCCTGGCCCGGGGCTCCGGGCTGGCCGGACTTCTTCGGGACCGACATCGCGGCCGAAACTGAGCCGCCGACGACGATCATTCCGGCCGAGCAAGAGCACTCGACCACGATGAATCCGGCCGAACAGGAGTGGCCGACGGCATCGGTTCCCGTCGAGGAAGAGCATCCGACAACCCGGGTTCGGGTCCCGCACGATTTGTTTGGGGTTGACGTCCCGGCCGTAACTGAGTCGCCGACGACGATGATTTCGGTCGAGCAGGAGCACCCGACGACCGAAGTTCCCGTCGAGCAAGAGTCACCGTCTCCTGAGGCGTCCGTCGAACCCGAATCTCCAACGAGGACTATTTCGGTCCCGCACGATTTGTTCGCACCCCGCACCCCCGCCGAAAAACGCTCGCCGACGATTTCGGCCGAGCAAGACTCGCCGACGTCGGAGGTCGCCGCCGAGCCGGAGCTCCCGACCGCAACTTCTCCAGTCGAGCAAGAGTCGGAGGCGACCGAGGCTCCCGCTGAACCCGAGTTTCCGACGAGGACTATTCAGGTCCCACACGATTTGTTCGCGGCCCACGTCCCCGCCGGAAGTGCGTTGCCGACGGCAATCCCGGTCGAGCAAGAGGCCGAAGCGTCTGGGGTTACCGACGAATCGTCGTTGCCGGCCGCGACTGTTCCTGTCGAGCTAGAGCCGGAAGCGACTGAGATTCCGGTCGAGC
This sequence comes from Mycobacterium sp. 852002-51057_SCH5723018, assembly GCF_001667035.1. Classification (GTDB taxonomy): domain Bacteria; phylum Actinomycetota; class Actinomycetes; order Mycobacteriales; family Mycobacteriaceae; genus Mycobacterium. Next base: position 8,172 of record NZ_LZIR01000126.1, read on the forward strand.
GGGAATCGGCGACGAGAGAAGCTACCGTCGAGCACGACGATCTGTTCGCGGCCGACGTCGTCCCGGCCGAAACTGTGTCGCCGATGGCCATCCCGGTTGAGGAAGGGGCCGAAGCAACTGACGTTGGTGTCGGCCAAGAGTCGCCGTCTGATACTGCCGTCGAGCAAGAGTCGGGCCTGCCTGACTTTGCCATCGAGCAAGAGGCGGAGGCGGCGGAGGTTCCTGACGAATCGCCATTCCTGACCGCAACTGTTCCTGTCGAGCTAGCGCCGGAAGCGACTGAGATTCCCGTCGAGGCAGAGCCGGAAGCGAATGAGGCTCCCCTCGAACAACAAGAGTCGGACCTGACCGAGGTTCCCCTCGAGGCAGAGCCGGAAGCGAATGAGGCTCCCCTCGAACAACAAGAGTCGGACCTGACTGAGGTTCCCGTCGAGGCAGAGCCGGAAGCGACTGAGGTTCCCGCCGAGGACCAGCCGCCGACAGCCGAGGTCGCCGTCGAACCAGAGCCTCCGGCGACGGAGATCCCTGTCGCTCAAGAGACGGCAGCCGAGGACTCGGTGGCGAAAGAGCCGCCGAAGGCCAAGGTTTCGTTCCTGAAACGGCTGCTGGCAAGGAAGGAGTCGGCCGGCAAGGAGTCGCCTGCCTCCAAAATCCCAGTAGAGCAGGAGTCGCCGACGACCCGGATTCCGGTCGAGCAGGACTTTCCGACGACCGAGATTCCCGTCGAACACGACTTCCCGACCACCGAGATTCCGATCGAGCACGACTTGCCGACGACCGAGATTCCCATCGCGAGAGAGGCACAGAACAGCAGGGTTTCATTCCTCAGGAAATTCCTGTCAGCCGACGACTCCCCGACGACGAAGCGCCCGCCCGCCAAGAAGGCGCCGCCGAAGAAGGCTCGGCCGCCGGCGAAACGGGCACCGGCAGGGAAGATCCCCGCGAAGAAGGTGCCGCCGCGGAAGGTTCCGCCTGGCAAGGCGGCGCCGCGCAAGAATGCCCAGGCCGCCAAGGCCGGGCCGGCGAAGAAGCGTCCGGTCCCTAAAGGGACGCCGCCCCAGAAGTGGCCGGTGTTGCCATACGAGCCCTACGGCCCGGGTTCGGCTCGCGCCACACCCGACGGTGGCGGCCCGGACGGATGGCTGGTGAAGGGCCGTTCGGATACCCGGATTTACTACACACCCGACGATCCGACCTACGACCCGACCGTCGCGCAGGTCTGGTTCAAGGACGAGCAAGCCGCCATGCGGGCCTGCTTCACGCCGTGGTGCAAGAGCTCTAGGAAGTGACCCGTTCGGCCCTAGCTGGGCGCCGGGATGTGCAGCGATAGCCGCGCGCCGCCCAAGGGACTCTCTTCCAGCGCCGCCGTCCCGCCGTGCAGGTGAGCCTGTTGCGCCACCAATGCCAGCCCCAGGCCCGACCCTGAATGCGAGGCCGTCGACCCTCGGGAGAACCGCTCGAACACCACCTGGCGCTCGGCTTCGGGGACCCCGGTCCCGTTGTCGTCGACGGCGATGTCCACCCCGGCGCGCGAGCTGACCGCCGACAACTGCACCCGGGTGGCGCCGCCATGCTTGACGGCGTTGGCGATCGCGTTGTCGACGGCCAGGCGCAACCCCGCTGGCAACCCCACGATGATGCAGGTGGGCGACGGCACCAGCGAGACATCCAGGTCCGGGTAGACCCGCATGGCGTCGTGGGCGGCGCGGTCGAGGAGCTCAGTGATGTCGACCGGCACGTGATCGTCGGACGTCGACAGCTCACCCTGAGCCAACCGCTCGAGTGCGCTCAGCGTCGCCTCGATTCGCGACTGGGTGCGGACGACGTCGTTGAGCACCTCCTTGCGCTGATCGTCGGACATGTCCAGGGTCGCCAGCACCTCGAGGTTGGTGCGCATCGCGGTCAGCGGGGTGCGCAGCTCGTGGGAGGAGACCGCGGCGAAGTCGCGGGCCGACGCGAGCGCCTCCTTGGTCCGGTTCTGCTCGTCCCAGATGCGCTGCAGCATGCCCCTCATCGCCTCGGCGATCTCGACGGCCTCGCTGGCGCCGTGCACTTCGACGCGCGGCGCCTCGTCACCCGCGTCGATCGATCGGGTCTGCTGGGCGAGCTGCTTGAACGGTCGCACCGCGAACGCGGCCAGCAGCCAGGCGAAGACGGCCGCCGCGCCGATGGCGAAGCCGCAGATCAGCAGCACCCGGCGGTGCAGGTTATTGGTCTCGGCGATGGTGGCGTCATACGTCGCGCCCACGGCCAACGACGTCGGCACCGGCCCGGGAATCTCCACCGTCCGCACCCGGTAGCGCACCCCGCGGACGTAGGTGTCGGCGTAGTCCTCGCTCAGCCGGGGCAGCGTGACATCGGAATTCGACTTGACCAGGTCGCCGCGGCGGATCGTCATGATCGCGTCGCGGTCGTTGGGCGAGCGCGGGATTTCGTCCAGGCCGCGCGGCAGGAAGGGGATGGCGAAGCCCGCGGCCTCGTCGAGCCGACGGTCCAGCCGCTCCTTGCGGTCGTTGGTGATGCCGACCCAGACGACGGTGCCGACGATCAGCACCGGAATGGCGGCGCCGATGGCCGTCGCGAGCACCACCCGGGTGCGCAGCGAAGGCGTACGGGCGAAGATCCTGGACAGGACGTTCATGGCCACTTCATGGTCACTGCATTCGCAGGACGAACCCAACTCCCCGGACGGTGTGCAGCAGCCTGGGGCCGCCGTTGGCCTCCAGCTTGCGGCGCAGGTACCCGATGAACACGTCGACGACGTTGGTGTCGGCGGCGAAGTCATAACCCCACACGAGCTCCAGCAGCTGCGCGCGGGAGAGCACCGCGGTCTTGTGCTCGGCCAGCACCGCGAGCAGGTCGAACTCGCGTTTGGTCAGGTCGACGTCGACGCCGTTGACCCGGGCCCGACGGCCGGGGATGTCCACTTCCAGCGGGCCCACCGTGATGGTCTCCGAGGACGAGGTTGCGGTGGAGCCGCGGCGCCGCAGCAGCGCCTTCACCCGGGCGACCAGCTCGGCCAGCACGAACGGCTTGACCAGGTAATCGTCGGCGCCGGCCTCCAGTCCCGCCACCCGGTCGTCGACTGAGCTGCGCGCGCTCAGCACACAGACCGGGACGTCGTTGTCCATGGCTCGCAGCGCGGTGACGACGCTGACGCCGTCCAGCACCGGCATGTTGATGTCGAGCACGATGGCATCCGGGCGGGTCTCGGTGGCGCTGCGCAACGCCTCGGCGCCGTCGACCGCCGTCGACACCTCGAACCCAGACAGTCGCAGGCCGCGCTCCAGCGAGGCGAGCACGTCGGAGTCGTCGTCGACGACCAATACCCGAGGCGAGGTGGCACCAGTGTCCATGGCGCCCATTTTGCCTGATTATCTGCAGTGTGGGTGGGAGGCGCGACTCAGGCGCCAGCAGACGCAAAAGCCCCCAAAATCAATCTCGATTGGGGGCTTTTGCGTCTTCTCGTCGAAATCATCGGCGTCCCAGGCCGCTCAACTGAACCGCCAGCTGCCGTCGCACAGCGGGAACGCGCGCGGCCAGGCGTACGGCGGAGTTGCGGAGCGGGCGTACCGGGCGCGGCAGGGTCGACATCCGGGTCAGCCGTCCGGTCAGTTTCAGCACCTGCTCGGCCCATCGGCGCTGGGTGGTGGCGTAGGCGTCCAACGCCGTCTCGGGGCCACCGTGCAGAACTTCGGTGAGCGCGCCGGCCAGTGAGATCGCGTCGGTGATACCAAGATTCATGCCCTGTCCGCCGGCGGGGCTGTGCACGTGGGCCGCGTCCCCGGCCAGCAGCAGCCGGCCCGCCCTGTAGCGGTCGGCGACGCGGTGGTGGATGTGGAACCGTGTTCCCCACAGCAGGTCGGTAACCACCGACTCGCCGGGTCCGAACCCGCGGCTGTCCAGCAGCGCCTGCACGAATTCCGCCGACGGCACCTTGGGTGCGTTCGCGTCGGGGGCGACGATGCGGAAGATATCGCCGGGCAGCGGGGCCAGAACGGTCAGGCCTTGCCCGGCGTAGAACAGGATCACCTCGTTGCGGGGTGCGGCGCCGGCCAGCCGGACGTCGGCGAGCGCGAAGGATTCGGCGAATTCGCTTCCGGCAAAGCCGATTCCGGCATGCTCACGGACCGTGCTGTGCATGCCGTCGGCTCCGACGACATAGCGGGCCCGGATGGTCTCGCCGCCCTCGAAGGTGGCCGTGACCCCGTCGGCGTCCTGGGCGAGGCGGCTGAGCGTCTTGGGCCTGAGCACGGCACCGCCCAGTTCGTGCAGTCGCTGCAGCAGCAACCGTTCGGTGTCGGCTTGGGAGAGCATCAGGCTGTACGGATATTTGGTCGGCAGTTCGCTGAAGTCGATGGAGATGAGTACGCGTCGGCCCTCCCGCATGGTGAATCGCGGCGCGATCAGCCCCGCCTTGACCATCCGCCGGGCCACGTCGAGGTCTTCGAGCGCCTCGAGTGTGCGAGCGTTCACCACGGCCGCACGGGTGGTGTTCTGGCCCTCCGCCAGCGCGTCCACCAGGACCGCGCGAACCCCACGGGCCATCAGGGAAGCGCCCAGTGCGAGGCCGGTGGGACCGGCGCCTACCACCAGGACGTCGGTGTCGTTCATGGCGGGCTCCTCTCTCCGTGGTTAGTCAACGCTTGTTGATATACCTCCATGCTGGCGCGCCGACGGATCTATGTCAACAGTTGTTGGCCTACAATTGTTGACATGAGGAGATCTTCGGAGCAGACCAAAGCCGCCATCCTGGCGGCCGCCCGCGAGCGGTTCGGCACCGCAGGCTTCCAGGCCGCCACCATTCGGGCGATCGCCGCCGACGCCGGGGTGGACCCCGCGATGGTGATGCGCTACTACGGCAGCAAAGACAAGCTGTTCGCCGCCGCGGCGGAGTTCGACCTCAGATTTCCCGACTTCGCGGCGAACGGCCGGGCGCAGGTAGGACGCTCGGTGGTTCGGCACTTTCTCGAGCGCTGGGAGGGCGACGAGGCGCTGGTGATCCTGTTGCGATCCAGCGCCACCAACGTCGAAGCCGCGCAACGGATGCAGGAAATCTTCGGGACCCAACTGCAACCGCTGGTCGCCAAGCTGGTGCCGGCCGAGGAGGCCGGCGTGCGGGCGGGGCTGATCGCCACCCAAATCCTCGGTATGGCGTTATGCCGCTTCGTGTTACGGCTACCGCCCGTCGTCGAGATGAGCCGCGACGAGGTTGTCGAGTGGCTCGGCCCGACGATCGAGCGCTACCTCGGGCTGCCCGACGATGAGGGCAGCCCGATGCGCCGGTAGCGCTGCAAGCGTGCGGCCATCCGTTCGGCGGCCGGTAGCTCGCGCAGCGCGTGTACCTCGGCGGCGATAGCGCGCGAGAGTCGTTGGGAGAACTCGGCCGGTTCGTCGGCGGCGTCGGGATGCTCCGGCACGATGGCGTCGACGATCCCGGATGCCAGCAGGTCGGCCGACCGAATGCCTTGGGCCGCAGCGAGTTCGGGGGCGTGGGCGGTCTCGCGGAAGACGATCGCGCTGGCGCCCTCCGGCGGCAGCGGCGCCAGCCAGCCGTGCAGCGCGGCCAGCACCCGGTCGGCGGGGACCATCGCCAGCGCCGGTCCGCCGCTGCCCTGGCCCAGCAGCACCGACACCGTCGGCGTATCGAGAGTGACGAGCTCGGCCAGACATTGGGCGATCTGGCCGGCCAGGCCGCCCTCCTCGGCTTCGGTCGACAACGCCGGTCCGGCGGCGTCGATCAGCAGCACCAGCGGCAGGCGCAGCTCGGCGGCCAGCGCCATGCCCCGCCGCGCCTCGCGCAGGGCCGCCGGTCCGACGAGACCCCCCGTGATTCGCTGCTGGCCCAGCACCACCGCGGGCTGGCCGTCGAAGCGGGCCAGCGCCAACAGCGTCGTCGCCGCCTCCCCCTGGCCGGTGCCCGACAACAGGACCCGGTCGGTGGCACCGTGTCGCAGCAGATAGCCGACGCCGGGCCGGTCGGGCCGCCGTGACGACACGACGGAATCCCACGCCGGCACGTCCGGCGTCGGCTCGGGTCGGCTCGGCCCACGGGGCGGCCCGGGCGGGTCGGCGATCACCGTCAGCGCCCGATCGACCGTGCGGCGCAGCTCGTCAAGCGCGACGACGCCGTCAATCACCCCGTGCCGTTGCAAGTTCTCCGCGGTCTGAATGCCGGCCGGGAATGGTTCGCCGTACAGCAGCTGGTACACCCGGGGTCCGAGGAAGCCGATCAGGGCGCCCGGTTCGGCGACGGTGACGTGGCCCAGCGAGCCCCATGACGCGAACACCCCACCGGTGGTCGGATGGCGCAGGTAGACGAGGTAGGGCAGGTGCGCTCGTTTGTGGAGTTGCACGGCCGCGGCGATCTTCACCATCTGCAGGAAGGCGACCGTGCCCTCCTGCATGCGGGTGCCGCCGGAGCTCGGCGAGGCCAGCAGCGGCAGCCGCTCGGCGGTAGCCCGTTCGACCGCGGCGGTGATCCGTTCGGCCGCGGCCACCCCGATCGACCCACCCAGGAAGCTGAACTCACAGACCACCATGGCCACACGGCGCCCGAATATGCGTCCCTCGCCGGTGACCACGGCTTCGTCGAGGCCGGTGGCGGCCCGGGCGTCGGCCAGCTCCCGCGCGTAGGATTCCGACACCGGTAGGGGCAGCGGATCGCTGTCCCAGCTGACGAAAGAGCCTTCGTCGAGCACCGCATCCTGCAGCTGTTCAGTCGTAATGCGAGTCACCCGACGAGGCTATATAGGGTGGGCATCATGATCGGTGTCACCCAGGACGAAGCCGTCATGACCATAGAGCTGCAGCGCCCCGAGCGCCGCAATGCCCTCAACTCCGAGCTCGTCGACGAGCTGCGCGAGGCCATCGCCAAGGCGGGCGACGACGGGTCAACCCGCGTCGTCGTGCTTACCGGCCAGGGCACGGTGTTCTGCGCGGGCGCGGACCTCAGCGGAGACGCGTTCGCCGCAGACTATCCCGACCGGCTCATCGAGCTGCACAAGGTCATGGACGCGGTTCCCATTCCGGTGATCGCGGCCATCAACGGCCCCGCCATCGGCGCCGGTCTGCAGCTGGCCATGCAATGTGACCTACGGGTCGTCGCCCCCGACGCGTTCTTCCAGTTCCCAACATCGAAATATGGTCTGGCCCTTGATAACTGGAGTATCCGCCGATTGTCTTCGCTGGTCGGCCACGGGCGGGCCCGGGCGATGCTGCTGACCGCGGAGAAGCTCGGCGCCGACGTTGCGCTGCAGACCGGAATGGCCAACCGCATCGGGACGCTGGCCGACGCCCAGGCCTGGGCCGCCGAGGTCGCCGGCCTGGCACCGTTGGCGATCCAGCACGCCAAGCGGGTCCTCAACGACGACGGCGCCATCGAGGAAGCCTGGCCGGTGCACAAGGAGCTGTTCGACAAGGCCTGGTCCAGCCAGGACGTCATCGAAGCGCAGGTCGCCCGCATCGAGAAGCGGCCTCCGAGGTTCCAGGGGGCCTGACGGTCATGCTGCAGGGGGCGCTGCGACTGGCCGCCGGCACGGCCTCGCTGGCGGCCGGTAGCTGGTTGGTGCGCGCGCTGCACGGCGCGCCCGCCGCACTCGGTGCGTCTCCCGCGTCGATCCGGGCGGTGACACAGGGATCGCCGCACTATTCCGACGGCGTGTTCGTCAACCTCGAGCCCGCCTCGATCTACAAGATGGATCGCGAGCAATTGCGGCTCATCCTGTGGGAATTGGCGGGCAATCGCGGCGGCAGCCGGCCCAAGGCGCCGATCCCTTTGGCCGCGCCGGAAATCTTCGACGTTGAGCCCGGCCGGCTCGCCGTCAGCTGGTTCGGCCACTCGACGGCACTGCTGGAGATCGACGGTTACCGCGTGCTCACCGATCCGGTGTGGAGTGACCGATGCTCTCCGTCGGACATCGTCGGTCCACAGCGGCTGCATCCGCCGCCGGTGCAGCTTGAAGGCCTGCCGGCCGTCGATGCGGTGGTGATCAGCCACGACCATTACGACCACCTCGACATCGACACGGTGATGGCACTGGCCCTCACCCAACGGGCCCCGTTCTTCGTCCCGCTAGGTGTCGGCGCCCACCTGCGCGCGTGGGGAGTTCCCGAGCATCGCATCGTCGAACTCGACTGGCATCAGGCCGCAAAGCTCGACGAACTCACCGTGATTTGCATGCCGGCACGGCACTTTTCGGGCCGCTTCCTGGACCGCAACAACACGCTGTGGGCATCGTGGGCGTTCATCGGTCCGAGTCATCGCGCGTACTTCGGCGGCGACACCGGCTACACCAAGAGCTTCTTGGAGATCGGCGACGACCACGGGCCGTTCGACGTGACGCTGCTGCCCATCGGCGCCTACAACACGGCGTGGCCGGACATCCACATGAACCCCGAGGAGGCGGTTCGGGCGCATCTGGACGTCACCGAGTCGGGCTCGGGACTGCTGGTGCCGATCCACTGGGGCACCTTCCGGCTGGCGCCCCATCCGTGGGCAGAACCGGTGGAACGCCTGCTCTCGGCGGCCGAGCCCGCCGGGGTCAACGTGGTGGTGCCCGCACCGGGTCAGCGTATCGATCCCGCGGCCCCACGCCGATTCAACCCGTGGTGGCGGCTGTAGATTTTCAGCGCGTGTACACCGTCAGGCGGTCGCGTTGACCCCACCACTGAACCGGCCGGCGGGAGTCGACTTCGGTCCAGTGCGTATCGAGGATCGAATGCAGCTGATCGTCACCCGTGCCACCGCCGCGGCCTTCGCCCACGTAGATGACGCGACTTCCCTTGTAGGCCAACACCGTTCGTGCGCCGACATCCTGGCCATGCGGCGGCCACGAAAGCAGTAGCGTCCTTTCGGGGTGCAACGCGGCCGCTTCGGCGCAGTCCTTCGCGCAGATCTCGGCATAGAGGTCGTCGCCGTGCCACCCGTTGGTGATCAGTGTCGCGCCTGGGTTGAGGTCGTAGCAGACGACGTCCACGCCGAGCTGGCCGAGCAGGTAGGCCCAGTAGCCGGTGCCCGCGATCGGATCGACCAGCCCGCCGTGTGCGTGCTCGGCCACAAACGTCACGGTGTCGGGGTCGGGGATCGTCCAGCAGTACTTCCTGGCCAACAGCTGTCGATTCGGCGCGCGGGCCATGCTCTCCTCCACGGACCGGTCCAGCCGGAATTCGCCGACCACCGGGTTGCAGCGGAAACTGTCGGGCTCAACGCAATCCTTGACCGCCTCCCAAAAGGGATTGTCGATGGTCATGTGCGGCACCCCCTCGGAACGGCAAATCGTCCGTATCGAGTATCTTTCGCCGCCCCCTCCTCCAGTTAATGTGGCGTTACCTCGTGTCGTCGGGGAGTCCTCGACGTAAACGGGTTGTTATTCCGGCGCGCATCGTCGCCACGCTAAAGTGTGCGGCCATGACGAGACGCGCGGCAACCGCCGCTGTCGTTGCTCTGCTTGCGTTGGCAGGATGCGCGCCGGCCCAACCGGTGTCCGGTCCGCCGCCGCCGTCGTCAGATGCGCCGCCCAACGAGGTGTCGGGCCTGGCGATCCCCGCCGGCCGGCTCGACGACGCCATAGCCAAGGTCGACGGCTTAGTCGGTGACCTGATGAAAAGCTCCGGTATTCCGGGCATGGCCGTCGCCGTTGTCCACGGCGGAAAGACAATGTATGCCAAGGGGTTCGGCGTCAGAGACGCAAGCAGAGGCGACAAGCCAGACAACAAGGTCGACGCCGACACCGTCTTCCAGTTGGCGTCGGTGTCGAAATCGGTCGGCGCGGCGGTAGTGGCACACGAAGTCAGCCAGAACGCCGTCAGCTGGGAAACGCCCGTGGTGTCCAAGCTGCCGTGGTTCGCGCTGGACGATCCCTATGTCACCGGCCATCTGACCATCGCGGACCTGTATTCGCATCGTTCCGGGCTGCCCGACCACGCCGGTGACAAGCTGGAGGAACTGGGCTACGACCGCCGGCAGACGCTCGAACGGCTGAAGTACCTGCCGCTAGCTCCCTTCCGAAACAGCTACGCCTACACCAACTTCGGGGTAACCGCCGCGGCCGAGGCGGTCTCGGCCGCCGCGGGCAAGCCGTGGGAAGACCTGTCCGACGAGGTGCTGTACCACCCACTGGGGATGGCGGCCACGAGTTCGCGCTTCGCCGACTTCGTCGCTCGGCCCGACCACGCGGTCAACCACGTCAAGGTCGGAGACAAATGGGAGCCGCGCTTTCAACGCGAGCCGGATCCACAGTCACCCGCGGGTGGGGTGAGTTCGTCGGTCAACGACATGGCGCGCTGGCTGCTCATGCTGCTGGGCAATGGAACCTACAACGGACAGCGCATTGCGGCGCCGGAAGCACTGCTGCCTGCGACCACCGCACAGGTCGTCTCGGCTCCCGCGACGACACCGAACGCGCGTTCCGGCTTCTACGGTTACGGCTTCAACGTGTCGGTGAGCTCCTCGGGGCGCACCGAGTACAGCCATTCTGGGGCCTTCGCGTTGGGTGAGGCGACAAACTTCGTGGTGATGCCGTCGGAGGACGTGGGAATTATCGCGTTGACCAACGCCGCACCCATCGGCGTGCCGGAGACGCTGACCGCCGAATTCATGGATCTGGTCCAGTACGGCCAGGTTCGGGAAAAGTGGGCTGACCTGTACAAGCAGGCGATCGGCTGGATGAACAACCCGGTAGGTTCGCTGGTCGGCAGGCAACCCCCGGCCAACCCGGCGCCGGCCAAAGCGCTGAGCGACTACACCGGCGTGTACGCCAACGACTACTGGGGACCGGCCGTCGTGGCCGAACGTGACGGCGCGCTGCAGCTGTCGCTCGGGCCGAAGAACCGCACCTTCACGTTGGCGCACTGGGACGGTGACACCTTCACATTCACGCCGACAGACGAAAACGCCCCACCGGGAACGGTTTCGAAAGCCACCTTCGCCGGCGCCACTTTGAACCTGGAGTACTTTGACTCAGACAAGCTGGGGACCTTCACCCGATGACCCTTGCCAAGACATTGGGCCTGACCGATGCCGAGGTGGCACAGCGGGTAGCTGAGGGCAAGGGCAACGCCGTTCCCGAACGCTCCACCCGCAGCATCGCCGCGATCGTTCGGGCCAACGTCTTCACCCGAATCAACGCGATCCTGGGCGTGTTGCTGGCGATCGTGCTGGCGACGGGTTCGGTGATCAACGGGCTGTTCGGCCTGCTCATCGTCGCCAACAGCGTCATCGGCATGGTCCAAGAGATCCGGGCCAAGCAGACGTTGGACAAACTGGCGATCGTCGGGCAGGCGAAACCCTTGGTGCGCAGGCGATCCGGAACCCGGGCGGTGATGCCCAGCGAGGTCGTGCTCGACGACATCATCGAGCTCGGTCCTGGCGATCAGGTCGTCGTCGACGGCGCGATCGTCGAGCAGGAGAACCTGGAGGTCGACGAATCGCTGCTGACCGGTGAAGCGGACCCGATCGCCAAGGCCGCCGGTGACGCGGTGATGTCGGGCAGCTTCGTCGTGGCCGGAATCGGCGCCTACCGCGCCACCAAGGTCGGCCCGGAGGCCTACGCTGCCAAGCTGGCCCAGGAGGCCAGCAAGTTCACCCTGGTGAAATCCGAACTGCGCAATGGAATTAACCGGATTCTGCAGCTCGTCACCTACCTATTGGTACCGGCCGGTCTGCTGACCATCTACACCCAATTTTTCACCACGCACGCGGGCTGGCGGCAGGCCGTACTGCGGACTGTCGGTGCGCTGGTGCCCATGGTGCCCGAAGGACTCGTCCTGCTGACGTCGGTCGCGTTCGCCGTCGGGGTCGTTCGGCTCGGCCAACGCCAATGCCTCGTGCAGGAACTGCCCGCCATCGAGGGGCTGGCCCGTGTCGACGTGGTTTGCGCCGACAAGACGGGCACCTTGACCGAAAACGGGATGCGGGTTTCGGGCGTCGAGCGATTGGCCACGCCATCCGAAACGGTGAACGACGTGCTGGCCGCGCTGGCCGCCGCCGACCCGCGACCCAACGCCAGCATGCGGGCGATCGCCGAAACCTTCCACCACCCGCCTGGCTGGATTGCCACCGCCACAGCGCCTTTCAAGTCGGCCACCAAGTGGAGCGGGGTGAGCTATGGCGACCACGGCAACTGGGTGATCGGTGCGCCCGACGTCCTCCTCGATCCGGGTTCGGCGGCAGCCGAACAGGCCGAGCGGATCGGGGCGCGGGGGCTGCGGGTGCTGCTGTTGGGTGCTGCCGAGGTGGCCGTGGATCACCCGGACGCCCCGGGCCGGGTCACGCCCGTCGCTCTGGTGGTGCTGGAGCAGAGGGTGCGCCCCGACGCCCGCGAGACGTTGGAGTTCTTTGCCGCGCAGGGTGTTTCGGTCAAGGTGATCTCCGGCGACAACGCAGTGTCGGTCGCGGCGGTCGCCGGCAGGCTCGGCTTGCGTGGCGACACCATGGACGCGCGTCAACTCCCCACCGGCCCTGCGGACCTGGCCGAAGCGCTGGACTCCCACACCACCTTCGGCCGCGTGCGGCCCGACCAGAAACGCGCCATCGTGCACGCCCTGCAATCGCGCGGGCACGCCGTGGCGATGACCGGCGACGGCGTCAACGATGTGCTGGCCCTCAAGGACGCCGACATCGGCGTCGCGATGGGCGCGGGCAGCCCGGCGTCGCGCGCGGTGGCCGACATCGTCTTGCTGGACAACAGGTTCGCCACGCTGCCGTATGTAGTCGGCGAGGGCCGGCGCGTGATCGGCAATATCGAGCGGGTCGCCAACCTGTTTTTGACCAAGACGGTGTACTCGGTGCTGCTGGCGCTGTTCGTCGGCATCGAATGCCTGGTCGCCAAGCCCCTCAAGGCCGACCCGCTGCTGTACCCGTTTCAGCCGATCCACGTCACCATCGCAGCGTGGTTCACCATCGGGATCCCCTCTTTCATCTTGTCGCTGGCGCCCAACAACGAGCGCGCTCACACGGGCTTTGTGCGCCGGGTGTTGACGTCCGCGCTGCCGTCTGGGCTCGTAGTGGGCGTCGCGACGTTCGTCTCCTACCTGGTGGCCTACCACGGCCGTCACGCCACCTTTCAACAACAGGATCAAGCGTCGACGGCGGCGCTGATCACATTGCTGGTGACCGCTCTGTGGGTGCTCGCGGTCGCGGCGCGACCCTACCAGTGGTGGCGGGTGGCGCTGGTGATCTTCTCGGCGCTGGCCTACGTGGTGATCTTCAGCATCCCGTTGGCCCGGGAGAAGTTCCTGCTCGACCCGTCGAATGTTGCGGTGACGTCGACCGCCTTGGGGATCGGCGTGCTGGGCGCCGCGGCGATCGAGACGACGTGGTGGATACGCGCCAGGATGCTGGGCGTACAGCCCCGCCTGTGGCGCGAGCCGGTAAGGGCGCCCCAGTAGGATTTCCTGAGGCCCGCGGGGAAGGAATGGCAAACATGGGATTCCTGGACAAAGCGAAAGACCTGCTGTCACAAAACGCCGACAAGGTCGAGACTGCGATCGACAAGGCCGGCGAATTCGTCGACGACAAGACGCAGGGCAAATACTCCGACACCATCCACAAGGTGCAGGAGGAGGCCAGGAAGGCGGCCGAATCCGCCACAAAGGGCGACCAGCAGAACTGAGCACATGGCGAAACTCTCCGGATCCATCGACGTACCGCTGCCACCCGAGGTGGCCTGGAAGCATGCCTCCGACCTGTCCCGGTACAAGGACTGGCTGACCATCCACCGGGTGTGGCGCAGCAAGCTGCCCGACGACATCGAGAAGGGGACGATCGTCGAGTCGATCGTCGAGGTCAAGGGCATGTACAACCGGATCAAATGGACGGTTGTGCGCTACAAGCCGCCGGAAGGCATGACGCTCAACGGCGACGGCGTCGGCGGTGTCAAGGTCAAGCTGATGGCCAAGGTTCAGCCCGCCGACGAGGGCTCCGTCGTCAGCTTCGACGTGCACCTCGGCGGCCCGGCGCTATTCGGGCCGATCGGCATGATCGTCGCGGCCGCGCTGCGCGGCGACATCAACGAGTCGTTGCAGAATTTCGTCACGGTCTTCACGAAGCCCGATCCGAGTACGAACGGCGACGGCGGCGCCCGTCAGTGACCCTGGCCCGATGAGTTTTCGCCTCGGCGCCGGTCAACATGTCTGAACCCCACTTTCGGGGCCAGACGCACCGAGGAGGTCACCATGCCCATCCGTGATGGCGCGCCGCTGGGCGCTCCCTGCTGGATCGATCTGACGACGTCGGACGTCGACCGCGCCCAGGACTTCTACGGCACGGTCTTCGGCTGGACGTTCGAGTCCGCCGGACCCGAGTACGGCGGATACATCAACGCCGCCAAGAACGGCCACCGCGTGGCCGGCCTGATGGCCAACAATCCCGAGTGGCAGTCGCCGGACAATTGGGCCACCTACTTTCACACCTCCGACATCAACCCGACCGTCTCCGCGGTGACGGCGGCGGGCGGCTCGGTGTGCATGGGGCCGATGGAGATACCGGCTAAGGGCCATATGTGCCTGGCGACCGATCCGTCGTGCGCGTTCTTCGGGCTGTGGCAGCCGTTGGAGCACCGCGGCTTCGAGGTGATCGGCGAGGCCGGCGCCCCGGTGTGGCACCAGCTGACCACGCGCGATTACCGCGCCGCGGTCGACTTCTACCGCGAGGTCCTCGGCTGGCGCACCGAACAGGTTTCCGACACCGACGAATTCCGGTACACCACAGCATGGTTCGAGGATCAGCAATTGCTCGGCGTAATGGATGGAGCTGGCTTCCTGCCCGAGGGCGTCCCATCGAATTGGACGATCTTCTTCGGCGCCGAGGATGTCGATAAGACGCTGCAGGTGATCACCGACAACGGCGGCGCCGTGGTGCGGGGCGCCGAGGACACCCCGTACGGTCGGCTGGCCGCGGCCACCGATCCGACGGGCGTCATCTTCAACCTGTCCTCGTTGCAGAGCTAGTCGGGCCGAGCGTCGGTCACGCGCGGCCGAGGGCAAGTCAGCTAATCTCGCAACCGTGACTCGCCGGCTCCGCCCTGGGTGGCTGGTGGCGTTTTTCGCGCTGCTCGTGTCGGCCAGCGCCTGGATGCCGTGGCTGACGACGGCGGTCAACGGCGGCGGATGGGCCAGCGCCATCGGCGGCACCCACGGCAACCTGGAGCTGCCGACGGGATTCGGCGCGGGCCAGCTGATCGTGTTGCTGTCCTCGACGCTGCTGGTGGCCGGCGCGATGGTGGGCCGCGGCCTGTCGGTACGAGCGGCTTCGGTTGCCGCACTGGCGATTTCGCTGCTCATCGTGGCCCTGACCGTGTGGTACTACAAGCTCAACGTCAATCCGCCGGTGTCGGCGGAATACGGCCTCTACGTCGGCGCGGTGGGCGCGGTCTGCGCGGTGGTGTGCTCGGTGGTGGCGGTGATCGCGGCCCTGGCGTCGGGTCGGTCCGGTCGGTAGGCCCTAGGCCGGCGGGAAGTCGTGCATGCCGGAGTTGGCGCTGTCCGCGGGCTCGTTGACGCCGAACACGAAGGGGGCGAACACGACTTCGCGTGCGTCCGGGTCGCGGTAGGTGATCGCACCCGTCGCCTTCCAGTACGGATGCTGCTCGACGGGCGAAATTCCCGCCGCCTGCAGGCGCGCGATCGCGGCCTGCTGCGACCGCTCGTCGGGGAAGTACAGACACAGCTGTTCGTGGTGGTCCACCGCGACGGGGTCGGCCGACTCAACGATTTCCAGAGTCAGGTTCCAGCTCGGTAGGCCGAAGATGGCGCCGTTGCTGCCGTAGCTGGCCTCGAACGTCTCGTAGAGCGGCAGGCCAACAAGATCGCGGTAAAACCGCACCGTCTCCGCGAAGTTCGAAGATCGGCGAGCAAAGCGCAGGCCGCCGATCGAGGCAAGCTGAGGAGGCCAGTGCGTTGTCCGGCGCCGCTGGGCCATCGTCACAGCCCAATCGCGCCGGCCGCCGACTCCGCGGTATGCCAGCGCCGCAGCTGCGCGCCGGGCGCCCACGTCGAATGCGTGCCGCTGGAAATGCGTTCGGGCAGTTGGAGTTTGCAGAGCGGACCGTCAGAGATGCAGGCGGCGTCGAAGACCAGGCAGTAAGACGCGTCGGCGTTCATGTCGGTGGTCAGGGTGACCAGGTAGCCGTCGTCCTCGCCGCCGGCGCCCAGCCGCGGCGCCAGCGCGGTCTCGCTTCCGTAGACGCCGTCACCGAAGGAGATGCTCTCCTCGTCGCCGGTGAGCAGGTCGTGTTTGACCAGCCCGTCGAACAGGAACCAGCCGGGCTTGCCGGTCGCGGCGTAGGTGTATCGGTAGCTGCGTGCGGCGTAGTCGGGGTTGATGGTCCCGAACTCGGTGATGGATTCCGACAGCTGCTCTTCTTTCACCGCGCCGCTGACCAGGTTGAAGCGCCAGCGGTGCAGTCGGGCCTGCAGCCGGTCCAGCGCCAGGAAGCGAAACAGCTTGTCCCACTTGGTTCCTCCGGTGTCGAGGGGCTGCGGGTCGCCCTCGAAGAAGCCGTCGAGCACGATCTCGTCACCGTCCTCGTAGGCGTTGACGAAATGCAGCACGAAGGTCGGATCCGCCTCGAACCAGCGGATGTCCCCGGTGCCGCCGCGGCGGGGCAACACCGCGAACCGCGACGGAACGTCGGGGTAGAAACGAGGCAGGTGCACGTCGTGTTCGAGTAGGCGCGGATCCCAGAACAGCGGGAAATCGTTGAGAATCGCGTAGTTTTCGGTGAACGCCATGTCATGCGGCAACCGCGGGCCGGGCAGCGGGATGTCGACGTAGTGGGCCAGCTCGTTGCCGTCGTCGACCACGCCGTAACGCATGTACGGCTCTTGCTTGCTGTAGTTGAAGAACAGTAACTCGCCGGTTGCAGTGTCGACCTTCGGGTGCGCCGATACTCCCCAGTCGACGGGGAAGCGCCCGTGCCAGGTTTCCTTGCCGAGCGTGTCGGCCGAGTACGGGTCGACGCGGTAAAGGTCGCCGCACTGGTAGAAGCTGGTCAGTGCGACGCCGCGGTGGACGATTACATCGGTGCTCGACGCGTCCTTTATCCGGGTGCGGGCGCCCCAGCCCTGCTCGCGTTTGGCCAGCTGCACCGGTTCGGCCAACCCCGGCCACAGGGGCTCGCCGGCCTCGTTCTCCGCCAAGAACCCGTCGGTGCGGACAAAGCGGTTGCGGTAGAAGGCTTTTCCGTCGTGGAAGCCCACGATGTGCAGCATGCCGTCGCCGTCGAAAGGGTGATAGGTCTTCAGCGCCGGGTGCAGCGGGTTTTCGGTGTTGCGGAGATAGACGCCGTCCAGATCGCGCGGAATCTCTCCCTCCACGGCGGTGAGGTCGTCGGCGTCCCACTCGGTGGTCTGGGGGCGCCAAGGTCCGGTCCGGTAGGGGTGGTCGTCGTCGTCGGGCAGCGTCGACAGGAACTTACCGACGATTTCAACATCCATGTCACGCACCTTCCGCCGTGCCGACAACGAAGCTGACCGTGGTGGCGGTGCTGCCGCCGAAGTTCAGGGTGCCGAAGGTCTTCGCATTCGGGACCTGGTATTCGCCGGCCGCACCGCTGACCTGCTTGGCCGCGTCCAGCAGCATGCGCACGCCCGACGCCCCGACCGGGTGTCCGCCGCCGATCAGTCCGCCGCTGGGATTGACGGGCAGCCGGCCGCCGATCTCGATCTCGCCGTTTTCGATGGCCTTCCACGACTCGCCCGGGCCCGTCAGGCCGATATGGTCGATCGCCAGGTATTCGCTCGGCGTAAAGCAGTCGTGCACCTCGAACCCGTCCAGGTCGTCGAGGGTCAGCCGGGCGCGGTGCAGGGCGTCGAGGACCGCGGCACGAACGTGCGGTAGCACGTAAGGGTCGTTCGGCGCGCGGTCGAGTTTTTGCCGCAGGCCCAGCCCGACGGTGCGATGTCCCCAGCCGTCGATGCGGCCGATCGGGCGGGCGTCGGGGTGCTCACGCAGATACCCGTCGCTGACCAGAACCACTCCAGCGCCGCCGTCGGTCATCGGGCTGCAGTCGAACCGCCTCAGCCGGCCTTCGGTGATCGGGTTGGTCGCGTCGTCATCGGTGATGGGGTCGGGCACGGTCCAGTGGCGAGTCTGGGCGTTGGGGTTACGCCGCGCGTTGGCGAAGTTGAGCTGCGCAATGGCGCGCAGATGGGTGTCATCCAGGCCGTAGCGGCGGTCGTACTCGTCGGCGACTTGGGCGAACATCGACGGCCACAGGTAGCGGGCGGCGGCCCCCTCGTGCCCGGTCCACGCGGCGGCACCGAGGTGTTGGGCGGCGGTGTCGCCGGGGATGGTCTTCTCCAGCTCGATCCCCACCACCAGCGCGGTGTCGTAGGCGCCGGACCGCAAATCGGCCATCGCCGCCAGTGCGGCCACGCTGCCGGACGCACAGGCGGCTTCGTGCCGCGAGGCGGGGGTGTCCCAAAGTTCGTCACAGACCGTGGCGGGCATCGCACCCAGGTGACCCTGGCCGGCGAACATTTCGCCGAAGGCGTTACCGACGTGGACCACTTCCATATCGGTGGCGTCGACCCTGGCCGCCGCGAGCGCGCCGTCGACGACCTCAGCGGTCAGGGCGGCGAAGTCGCGGCCTTCTTTGGTGAGGTTGCGGGCGAAATCGCTTTGGTAGCCGCCGAGTATCCACACGCCCGACGTGCCGTCCATACCGGCACGGTACTCCTGGATGACGCCCGTTCGCCCGTATCCGCGAGGCGGCGTCGCAAGGGGGTTAAGACGAGGGCGGCCCCGTCGGCTCTCGGGCTGAACCGACGGGACCTGGGTGTGCGCGTAGGCCGGCCGACGCGCTCACCTCTCTTGGATCATTACCGTCGGGGGCGGTCCACAAACATGCGGACTCAATCTCGTAGTCCGGTTTGCTCCAGCGCGCTTGGCGCTAGACCGCTCCCTCGACGAGCTCGGTGGGCTCCGGGTCGTCCGGATGCCCCGCCGTTTTGGCCTCTTGTCGCTCTAGCGCCTGGGCGTCGGCGAGGTCGATGGCCGCCAAGTCGATGCCCTTGGTCTCGCGTGCGATCAGGGCGGCCACTGCGCTCACCGCTGCGGTAGCCGCCAGGTACCACGAGATCGGCACCGACGATTTGTAGGTGTCGAGCAAGCGAACCGCGATGATCGGAGCAAGCGAGCCGGCCACGATCGAGGTGACCTGATAGCCGAGCGAAACCCCCGAGTACCGCATCCGGGTGGGGAACATCTCCGCCATGGCCGCCGGCTGCACGGCGTACATGATTCCGTGGAACACCAAACCGATGACCACCGCCGCCAGGATGAGCTCGTTGCGGCGGCTGTCCATCATCGGGAAGGCAAAGAAGCCCCAGGTGCACGCGCAGAGCGCCCCGACGAAATAGATTGGGCGCCTGCCGAATCGGTCGCTGAGGCGGCCGGCCAGCGGGATGATCGCGAAATGGACGGCATGGGCGGCCAGCAGCCACCACAGGATGACCTTGGTGTTGGCGTGAACCTGGACTTTCAGATAGGTGATCGAGAAGGTCACCACCAGGTAGTACATGGTGTTTTCGCCATAGCGCAGCCCCATGGCGGTGAAAACGCCACGCGGATAACGCTTTAGCACCTCGACGGCGCCCAGGCCGGTCGTCTTCGAGCGTTCGGCTTTTTTCTGCGCTTCGAGGAAGATCGGCGCGTCGGTCACCTTGGTGCGGATGTAGTAGCCGATCAAAACGACCACCGCGGAGAGCCAGAACGCGACGCGCCAGCCCCAGCTGAGGAATGCCGCGTCCTTCAACGTCGACGTGAGAATCAGCAGTATCACGGTGGCCAGCATGTTTCCGCCCGGCACGGCGGCCTGCGGCCAGCTCGCCCAGAAGCCGCGGCTTTCCTTCGGGCTGTGCTCGGCGACGAGCAGAACGGCGCCACCCCACTCGCCGCCGACGGCGAAGCCCTGGAGGAAACGCAGGACCACCAGCAGCGCGGGTGCCCAGTATCCGACCTGTGCGAAGGTCGGCAGGCAGCCCATCAGGACCGTGGCGGCGCCCACCAGCAGCAGGCTGAACTGCAACAGCTTCTTGCGCCCGTACCGATCTCCGAGCTGGCCGAAGACCAGACCCCCGAGCGGGCGGGCCGCAAAGCCGACGGCGTAGGTCACGAACGCGGCCAGGATCGCGTCAAGATCGCTGGCGCTGTGCGGGAAGAACACCTTGCTGAACACCAGCGTCGCGGCGGTGCCGTAGAGGAAAAATTCGTACCACTCGACGACGGTGCCGGCCATCGATGCGGCGACCACTCGCCGAAGGAACGGGGTGCCGCCGAAGGGGTCGGGCTGCAGCTCGTTACGCACACTCATCGCAGGTCCTCCTCGGCGGACTGCCCAGCCCTAGGCGCCATTGGCGGATCGGAGCGTAACTCGGCCAGACGAGTCGTTGACAGGGCGTCTACGCAGAGTTTGAGCGTGGTTTGCCTGTTGGCCGCATCGGATTCAGCGCCGTCGCGCAGACGACAGATAGGGGTGCGGGAGAGGCTCGACTGCGCCGGCAACGGCGTGAGCGGGCGCGCCTTGCGGTGAAAACCGATGCGTTGCGACACGGTCACGGATGCATACCTATCCGCTGAGCAGTGGTCACATGAGTCCCGCTGATCACTATCGTCACATGAGCCAACTGCGGACGTCAATCCGGCGGCCTGCTCTGGGAAAGGTGTGACATTGTCCGCGATTCCTCGGATCGTTTCGCTGTCGGTGGCGTCGTCGACGGTCATCGGGTTCTTGATCGCGCTGGGTCCCGCGCCGTTGGCGAACGCCACACCGTGCAGCGCGCCCGAAGCAAACATTGACCCCCCGGCCGCGCCGCCGGCGATGCCCGCGCCCCAACCGGTCGTGCAGCCGCCGACCGGGCGCAGGCCAACCCATACGAATGACCGCGCGCCGCTGCCCAAGGTGGGACCGCTGATCTCGTCGTTACTCAAGCCGGGAGCGGGGGGCCAGCGGTACTCCGCGCCGATACAACAGCAGGCGGGGGTGGTTCCGCCGCCCGGGCCCAATCCGACCGCGCCGGGTGTTCCGCAGTCGCCGAACGCCACTCAGCTGCAGCCCAACGCCGCCCCGGTTCCGCCGCAACCCGCACCGCAGCCGGCGCCCCAGCCCGCCCCGCCGCCGCCCGCCAACATCGCGGGGGCGCCGACGTCGCTCGTGGACTGGGTGACCGGAACAAACGGGCCCAACAAGACCCTCGAGCGTTTCGGCATCTCCGGGACCGACCTTGGGATCGCCTGGGACAACGGCGATCCCGCCAACCGTCAGGTCCTGATGGCCTTTGGTGACACGTTTGGCTATTGCAAGGTCCACGGCCAGCAATGGCGCTACAACACGCTGTTCCGCAGTTCGGACCGCGATCTGTCGCATGGCCTCCACATCGCCGAGGGGGTGCCCAACGACCGATACTCGGGCTCACCGGTGTGGACAACCGGGCTGTCCAAGCAGGTCGTCAACACCATCCACAAGGCCCCGCACGAGACGGGGATCATCCCGACCGCCGGCATGTCCTTGGGGCGAACCCAGTACATGAGCTACATGTCCATCAGGCAGTGGGGCCGCGACGGGGAATGGTCGACGAACTACTCGGCGGTCGCGAGGTCGGTCGACAACGGCCAGAACTGGGGGATCTTCCCGAGCACGATCCGCACGGCGTCGGCGGACGCCATCCCGGGAATGGGATTCACGCCGGGCAACGAGAACTTCCAAATGGGCGCGTTCATGAAGGGTAACGACGGTTACATCTATGAGTTCGGGACCCCGTCGGGACGCGGCGGTGCGGCGTTCCTGTCGCGCGTTCAGCCGAATTACCTTCCGGACCTTTCCAAGTACCAGTACTGGAACGGCGACGAGGGCGGGCGCTGGGTGCCGGCGAACCCGGGGGCGGCGACGCCGCTGTGGCCCGGTCCGGTCGGCGAGATGTCGGCTCAGTACAACAGCTACCTCAAGCAGTACCTGGTGCTGTACACCAATGGTGGCAGCAACGACGTCGTGGCCAGGACCGCGCCGACTCCGCAGGGACCATGGAGCCCCGAGCAACCGCTGGTGTCGTCGTTCCAGATGCCGGGTGGCATCTATGCGCCGATGATTCACCCCTGGTCGTCGGGTAGGGACCTGTACTTCAACCTCTCGCTGTGGTCGGCCTACGACGTGATGTTGATGCACACCGTGCTGCCGTAGATGCGGAATTGTGCTGTCAAGGATCAGCCGAAACAACTGTCAAGCATCAGCCGAAACACTGTCAGTGTCACCCCTCGGCTGAATCGGCGGCTGCGATTAGCGCCCTGCCCAGCTTTCGCGCTTCGGCTGGCGAGATGATCGGGGTATCGGGGCAGTCAATGATGATTTCGCGCAAAGCGTGCCCGTCCGCGTATTGCAGCCCGATGACTGATACCACGATATCGGCGCGTCGACCTCGGATGGCGTGCTTGATTATCCACTCCGGGCCGTCGAATGCCCTGACGGCTGCCCCGATGTTGTCCCATTCGTCGACCCAGGTTGCCCGGGCGGGTGGTGCAAGGTTGCGTTTCATGGCTCGATCGTTCCCGCGACCCCGAGAGCGGGCACGAGTAGTCCACTACTTCACTTGTTGCGCCCGGTGCCGAGGTGGGTGACGGGCCGCGTCCCAACTGCCGCCAGCTCGGTGCGCCCCCGAGCCAGGGCCGCGACCGCGGCGGGGTCATCGGGGGCAAAGCCCTCGTCGCGGTTGCTTCGCGGTCGATGTCGTCCATGTCGGGTGGGACGCCAAAACCAGCCGGCTGGTTCCAACAGCGACCGGACGCTTAGCCCAATGTGTGCCCCGAGGGGCTGGTAGGTAGGTCTACGCAGGCGTTGACGCGACGGGATCTAGCTTCGGGACGCTAGGCGGGGCCTACAGCGCGGTGATTTTGCGGCCTATAGTGCCGACCTGCGGACACTCCAAACCTATCGCCGATCTATAGCGGGTCCTTGGTAACGCCGATGCGGTACCAGCCGACTTAATGTCCATGATGATGAGAAGGCTTATTTGGCTCGTTGTCCTGAGCTTTTCATTCGCGTTCGTCGTCACGGCCGCAGCGGGGCCGGTGGTGGCCGTCGTAGCCTGCGCCGGCGTGTTGATTTACACGCTGGCGGAGGCACGCGGATGCTCGGCGCGCCGCGCCGAAGCAGCCGAGGCCGCGGCAGCAGAAGCCGAGGCAGAAGCTAAGGCGGCGGCAGCAGAAGCAGTAATTGCAGAAGCCGAGGAAGTTATAGCTGCGGCGCGATTGCGCCTGCTCGGAGGGGCCGGTTCCGCACCGGTGGAGTGACTGGTTGTCTCGAAATCCGCGGGCGGCCGAGGCCAGCGAACCTGAGACGTTGGGTGCTTCGGGCGAGGCTGATAAGTAGGTACAACGCGACGATGTGTTGAATCCCTTGCTGTGAAGGTCTTTTCGGTCCGCCATTGGTTCAGGGCTCACCGCATCACCCGGTTGCTGTGATCGCAGGCTACGTTCGGCTCCGCGTCGCGGCGCTCAGCAGATCTTCGGTGCGCACCATCTTCACGCGCCGGCGGCCCCGTTGAGCGCCCGCTGCCCGTTCGGATCGGTCGATGTTCTGCCAACCGGAGCCATCGACAGGAATACCTCCCCGTGCGGCTACCAGTTCCTCCACGTCATCGCGTGCCTTTGAGGGCTCGGGCAGTCGGCCGGCGGCGAAGTCGGTGAGGACTGAGGTGGCCGTTTCTTGCCCGCACAGCTTGTTCATGCCGATGCCGCCGGTCGCGCCGCGTTTGATCAGCCGGCGACGTACACCCCCGCGACGACATCTCCTGCGGGTCCGTTCAAAACCCGGCCCTGCTCGTGCGGCACCGCCGAGCGCGACGTATCGAAGGCTAGGCCGTCGATGGGTCGCCCGCGATAGCCGATGGCGCGCAGGACGAGACCGCAGTCAATGAGATGCGTTTCGTCGGTTGGAGTGACGGCTCCGGAGGGGCTGTCGGTGAAAGCGTTTCGCACGCATACGAGTTCGGCCACTGCGTCGTCACCATGAATCTCAATAGGCGACAGCAGATACCGAAACACCACACGCTTGTGGCCGGCGGTCGGGCGATGCTCGGCGGGCATCGCGCGCGAGGTTGATCTTGGTCGCGGTCGTGCTGTCCAACCCTGCTACCGCGGCGGCATTCGACAACCGAACTCTAGTCATGTCGTTCCTGGACTCGAAGGGTCATGTCGAGCAGGGGCGCATCGACGATGGCTCGGCCGACGTCAATGACGTCCACGTCGAGATTACGGACCACATCGAGGTCAGCGATGAGAGCGCGTCCAAGAGCAGGGTCTGTTGCCCGGCGATCGCGTACGGGTCGACCCCATGCATTAGCTCCCTCCCGGCCTATTAGTGGTGCAGGATGCTCGGCAGAGGCAAAACGCGAAAGGTGGTCATGCCACGCGAAGAAGCTGATCAACGCCAAGGCGAAATGGCGGCGTGGGACATCGGCACAACGGGACTGCTCGACGGACTCGAGGGTGACGCGCGCCGCGACCGGGCCGAGTTGATCGTATGGTTGCTCGACCGCGGCTTTACCGTCGACGAGATCAGGGCATCAGTCACGCCGATGCTGCTGCCCGCGAACCGGGTGATGGGCGACGACGGTGTACATATCTCCGCGCGTGAAATGTCGCGAGCGACCGGGATCGACCTGGGGCTGCTACAGGCACTGCAGCGCGCCGCTGGGCTGCCGCGCATTGGTGACCCCGACGCTGCCGTGCTGCCGCGGGCGGATGTGCAAGCCGTAGCGCGCGCCGAATATCTTCTCGACTTCGGTGTCGATACCGACGACGCCGCTGCCATTGTCAGGGTGGTCGCAGAGTCCCTGGGCCGCGCAGCCGCCATGATGCGCGAACCGGCCTTCAACATTCTGGTCACGCCCGGAGCTAGCGAGGTTGACCTTGCTGAGTCGGCCGATGCGCTTGCGCGGGCAGCTATACCCCCGTTCAAGCAGATGGTTGAAGACCTACTGATGCTGCAGTTACGGCACATGTTCGAAACCGAGGGAATTACCGCCGCCGAACGCGCAACCGGAAAGCTTCCCAGCGCTCGACAGGTCGCAGTCACTTTTGCCGACCTTTCTGGCTTCACCCGGCTCGGCGAGTCGTTGCCGCCCGACGATCTTGAACGCGTCGCCAGCCGGCTCGCCGAGTTGGCCCACGACATTGCCGTACCGCCGGTGCGGTTCATCAAAACCGTTGGTGACGCAGTGATGTTCGTGTCGACGGATACGGTTCAGCTGATCGATGCCGTCCTGGATCTCATCGAGGCCGCGGCGGCTCACGACTTACCGCCGCTGCGTGCAGGAGTGGCCGCCGGGCTGGCCGTCAGCCGTGCAGGGGACTGGTACGGCAGCCCCGTCAACATAGCCAGCCGTGTCACCGGACTCGCACCCGCAGGCACAGTTGTGGTGACCGATTCCGCACGCAAGACTGTCGGGGTGGAGGACGGTCTCGTGTGGTCGACAGCGGGCGCACACCGTCTGCGGGGTGTGCCTGGCCGCGTGCGACTCTTCCGGGTCTCTCGGGCGTAGTGTTGGATCGCTGAATTCCGGTGCCGGCTCGCGA
>NZ_LZIR01000127.1 GCF_001667035.1 Mycobacterium sp. 852002-51057_SCH5723018
CCGCCACCGCCCGCGCGGTTTATCCTAACCGGGTTGCGGCCGCGGAGTCCATGCCGGCGCCTATGTCCAGCGCGGGCACGGGCCACAGTCGTTCGTCCGCGATCCCCAATCCTTCGCGGCTGGTCGCCAGGACCGTCACGGTCGCCGATGCCGCGAGGATGGCGTCGATGACATCGGCGCGGGCATCGACTCCGCGGCGGCAACCCTGTTCGTAGAACGCGCGCGGGCGGTGGCGCCGCACTTTTCGATGGCCACGGCCAATGAGGCCGCCGCCGTGGTGGAAATCTGCAGGCGCCTTGACGGGATCCCGCTGGCCATCGAGCTGGCAGCCTCGCGGATGGCATCGATGACGGCGATCGAGGTGCGCGATCGTCTCGATCAGCGGTTCCGGTTGCTCGTCGGAGCGCGACGCGGAGTGGAACGCCACCAAACACTCCGTCACGCGGTGGCTTGGTCCTATGCCCTGCTGGACGAACCGGAAAGGGCGCTCCTGGAGCGGTGTTCGGTGTTTGCCGGCGGATTCGACCTCGAAGGTGCCCGCGCCGTAGCCGGCATCCAGGATCAGTTTGCGGTACTCAATCTGCTGGATGCGTTGGTGCGCAAATCGCTGGTGGTCGCCCACCGGTCCACCGGAAAGACGCGGTTCTCGATGTTGGAGACGATCCGCCAGTTCGCCGATGAGCAGCTCGAGGCATCGGATGACGGGGAGGCCACCCGTCAGGCACACGCCCGCTACTTCGCCGAACGCGAACCCGACGTGCTCGCACTTTGGGACAGCTCGCGCCAGCGCGACGCTTACGGCTGGCTGGTTACCGAGTTGGCCAACCTGCGAACCGCTTTCCGATGGGCAGCGGCTCATGACCACCTCGACACCGCGGCCGCCATCGCCGTCTATGCCGGATATCTCGGCGGGTGGATTGAGCTACACGAGCCGTCCACGTGGGCGGAGGAGCTGATCGGCCGCGCTCGAGCAGTCGATCATCCGCGCTTGGGTCAGCTCTATGTGATAGCCGCCGAGTGCTACCGGACCGGAAGGTTGACCGATGGTGTCGGATACGCCGACGCTGCCGTCGCGATCCTCGGGACCGGCCATTTCGATGACATGCTGTTCGATATCGAGCCGACAGCGCTGGGCGGCACATACATCACTGTGGGTTTCATCGACCGCTGGCTGGCGCTGTGCCGTAAGCGGCTCGCGTGTGGCGAGGGTATGAGTGCCTTTAATCGCGGCTCAATGGTCATGGCTCTAGCAACCGCAGGCGAGTTCGATGAGGCGAAGGCCGCCTCCGAGGAGCTGCTCGACGCGGCGGATGCGACCGATAATCCGGGCGCTCAGGCATTTGCATTGCTCGCATACGGCTACGTCTGGCGCGATGCTAATCCCACTGCGGCATACGAGGCGCTCCGCCGCGGTCTGATGGTCGCTCATGACAGCGGCAACCGGATGATCGAGTCCTACACCGCGGTGAACTTGTCGGCCTTCGCCGCCGCCAACCGCGACCCGATGGACGCCCTTGACTTCTTGACCCTGGCGATCAAGAACTTCTTCGACACTGGTAGCTACTCCCACATGGTCAGTCCGCTGGCCGTTCTGGCCAGCCACTTGGATCGGATCGGACGGTATGAGGCGGCCGCGACCATCGTAGGGTTCTCATTTACGGCTTTCGCGCTCGCCACTTTCCCCGAAATCGATGCCGCCGTCGCCCACCTACGGCAAGCGCTCGGCGAGGACGTGTACCAGTCGCTGACGGACGCGGGCGGGAAGATGGCGAACGCGGATGCCGCGCGATACGCCCTCGACCAGATCGATCAGGCCCGAGCCGAGTGAACGCCGCCTCGAAATCGACTGTATGCCCTAGGGATTCGTCGGAATTGATCTCTCGGCGCCTCTCCGTGCCGGCCTTCAGGGACCTTCGAGCACCGCGTCGATCGCGCGGTAGATCCGCTCCTCGCTGACCGGACGCGGTGTGCCGAGCTGCTGGGCCCACAGGCTCACCCGCAGCTCCTCGATCTGGCGGACGATGTCGCGCACGTCGGCGCCCGCCGACCGTGCGGGAGACAGCGCGCGCACCAGCTCGTCGTACGCGTCCTGCACGGCGTGCACCCGCGCCATCCGATCCCGGTCGGCCTCCACGGCGTGAGGCAGCCGGTCGAGGCGCCGGCGGATCGCGGTCAGGTAGCGGGTGAGATCGGCGAGATGTGCGCGGCCCGTCGCGGTGACAAACCCGGACGGCAACAGCCGGTCCAGCTGTCCGCGGACGTCCGCGATCGCGTCGACCTGCGCGGGCGGCGCCTGAGCGGGCAACGCGAGTTGCACGTCCTGGGCGGCGGACAACACCTTCGCGACCCGGCCGACGATGTCTACCGTCGTCGAAAGCAGGGCCTCCCCCACGTGATCGCGCAGCGCGGTGAACTCGTCGCGGGTCCACACCGGCGCCCGCAGCAGCGCGTCCGTCGCGGCGTCGGCGCAGTCGTCGAGCAGCGCGGCCAGGGAGCCGTCTGGATTGGCACCGAGCAGCAAGCGAGTGCGCGGATCGAGCTGCCGCTCAACGGCTTTGACCGGTGACGCCACACTTAGCCGCAGCAGTCGCCGCGTGCCCCGTCGCATCACACGATCCCGCTCGGCGGGCGTTGCGTACACGCGCAGGTCGACGGCGGTGCCCGCGTCGACGAACCCGGGGAAGCCCCGCACGGTGCGTCGGTCAACCGTGCGCTCGACGACGCGCGGCACTTCGTCGAGGTCGTCGGGCCAGCTGCGCAATCCCGGTCGTTCCAGCTCGCCGGCGACCGCCTGCGCGACCGCGTGCCGGGCCGGCGTCGCCAGCCCGTGCTGCAGCGCGTGCAGGTCCTTGCCGCGGGCGACCTCGGTGCCGTCCGTGGACTCGACGGCAAACGTCACCCGCAGGTGCGGCGGCAGCTTGGCCAGGTCGAAGGCGTCGACGGGCACCAGAACCCCGGTGCGGCGGCGCAATTCGCGCTGCAATGCCTCCAGCAGCGGCTCCCGCGCAGGGTCGATCCCGGCCAGCACCGCTCGAGCGGTGTCAGGTGCGGGAACGAAGTTGCGGCGCAAGTCTTTTGGCAGCGACCGGATGAGCGCGGTGACCAGCTCCTCGCGCAGCGCCGGCACCTGCCAGGCGAACTCGTCGCCACCCAACCGCGCGAGCACGTCGATCGGGACGTGCACCGTGACGCCGTCGTCGGCGGCGCCGGGCTCGAACCGGTACGTCAGGGGCAGCGCGACATCGCCCGCCCGCCAGGTGTCCGGTCGGTCGGAGTCGGCGGTGTCCTCGGTGCGCAGCAGGTCGTTGCGGGCGAACGTCAAAAGGTCAGGTGTCTTGTGCCGCTGCTTTTTCCACCACGCGTCGAAGTGGCGGGCGGAGACAACGTCGGTCGGGATGCGGACGTCGTAGAGCGCGTAGACGTCTTCGTCACCGACCAGCAGGTCGCGGCGGCGGGCCCTCTCCTCCAGCTCCTCGAGCTCCGCGCGTAGCCGCGCGTTGTCGCGGAAGAAGTGATGGCGGGTCTGCCAATCGCCCTCCACCAGCGCGTGGCGGATGAACAGTTCGCGCGCCTCCTCCGGCTCCACGCCCGCGTAGCCGACGCGGCGGCGCGCGACGAGTGGCAGGCCGTACAGGGTCACCCTCTCGTAGGCCATCACCTCGCCACGTTTGGCGTCCCAGTGCGGCTCACTGTAGCTGCGCTGCACCAGGTCGCCCGCGACCCGCTCGACCACCTCGGGCTGGATGCGCGCGGCGGTCCGCCCGTACAGGCGGCTGGTCTCGACCAGCTCCGCCACGACCACCCAGCGCGGCGGTCGCTTGGCGAGCGCCGAGCCGGGTGCCAAGACGAACCGCGAATTGCGGGCACCCAGATACTCGCGCTCATCCTCCCGGCGCATACCCACATGTGACAGCAACCCGGCGAGCAGCGCGGCGTGGACGCGCGCGGCATCGATCGGCTCGAGTGCATCTGAGGACTCGACAATTCCCAGGTCGCGGGCGATGCTGCGCAGTTGGCCGACCAAGTCCTGCCATTCGCGGATGCGCAGGTAGTGCAGAAACTCGTCGCGGCACATTCGCCTGAAAGCGTTGCCCGACAGCGTCTTTCGCTGGTCTCGCAGGTAGTTCCAGAGGTTCAGGTAGGACAGGAAGTCCGAGCCCTCGTCGGCGAAGCGGGCGTGCTTCTGGCGCGCGGCCTCCTCGCGGTCGGTGGGCCGCTCCCGCGGGTCCGGGATCGTCAGCGCGGCGGCCAGCACCAGCACCTCCCGCACGCAGCCCTCGGCCTCGGCCGCCAGGATCATCCGGCCCAGCCGTGGGTCCACCGGCAACCGCGCCAGGCGCCGGCCGAGGTCGGTGATCGCACCGTGGGCGTCGAACGCGCCGAGCTCCTGCAGCAGCTGCACACCGTCGCGGACGCTGCGCCGGTCCGGCGGATCGAGGAACGGGAAGTCCTCGACCTCGCCGAGCTGCAGCGCGGCCATCTGCAGGATCACCGCCGCGAGGTTGGTTCGCAGGATCTCGGGGTCGGTGTAGCGCGGGCGGGCCGCGAAGTCGTCCTCGGAGTAGAGGCGGATGCACACGCCGGGCGCCACCCGCCCGGAGCGGCCGGCCCGCTGCGCGGCCGACGCCTGCGAGATCGGCTCGATCGGCAGCCGCTGCACCTTCAAGCGGCGGCTGTATCGGGAGATGCGGGCGTTGCCCGGGTCGACGACGTAACGGATCCCGGGCACCGTCAGCGACGTCTCGGCGACGTTGGTCGCCAGCACGACGCGCCGCCCGGTATGGGGCGCGAACACCTTGTGCTGCTCGGCGGTCGGCAGCCGGGCGTAGAGCGGCAGCACCTCGGTGTGCTTCAACCCTCCCAAAGCCTCTGCGGTGTCGCGGATTTCGCGCTCGCCGGACAGGAACACGAGAACGTCGCCGGGCGGTTCGGCCTCGAGCTCACCGATCGCGTCGACGATCGCCTCGATTTCGTCGCGGGTCTCGGTGCGCACGATCTCGTGGTCGGGGTCGTCGGGATCGGTGGACTCTTCCTGGGAGCCCGACTTCACGGGAACTTCCAGCGGCCGGTACCGGATCTCCACCGGGTACGTCCGCCCGGACACCTCGACGATCGGCGCGCCGCCGCTGGGTCCATGCTCGGCTCGGCCGAAGTGCGCGGCGAAACGTTGGGGCTCGATGGTCGCCGAGGTGACGATCACCTTGAGGTCCGGGCGGCGCGGCAGCAGTTCGCGCAGGTAACCCAGCAGGAAGTCGATGTTGAGGCTGCGCTCGTGGGCCTCGTCGAGGATGAGCGTGTCATAGCGCAGCAGCCGGCGGTCGCGCTGGATCTCCGCCAGCAGGATGCCGTCGGTCATGAGCTTGACCAGGGTGCGGTCGCTGACCTGATCGGTGAACCTGACGGTGTAGCCGACCGCGTCCCCGAGCGGGGTGCCCAGCTCGTCGGCGATGCGCTGCGCGACCGTGCGGGCGGCCAGCCGCCGAGGCTGCGTGTGGCCGATGGTGCCGCGGATGCCGCGGCCGAGTTCCAGGCAGATCTTGGGCAGCTGGGTGGTCTTGCCCGATCCGGTTTCCCCGGCGACGACGACCACTTGGTTGTCCCGTATGGCCTCGGCGATGTCCTGTCGCCGCTCGCTGACGGGCAGGTCGGGGTAGGTGATTGCCGGACGGGCGGCTTGCCGGGTGGCGACCAGCGCTTCGCCGGCGGCGATCTGGTCGGCGAGCTGCCGCAGCTTGTCGGGCTTCGCCCCGCGCAGGTTCTTCAGGCGCCGGCCCAGGCGTGCGGCGTCGCGGATGGTCAAACCGTCGAGGCGTTTGCGCAGCTCCTCCGGAGATAGTGCCCCGGGTCTGTCAAGGGACGGTTCGGCCACTCCGGCCAGGATAGGCGGCCCCGGTAATAACCCTCGCAAGAATGGGAACCCACGGTCAAAGCCAGGGAGGAGCAGCTCGTGCAAGGACAGGAAATCCGCTCGCTCGCCGACCTCGCCGGTGAAGGCACCCGCGTTGTGACGACTCTGATCCGCGACATGCACAGCGGCGTCGCGCGGCGTGTCTTCGGCTCGATTGGCCCCGTGGCGAAACCCGTGGAGGTGGTCCACAACAGCATCGCCGCCTCCGTCTACTACGGCGTCGACTGCGCGATACGCGCCTCACTGCGCGGGGCCGGTGAACTGACCGCCGAGGCCCTGGGCGACGACGAGGACGACACCGTCGAATCGCATCCCACGGTCGCCGGGGTGATCGCCGCGCTCAATGGAATCTATGGCGACGAGCTGACCGAGCGTGAGAACGGATTCGCGCTGAGCATGCAGATTCGCCGCCAGGGGCGGCCCGTCGCGATGAACGCCGCAGACATCGCCGCGGCGTTCCCGGAGGCGACCGGCCGCATCGCGGTGTTCATGCACGGCTGGTGCATGACCGAAAGGTCGTGGTGGCGGCGCCCGCGCGACGGCGAGGCCGCGCGTCCCTACGGGGCGCGGCTGCACAGCGACCTCGGGTTCACGCCCGTTTACCTGCGCTACAACACGGGCCTGCACATCTCCGACAACGGCAAAGCCCTGGCCGCCCTGATCGATCAGCTGCAGACGCTGTGGCCGGTGCCGGTCGAGGAGATCGCGTTGATCGGGCACTCGATGGGCGGACTGGTGGTGCGCAGCGCGTGCCACTACGGCACCGAGCAACAGCACGGCTGGCCCGACGCCGTCCGCCACGTCGTCTGCCTGGGTTCCCCGCACCTGGGAGCCGACCTGGAAAAGGGCGTCAACGCCGCGTCGTGGCTGCTGGCCCGGCTACCCGAAACCCGCGCCGTCTCTGGATTTCTCAACGCCCGCAGCGCCGGCACGAAGGATCTACGGTACGGCGCATTGCTCGACGAGGACTGGAGTGACTGCGACCCGGACGAATTCCTGTGCGACCGCTGCCACGAGGTGCCGTTCCTCCCCCACGCCGTCTACCACTTCGTCGCCACCAGCGCGGGGCCGGGAGCGTTGGGCGTGGCCCTCGGCGACCGCCTGGTGCGCCCCACGAGCGCGGCTGGGGTGGGCAGGTCTCGACGGGTTCCGTTCGAGCCGGACCACGGCCTGACGCTCACCGGCCTGCACCACTTCGATCTGCTCAACCACTCCGCTATCTACGCGAAGCTGCACGACTGGCTCGGACAGTCACCTCAGCAGACCGAGTCCACCGGCTAGGTGTATGAGGCCAATACTTCGTTGACGCGTATCGGCACTAGCGACGCCGGTGGCTGTTCGCCCTAGTTCGACTACTTTCCGCGCCGGTCAGTGGCCAGTTCGATCCGCGTTCGCGTGGATCGCATCGCGGCAGTAGGCCGCGAGGCCCGGGAGCCCGAATGATTCGTCGTATGTGGCGACGTACTTGGGGTCGCTCACGTACATGTCGCCCAGGTTGCGGTGGAAGGCCGGCGGGCAGTCGTAGAACCAGCGATTCACATGGAGCCGGTGTTGCTCCGCCGCATTCATCGCCTCTTCAGAGTCGGCCGGGAGCCCAGCGCGGAAGGCGTCGGACAAAGCCTTCTCAACAGCTTCTCCCTCGGCCTTGATCTGGACCCAGTCGTCCTTACCATAGGACTTCGTTCGACGCTGCGATTCCTTCCACTCTGCGGTCTCGCCCCACTTCTGCTCGGCCTGTGCCTGGTAGTCGTCGAAGCCGTCACCGAAGAGTTCGCGCATGTCGTCGTCGGTAATGGGTGTGTTCGTCATTGCTTTCTCCAATGCCTGATCGATTGCCTCGACGAGGTCCTTCATCTCATCGAGTCGGGACATGACGCGTTCGCGCTGGCGAACCAGGTGGCTGACCTCGTTGCCCTCTTCGAGCAGGCTCGCGATCTCGCCAAGAGACAGCTCGAGCCGGCGGTAAACGATGACCTGGGACAAGCGCGTCAGGTCTCCCGACGTGTAAACCCGATAACCCGACGCTGCACGCCGGCTCGGGGTCAACAGCCCAATTTCGTCATAGTGGTGAAGCGTCCGGACCGTGATGCCAAATCGCTCGGCGACTTCGCCCACGGTGAGTTCGTCCACCCGAATCTCCTGCGTCACGTCGATCAGGCTGGTGCCTCACGCCGCGTGAGGGTCAAGTCTTCATGCTCGAACTTATTCGAACGCTGAGGATCCGGTCACCTGCCGCAGTGAAGATGCTTCCTCTCTGCCAGGTTCATGAAGCCCGGCTCAGCTCCGTCCGTGACAACAACGTCATGGCCAGCAACAGCTAGGTCGCGATCACGGCCGGTGGTACTGATCGTTGATGAGGATCTGGACGCCCCGCCATCCCCAGTAGACGCGGTGGGCGGTGATCAATCCGTTCTCGATCTCCATCACCTCGACAAAGTCCATCTGTTGGCCGTCCGGGGTCTCCCGGGGATACTCCCAGGTCGCGCGCCTCCCGTCGGTGAAGAACCCTGCCCGGTAATACTGGCGCTCGTCGGGTGTACGAGCGACGACCTCGGCGAGGAAGGGACGCAGCTCGTCGTGGCCTCGACACACCCCGGCCCCACCGAGGATGTGAGCCGCGACCGGGCTTTCCAGCACGGCATCGGGTGCATAGCAGGCCACCAGGGCCTCGGCGTCGTGTTCGGCTAGCGCCTTCTCCCAGGCCTGGACCACCGCCTCGATGGCCGCGACGTCTGGTGCGCGGTTGTTTCCATTCGTCATGAATCCAGTGTTACGCAGCGCGGCGACGCGATCAGCCCTTGGCTTCCCGCCACTCTCGCTCGAACGGCAACCGCCACGCATGAGGGGCGATCAGCTGGTGAATCGCGTTCGGCCCCCACGTGCCCTGCTGATACACCTTGACCGGCGGCGGTTCGTCGAGCAGGTCCTGCGAACGCTCCCACAGCGATTCGATGCCCTCGGCGGTGTTGAACAGGGTGTGGTCGCCCCGCATCGCGTCGAGGATGAGCCGTTCGTAGGCCTCCAGCACGTCGGCGACGGTGTCGATCTCCTGCGAAGAGAACTGCATGGACAACTTGTCGAGCTTCATGCCGGGGCCCGGCCGCTTGCCGTAGAAGGACAGCGACACCTTCGAGTTGTCGGCGAGATCGAAGGTGAGGTGGTCGGGGCCCTGCGTCCCCACGCCCGAGCCCGGCGGGAACATGGTGCGGGGCGCCTCTTTGAACGCAATCGAGATGATGCGGATGCCCTCGGCCATCTTCTTGCCGGTGCGGAGATAGATCGGCACGCCGGCCCAGCGCCAGTTGTCGATGCCGACCTTGAGCGCGATGAACGTCTCGGTGTCGGAGTCCTTTGCCACGCCGTTCTCTTCGCGGTAACCGCTGTATTGCCCGCGCACCACATTCGAAGGCTTCACCGGCAGCATCGACCGGAACACCTTGTTCTTCTCTTCGCTGATGGCGCGCGGCTCGAGCGCTGTCGGCGGCTCCATCACCACGAACGCCATCACCTGGAAGAGATGGGTGACCACCATGTCCTTGTAGGCGCCGGTGCTCTCGTAGAAGTTCGCCCGCTGGTCCAGACCGAGGGCTTCGGGAATGTCGATCTGGATGTGGTCGATGAAATTGCGGTTCCAGATCGGCTCGAACAGACCGTTGGCGAAGCGGAACGCCAGAATGTTTTGCGCCGCCTCCTTTCCCAAGAAGTGGTCGATACGGAAAATCTGGGCTTCGTCGAACGTTTCATGCAGGAAGTTGTTGAGCGACACCGCGCTTGCCAGGTCGGTGCCGAACGGCTTTTCCATCACCACCCGGGAGCGCTCGACGAGCTTGGCGTCGCGCAGCGTGGTGATGACGGCGCGCGCCGCTTTTGGCGGGACCGACAGGTAGTGCAGTCGTCGCACGTCCGGTCCCAGGTTGTCTTCGGCTTCGGCGACCGCCTCGGCGAGCGCTTCGGGTCCGGCGCTCTGCGGGACGTACCTGATCATTTTCGCGAAGTTCGCCCACTGCTCGTCCGTGAGCTTGTGGACGCCGAACGAGTCGATCGCGTTCTTGGCGAGTTCCCGGAACTCGTCGTCGCTGAAATCCTCGAGCGACGTCGCCACGATTTGGATATCGGGTGCGAGCTCCGACTGGTCCAAGTAGGCCAGACCGGGCAGCAGCTTGCGTTTGGCGAGGTCCCCCGTCGCACCGAACAGGACGATGACGTGCGGGTCGAGGGGGTCTGCGCCGTTGCGGCGCGGGCGTGCGTCGGGCGCCGGGTAAGAGATTGTTTGCGGTTTCTTGGTAGCCACTCTTGCGATACTTCCACCGGCGCGCCGCCCGCGCACCGCTGAATTTGCATCCGTCGTCCGCAAAATCAGATGTTCACCTGCAATCGGTAGCGGCTGGTCGACAAGATCGCGGTGGCCTGACCCCGTTTGGTTGGTCCAGGGGTGTGTGGGAACGATGATCACTACTTCCGCAGGGTGAATTGGTTGAGGTCGGTGTAGCCCTTGCGGAAGAGATTCGCACAACCGGTGAGGTACCTCATGTACCGCTCGTAGACCTCTTCCGATTGAATCGCGATGGCCTCGCTTTTGTGTGCCTCGAGGGCCGCGGCCCATACGTCCAGAGTTTTTGCGTAATGCCGCTGCAACGACTGGCGACGCTTCAGCTTGAAGCCGGCCTTCGCCGAGAACTCCTTGACCATATCGATGGTCGGCAGGTAGCCGCCGGGGAAGATCTCGGTTTTCATGAAGTCGCTGAACTCGACGATCGCCGGAGTCAGCGGCAATCCCGACGCGATGATTTCCTTTTCCGAGAGGACGGTGATCGTGTGCAGCAAGAATGTGCCACCGGCCGGCAACAGCTCATAGGCCCTCTCGAAGAACGCGGTGTAACGGTCGTAGCCGACGTGCTCGAGCGGGCCGATGGCCACGATCCGGTCCACCGGCTCGTGAAACCGCTCCCAGCCCTCGAGCAGCACCCGCTTGGAACGCGGGCTATCCGATTCCGCGAACAGCTGCTCGACGTGAGCAACCTGGTTCTTGGACAGCGTCAAACCGATGACGTTGACGTCGTATTTCTCGATGGCTCGCAACATGGCGGCGCCCCAGCCGCAACCGAGGTCCAGCAGTGTCATGCCCGGCTGCAAGCCCAGCTTGCTCAGCGAGAGGTCGATCTTGGCGATCTGCGCCTGTTCCAATGTCATGTCCTCGCCGCCAAGCCAATAGGCGCAGGTATACGTCTGGGTGGGGTCGAGGAACAGGCGGAAGAAGTCGTCAGATAGATCGTAATGCGCCTGCACATCCTCGAAATGCGGCGTCAGCCCGTCGGCCATGTTCGTGTTGCCTTTCCCTGGGCCCCGCCGGTGTGATCTGCAAGGTAGGCCATCGGGTGGTCCAGTCGCTCTGCGGCTCGGGGTTGGTGGGTTGTGGTCCACTGTAGGGCGAATTCGGTTGGGCGAGTTCACTTTGGGCGGAGCCGTTGGTGATTCTTCCTGCCCGACCACGCGGGCAACAGAGCCGCACATCTACTGGACCACTACGACTGGCCCACCTCATCACGATTTGGTCCGCAATCGAAGTGCTTCAGCCCGGTTAGCAACCGCGCGGCGGGGTATGGGATAGCGACGGGCTCGCATCGATCCGAGCCGCTCCCCCAAATCTGCGAACGCAATGGAAGCGATACATGACTGGACCCGACCAAGACCATCCAGACCGCGCTCAGCAGCTGGAGAACATCGTCGATCAGCTCGACGAGAAGGTTGCCGGTGAGCGCGAAGCCGAGGGCGTGCCCGGCAAACCCAGCGATCGGAAGCGCGAGGGCACCCTAGGCGGCTCGGAGGCAGAGCCGCCCGACTAAAAGCTCGCTGACCGCGACTCGAGCGCGCCTCGACGCTTGACCACCGACCCGGGTGGCACCTAGCGTGCCAAGTGTACGAAACCGTTTCGTTCACCAGGAGGGTCCGTGGTCCGAGGTGAAGGCCGCACCGACGCGATCCTCGATTCGGCGGTCGAGCTGATGGCGGTCACCGGATACGACCGGCTCACGATTGATGCCGTCGCCTCGCGCGCGGGCGCCAGCAAGGCGACGATTTATCGGCGCTGGCCGGGTAAGGCCGAGTTGGTGATCGCGGCGCTGGCGCGACGCGGCGCCGTCGCGACGGAAGAGGTCGACACCGGTGACCTTCGCGGCGACCTGATTCAGACGGTCGCCCATATGCGCGACGGCCTCGCGTCGCAAGACGGCGCGGTGATCTTGGGTCTGCTCAACGCGATGCGCGGAAACGCCGAGCTCGCCGAGCACGTTCGTGCTCAGGTCCTGAACGAAAAGCGAGCGGTGATCGGCCGGCTCGTCGAGCGTGCGGTCAAGCGAAAGGAACTGCCGGCTCACGCGGACCACGAGTTGGCGTCCGAGATCGCCTCCGCGCTCGTGTTCACCCGCATCCTGGTGACCGATCAACCACTGGGCGACGACGAGATCGTGCACATTGTGGATGCGGCGCTGATGCCGGTGCTGACGCACCAGGTGCAACGAAAGGCGGATAGGTCGTGATGTGGACGCTGGTGCTGGCATTTGTCGGAGGAGTGCTGGGCGGCAACGCAATTCCGCACTTTGTCCGCGGGATTACCAAGCAGCGCTACCCGAACGCTTGGGGCGGCGGTCCCGTGCCCAATGTCGTCGCCGGATGGGCTGGTTTGGTGCTGGCCGCCGTGGCGCTGCACGCCGCATTTCGCGGGAATGAGCCCCTGTGGCCGTTCTGCGCGACGGCGGTCGGGGTGCTTTTGATAGGACTCTTCCACGCCGGGCCCGGTGCATTCGGGCGGCGCTAAGCGTCGCCGCGGTCGAATGCGAAGCCTGGCAGGCGAGCGTACTTAGCGCTCTGACGATGCGCGAATACGAGAACGCGACGACCTGGTGGGCTTGGAAGCCCTGCCGCGCGCTTTCGGCGGGGACACCAAACCGTTGAGCAATTCCGTCAGCGCCGACATTGCTTCGTGCGCTTCGTGTTCGGGGTCATCGGAGCGAGCGATGACCATCGCAGCCTCGCACATCGCGCCGTGCACTTGATGGGCCAACGGGTCGACGCGACGCCGCTTGATGTGCCCGCCGTCCATGGCCTGACTTAGGCCCTGCTTGATCATCGCCATCAGGTGCCGATCTTCGATATCGCGCATGTCTTTCCAGCCGAGGACGGCGGGCGCGTCGATCAAGATCTGCTGAAACCCTGAATCCGTTGCCGCATCGAAGAACGCTTGGCAACCCGCCAAGAAGGCTTTCCAGCTGTTGTCCTCCTTGCCGGCGGCGACGTTGACCGCGCGCGCGATGCTGCGCTGCTCGGCCTCGTAAACCGCTGCGAAAAGTGCACGCTTGCCATCGAAATGGTGGTAAAGCGCGCCCTTGGTTACCCGCGCACGTTCGACCACTGCGTCCAGGAAGGTGGGGTCGTAGCCGTTGTTAGCGAACAGTTCGCGCCCCGCCGCCACTAGCTGGTCCGTCGTGGCGCGGGTTCGCTCTGCTTGTGTGCGTGCGCGGCTGATCACTCTCCGAGGATATACCAATCACATACTCAGGTTACGTACTTGACATACGTACTCTAAGTACGTTAAGACAGTGTGTATGAAAGTTGATGAGGGCACGTCGAAATTCCAAGAGCGACAAGCGGTCAACGAGACGAGGCGCAAGCTCTGTGAGCGGCTACGCCCAGGCCTCGATCAGCCGGCGAGTGAATCATGACCGGGCGCGCCGCACCGGCACCGATCGGTGTGTACGGCGCAACCGGCTACACGGGGAAGTTCGTTGCCAGGCAGTTGGCGGATCGGGGTCATCGACCAGTGCTGTGCGGGCGCGATGCCGGGCGACTCGCTGAGGTCGCGGCGGACCTGCCGACCGCATGCGAGACCTATCAGGCCGGCATCGATGATTTGGATGCGTTGCAGTGCTTCGCGCAACGGTGCGCAGTCGTAATCAACTGCGCCGGACCATTCAGCCGATACGGGCAGCCGGTCGCCGAGGCCGCGGTGCGTGCGGGTGCACACTATCTCGATCACACCTCCGAGCCGGACTACCTCTACGGGCTGATACGCGAATTGGACGGGCCGGCCCGCGCCGCGGGGTCGGTGGTTGTCCCCGGAATGAGCTTCTTCACTGCGCTCGCCGATCTGATCGCCCATCGGCTCGCTGCGCCGATGGGGCCGCTGCACCGCGTGACCGTCGCGTACGCCATCGACGGTTGGAAGCTGACTCCTGGGAGCCTCGCGACAAAGGCGGCGCGAACAAGCAGTGCGCATGTGGTCTACCGCGACGGACGGCTGCAGCTACTGCCGTCCCCCAGCGAACCGAGATTCGACACGTATCGGTTCCCGCCGACGCTCACAACGCGGCCCGTCATCGCGGATTATTCCGGCACTTGTGAGGCCGTGACCGTACCCCGGCACGTCCAAACCGGCGCCGTGGATGTCTACATGACGCAGGCCACCTTCTTCCCCACCGACGATGCACCGCACAACGGGTCGGGTCCGGGGGAGCCTCGGGATTCAACGCAATTCAGCATCGTCGTCGATGCCTATGGCCCAACTGACCCCCGGCGTAGCTGGATTTCGGGAGTTGGGGACATTTACGAGATTGGCGCACTCGTCTCAGTGGAGGCGGCCGAGCGCCTCACAGCAGGCAAGGCGATTAACGCGGGGGTCGTTAGTCCGGCCGAAGCGTTCCCCGACCCGGAATTGCTCGACGCGCTCGTCGCGATGCCATTCATTGACGGTGGCCTGCGCACGGAGCCAATGATCGCCGAACCAGCCGCCCTGCCGACAAACACCTAAGGAAAATGATGACCCAGGCTCACCGGCTGGACGCCGCACCGACGCAGCCCGATCAGGACGTTGACGAGTTTGTCGAGAAATTCAGCGAATTCGGAGCCCAGCCGACGCCGGCGGCACTCAGTCAGCTGTTTCACACCGCTGGCACATTGTGGGATGCGGGGATGCATTCGCCGCTGCCGCAGTCGCGCCTTCGCGCCGCGGCGGAGCGCTTCGTACGCAACGTGTCGTCCGTACAGATCGCGGTTCGAAAGCATTTTGCCCGTGAAGATTGCGTGTACCTGCTGACCGACAACTTCGGTGCATATCAGGGAAGCCAGATCAGCTATCCCGCCGTGTACGCATGCAGGCTGCGGGATGGCCTGATCGTCGAGGGCAGGTGCTTTTATGATCAGGCCAGGCTGTTGGCACCAGCCGTCGGCGGCACACTCGCGCTTCCGGCCTATCGTCCAACGTGGGAACCGGCCTTGGCCGGCGCGCCCGCCGCCGGCGCCGGCGCCGCGGTCGAGCCGGCGAAGTTCGTCCGAAACTATGACGCGCTTTGGCACGCTGACAACGCCGAAGTCGGCATGGGACTAGCCAGTTGCTACAACAGCAACGGAATGATCCTTAACCCTGGCATGGCCCGCCCCATCATGAAGCCTGAAATCC
Source organism: Mycobacterium sp. 852002-51057_SCH5723018 (assembly GCF_001667035.1). GTDB lineage: Bacteria > Actinomycetota > Actinomycetes > Mycobacteriales > Mycobacteriaceae > Mycobacterium. The sequence goes on from NZ_LZIR01000127.1 coordinate 15,360, forward strand.
CCGGCTATTACGCGATGCTTCTCGCCGCCGTCCCCGATCTGGATCCCAAGCTGGAAGGCTGGGCCGGCGATGGGGACGCACTATGTGTCGAATGGTTGTACCGCGGTGCAGGCGGCGACGGCCGAAGCCCGCTGGCAGTTCGCGTCGTTGACGTCTTCGAGTTCGCCGGCGGCGGCGTTCAATTCGGGCACGCCTATTACGACTCGCTGACGATACTCTCGGCGTCCCGCGCGGATCTAGCGAAAGTCGTCGCGAAGGCTCGGGCGAGCTTCTTCTGCTAGCCGTCAGCGGCCCGGCCCGAACCAGGTGGTGAGCGCGTCTGGGAGCCCGGCCTGATCTCCGTCACCCACCCAGGCGACATGCCCGTCGGGACGAACCAACACCGCGGTGGGGGCCGTGACCTCCCCGATCGCCGGAAGTTCCCATATCCCAACGTGTTTGGCGTCGATCGATTGCACCCGATCCGCCCACGGCGTGATGTCGAAGGCGCGAGGCTCGCCGAGGTTGAGCAGCAGTGGCCGGGCTTCGTGCAGCAGTTCGAAGACCCGCAGCGGTCCGTCGGCGGTCACCAGGTCAAGGTCGGGCATGCGGCGCCCCAGCAGGGGGTGTCCCTCACCGAGGTCGTAATGGATGTCCAAGGCGGACATCATCGCGGCGAATCGCTTGCGCGGCTCGTCCATGCCGAGTAGGTCGGACATGGTGTCGCGCAAGGCCTTGGTGCGGTCGTCTTGGCGAAGAAGCGCCATTTGCGCCATCGCGTTGCGCAACACGCGCGCGGCGACCGGGTGCCGTTCGTCGTGGTAGGTGTCGAGGATGCTGTCGGATGACCTTCCGTTGACCACCTGCGCCAGCTTCCACCCCAGATTCACCGCGTCCTGCACGCCGGTGTTGAGGCCCTGCCCGCCCACCGGGTGGTGGATGTGTGCGGCGTCGCCGGCCACCAGGATCCGCCCGGCACGGTAGACCGCGGCCTGCCGCGCCGCATCGCTGAACCTGGAAATCCATGTGGGGCTGTGGATTCCGTAATCGGTGCCGTAGACGGCGACGACGGCCTCGCTCAGCTCGCGCAAGCTGGCCTCGCCGGTGGGGCCGACCTGCCGCTCGGTCACCATGACCCGCACCGCTTCCCCGTCGTCCACCGTGCTCAGCGCATGGACGCCGAGGGCGTCGTGGCGGATGCCCCATTCCGGCGCTGGCGCGTCGGCAGCCATTTCGACCTCGGCGAGCAGGTAGCTCGTCGTCGCATCCCAGCCCGGAAAGTCGATGCCGGCGGCTTTTCGAACCCGGCTGCGTCCGCCGTCGCACCCGACCAGATACTGCGCCCGCATCGGCTGGCCGTCTGCGAGCTCCAGGTCGACGCCCGTCGAGTCTTGCGCGGCGCCCGTCACCTCCCGACCGCGATAGATCGGCACCCGCAGTTCGTCGACCCAGTCGGCCAGTATGCGCTCGATGTGGCTTTGCCACAGGGCCAACCCGTAGGGATGCCGGGTCGGAAAGTCACTGATGTCCAGCCGAATCTGGGAGAAACCCGCGACCTGCGCCACCTGACCCTGCGACAGGAACCGGTCGGCGATTCCGCGTTGATCGAGCACCTCGATCGTGCGCGAATGCAGGCCGCCGGCGCGAGCGCCGGTCAATTCCTGGCTGACGCGTCGCTCCACGATGGCGACGTCGGCGCCGCCCAACGCCAGTTCACCCGCCAGCATCAGCCCCGTCGGGCCGCCTCCGGCAACAACTACCGCATGCTCGGTTATCGGCACAGCGCAATCCCCCGCTTCCGTGAGTTTTTCCGTTTCGGCCAGCGATTTTGCGCCATGACCCCGGTCTTGCCGCAAGCCCCCCGGTGCGTAATATGTTGAAGTGGGATGACGCGAGAGTCCCCAATCCCTTTCTTCCGCCCCTGGATTGAATTGCGGCGTCGCTCGGCGGCGGTTGGGCTCTGAATTTGCGGTTTCTTTCCGCGCGTCCCGGCACGCTTTAGTACGGTTCGAATAATCCGCAAACGCGCGTGCTCGCCGAAATGGCGATGTCAGAGTTGGCGGAGCATCAGCACATGACCAGGAGAGTTGGCCGGATGGGTCTTAGGCTGCGAAGCCCAATCGGCCGTCGGGCGAGCCGATACCGATTGCGGCTGCGCGCTGATTCTGGCAGCGGATTCTACGGGAAACATCAGGTTCGGCTGCTCCGGATCTACTTGGGCACCACGACATTCCTCTACATCTGGGGCGTGGTATTCAGCACCGTCTTTCGGATCCACCCCGGGTTGAAGCCCGGGAATCCGACCGGAGGCATCGTGGCGATCGCCCTGGGATTAGCGGCGCTGGCCTGGCTGGCTGTGCGGCCCGGCAAACCCGCGCCGGCGACGGCCGTCGCGATCGTCGCCACACCCATCGTGATGGCCTTCCACGTGGCGATCACCGCCGAGTTGGCATGCCTGATCGCGCCGATGTTTTTGGCGATGTACCTGCGCGCGTTCTACTCGCCGCGCCGCGGCACGGCGCTGGTCGGCGTGCTCACCCTGGCGTCTGTCGTCGGCCTTGCAGTCGCGCCCATTCCCAAGTTGTACATCGACTACTTGATCTTCGTCATCGCGATCGTCGGGGCGGCCGAGTCGTTCGGGCTGGTGACGCGAAGTCTGGTGGCGGCGGCGTGCACCGATCCGCTGACGGGTCTGCTGAACCGCGCGGGCTGGGAGATTGCCACCGCCGACCTGCTGGCGCGGTGCCGTTCGGCCGCGGGCACGATCACCGTCATCGCGCTGGACATCGACAACTTCAAGCAGATCAACGACACCGACGGGCATCTCGCCGGCGATAAACATTTGATCAGCCGAGCGGATTTTTGGCGAGAAGTGGCCCCCGCCAACGCCGTTCTGTCGAGGCTCGGCGGCGACGAGTTCGCGGTGTGCGTGGCTGACCGGGCGGGCCCGACGCCGAGCACAGCGGAGCGGTTCGTCGCCGGCGTGCGGCTGCATACCCCGGGCACCAGTGTCGGCACCGCGTCGGCCAGCAGCAAGGACGCGGATATCGCCACGCTGTACGCGGCCGCGGACGCCAACCTCTACATCGCCAAGCAGCAGCGATCCCCCGACACGCGAGACAACGATCTGCGCCCCGCGCTATGAGTGCCCCTGAAACCCTTGTACGGCGACCGTTGTCGTAGGGTCAGCTCCCCGAGGGGCCGTCGCAGACTCCGGGCGGCGCTGCCGCAGCTGCGAATTCGCTTCGGGAGCCTGATCGCGGGCCAGCGCCACAGTGGCCGCCGCCATTGCCAACACCGCGGCCACCAAGCCCAGCATCGCCGGCCCCCGCACCGCGACATGCTCGCCGAGCACAATGATCCCGAGCAGCACCGCGACGATCGGCTCACCGACCAACATGATGGGCACCGACGCCTGCAGCGCTCCGGCATGAAAAGCCGACTGCTGCAACAGCGTTAGTCCCACTGCCAGCGCAACCAGCACATAGGGCGCCGGGACGCTCAGCAGCCCATGCCAGCCGCCGACGGCGAAGCGGTGGGTGCAGATCTTCGTCAACACGGCGATCATCCCCAGCAGGACCGCCACCGCGACGGCCAGCAACACGGCACGCGCACGGCCAATGGTGCGGCCGGCCGCGACCACGCAGGCGATGACCAGGGGCACGGTGATCGCCAACGCCAGCGTCCACGCCGCTACCGGCGGCCGGTCATGGCCCTCACGCGGCTGGCCGACGAGCACGAAAACCGCCAGCGCGGCCGTCAACAGCGTGGCCCAGCCCCAATCGGCCCACTTGATGCGTTGGTGGCAAAGCCTCGCGCTCAACGGCAACGCGAACAGCAGCGACGACACCAGCAGGGGCTGCACCAGCAGCAGGGAGCCGTGCGCCAGCGCCAGGGCTTGAAACACGTAGCCGGCCACGGCGGCCAGAGTGCCTGCCCACCACAGCGGTTCGCGAAACAGCGTCGTCACCATGGTCCCTGACATGCCCTTTTCGGCCGGGACACCTTGCGCGACCTGTTGCCGGACGACGATGCCTACCGCGGCCCAGAAGGCGGCGAGCAATGCCGACGCGATCGCCACGGCATGCTGCGTCACCCAACCCATGGCCCCGCGGATACCCAGCGGCTCGGGGCGGCGAAACTCGGTTCGGTCACGGCGACGCGCTAATAAATGGTTGTGGTGTTAGCGCCGTAATTGATGTACACCGGGTGCTGCGCGAAAAGGAGGTTCCCGGTGTTCATCAATCCGCTGGAGATTGGTGTTGGGAAGTAGGTCCCGCCGTAAACGAACGAGTACAGCACCGGACCGCCCGGGGCGGAGACGGTAATCGTCTGTCCCGGTTGGGCGTTCAGGCCCAACGGGAGGGTTCCCTCGACACCACCGGAGTCGACTATCGACGGAACGGTTACGGGTGCCCCATTACCGACGCTTACTTGCAGGTTGGTAATCGGCGACCCGTTAAGCGTGGCTATCCCGGGTCCCGGGTTCGCTTCGAACACAAGCTGATGAGCGGGTTGATCGATGAGCAGACCCTGATTGAAGGGTGCCGGCAACGCCTGGGTCGGAATGCTGGGGCCCGGGCCCCCGGCATTTGGCCCGACGCCTAAAACGCCCGCCGCACCGTCGCTAGCAAAGTAGGACTGGTACGTGAGGCCGTTGTTCATCAGCGACTGGATGGAGTTTGGCCATGCGAAGAATTCGACGTTGACGGGCGTCCTGGCGGTGACGAGTCCGCCCCCGAAATTCACCGGTGCGTTGTATGTGGCGTAGAGGTAGTCGATTCCGCCGCTGTACCCGCCGACACCAAGTCCGGTGGGTACGCCGAGCTGAAGTACGCCTAATAGCCCCCCGACTTTTTGGAATGGGATGGTAAGGCCCGTGGATCCGGTGTCTACCAGCAGCGGCGCAGGGGCTCCGCCGCCAACGGAGGCGTTCACGATCGGCTCGGTACCGCCGACGATCGTCAGCGGAGCGGTTGCCGTGTTGCCATTTATCGTCGCGCTGCCGCCGGTCGCTTGCGGCCCGTTGGGGATCAGCTCGCGTCCGAACAACAGGTCGGTGGGTGCATTGATCACGTTGATGAGTTGATGTTCGACCTGGCCGACGACGCCGTTCAAGTTCTGCTCGATCGGCCCGAGCAGCCCGGAAATGGGGTCGCTAGCGGCGGGGCTCAGCGAGCTCAGCGCGGTGCCCACCGGGTTGGCGATCGCGGCGGACGCCTGGGCCGGCAGGGCCTGCGCCGCCGCGGGCCAGGACGGCAGCTGCGCCGCGGCCGCCGAAACGCCACCGTGGTAGCCGATCATCGCGGACACGTCTTGCGCCCACATTTCCTCGTACGTGGCTTCCGTGGCGGCGATCGCCGGTGCGTTTTGCCCGAACAGGTTCGAGAACACCAGCTGCACCAGCTGGTTCCGGTTGGCGCTCACCAACGCGGGGTGCACCGTCGCGGCCAGCGCGGACTCGAACTCGCCGGCGACGGCCTGTGCTTGCGCGGCGGCCGTTTGCGCCTGCGACGCCGCCGCACTCAGCACCCCGGTGTACCGCGCGGCGGTCGACACCATCGCCGCCGACGCGGCTCCCTGCCAGGCGTCGGAGGCCAACCCGGAGGTGATCGACGAAAACGACTGCGCCGCCGAACCCAACTCGGTGGCCAGCCCATCCCAGGCCGCGGAGGCGGCCAGCATCGGCGAGGGGCCCGCGCCCGCATGCAACAGCGACGAAATAATCTCTGGCGGCGACGTCAGAAAACTCATCCCCCGGTGTCCTTCCCTCTAACCCCATGGATCCACGCTCTATCACCGGGACGAGCACCTCACGCCACATTTCTGACGGTCGGACGCGTCACAGGGCCGGCATGCCAGACTCTAGGAAAACCTGGCCGAAAAATCTCGGAATTCACCCAACCGTTTCCATCCCAACAACCTCCGCTTCATGTAACCCGCGGTGCTGAGGGCAAGCGGGCTACGGTGGCGGCTGTGACCGATCGCCAAGAACGCGCGATGTCCTTCGGAACTATCGCCGAGGACTACGACGGGCTGCGGCCGCACCCGCCGCAGGAGGCGGTGGACTGGCTGGTGCCGCCCGGATGCCAGGTGGCCGTCGATGTCGGCGCCGGCACCGGACTGTTCACCCGCACGCTGGTGGACCGTGCCGCGCAGGTCATCGCGGTCGAGCCCGATGCGCGGATGCGGGAGGTGTTGACGGCACGCTCCCCGGGAGTGCGCGTCGTCGAGGGCCGCGGCGAGTCGATTCCGCTTCCCGACGCGTCCGCCGACGCGGTGTTCGTCTCGTCGGCCTGGCATTGGATGGACCACGAGCGCGCCGTCCCGGAGATCGGTCGGGTGCTGCGCGACGGCGGTCGGTTCGGCGTGATCTGGACCAGCCGTGACCGCGAGGTGGACTGGGTGCGCAATCTTGTCCGGCTGCCCAGCGTGGACTCGTCCGACGCGCAACCGGACGACCGAATCCGGCGGCGCCTGGACGTGGTTCTCCCGGAGCCGCCGATCTTCCACAACATCGCCCGCGAGACGTTCCGATTCGTGCGAACGATGACGGTCGCCGACGTCGTCGCGATGTTGGGCACCTACAGCGGGGTCATCGTCGCGTCGCCCGACGACCGCGCGCGCAAGCTGGCCGATGCGGGCGCCGCCCTGGCGGAGCGATTCCCCGGGGCCGACGTGATCGACGTACCGATGCGCGCGTCGTGTTGGCGCGCCGATCGGATCGCCCGCGCCGCCGCGTGTTAACGGTCGGCAGACCACACCGGGCGCACCATCGGTGGCGGCGGTGTGTCAGGCTTTGGCGATGAGTGCACGCAGACTTGCTCGCATCGTTGGAATTTCGGCTGTGACGGCGTGGGCGCTGCTGTGCGCGCCCATCCAGGCTCCCGCCGCGTCCGCCGACCCATGTACGGACGTCGCGGTGGTGTGGGCGCGCGGCACCCATCAGGAGCCCGGCCTCGCCGACGTCGGCCAGGCGTTCGTGGACTCGCTCACGTCGCAGGTCGGTGGGCGCTCCGTCAGTGCGTACGCGGTCAACTACCCGGCGAACGACGACTACCACAACAGCGCAACGGCCGGCTCCAATGACGCGAGCGCGCACATCCAGGACGTCGCCGCCAGCTGCCCCAACACGAAAATGGTGCTCGGCGGGTATTCGCAGGGCTCGACCGTGATCGACCTCGCCAGCCAGGTGCTGCCGGCCCCGGTGGCCGATCGCGTCGCCGCCGTCGCCCTGTTCGGTGAGCCGTCCAGCGGGTTCTCCAGCATGCTGTGGGGTGGCCAGCCGCTGCCGACGATCAACCCGGTGCTCGCCGGCAGGACCATCAGCCTGTGCGCGCCCGACGACCCGATCTGCTCGGCCGGCGGCAACATCATGGCGCACGTTTCCTACATCCAGTCCGGGATGACCGCCCAGGCCGCCACCTTCGCGGCCAACAGGCTCGGCCGGGGCGGTCCCAACACCTAGCGCGGCCGGCTGCGTGGCGATGGGTGCGGGTGTTTAGGTCGGGTGCTAGGCCAGGATTTGTGAAATCCCTACTTGTACTGTCCCGCGACACCGTCGCGGTTCGGATCTTCATTGCCGTGCTGCTGGGAGTGGCCGTCGCCATCACGGTGGGCAACACCGCCGGGTGGCGATTCGCGCTCGTCGGCTGGGTCGTCACCGCCGGCGTGTACGTGGTGTGGACGCTGCTGATCATCGTCGGAATGGACGCCGACCGAACCTCCGAATACGTGACCCGCGAGGACCCCACCCGATGGGTCGCCGACGCGGTCATCCTCTCGGCCAGCGTCGCGAGCCTGTTCGGGGTCGGTTATGTGGTGGCGGCCGGGTCCCGCTCCGGTACCGAGGCGCTCGGGGCCGCCCTGGTGGGCATCCTGACCGTCGCGGCGTCGTGGTTCGCCGTGCACACCCTGTTCACGGTGCACTACGCGCGGCTCTATTACTCCGGCGAACCCGGCGGAATCAACTTCCACGACCCGGAGCGGCCGCGCTTTCGCGACTTCGCTTACGTGGCCTTCACGGTCGGCATGACGTTCCAGGTGTCCGACACCGAGATCGGGTTGACGTCGATCCGGGCGACGGTGTTGCGCCATGCGTTGCTGTCCTACCTGCTCGGGGCGGTGGTGCTGGCGGTCACGGTCAACCTGATCGCCGGGCTCGGTTCCAAGGTCTAGCCTCGCTGCCATGGCCATCGAATCCACCATGCTCGCCCTCGGCACCCCCGCGCCGTCGTTTTCGCTACCCGAGCCGGCCTCCGGCGCCACGGTCAGCCTCGACGACCTCACCGGCCCCGCGCTCGTCATTACCTTCATCTGCAACCACTGCCCCTACGTCAAGCACGTCGCGTCCGGGCTCGCCGAGTTGGGCCGCGACCTCGCGGACAAGGGCGTCGCGATGGTCGGCATCTCCAGCAACGACGTCGTCACCTACCCGCAGGACGGCCCCGACGAGATGGTCGAAGAGGCGCGCCGCCACGGCTGGACGTTTCCGTACCTCTACGACGAGACCCAGGACGTCGCCCGCGCCTTCTCCGCGGCGTGCACCCCCGACACGTTCGTTTTCGACGGCGAGCGTCGGCTCGTCTACCGCGGCCAGCTCGACGACTCTCGCCCGAAAAACGGCCAGCCTGTGACCGCCGCCGACGTTCGGGCGGCCGTCGACGCGGTGCTCGCCGGCCGGCCCGTCGATCCGAACCAACGGCCGTCGATCGGGTGCGGCATCAAGTGGCGTGAGGCCTAACTAGACCCGCTCGACCGCTCGGCCTGGCGCTTCTGCTTCTCGGCGGTAGCCAGTTCGGCCACCCGCTCCGCCTCGGCGCGCTTGGCCGCGGCCTCGCCCAGCTTCTCCTCGGCATCGTCGAGCCTGGCCTCGGCGGCTTTGGCGGCGGCCTTCTCGACGGACCGCGTCGTCGACTCGACTTGGCGTTTGGTCGTTTTGACAGCGTCCTTGCGTTCGGCGGCCACCTTGTCCGCCTGCTGTTTGGCCGAGGCGCTGCGCTTCTGGGCGGACCGGGCCGCGTCACGCTTGCGTTGCTCGGCGGCGGCGCGGGCCTCCTTGATCTCCTGCTCGGTCGCCGCCTCCGCCTCCTGCCGGTCCGCGACTGCCTGGTCACGGGTGCGCTCCAGCTTGCTGTTGGCCTGCTCGCGCGTGGTCTCCGCCTTCGCGTCGAGCTTCGCCGCACGACTCAGCGCGTCTGTGCGCTCGACCAGCGCCGTCCCGCGCTCGACGAGCTCCGGGTCACCCAGAGCGTTGCCGACTGTGGCGTCGAGCATGCCCAGCGAGCGCTCGTAAAACAGTCGCGCCGGCGCTTCGGTGCCGATTCGGGTGACCACCCGCTCCTCGATCACCTGCAGTGGAAAGCGGGCGAGCTGGTAGTTAAACCGCAGCAGTGCAAACGGGACTTCGGATATTTTCATCAACTGCTCCTGTGTCTGGCCCCGTGTCAGGGCAGGTCGGCTTCGTTGGCCACGTCGTCGGCGTGGCGACGGAGGCGCTCGGCTTCCAGCTTTTCGTTCGCGGCCGCCTGCACCGAGCTTTGATGCTCGGCGGCGGCGTCGACGACTTCCGCTGTGGCGTCACGCTTTTCCTCGCGCTCCTCGGCCTTCGCCCGCTGAGCCTCGCGTTGGGCATTCAGCTCGGCCTGGGTCATTTCCCTGACCGCGGTTTGTTGAGCCGCCTGCTCGGCCGCGCGCTTTTGTGCGGCCTGCTGGGCTTCGATCGAATCTTCGGCCGCCACGGCCTGCGCGTTGGCCGCAATGCGCTGTTGGGCGCCTTCGACTTTGGCTTCGGCCGCCTCGGCCCGGGCGCGCTCGGCCTCGGCCTCGGCGACGGCCTCAGCGCTGTTGGCCTCTTTGCGTTGGCGGGCTTGGGTCTGTTCGAGCTGCCCCTCGGCAGTGAGCGAATCGTTCCCGGTAACAGCGCCGATAACCTCTTTCGCCTTGCCCTTCACCGAGTCGACGAGGCCCTTGCGGGCTTCGTCGGCCTTCTCGTGCTCGCTCATAAAAGTCTCCTTCGGGCGTTAGCCAGCAACTGCCGCGAATCGATTGGTTGTTCTCTGCCAGTGGTTCCACAGGGCCGGGTCCTCAAACATTCGTGTGGCCTGGGTCACTGCCCGGCTCGGATCCGACCTGCGGGTTTGGGCGCCGACTGGCCGGGTATCGCAGCATTCGGGTGGTGATGGGGCCGGGAGCCAAAGCCGCCCCATCCGAGCTGGAAGCCCCGAAAGGACCGGTATCAGCGATGACCGCGCAACCTCCCGATCCTGATCCCGTCCAAACGCCCGGGCTCGAGACGGGTGGCGGTGTCGCCCCGGGAACCACCCCGCCGGCCGCGCCGCAGACCTCGGGTGTGGCCCAGCCGCAGCCGCCCAACACCCGGCGATTCACCCCTGGCTCCGTGCTGACCGTCGTCGCCGTTTGCGTCTTCGTCGTGGTATTCCTCGCGGTCGCGGTGCTGCTGGTCCTGAAAATGGTTGGAGCGAGCTGATGTCGAACCCATTGACGGTCAAAGCCGAACACGTGCGGCGGCTGCTGGCCGCCCGGGAACCGGATGCCGCGCTGGTCGCCATCGAGGGCCGCATCGAGGTCGTCACGCCGGCGCAATTGGACTCGGCCGATTACCGAGGCGCGCTGCAGATCGCGACGCGTGACGACGTGGTGCAGCGAACGGGCGGCGGCGAGCTCTCGGATCGTGAGCTGGCCGAGCAGGCCGAGGACCTCGACACGGCCGTGCGCAATCTGGGCGCCTGACGCGCTACGGAGCGATGGTGACGGGGTCGCCGACGCGAATGATGCCGGGCCTCATTACCTCGAGGTATGCCCCTGCACACGGCTGCCCTCCGGAACCGCTTGCGTTCCAACGGTTCTCGAGCGCGGGCGTGCGCAGTGCCTGCGGGGCCCGTGGCAGTGGGCCGTGTTCGAGGGTGGGCACTACGCATCGTGTGGTGGCGGGCAGGCCCCGCATCCGCGTCTCGCCGATGCTGAATTCCCTGCCGTTCCAGTGGTTTTCGGTGTACGGCGGGTAGCCGGCCGGGGTCGCGATCACCAGGTTGGGCCGGTAGCGCAGGGCCTCGACGCCGATCTGCTCGAGGGTGGCCGTGGTGATCGCGTGCAACGGGGCGTCGTCGGTGAACGAGTCACCCGGGGTCGCCTGGGCGATCTGAAGGATGCGGCCGCCGACCTCGGCGTCCAAGCCGAGCTCGAGCAACTTCTCCGGGTCGGGGCGTTCCACCGTGGCGCCGTGGGGTCGCTTGCTGACCAGCCGGACCCTGCGTTCCAACAGTTTCGAGAGCAGTTCGTCGATGCGCGGGTCGTCCGCCTCGACCTGCGTTCCGTCGGGCAGCCCGATGCTGACCCGCCCGGTATCGGCGTTGGCGGTGCACTTCAACAGCCCGCGCCACAGCCGCGCCTGCTTGGCGCTGGCCACGTAACCGGTCTCGGTGTCGACGAGTGCCAGCCGCCGGTCCCCTTCGGCGCCGTGCTCGTCGACGAACATGCTGTCCACGGTTTCGCCGAGCATCGACTTCACCGGGTAGCGGCGCAAGCTCTCCACCCGCATCGGTGCTTCCATGACACGTTCCCACCCAGCGGTATTGCCCACACGGTTATGGAAACAGTACCGCCCTCAGGCTTGCGCGTCGGGCCGGGCGACGACTAACCCGGGCAGTAAACGGATTCCGCGGCGCTGACCATCCCGGTGACGTCCGCGAATGAGTAGCCCTTTGAACTCAGGTTGGCGTGGGTATCCGTGGCGATCGCATCTGGCGTTTTGCCAGACATGCGCTCCGCGCAGATCTGGTGTCCCAGTGCAACGATGTCGGAGTCGCCCCCAGACGTCCACGTGAATCCGAGGCTCTTCAGTTTGGTGAGATATGTGTCGTCGTTGCTGTCGGCCATCGCAATCCCGGTGCCAGTGGTGAGGGCAGCGCCAACGATCACGGGGATAGTGAGTTTGGCCAGCCAACGAGGTGCAAACATTTCATGCCTTCTTTTCTGTCGGCGTCGAGGGTGCCGCCAGTATATGGGCCGTCGCCGAGCACAATTATTAAAAATGGCGAAATTCGTGGCGGCGCCTTTGCTCAGCCGGTTGCCGAAGTGACGACGATGGACTCCTGCCCCGTGTGCCACGCCTTGGTGAAGGTGGCGATGCTGACCTGCTCGTCGGCGTGGTCGGCGCCGGGGTCGTTGAGGTGAACGATCTCTTGATTGGTGTCGACGCCGGTGACGACCAGGAAGTGATCGGCCTTGCTGCGCTCGTCGCTGGTGTTCCAGATGATCGCGGAATTGACCCAGGCGATGACCTTGCGGTGGTTGCTCAGGTACTGCTCCAGCGCCGGTAGCCCGGTCTGTTCGGGGTGTGCATCCCACATCATGGCCGATTTGATCCCGAAGTGGCCGAGCAGCACGACCTCGTCCGCCATTTCGATCCCGCCGTTGCCGTTGGAGTGGCTGGGGTCGTCGCGTGGGGCGTAAATCGGGCCCGGGTTGGTTCCCGAGGGCGTGTTTTGGGCCAGCTTGATCATCTGCTTCTCGGTCGGCGACTGGCCGGTCACCTCCCCCACCACGTCGGCCACCGACACCAGACCGCAGTTGTCCTCGAGCGACTGCGCCTGCCAATACTTGGCGGCCGCCTCCGGGTTGCCGTACACGCCGCTGGCGGCCGTCGCCGGCGGGGTACAGGGCGCGACAAACCAGGCCAGACCGATACACGCGACCACCAATGCGGTGCGCGCCGCTCTTGCGCGTCCGAAATTGGACATGATGGCTCTCGAGGCCCGCGGAGATTTCGAATTGCGTGCAAACCGTAGCACTTCGGCCGGTGGAATGACGCCGATACAAATCTGCATTTAGTGGAGACCGACCGGCGTTCGCCGGTTGCCCGAATGCGAACCGATCGAATACGCCGGGTTACCGGTCGGGTACATAAGGCGATAACGAATCAATTGGCAACTATTGCCGTGATGCACAATTTGCCCCGGGGTCAATGAGCGAGCAGGCGCCTTTTCTGCTCGGTGAATTCCTCGTCGGTGAGGATTCCCGAGTCGCGCAGGGATGCCAGTTCACGTAACTCGGCTGCGATGCTCGTGACAGGCCCTCCCTCTGGGACTTGCGGCGGCCCCTTCTCAGCCGCTGTGGGCACTGTGGGCATCCCGATCCGCTCCCGGCGGGCCGGGCCGCCGCCGGTGCCGGGGCCGGTGCCGGCCATCGCGCGCCCGGCCATACTCGCCAGGGCCATCTGACTGAACAAGCTTCCCGCGCTCCCGGCCGTGGCTTCCGCGGCGCCGACGCCGGCGGCCGGCAACGCCACCGCAAGCGGACGGATCATCGTCGTCTCGTAGGTCCATGCCGGCGGAACCGACAGTGCCCCAATTGTCTTCGCCTCACCGATGCCCGCGGACACCGCCGATCCGCCTGCCAAGTTGGTGATCACCGGGAACGGCGTCGGGGGCACGGGCGCCGAGCCGGGCCAGGTCTGAATTCCCGCCCAGCCACTGACGATGTCGTCGGTGTGGATACCGACGTAGTAACCGCCGATGTCGTAGGGCAGCGCCGTCGTTCCCAGGGTTGTGTCGGCCGCAAGTCCCGCCGCGCTGATCTCGGGGTCGACGAAGATCCCGCTCAGGCTGCCCAAGAGATTGATCAGGTCCAGCAGGTCAAGCGGCGTGGCTTGGGCCGGGGCCGCGAGGCTGGTGAGGGCATTCGGCACCGCGGAGATCGCCTGCGGGACGCTGGACACGCTGCTCTGCACGTTTCCGGCGGAGGTGCCCGTGGCTTGCGCCACCGCCGCGGCCTGGGCGGCCGGACCGCCCGAATTCGTGCTCTGCGGCGGCGAAGAAAACGGCGTCATCGTCGTCGCCGCCGCCGACGCATCGGCGTAGCCGTACATGGCGCCGGCGTCTTGGGCCCACATCTCGGCGTACTGGGCCTCGGTGGTGGCTATCGCCGCGGTGTTCTGGCCGAAGATGTTGGTCGCGACCAAGGCCATCAGCAGGGCGCGGTTGGCGGCGATCACCGGCGGCGGCACCGTTTCCGCGAAAGCCGTCTCGTAGGCGGCGGCCGCGGCCTTGGCCTGGTTGGCGGCCTCCTCCGCCTGTGCGGCGGCCATTCTGGTCCACGCCACATGGGGCGCGGCCGCGGCGGCCATGGCCGCCGCCGAAGGGCCCATCCAGGGTCCGGCGGTCAGCACGGCGATCTCGGACTGATACGAGCTCGCCGCCGAATGCAGGGCGCCGGCGAGTCCCTCCCAGGCCACGCTGGCGGCCAACATCGGTCCCGAACCAGGGCCGGCATACATCCGCGCGGAATTCAGCTCCGGGGGCAGTAGCGCGAAATCCATGACGTTCCCTCCGATCGGTTCGAACGGCCGTCAGGCCCGCTGACGGCTTCCGTGACGGCGTACTGGGCGGCGCGGGACCAGCAACCAATCGCGTTCCTCTAGTACTACATCTCCCGCGTCCACAAATGGCCGGCACCGCGCCGACTGCATCAGCGGAGGCGCCGGACCCTCCCGCTGTGCGGCCTGGCACGCGGTGCGGTAGAAGGGTCTGGTGGACGAGCCGCCCCCCAAATCTTTCGATTCCTCGACGCTGCGCGAAGCGATGGTCAGGCGGATGTACCGCCGAACAATGGCCGAGGGCCAGATCGCGGTGCCGGCTGTCCCCGGCATGCTCGACGAGTACGTCCAGCTGTGCCGCAACCTCTGCGCCACCCTGGGCGTTTGGTACTCCTCCGAGCAGTCCGTTCAGCTCAGGACGGTGCTGGAGGCTGAGCTGGCGAAGTCCTTCAAGGCGTCCCAGCGTTCGGACGTCGTGATCTCGTTCCAGGTTCCGTTCGGAACGGGCCTGAACTACCGCGTCACGGCCGAATGGCGGACCGTCGAGGCCGACTACGACCACTGGGTTGCGACCCGTCCGCCGCCGCTGTTCGGCACCGAACCCGACGCGCGCGTGATGGCGCTGGCCGGCGAGGCAGCCGACCCGAGCGCCTATCGGGTGCTGGACATCGGCGCGGGAACCGGGCGCAATGCGCTGGCCCTGGCTCGGCGAGGCCATCCGGTGGACGCGGTAGAAATGGCGCCGAAGTTCGCCGAGGTGATGCGCTCGGAGGCCGAAAGCCAATCGCTTGGCGTGCGCGTCATCCAGAGCGACGTCTTCACGGCCGTGGAAGGCGTCCACGACGAATACCAGCTGATGGTGCTGTCCGAGGTGGTGCCGGACTTTCGGACCACCCACGAGTTGCGGGGGGTGTTCGAACTCGCCGCGGACTGCCTGGCCCCCGGCGGATATTTGGTGTTCAACGCCTTCCTGACGCGGCCGGGCTACACCCCCGACAGCACGGCGCTCGAACTCGGGCAGCAGTGCAACACCATGATCTTCACGCGCACCGAGGTGACCGCGGCGGCCGCCGAGCTGCCTCTTGAGCTGGTGGCCGACGACTCGGCCTACGAGTACGAGAAGGCCCACCTACCGGAAGGGGCCTGGCCGCCCACGGGCTGGTTCGAGGGGTGGGCCAGCGGTCTCGACGTGTTCGATGTCACGCGCGAGGAGTCGCCGATCGAGTTGCGCTGGCTTGTCTACCGGAAGCTGGCCTGAAACTTATCGTTGATCAGCCGGATATTGAGGGGCATCTGATGGGTGAGATGGAATCGAGCCGCCGGTCGCTGCTCATGGCGGCGCCGCTGTTGGTTGCGGCGCTAGGTGCGGGTGACAAGACGGGCAACATGGCAGACATCGCGTTGTCGCCGCCACACAAGACGGGTCCGGATCCGGCCGAAACCTTCGTCCAGCCGTACGAACAAATCGGGTTTCAGCCCTGGGGCAACCTGCCGCCGCACAGCGGCGAAATGGCCAAGCTATACGGCGATTTCGACAAGCCCGGGCCCTATTTGGTCGTGATGAAGTGGAATCCGGGTTGGTTCAGCGCACCGCACACCTATGCGACCGACCGGATCCAGGTGGTGGTGTTCGGTACCTGGTTTGTCAACAGCGGCAATGACTTTCAGCCGCAGGACGCGGTTCCCGTCGGCCCGGGTGGTTTTGTGAAGCGGGCCGCGCATACGCCGCATTACGATGGCGTTCCGGCAGACCAACCCGACCCGGCGGTGATCGCCGTCTTCGGGGTAGGCCCCGTCGATCAGAAGCTGGTCGACCCTGCGCAGCCGTCATGGCGTCAGGTGTGACGGTCTCAGCGTGATGCGGTCAGATCGCGGGTGGCCGGCCCTTCCAGCAAGGTGCCGTCGGGCGCGAACCGCGACCCGTGCAACGGGCATTCCCACGCCTTGTCGGCATCGTTCCAGTTCACGATCCCACCCAGGTGTGGGCACACCGGCGAAACGCGGTGTTCGGTGCCGTCGATTCGGCAGCGGGCCTCCAGGTGCCACGGGGGTCCGCTCACCACGCCGCCTTCGCCGTTGACGGGGTCGCGGCGGCCGGTGCGTGTCACCGGGGTGATCCAGCCCTTCGCCAAGTCGAATCCCACCTCGGCGTTGAACTGCACGGCGGTGAACAGCCCCGTCAGCTCATGGGGGCTCCAGCTGGCGAACGCGCGGGCCCAGTCCATCCGCCCGCCCAGGATGCGGCTGGACAACGCCAGCGCCGCGGCGGCCCCGTTCGTCATTCCCCATTTATTGAAACCCGTTGCGATGAAGATGGTTTCGGTGTTGGGCAGGATGGGTCCGACGTACGGCAACTGGTCGATGGGCGTGTAGTCCTGCGCCGACCAGAAATGGGTTTGCACGGCGCCCGGGTAGTGCTTGCGTGCCCACGACGACAGTTCCTCGAGCGCCTTGGACGGGCTCTTCTTGCGACCCACGGTGTGGCCGGCGCCGCCCACGATCAGTCGCTCCCCGTCTGCGGCGGGCGCGTAGCGCACTGAGCGGGTCGGCGAGTCGGTGGAAATCATCATCGGCCGCGTGATGTTTCCCGGGACCTCGAACGCCAGGCAGTAGGACCGGCTCGGCTTCACCCGCGCGAAATAACCGCCGCGATCCAGGATCGGGATGCCGGTGGCGAGCACCAGCTGGCCCGCCTCGAGTTCGACGTCCTGCTGCGCGGCGTCGTTGACGTGCACGTGGACCCCTTTGCCACGGGCCGACACCCGCCGCACGCGGGTGTGCTCGACGAGGCGTCCGCCGCGGTCGAGCAGCTCCGTGGCCAACGAGTCCAGGAACGGCATCGGGTCGAACTGCGCCTGTTCGGGCAGCCGCACGCCCCCGTGGTAGGAGAACGGCACGTCGGCTGCGTCGTCCCACACGACGGGCAGGCCAACCGCTTCGCACGCCTTCAGCTCGGCGCGGGCGGAAAACACGCCTTTGGCGGACTGGGCGTAGGTGTAGGCGTCCTCGCGCTGCACCGCGATGCCGTTGGACTGGCAGTAGTTGATCACCCAATCCTGGCCTTCCCGGTTGCCGTCGATGTACGCGCGCGCCAGGTCCCGGCCGTGCCTGGGCAGCACCTTGGAGAGGTGGGTGCCCTGCAACAGGCTGATTTTGGCGGTGGTGTTTCCGGTCGCGCCGGCCCCCACCGTGCGCGCCTCCAGGACCAGTACGTCCCTGCCGGCGCGGGCCAGCAGCACGGCGGTCATGAGCCCGGTGATACCGGCGCCCACGACGATGACATCGGCGGAACGCGGAGCCTGGCCAAGCTCGTCAAGCTGGCTTGCGGCCCAAGGCTGTTCGGCCCGATCGGCCAACCATAAAGAAGTCACGGCTGTGCTAATACCCCGGCAGCCCGCTGGGAAACGGGCCGTGCATCGAAAACCGGGCCGCTCAACCCCGCCTACGAGCGCTTGAGCTGGGCCTTGGCCTCTTTCACCAAATCGGCGGCGGCACGGCTGGCGCGCTTGGCCTTCTCGAATTTGTCCTCGGCCGTGCTGAATTCGCGCTCCGCCCTACGCAGGGCCACAAGCGCTTCGTCACGACGCTGCCGAGCCGCATCGCGTTCCGCCTGACTCTCCTCGAGCGTGGCGTCGGCTTCGGCCTTGTCGTGCTCGGCGGCGGTCACGGCCGCGGTCAGCTTTTCGAGACGGCGCTGGGCGGCCGCCTCGCGCGGCGGTTGCTTTGCCGGCTGCGGCCGCGATCGCTCGGATTCGCCCTTCGCCTTCCGCGAGGCGGTGAGCACCGGCACCGCATCGCCGAACGAGCCGAAACCCGACCATCGCTCGGGCTTGGCCAGTCGACCGAGGCGCGCCGTCACGTCGGGATCGGCGACCGCGGCCTGCAAGGTGCTGGTCACGTCGTCGCGGACCGCCGACGAAGGCTGCTTGGCATCGGCGGCTTCGAACGCCGCCCGCGCGAGCTCGCCGATCAGCTTGTGCTGCTCGGCCGACAGTTCCCGGATGCCTTCGCCGTCCATCTCGGCGTGTGCGGCGCGCAGGCGGTCGCCCAGGTCCGCCAGGCGCCGTTTGGCGTCCTTGTCCGACAGCGCGAGCCGGTTGACGATCCAGGCCGCCGTCGTTGGTTTGCGCGCCGCGGAGATCCGTTTGGCGGCGGCATCGTCGCCGCGCTTCTTGGCCGCGGCGACCAATTCGGTGCGCCGCGCGGTGAAAGCCTCCGGCTCCGCCAAGTACAGACTGTCGAGTTCGTCGTCGGCCATGACGCCATTCTCGCGTCACGTTTCGGCGAGAACACCCTGGGCTACTTACAGCACAACATGGGATCTGACAGCGAGATGAAATCCGAGACCAGCGGCGGGTTCGTCCGGCGAGCGCGGGGCGTCGGCTGGCCTCGTCGGTTCCTGCTGGCCCTGTTCGTCGTCGTCGGGGTGGTGGGCGCATGCGCGCAGCACGGGGTTGCTTCGAAACCGCCTGAGCCGGCACGAATAAGCGTCACCCCTGCCTCGGGTGCACGCGACGTCGACCCGGTGGCGCCAGTGCTGGTCAAGGCCGATGGCGGGACGCTGGTGGACGTCCGCATGGTCAACGAGAGCGGCAAGCCGGTCGACGGCGTCATGACCCCGGACAACGTCGTCTGGAAGCCCACCGTGCCCCTCGGCTACGGGCGCACCTACACGCTGACCGTCACCAGTCACGGGGCCAATGGTGTTGATAGCACACAGGTTTCGTCGTTCTCCACGCTGCAGCCGTCCAACCAGACCAAGGTGACGTTTACCACCACGTCGGAGGCCGCGCTGCACGACGGCGGCACCTATGGCGTGGGAACGGTCGTCGTCGCCCACTTCGACGAGCAGATCGCCGACCGGGCAGCCGCCGAGCGGCAGCTGCACGTGACCACCAACCCGACGGCGCAGGGCTCGTGGTACTGGGTGGACAACCAGAACGCGCATTGGCGACCCGAGCACTACTACGCGCCGGGCACGACGGTGACCGCCGAAGCCAAGATCTACGGAATTTCCTTGGGCAGCGGGCTATTCGGGCAAGACGACACCCGGGTCTCGTTCCGGATCGGCGACGCGCACGTGTCGATTGCCGACGACGCCACCCATCAGGTCAGCGTCTTCAACAACGGGGCCCTGGTGCGCACCATGCCCACGTCCATGGGAATGGGCGGCACCGAAAACGTCGGCGGGCGCACCATCTCGTTGTGGACTCCCCCGGGCATCTACACCGTGCTCGACAAGGGCAACCCGGTGGTGATGGATTCCTCGACGTTCGGCTTGCCCAAGAACTCGCGGCTCGGCTACCGCGAGACCATCAACTGGGCCACCAAGATCAGTAGCGACGGCATCTATCTGCACGAGCTGGACGCGACGGTTTGGGCCCAGGGCCACCAGGACACCTCGCACGGCTGTCTGAACCTCAACGCCGGCAACGCCAAATGGTTCTATGACTTCTCGGTGCCGGGTGACGTGGTGGAGATCCGCAACAGCGGCGGCCCGCCGCTGACCCTGGCACAAAACGGCGACTGGACGCTCAGCTGGGATCAGTGGCGCAACGGCAGCGCCCTGAAGCCCGCCTCGTAAGGCCGGCGGGCGCAGTTTCCCTTTCGTGCAAGGTCGTTCATGCCGCCGCGCGCACGGTTCACCGCCTATTTGTGCGCCGTCCTCGAAGAGAGTCTTGACTGAATCCAGATAAGTGGCATATTGGCAAATGTGTCCTCAACGGCTGAGCACGCGGAACAACTGCGGATGGCCGATCTGCGTGTGACCCGGCCCAGGATCGCCGTCCTGGAGGCGGTGCACTCGCATCCGCACGCCGACACCGAATCGATCTTCTCGGCGGTCCGCGTCGGCCTTCCCGATGTGTCCCGCCAGGCCGTCTACGACGTGCTCAATGCGCTGACCGCCGTGGGTCTGGTTCGGCGGATTCAGCCGTTGGGCCTGGTCGCCCGCTACGAGGCCCGCGTCGGCGACAACCACCACCATGTCGTGTGCCGCTCCTGCGGCGTCATCGCCGACGTCGACTGCGCGGTCGGCGAGGCGCCCTGCCTGACCCCATCGGACGACAACGTTCTGGATGGCTTCGTTCTCGACGAGGCCGAAGTCATCTATTGGGGTCTGTGCCCCGACTGCTCGACCGCAGATTCCTGATCACTCCGTGATCGCAGCCCGCATTACCCACCACCGGAAAGGAACGTTGTGTCATCCGATATCTCTGAAAGCCGCCCGCCCCACGAAGACAGCAAGACGGGCAGCACCAGTGAGAGCGAAAATCCGGCAATCTCTTCCCCAAAGCCGAAATCGCATGCGCCCCTGACCAACCGGGACTGGTGGCCCGACCAGATCGACGTCACGACGCTGCACCCGCATTCGCCCCAGGGCAATCCGCTCGGTGAGGACTTCGACTACGACGCGGAGTTCGCCAAGATCGACGTCGAGGCGCTCAAGGCCGACGTGTTCGAGGTGCTGACCACCTCACAGGACTGGTGGCCCGCCGACTACGGCCACTACGGCGGCCTGTTCATCCGGATGAGCTGGCACGCCGCGGGCACCTACCGCATTCACGACGGCCGCGGCGGCGGCGGCCAGGGCATGCAGCGCTTCGCCCCCCTCAACAGCTGGCCGGACAACGTCAGCCTGGACAAGGCCCGCCGGCTGCTATGGCCGGTCAAGAAGAAGTACGGCAACAAGATCTCCTGGGCCGACCTCATCATCTTTGCCGGCAACTGTGCCCTGGAATCGATGGGATTCAAGACCTTTGGGTTCGGCTTCGGCCGCGAGGACGTCTGGGAGCCCGAAGAGATCCTGTGGGGTGAAGAGGACACCTGGCTGGGCACCGATAAGCGCTACTCCGGCGAGCGTTCCCTCTCCCAGCCCTACGGCGCGACCACCATGGGCCTGATCTACGTGAACCCGGAGGGTCCCGAAGGCAAGCCGGATCCGGTCGCCGCGGCGATCGACATCCGCGAGACGTTCGGCCGGATGGCGATGAACGACGAGGAGACCGCCGCACTCATTGTCGGCGGCCACACGTTCGGCAAGACTCACGGCGCCGGCAGTGGCGATCTGGTGGGCCCGGAGCCGGAGGCCGCGCCGATCGAACAACAGGGGCTGGGCTGGAAGAGCTCCTACGGCACCGGCGTGGGCAAGGACGCCATCACCAGCGGCCTCGAGGTGGTCTGGACGCCCACCCCCACCAAGTGGGACAACACCTTCCTGGAGACGCTGTACGGCTACGAGTGGGAGCTGACCAAGAGCCCCGCCGATGCCTGGCAGTTCGTCGCGAAGGACGGCGCCGGCGCGGGCACCATCCCCGACCCGTTCGGCGGGCCGGGTCGCGCACCGACCATGCTGGTCACCGACATCTCGATGCGCGAGTCCCCGATCTATCGCGACATCACGCGGCGCTGGCTGGACCATCCCGAAGAGCTGGAAGACGCGTTCGCCAAGGCCTGGTACAAGCTGCTGCACCGCGACATGGGGCCGATCACCCGCTACCTGGGGCCATGGATTGCCGAGCCGCAGCTGTGGCAGGACCCGGTTCCGGACGTCGATCACGAGCTGGTCGACGAGAACGACGTAGCGGCGCTGAAAGGCAAGGTGCTCGAGTCCGGCCTGTCGGTTCCCCAGCTGGTCAAGACGGCGTGGTCGGCGGCGTCGAGTTTCCGTCGCACCGACAAGCGGGGCGGCGCGAACGGGGCGCGGCTGCGCCTCGAGCCGCAGCGCAGCTGGGAGGTCAATGAGCCCTCCGAGCTGGACAAGGTGCTGCCCGTCCTGGAAGGGATCCAGCAGGACTTCAACAACTCGGCGTCGGGCGGCAAGAAGATCTCGCTGGCCGACCTGATCGTCCTGGCCGGCTCGGCGGCGGTGGAGAAGGCGGCCAAGGACGCCGGCTACGAGATCACCGTGCATTTCGCGCCCGGGCGTACCGACGCCTCGCAGGAGAACACCGACGTGGAGTCGTTCGCGGTGCTCGAGCCGCGGGCCGACGGGTTCCGCAATTACATCCGCCCCGGCGAGAAGGCGCCGCTGGAGCAGCTGCTGCAGGAGCGGGCCTACCTGCTGGGCGTGACGGGGCCGGAGATGACGGTGCTGGTCGGTGGGCTGCGCGCCCTCGGCGCCAACCATGGCGGCGCCAAGCATGGCGTGTTCACCGACAGGCCCGGAGTGTTGACCAACGACTTCTTCGTCAACCTGGTCGACATGGGTAATGAGTGGAAGGCGTCGGAGACGGCGGAGAACGTCTACGAAGTGGTCGACCGCTCCTCGGGTCAGCGGAAGTGGACGGCCACCGCCAACGACCTGGTGTTCGGCTCCAACTCGGTGCTGCGTGCGCTGTCCGAGGTCTACGCCCAGGACGACAGCCAGGGGAAGTTCGTCGAGGACTTCGTCGCGGCCTGGGTCAAGGTGATGAACGCCGACCGGTTCGACCTCAAGTAACACCCGGAGTGCGTATAACGCGCGGCACCCCGCGAGCCATCGGCTCGCGGGGTGCCGGCAATTCAGACCGCGAAGTGAGGCCAACCACACTATTACCCGTGGGTAACCTACGAAGGCGTAAGTTGCGTACCGTGGGTAAGGGCCGATGCGTCCAACTACTGAAGCTGGGTAAACGGTGGACATGAACGAATTGACGTACCTCGAACTGCACGGAGACCGAATCGCTTACCGGGATGCTGGGCATGGGCCAGTCCTGTTGCTGATCCACGGAATGGCCGGCAGTTCGGCGACCTGGCAGGCGCTCATCCCGCTGTTGTCGAAGAAATATCGCGTCATCGCGCCGGACCTGCTCGGCCACGGCATGTCCGCGAAGCCGCGCGGCGATTACTCCCTGGGAGCGTTCGCGGTCTTTCTGCGCGATCTGCTCGACGAACTCGGGGTGGACCGGGCAACCGTGGTCGGGCAGTCGCTCGGTGGCGGTATCGCGATGCAGTTCGCCCATCAGCACCGCGACTATTGCGAGCGGCTGGTCCTGATCGGCAGCGGCGGCCTCGGCCCCGACCTCAGTCCGGTGCTGCGATTTCTCTCTGCGCCCGGCGCCGAGTTGGTGCTGCCCATCGTCGCACCGCAACCGGTGCTGAGCCTCGGCAACAAGCTGGGTTCGTGGCTGACCTCGGCGGGGATTCAGGCACCGCGAGCCGGCCAGATGTGGTACGCGTACTCCTCGCTCTCGGATGCTGGAACTCGCCAGGCGTTCTTGCGGACGCTGCGCTCGGTGGTGGACTACCGCGGCCAGGCCGTCAGCGCCCTGAACAAGCTACATGTCGCAGCCGGCCTGCCCACCGTGCTGATCTGGGGAGACCACGATCGGATCATTCCCGTCGCGCACGCCTATGCCGCCCACGATGCCCTGGACGGCAGTCGCCTCGAGGTGCTCGAGGGTATCGGGCACTTCCCGCACGTGGAGGCGCCAATGGCCGTGGCGGAAATTCTGGAGGACTTCATCGCCTCGACGACACCCCAGGAAACCACTGACAGTTCGGCACACCTGGGCATTAGCGCCCGGGTCAGCGATTGAAATCCCACTGCCCGTAATCGGGCGCCAGCACCTCGTCGACGTCGACGTTGATCCCGCCCAGCAAGGGTCCCGGGTTCGACGGGCTGTTGACCACGGTCTGATAAAGCACCGCCGCGGGTTCGCGGTCCCCGTGCGACCAGGACCTGGTCTGCCACGCCCACCGGTGGCCCGGGGTGCTGGAGTTGCCGATGACGCCGTCCCTGATCGCCCAGCCGCACGCCTGGGCGTGGCCATAGATGCCGGTGCGGCCCACGCCCAGCACCGAGTTGATTCCCCGAAACCATTGCACCCCAGAGGTATTCCAGAAGTTTTGGTCGATGTCGTCGTCGATGCTGAAGAAGATGGGGGCCGAACCCGGGCCACCCGCGGCGGCGTGCAGTCGCTGGGCCGTCTGGGCGTCCGCCACGCCGCCGTCGTAGCCGCGGGTGGAGTCCGACGGGTCGGGCCAACCCGGTTTGCCGTATTGGAAGTTGCTGACGATCTGAAGACCCGCGGCGCGCAGCGAGTCCGCGTACGCGCTGGTGATGGGCTTCGCCTCGAAGTTGGCGCCGGGCCGCGAGTCGGACACATAGTTCACCACGCCGCCATAGCCCGCCGCTTTGATCTCGTCCGGCGCGATCCTGCGCTCGGCGAAATCGATCAGCCGCAGGTCGGCGGCTGAGGCCCTGGGCGCTCCGACCGATGCGGCCGCCGCCCCCAGGCCCAGGAGGACCGGCGAGTACTTGAGGACGTCGCGGCGTGAGAACGATCGCACGGCGCGATGGTAACAAGCGGGCTGGACTCACCCAGCGATGCGACTGGATTTCGGGTCGACGACGGTCGCATGCAGGTTCCACGTTGGAAATGCTCGGCGCAGCCGCGGCTCGACAACGCTGCTATGCCAATCCGTTCGTTCCGGGCGTGCCGATGATCGTGCCGGCGCTACCGCCGATGCCACCCGTCCCGCCGTTGATGCCATTGCCGCCGTTGCCGCCGTTGCCAAGTAGTGACTGGGTGAAGGAGCCGTCGACGACTGCCCCGGCATCGCCGCCGTTGCCGCCGTCGGCGGGCCCGATGCCGCTGCCGGCGTTCCCGCGGTTACCGCCGCCGGCGAGGAAGCTGAGGGCGTCACCACCGTTGCCGCCGTTGCCGCCGATCCCATTGGGGGCGTCGCCGCCGGCCCCGCCGGCCCCGCCGATGGCCGCCTGTAGCCCGGCGGCCTCACCGCCGCCGCCGCCCGCGCCACCGTTGCCGAGGGCGGAGACGCCGCCGTGCCCGCCGGCACCCCCGCTGCCGATGCCGACCGCCGCGGCGCCGATGCCCCCGGCACCACCGATCCCGCCGGTCCCGCCGGTACCACTGGCGGCCCCGCCGAACCCACCGGCGCCACCCACAGCAACGCCCCACCCGACGAGGTCGGGAGCGGCGGCGCCGCCGCCTGCACCGCCGATTCCGGCGGCGCCCGTGGTGGCGGCGCCGCCGATGCCGCCCGCCCCGCCCTCGGTCAGGTCAATTGCGACGAGGCCCGCGGCAGTGCCGGTACCCCCGGCGCCGCCGGCGCCGGCCAATCCAGAGGTAGCGGCGCCGCCGGCGCCGCCGGTCCCGCCCGCTGCCAGGTCGATTCCGAAGATGCTGTGGGCGAAGCCGGCGCCGCCGGTGCCGCCGACCCCGCCGGTTCCAGTGGTCGCGGCGCCCCCGGTGCCACCCGTACCGCCGAAACCGGTGAAGAGGCCTAACCCGTTGCCGCCGGCGCCGCCGGCCCCGGCGATCCCACTGGTAGCGGCGCCGCCAGCCCCGCCGGTCCCGCCGATGCCTTCCAGGAAGCCAGCGTTGCCGCCGGCGCCGCCGGCTCCGCCGTTCCCGGTGCCGGTGGCGGCCCCACCGATGCCGCCCATGCCGCCGTTGCCGAACAGCAGCCCGTTACCCCCAGCCCCGCCGGTCCCGCCGCCGGTTCCGCCTACCCCGCCG
This sequence comes from Mycobacterium sp. 852002-51057_SCH5723018, assembly GCF_001667035.1. Classification (GTDB taxonomy): domain Bacteria; phylum Actinomycetota; class Actinomycetes; order Mycobacteriales; family Mycobacteriaceae; genus Mycobacterium. The sequence goes on from NZ_LZIR01000127.1 coordinate 41,139, forward strand.
ATGCCGCCACTGCCCCACAGCAACCCGCCGGTGCCGCCGTTGCCGCCCGCGGCGCCGGTACCGCCGGCGCCGCCGGTTCCGCCGACACCGATCAGCCCGGCAGCGCCGCCCGCACCACCCGTTTGCCCGGCAGCACCCGAACCGCCATTGCCGCCGTTACCGATCAACAACCCACCGGCCCCACCGGCCTGGCCGGTGCCCGTCGCTCCGTTCGCGCCGTTGCCGATCAGCGGACGCCCCAACAATGTCTCGGTGGGTGCATTGATCACCCCGAGCACGTCTTGCTCGAGCGTCTGCAGCGGTGAGGCATTGGCCGCCTCGGCGGTCGCATACGCGCCCACGCCGGAGGTCAGCGCCTGCACAAACCGTTGATGAAACTCGCTGGCCTGCGCGCCGAGCGCCTGGAAGTCTTTGCCGACTCCGGCGAATAGCGATGCCACTGCGGTCGATACTTCATCCTGGGCAGCCGGCATCAGCGCGGTAGTGGGAACGGCGGCCGCCACACGCGCCTCGTCCAGGGCGGATCCGATGCTGTCCACCTGCCCGGCCGCTGACTCCACCCATTCCGGATCTACGACTACAAACGACATACCCCGTTCCCTTCCGTGTACGAAATCCCCAGCATCAAGGGCGAATTGATGTCATTCGGCCGGCACGCCGCCCAGCAAAGCCTCCGAGGCATTGCGGCGCCAGGTCGGACCTGGCGTCACAGCGGCGAACGACATTGCTAAACCTCTTGTTAGCTAACGGGACAGTGAGCTGCGTCTCTCGGAGTTGTTTGCTCACACGATGTTTGACACCTCAGTGGCGCCCGGGTATTCGCGTCTATCCCTATGATGCTCGTCACTAATGGGCCGATAACTCGAGGGCGAATGTACCGATAATCGAGCTGCTGTGGGGCTGCGGTTGCTTGAGCGCCGCCGAAATCGGTCGAGTCTCAACGAAATCAGAACTTGGCGGCAAGGCTCCACGAGCCGACCATGTGAGCATGGGAACCGGATGCTTGGACAGGGACGCGGCGTTGGCGATGCGATTCGAACGCGACGTGGGCCCGCTGCTCGATGACCTCTATGGCGCCGCTCGAAGGCTGACTGGCAATCGCGCCGACGCCGAGGATCTGATCCAGGACACGATGCTCAAGGCCTACAGTCAATTTCATACACTCCGGGAAGAATCGCGTCTGCGTGCATGGCTGTATCGCATCATGCATAACACGTGGATCAACAACCATCGGAAGTCCCTGTCCCGGCCCGCCGAGCAGCTAAGCGCAGACATCGATCACGTACAGCACCGGGGGCGGTTTGAGGTTTGCTCGGCGCGGTGGCGCCCCGCGGAGCTCGATGTGCTCGAGAGCCTGTCGGACCGCAAGGTGATCGAAGCACTCGAAGCGTTGCCGGAAAGCCAACGAATGACCGTCTACTACGCCGATGTCCACGGTTACCGATACCGAGAGATCGCGGAGATATTGGACATCCCGATCGGAACGGTGATGTCGCGCCTGCATAGCGCGCGCCGCAGGCTGCGCGGGTTGCTGGAAGAAGTGGCTCGGGATCAGGGCCTCATCTGAGTTCAGTCACAGGGTTTTCCAATATGTCTGTTCCCCAAGACATTTGGATTTGCCAGATATACCTCGTCGCGTTTCGCGTGGACGTCAGGCGCACTAACGGGCGGCGGATCGTCGTTACCGTGTGCCGGTCTGAAGGCTAGAACCGGACTCACGGTCGTGTTGCCGGAACAGTGGTTTGACGTTGCGCTCGAACACGACCCGCTCGCCCGCGCCTGGTAGCGGCACCTGCGGCGCGGACGACGGCCCGATGTTGCTCGTGCCGGGAGCGGAGGGCACCGGCGCGGCCTGACCCGCCATTCCGGGCGTTGCGCTGCCTTGAGAACCGAAGGTGATCGATGGTTGCTGCTGAGCTGTTGGGCCGGAACTCGCGCAGCCTGTGGCCAACGCCACAGCTGCCACGGTCGCGGCGACGGCGGGCAGCGCACTGAGCGAGCGATGTGGTTGGGGCATGACGGTCGCAAACCTTCCTCATTGATGGCGACTCGCGGATGCGAAATGCTCGCTAGGAGAGAGGTCGGTGAATTACCCCGTGAGGTCACATCCGCCACAGCTGCCCCACTGCGCAGGAAGCGCGCCGCGCCGCGACTGCGATCGTGCGAGGTTCGCTCCTCCCAACCCGCCGCAGTTCGGCGGCCAGCGTTCCCAGAGGCGGGTGCGCCGTGACCGCTACGCCCAGCCCCGGCGTTGTTCGGGCTCGTTGCGTCGTTTAGGTGATCGAACTATAGTCTGGACACATGTCCAGTTTGCTGTCACGGATCTCGGCGGCCCGTTGATCGCGATGGATTGGGGGGCGGCTGTCCGTCCTAACTCCTCGGCGGCTAAGAGTTGAGTATGCGAATTGCCCTGCTGTCCTATCGCAGTAAGGACCATTGCGGCGGACAGGGCGTCTACGTGCGCCACCTCAGCCGCGGTCTGGTCGAACTCGGCCACGACGTCGAAGTGTTCTCCGGCCAGCCCTATCCCCAACTGCTCGATCCACGAGTGCGGTTGACCAAGGTGCCCAGCCTCGACCTGTACCGCGAACCCGATCCCTTCCGGGTGCCGCACCCGCGCGAGATTCGCGACTCGATCGACCTGTTGGAATTGCTGACGGTGTGGACGGCGGGCTTCCCCGAACCGCGAACGTTCACGCTGCGCGTCGCCCGGCTATTGGCCGAGCGGGCTGACGAATTCGACCTCGTACACGACAACCAGAGCCTGGGCACCGGCCTGCTCACCCTCGCCGGCGCGGGGCTGCCGGTGGTGGCCACCGTGCACCACCCCATCACGCGCGACCGGGTGCTCGATGTTGCCGCCGCGAAATGGTGGCGAAAGCCCTTGGTGCACCGCTGGTATGGATTCTCCAAGATGCAGGAGCAGGTGGCGCGGCGCATCCCGGACCTGCTGACGGTGTCATCGTCGTCCGCCGCCGACATCGTCGCCGACTTCGGTGTCTCGCCGGATCAACTGCACGTGGTGCCATTGGGCGTCAACACCGACCTGTTCAAGCCGGGGGCAGAACCGCGCAAACCCGGTCGCGTCATCGCGATCGCCAGCGCCGACACCCCGCTCAAGGGTGTCCGGAACCTTTTGCACGCCGTCGCCAGGCTGCGCACGCGCCGAGACCTCGAGTTGCGGCTGGTCGCCAAGGTCGAACCCAACGGCCCCACCCACAAGCTCATCGCCGAACTCGGGATCTCCGACATCGTCCACATCACCAGCGGGCTGTCCGACGCCGAACTCGCGGCGCTATTCGCTTCGGCCGAGGTCGCCTGCATTCCGTCTCTCTACGAAGGGTTTTCGCTGCCGGCCGTGGAAGCGATGGCGAGCGGAACCCCGATCGTGGCCAGCCGGGTCGGTGCGCTACCGGAGGTCCTCGGCACCGACGGCGCGTGCGCCGAGCTGGTTCCCGCGGCCGATGTCGACGCGCTGACCGGCGCGCTCGGGTCGCTTCTCGACTCGCCGGAAAAGCGCCGCAGCATGGGCAGGGCCGGCCGAAATCGCGCGGTCAACGTATTCAGCTGGGAAGCTGTGGCCGCTCAGACGGTGGGGGTTTACGAGCGGGCGATCGCGCGATGCTGACGGTCGATTTCGACCGGCTCGGCGTCAGGCCTTCGGTCAAGGTGATCGACGTTGGCTGTGGGGCCGGCCGGCATGCCTTCGAAGCCTATCGGCGCGGCGCCGACGTCATCGCCTTCGACCGCGACGCGTCCGAGTTGCGCTCCGTGGAAGCTATCTTGCGTGCGATGAAAGAAGCCGGAGAGGCGCCCGCGGCGGCGTCGGCGAAGGCGGTTCTGGGTGACGCGCTGAGTTTGCCGTACGCCGACGAGACGTTCGACTGCGTCATCGCATCCGAAATCCTGGAACACGTACTCCAGGACGAAGCCGCGATCGCCGAACTGGTCAGAGTCCTCAAAGTCGGTGGCACACTGGCGGTCAGCGTGCCGCGCTGGCTTCCCGAACGGGTGTGCTGGCTGCTTTCCAACGAATACCACAGCAACGAGGGTGGCCACGTCCGCATCTACCGGGCCAGCGAGCTGCGGGACAAGATCACCGGCGGCGGAATGGAATTGACCCACGCCCATCACGCACACGCGCTGCACTCACCGTTCTGGTGGCTCAAATGCGCGGTCGGCGTGTCGAATTCGGACCATCCCGCCGTCGCCGCGTATCACCAGCTCCTGGTGTGGGATCTGATGCGGCGGCCGAAGATAACGCAGCTGGCGGAGTCACTGCTCAACCCGCTCGTCGGCAAGAGCATCGCGATGTACTTCACGAAGCCGCAGGCGACGGGAAGCGAAGCCGCCCCGGGGTATTCAGTTGCATCGGTATAGCGCGCCGGCCGTCCCGGGTGTCCTCACGCCCGGCCAATGCCGCCAGACCGCGATGTCGATCGCCGCTGCGCAGGAATCGTCGGGCGCCATCCCCTGGTTCGACGGTGGCCACACCGATCCGTGGGATCACATCGAGTGCGCCATGGCGCTCACCGTGGCCGGGCTGCTGGACCCGGCGCGCGCCGCGTTCGAGTGGAGCCGCCGCACGCAACGGCCCGACGGCTCGTGGCCCATCCAAACGCGTGCAGGCGTCATCGAAGACGCCAACAGCGACAGCAACTTCTGCGCATACATCGCCACCGGCGTGTGGCACCATATGCTGATCACCGGCGACAGGTCATTCGCCGCCCAGATGTGGCCGGTCGTACACAAGGCGGTCGACTTCGTCATCGACCTGCAGTTCGGTTACGGCGAGATCGCTTGGGCCCGAAGCGAATCCGGGCCGCTGCCGGAAGCGTTGATGACCGGTTGCGCCAGCGTGTTCCACAGTCTGCGCTGCGCGCTGGCGCTGGCCGCTCTCGCCGGGGACCCGCAGCCTGAATGGGAACTGGCGCTGGGGCGGCTGGGCCACGCGATCGCAGCGCACCCCGAGGCGTTCACCGAAAAGGACCGCTACTCGATGGACTGGTACTACCCGATCCTCGGCGGTGCGCTGCGCGGCCCGGCGGCCGCAGACCGAATCAAACAGCGCTGGAACGACTTCGTGGTGAGCGGCCTGGGCATCCGTTGCGTCGACGATCGGCCCTGGGTCACGGGCGCCGAGACATGCGAATTGGTCATGGCCCTCGATGCCATCGGCCACCGGTCCGCCGCACATCAGCAGTTCGCGGCGATGCAACACCTGCGTGAAGAGGACGGCTCCTATTGGACGGGTCTGGTATTCGCCGACGGGAAGCGCTGGCCCGAGGAGCGCACCACCTGGACCGGGGCGGCGATGATCCTGGCGGCCGACGCGCTGTCGGACACCACGGCGGGCGGCGCGATCTTCCGCGGTGACGGGCTGCCGATGGGCCTGCAGAGCGATTTCGACTGCGAATGCGTGGTTACCGGGCCGGGGCGGTGACGATCGGCTCGCCCGGTTGGCCGCCGGTGCGTTCCAGTACCCGCAGCGACCCCGTGGCCGAAACCTCGCGAAACTGACCGGAATCCACAGCGCGGCAATAGATGTAGTAGGGGGGCCGCCCTCCGTCGCGGGGGTCGGGGAACACGTCGTGGATGACCAGCGCCCCACCGACGCTGACCCACTTCGCCCATCCCTCGAAGTCCTCGGTCGCGGCTTTTTCCGAATGGCCGCCGTCGATGAACAAAAACTGCAGCGGTGAGCGCCACCCCCGCGCGACAACGGGCGACTTGCCCACCACGGCGACAACGTGGTCGTCCAGCCCGGCCGAGTCGAGCGTGCGGCGAAACGTCGGCAGCGTGTCGAACAACCCGGTGACGCCGTCGACCATCGAGGTGTCGTGGTATTCCCAGCCCGGTTGGTGTTCCTCCGAGCCGTGATGATGGTCGACGGTGTAGAGCACGCTGTCGGTTTGTTGCGCCGCCGCCCCGAGCAACAGGGTGGATTTGCCGCAGTAGGTGCCGATCTCGACGCCCACGCCGCCGTTCAGGTACCGCAGCGCGGCGTCATAGAGCGCGCGGCCCTCGTCGGGTGGCATGAAGCCTTGCACCTGCTCGGCCAGCGCAAACAAGCGCTTCGGGGAACTGGTGTCGGCGCGGCCCATGAGCCGAACATATCCGTCGGCTACGTCGCATCGTCGGGGTGGTCGACACCATCGGCCAGCGGGTTGGGCGCGATCCCTTTACCATCATGCTGTGCACGCTTTGCCTTCCCGCAAATTGGTTGATATCACGCTGGCCGCGGTGGTGACCGCGGCCGGCCTGTGGGCGCTTCCGTCCGCGACACCGACGGCCGCGGCCGCGAGCTGCCCGCAGGTCGAGGTCGTCTTCGCGCGCGGCCGATACGAATCCGCGGGGGCGGGGGTCCTGGGCAACGCGTTCATCAGCGCGCTCCGGTCCAAGGCCGGCAACAAGAACATCGGCACCTACGCGGTGAAGTACCCCGCCGACACGGAGATCGACATCGGGGCCAACGACATGAGCCATCACATCCAGAACGTGGTCAACTCCTGCCCCGACACGCGGCTGGTGCTGGGCGGCTATTCGCTGGGCGCGGCCGTCACCGACGTGGTGCTCGCGGTGCCCTTCAACGCCTTCGGTTTCGACAGTCCCCTGCCGGACGGCACCGATCAACACATCGCCGCCGTCGCGCTGTTCGGCAACGGAAGCCAATGGATGGGGCCGATCACGAACTTCAACCCGCTCTACAACGACAGGACGATCGAGCTGTGCCACGGCGCCGATCCCGTGTGCAACCCGGCCGACCCGAACACCTGGAAAGAGAACTGGCCACAACACCTCGCGAGCGCCTACATCGACGCGGGCATGGCCAACCAGGCGGCCGACTTCGTCGCCGGCAAGCTGTAGCCGATCGGGTCGACGCGCCTCAGGCGATGTCGGCGACCAGAACCCCCATGCGGCGCGCTCCCAATCGCACGAGGCGCGGCAGTCCCTCGGCGTCGGAACCGGCGGGCAGCACCCGCGGGTTGGTGATGCGCACGTCGCGCCCTCGAATTTTCACCTCCGCCTCGCCCGCGGCCAGCACGTTCTTGACCCAGTCGGTCTTACCGTGGCCCAGCAGGACGGCGAGCACGTTGCCTTTGCGGAACGCGTTCACGACGGTCTCATACGGCTTGCCCGACTTGCGACCGCGGTGTTCGACCACCGCGAACGTGGGAAGATAGCGCGCCCCTCGCCGCATGACCGGATTCATGTACCGCATCTGCCACCGGTCTAGCCAGCGCGGAAACAGCATGGGTAGGCCCGGTGCGCTGTTGGGATGATCCTGGGGGGACATGCGGCTCCTTAAGTCGGGCGATTTCGTCACGCGGAAAGGTCGACGGCGGTTTTCCTGCTGCCGAGCCGCGCCGGCAGCCGGGTGAATCCGCGCAGGTTCACCAGCCCCCGCGGTTGCGGCGGCGCGGCCAGCTCCAGATCGGGAAAGTTCTCGAACAACGCGCGCAGCGCGGTGGTGCCTTCAATGCGCGCCAGCGCCGCGCCAAGGCAGGCATGGATGCCGGACGCGAACGCAAGGTGCTCGCGCGAGTTGGGCCGGGCGACGTCGAACCTGGCGGGGTCCTCGAACACCTCTGGGTCGCGGTTGGCGCCGCTGAGGAGCAGGGCAACCATGTCGCCCGCGGCGACGCGCTGACCGCCCATCTCGACGTCGCAGTGCGCGGTGCGCGCCGTCATCTGCACCGGGCTGTCCATCCGCAGGATCTCCTCGACGGCGGACGGCCACAGCTCGGGGTCGTCGCGTAGCCGCGCGAGTTGCTCCGGGTGCCGCAGCAGCAGAACGATGCCGTTGCCGATCAGGTTGACCGTGGTCTCGAAGCCCGCGCCGATCAGCAGCGCGGCGTTGGCGGTGAACTCGTGGTCGGTCAGCGTGCCGTGGGTGGCCAGCCGGCTGAACGGATTGTCGCCCGTGGCACCGGCACTGAGCTGGTGGAAGCGATCCCGCAGCTCACGGTCGGCGCCGCGCAGGCTGTCGATGGCCCGCCGGTAGGTGCGCCAGCTGATCCCGATGTCCAGCAGCGGGGCCCCGCTGTGGCCCCACTCCAACATCCGCGGGTGCGCGTCGGCTGGCAGGTCGAGGATCTCGCCGATGATCGCCACCGGCAGCTGGGACGCGAAATCGCCGATCAGGTCCGGGTGCGGGATCGCGGCGAGGCGCGCGAGGAGCTGGTCGGTCACCTCGGTGACGCGGTCGGTGAGCCTGTCGATCGCGCGCGGGGTGAAGCTTTGGGCCACCAACTGCCGGTAACGCGTGTGCTCGGGCGGGTCGACGACGACCATCGCGGGCGGTTCGACCGGATTGGCGACCGCCCGCTCGTCGGTTCGCGAGATGAGCGCGCGCAGCGGCCTCGGCAGGTCCATGGCGGCCGGGGCGGTCACACCGAAGCGTTTGTCGCGCAACACTTCTCGGCATAGATCGTGGTCCACGCTCACCCACGTGAACGGCGCGCGTACCAGCGGTCGCCCCGCCCGGATTTGCTCCATGAGCGGGTAGGGATCGATGCCGCGGCCGTGGCCGGCGATCAGCCGGGCCAACGGGTCGCCGCGCCGCGCCTGCACCTTCATGAACGCCCGGGCTACCCCGTGCATGGCGACCCACCGGCCGAACAGGCCAACGCCCATGGCAACCCCCCAGCGACGGAATATCCGCTACGATGCTTTGCGAGACAGATAGACGAGTAATGTCTCGCAGCGTATCGATCGCTACGATACGGCGACCCGCATGAGCGAGCAAGGAGCGATCACGTGACCACGAGCCGAACGGCGGACTTCGTGCGGCGCCTCACCGCTCCCGAGCCCGCCGTGCTCGCCCAACTGCATCGACCCGACGAGATCACCACCCGGATCCTGGGGGCCACCGTCGAGCAGGCCGAACTCGTCGGAATGCGGCGCATCACGATGGAGGACGTCGCCCGTCGCAGCGGCGTCGGCCGGGCGACCCTGTACCGCCGCTTCCCCACCAAGGCGGCCCTCATCGACGCCGTCGTCCTCGCCGAGGCGCGTCGCTACTTCGATGGCAACGAACAAGCCTGTTCGCATGCCACCGGCCTCGAAGACCGGCTGGTTTACGGCACCGTGTTCACGGTGACGTTCCTGCGCGAACACGCGCTACTCAAGAAATTGCTGCGCACCGAACCCGAGACCATCCTGCCGAGCCTGACCGTCGACGCCGGCCCGATAATCGACTTCGCCGTGGAGCAGTCCGCAGCCGAATTGCGCACTGAGATCTACGGCACGACCGGCACAACTGCCGACCAAGAGCGCCACTTGCGCACCGTCGCCGAGCTGCACACCCGGCTCACCTTGTCCTTCATCGTTACCCCGCACACCAGCATCAAGCTCGACACCATCGACGACACCCGCGCCTACGTGCGCCAATACCTGCTGCCGATGATCATCGGGGGTTCCGGCGGTATCACGCCTCGTACGTGACCTGGTACCAATGGCGGACGGGCTTGTGGCTGGTGTCCGCCTGACCGGTGTCCGTCGCGCTCACCACATTGACGTCGGTCACGCTGGAATTGTGGGCCTCGATGTAGCGCTCCAATTCGTGCAGAAGTGCGCTATGCGGCTGGGCTGGGTTGGCGAGCGCCTTGGCTCTGTGGGTCTGCGGCACACCAAGGATTATGCCGACGTCTGAGCCTTTCCGCAGCCTTTGCTATTGCCTTGCCTCGCAACGTGATTCATGGCGAGCGCGCGCTTGCAGGCCGACATAGCCGAGGACCAGCCCGGCACCGATCTCGCCCACGGCGGTCAGCCAGGAGAACCACGTGACGTTGATCCGCGGGCCCGACGTGAAGCTGTCTTGATAGCCGGGCAGGAACGTGGGCAGCAGGTGGCCGTAGGTGAACAACAGCACGCTGCCGAAACCCACGAAGACCGCGGCATGCGCGGCCCACCGGTGGTGCCGCAACACCAGAACCGCCCCCATCAGGACGAAGACGGCCTGGATCATGCCGCCAACCACGACCGGCGGCGGCGATGCCTGCATCCCCCGTCGAAGGTGATCGACCGCGTGGAGGAGGAACGCCGCGACGAACGCGACCATCGCCACGGTCATGCCGCGCTGCGCTGTCACTGGGGCGTTGACCATCCGCTTCTCCCGCCAAGATCAGGCTACTACCCAGCGTAGTAGCTCGGCCCGGCGATGTAAACGGTCAACCACAAAGGGAGCCGAATTCGCGTCCGGCGTGCGCGCTAAAGGCGATCAGGCGAAGACACCAGCTAATGCGACTGGACCGAATGCGAAATTGGCGTATTCGTTGTCGGGCCGTCACGCCGTTCGATTCGCCCGCCCGCGCGGGAAAGCTCAGGCCGGGGTGTCGGTGCTGGAGTACACCTTGAACTTCCGACTAACCGCGCCCGAAGCCGCCGCGCGGTGGCGCGTAAGGGAGGACGGGTGGCGGTGCATCGCTTCGGTTCGCTCCCGGGCACGGCGCTGGGCAGCCAGCCAAGTCGGATGCGATTCAAGGAAAATAACCGTCGCTCCGGATTCATTCGCCACGATTCCACTCCTCCCCGGGCAACCCGCAAAATGTAACAACGCTGGTTATCGGATCGTGATTCCAGAATGCCCTGGTAATCCTGAGACCAAACCATGCGCAAACATGAGAATTGGCCGTGAATTCGCCCGAATCCAGAACCGCTACCGCGCCGCCGCCCGTTTCCGGCCCACCGCGATCCGAACTGTAGCGACGGGCACCGACAGAATTGCTGTTTCGACCCCGCGGGGGCTGGGCTGCTATCGTCCCTTGCTTATGCCGGAGATGGACCGCCGCCGCATGATGCTGACCACCGGGATCGGCGTGCTGGCAGCCGCGCTGCCGCTTCCCCAGGCCCGGGCCTACCCGTCGGGACAGGGTCGGGTGCCGCCGGCCGCGCCCAGCGGCCAGACCGGGAGCTACATCTTCCACGACGAATTCGACGGCCCGGCCGGCTCGGCGCCCGACTCGTCGAAATGGGCGATCGCGAAGGCCCGCGAGACGATCAAGGATCCGACGTATTGGGAGCGGCCCGAGAACATCGGGCAGTACCGCGACGACCGCCACAACGTCTTCCTCGACGGCAACTCCAACCTCGTGCTGCGCGCCGCCAAAGACGGCCCCACGTACTTCAGCGGCAAGGTGCAAAGCCTCTGGCGCGGCGGGGTCGGCCACACCTGGGAAGCCCGGATCAAGCTCAACTGCCTGACCGCGGGCGCTTGGCCCGCGTATTGGCTGGGCAATGACGATCAGGGCGAGATCGACGTCATGGAGTGGTACGGCAACGGCAACTGGCCCTCGGCCACCACCGTTCACGCGAAGGCGAACGGTGGCGAATGGAAGACGCACAACATCGCGGTGGACAGCGCCTGGCACACCTGGCGCACCCAGTGGGACGACGCCGGCATCCGCTTCTGGAAAGACTATGTCGACGGCGCGCAGCCGTACTTCGACGTGCCGGCCAGCTCGCTGCCGGACTGGCCGTTCAACGGGCCCGGGTACACCGTCTATCCGGTCTTCAATCTCGCGGTTGCCGGCTCCGGCGGCGGGGATCCCGGGTCGGGGACCTATCCGGCCGACATGCTCGTCGACTGGATACGGGTCTGGTGATCCCGGACCGCTCAGTGGGTCAATAGGGCGACCGCGCTCCAGACCCTCGACCCCGGTCGGCGCGGGTCCGGCTGGGGCAGCCAGGCGCCCGGGCGCATGAACACCGGCAACCGGCGGAGCCGGTGGGCGGCCACGAACAGCGATTCCACCTCGACCGTGCGCCAGCCCAGGTCCTCGAAGTAGGTCAACCCGTTCTCGGGCGCGAACTTGAACGGCGCGTTTTGCAGCAGGTCGGCCATCTTCTTGTTCATCATCTTCTTCAGCCCCGGACCGGATAAGTCGAGCATCCACCAGGTGACCTCGGGACGCTTGATCGCGTCGGAGAGCGCGACGACGTCGGCGTCGTCGAGATACATCAGCAGGCCTTCGGTCAGGACCAGCGCTCTGGTCGCGCCGTCGAGCGCCTCATCCAGGAAGGCGGCCCGCGCCCCGGGGTCGGCCAGGTCGACGGCGGTCCGGGTCAGCCGGCATCGCGGGGTCTGGTCGGCCAGCAGCCGCGTCTTTTCCTCGAGCAACTTCGGCAGATCGGCCTCCACCCAGGTGAATTCCGCGGGGAGCTGCAACCGGTAGGGCCGCGTGTCCAAGCCCGCGGCCAGGTTCAACACCCGGTCACAGCCGTCGGCGATCGCCTGGATGATGGTGTCGTCGATGATCTTGGTGCGCGCGACGAGCCACCACCCGTTGCGGGTCATCCGGGGCGCGCGCGCGACGATGGCGCGGCCGTGCTCGCCGGCGAGACGGGCGGCGAGCGGGTCGCTGAACAGCGCGTCGGGACGGGCGGATTCGGTGGCCCGGTGCAGCGCCGTCCAGCGGGCGGTGTCGGAAACGTGGCTAATCGATTGGCCGGGGCTTGACATACGTTGCGTTATAACACTTGTCGCTTCACTCCCCGGCCCTGGCTCCAGCGAGCCACGCGGCCGTCACCGCCCGGGTCTGGGGCGGCGGGACGGCAGCGCCGGGTGCGCCCAGCTGACCGACTTTGACCGTCCACACCGCCGACGAGCGGTCGACGCAGGTCCCGGCGCCCTGGCTGGGCAGCCACAGCACCGCGAGATTGCTGCCCGGGCCGCCGCATCCGTAGACACCGACGTACCCGTCGGGGCGCCCACCCCAGGCGCCTCCGTTGCGGAGCTGGCAACGGGTGCCGTCGTCCAGTGTCAGTGCGAACGGGTCCGGGGTGGCGGTCGGCTGCACGGGCGGCAGCGGGCCGTCGTAGGACACCCGATGCAGGCGCTTGTCCCAGGGATCGTCCACGCACAACAGGGAGCCGGGCGTCGACGGCCAGCAGGTGCCGGCGCCGGCCGCGCTGGGCGAGCAGGAGTACACATCCGCTGCCACCGTCGACGGCGACGGTGTGGTGCACTCGCTGACGGTGGTGACGTTGCCTTGTGGCGGCGCCTCCTGGTAGCCGTTGATCGGTTGGCCGCCGGGCCCGACGGCAACCGCGGTGATCACCTCGGTGGGGGGCGGATCGCCGGCAGCCGGTCCCATCGGCGGCAGCACCACCATCGACGTCAGGGCGATGGGCGTCAAGGCGATTCGCGACACCACGTTCATCGCGCCAAACCTCCCGTTCAGCTGCCCCTTTTTGAAGGGTACGGTGCGCCTATGCCCGAGCGAAACCGCCGCTTTCTCCTCCGCGAGCGCCCCACCGGACGCATTGGCCCAGACACCTTCGAACTGAGCGAGCAGGCGGTGCCCGAGATCGTGGACGGCGAGGCGCTGGTGCGCGTCGACTGGATATCGCTCGACCCCACAAATCGCACATGGATCAACGACACGCCGACGTACCTGCCGCCGGTGGCCATCGGCGAGGTCATGCGCGCGGGGGGTCTGGGCGAGGTCGTCGCCTCCAAGAATCCGAAATATGCGGTGGGGCAGATGGTGCAAGGCCTCCTCGGCTGGCAGGAGTACGCGGTCGTCTCGGACGCGACGTTTGTGACACCGGTCGACATCGCCGCGGACATTTCGCCGAGCGCCTACCTGGGTGCGCTCGGAACGACCGGGCTGACCGCGTGGATCGGCATCCGTGACATCGGAAAGCCGAAGCCGGGCGAAACCGTCGTCATCTCGGCCGCGGCCGGCGCCGTCGGATCGGTTGCCGGGCAGCTCGCCAAGGCCGCCGGCGCGCGCGTCGTCGGCATCGCCGGCGGACCGGAGAAGTGCGCCCTGCTCACCGACCAGCTCGGCTTCGACGCGGCCGTCGACCACCGCGCCCGCGACTGGGCCGCCCAGCTCGCCGCGGCAACCCCCAACGGCATCGACGTCGACTTCGAGAACGTCGGCGGCGACATCATGGACGCGGTGTTCGCTCGGCTGAACATCGGTGCGCGCGTTGCCCTTTGCGGCCTGATCTCCGGCTACAACTCGGCCGACCCGCCGCCGGGACCGCGCGCCTTCGGCAACCTGCTCGTGCAGCGCGCCACGCTGCGCGGCTTCATCGTCCTCGACCACCTGGGGCGCGCGGCGGAGGCGATGAGCGAGATCGCCGGCCTGATCACCGACGGCAGGCTGACGCCGCTCGAGACCGTCGTCGAGGGTTTCGAGCAGCTGCCCACAGCGATCAACATGCTGTTCGACGGCAAGAACGTCGGCAAACTGGTCGTCAAGACACGCGACGACGGAGCGTAAAACGGGACGCGACAACCGCCGTCGTCACCCACGGAGAGGGAAAATAAGGAATCATGTGGTCGTCTGCGCCTAGCGCGGGACAGCAACGGTTCCTAACTGACGAGGACATCACCAATGGCAAACGATGTCGCCGGTCCCAATGCCGCCGATACTCTCCCGCAGTTGCGCCGAGGCCTTGCCAACCGACACATCCAGTTGATCGCGATCGGTGGCGCCATCGGGACCGGCCTGTTCATGGGGAGCGGGAAGACGATCTCGCTGGCCGGCCCGGCGGTGCTGCTGGTGTACGGGATCATCGGGTTCTTCGTCTTTTTCGTGTTGCGCGCGATGGGCGAACTGCTGTTGTCGAACCTGAACTACAAGTCGTTCCTCGACTTCGCCGCCGACCTATTGGGGCCTGCGGCAGGGTTTTTCATCGGGTGGTCGTACTGGTTCGCCTGGGTCGTCACCGCGATCGCGGAGATCGTTGCGATCACCGGCTACGCGAAGTTCTGGTGGCCCGGCCTGCCGGCATGGCTACCGGCCCTGATCACCGTCGGGCTGATCCTGCTGTTCAACCTGTTCAGCGTGCGCAACTTCGGGGAGATCGAGTTCTGGTTCGCCTTGATCAAGGTCGCCGCGATCTTGTGCTTCATCGTCGTCGGCGCCGTCCTTCTGGCGACGAATTTCGTTTCGCCGCAAGGCAATCACGCGACGGTTGAAAACCTCTGGAACGACGGCGGATTCTTCGCGACCGGGTTCATGGGAGTGGTCGGCGGGTTCCAGATCGCGTTCTTCGCATTCGTGGGCGTCGAACTCGTCGGCACCGCGGCGGCCGAGACGGCCAACCCGCGCCGCACCCTCCCCCGAGCCATCAATGCCGTGCCGCTGCGCGTGGCGATCTTCTACATCGGCGCGCTCCTGGCGATCCTCACCGTCGTCCCCTGGCGGCGGTTCCCCAGCGGCGAGTCGCCGTTCGTGACGATGTTCTCCCTGGCCGGGCTCGCCGCCGCGGCGTCCATCGTCAACTTCGTCGTGACCACCGCGGCCGCTTCCTCGGCGAACTCCGGCGTATTCTCCACCGGCCGCATGCTTTTCGGTCTGGCCGACGAAGGCAGCGCCCCCGCGCCCTTCCGTCGGCTGAACCGCGGCGGCGTGCCGGCGCTCGCTGTTTTTCTCACCGCCGCGCTCCTGCTGACGTCCATTCCGCTGCTCTACGTCGGCGGTTCCGTGATGGGTGCCTTCACGCTGGTGACGACGATTTCGTCGCTGTTGTTCATGTTCGTGTGGGCGATGATCATCGTCAGCTACCTCGTCTACCGCCGCCGGCACGCACAGCGCCATGCCGCGTCGTCCTACAAGATGCCCGGTGGCGTGGTGATGTGCTGGGCCATTCTGGGCTTTTTCGTGTTCGTGATCTGGACGCTCTACACCGAGCGGGAAACCGCGCTCGCCTTGGCATGGTTCCCGCTGTGGTTCGCCGTGCTGGCGGCCGGTTGGCTGATCGTCCGGCGCCGGCCAGGACACAGCGAAAGGTATCGCCGGTTCAGGGCCGAGATGAATCACGCGGTCGAAGAGGACGCCGAGACGGCCTCGGTCGCGCCGTGACGGCCGGGTACAGCTAGGACGCGCTGTTGGGCACGTCGAAGTAGTCGCGCCAAGCCGTGATCTTGTCGCCGTGAACCTCGAAGGCTCCCATGACACGGGCGTGGATGGGCCTGCCGTCGTACACAAAGTGGTCGACGCGCTCGGTCAGAACCACACTTCCCGCAACGGCGAGATTCACAATCTCGATGTTCCCTTGCGTCGTGCGGTCGACATATCCCTGCACGGCCGTACGAATTTCCTCGTGGCCTGACACAGCGCCGAGAGGGACGTTGTCCCAGACGGCGTCATCAGCGAAGTAGCTGACGATCTCGTCGACATTCAGACGGCTCCACGCGCTCAGCTCCGCGCGGACGACTTCCTCAGGCTCACGGCTCCTCCACGCTTTGGCAAACCCGATCTGTTATCGCGTGACACTAATGGACTAGAAGGCGGCATCGCGAGGTGCTGTGCCACGCAGATTCTTGGGATCGGTAGCCGATCGGTCGATCTGTACTTACCGCAACGACGACGCCAACCCGGCGGCGCCACATGAAAGGAACTCAGAAAGATGAAGATCGTCCCCGCCAGCATCGAAGAGCAGATCAACCGCGTCGATCGGCAGCGCAGCCTCTACATCGGAATCAGCGCCGGCCTCGTTGCGGCCTGGAGCGTGTTCCGCCTGATCTGGGTGCTGTACCTCGGACTGACGTTCGGTTGGTTCTTCGGGTCGATGGTTTTCCAGGTCGTGCTGTGGGGCGCGATCGGCGCCGCCGCGGGCGTCGCGGCTGTCGGTTTCCTGACGCGCTACAGCAAGGGATCTTGACCCGCGCATGCTGCACCGGAAAGTTCCGAATCCGCTTGGGGTTCGGAATTTTTCCGTGTGGGCGGCGTCACCCGTGCCGGCGCGCCGTCGGCACCGTTGGTGCGCGTAGATTTCTGGCATGGATCTTGACGGCAGGACAGCCCTTCTCACCGGGGCGACAGGCGGCCTGGGACGAGCGATCGCCTACGCGCTGGCGGCGCGCGGAGCGACACTGGTCCTCAGCTCACGCAAGGCCGAGGAGCTCGAGCAGCTCACCAAATCGCTCCCTGGCTCGGGGCACGCGGCGGTCGTCTCTGACCTGGCAGAGGAGGGGGCGGCGCTCGCGTTGCTCGAAAGGGCCGGCGACATCGACGTATTGGTCGCCAACGCGGCGCTTCCCGCATCGGGACGCCTAGATAGCTTCAGCCAGGAACAGATCGGCCGGGCGCTTCGCGTCAACCTCGAGTCACCGCTACGCATGACCCGAGAGCTGTTGCCGCGCTGGCAGGGACGCGGCAGTGGGCACTTCGTTTTCGTCTCGTCCCTGTCGGGTTTCACCGCCCTACCGAGGGCATCGGTGTATGCGGCGACCAAGTTCGGTCTGCGGGGATTCGCATTGAACCTACGAGAAGATCTGCGCGGCAGCGGTATTGGCGTGTCGGTGATTTCGCCCGGTGCGATCCGCGAGGCCGGGATGTTCGCCGAGAGTGGTGCCGCGATGCCGCGTGGCGTGGGCACCGGCACGCCGAAGCAGGTCGGCGATGCCGTCGTGCGCGCGATCTCGCGAAACGAGCCGGAGATCTGCGTTGCTCCCCTGCACCAACGTGCGTTCGCCCGTCTGGCGATGTTGGCGCCGGAAATCTCGGGTCGCATCACCGGTCCGGCCGCCGCGAAGGCGGCGGACGCGGTCGCCGCAGGCCAGACCGAGAAGCGGTAACTCAGCGCAGTTGCTGGATGCGGATGAGGTTGCCCGCGGGATCGCGGACGGCGCAGTCGCGCAGCCCGTACGGTTGCTCCGTCGGCTCCTGGACGATCTCGGCGTCGCTGTCCTGCAGCCGCTCGAAGGCGCCGTCGAGGTCCTTGGTGGCCAGCAGCAGCATGGCGTAGGTGCCCTTGGCCATCATCTCGGCGATGGTGCGGCGCTCGTCGTCGGTGATGCCGGGATTGGCGGCCGGCGGATTCAACACGATGTTGGTGCCGGGCTGGCTGGGCGGCCCGACCGTGATCCAGCGCATCTTGCCCTTGCCGACGTCGAGGCGAACCTCGAAGCCGAGGATGTCGCGGTAGAAGGCCAGCGAGGCCTCGGGGTCGTCGTGCGGGAGGAAGCTCGAGTGAATGGTGATGTCCATGCGCTCAGGCTAGGTAGGGCGCGGTGACGGGCGCTTCTCGATTCCTGATCGGTCTGGTCACCTGCTTGGCCACGCACGGCGGCAGACCCGCCGCCGCATCCGCGTGCCGGCGCCGGTAGGCGCTGGGCGGGAGGCCGACCAGTTCGGTGAACCGGGTGCTGAAGGTGCCCAGCGACGAGCAGCCGACCGCGAAACAGACCTCGGTGACGCTGAGGTCGCCGCGGCGCAGCAGCGCCATCGCGCGCTCGATGCGACGCGTCATCAGGTAGGAGTACGGCGATTCGCCGTAGGCGCGCCGGAATTCGCGGCTGAGGTGTCCGGCGGACATGTGCACCCCGCGGGCCAGGGCCTCGACGTCCAGCGGCTGCGTGTAGTCCCGGTCGATCCGGTCGCGGACGCGTCGCAGCAGCGCGAGGTCACGCAGGCGCTGCCCGGCGGAGCTACTGGTCACCTTCGCGATGTTGCCACGATTCCTCCGGCGTCGTCGCGCGGCGCCACGCCAGCGGGTTGAGGCCGCGATAGGGATCGTCGGTGCGCAGCCGGATCAGGTCACCCAGGATCTCCTGCAGCGCCCGTTGCGTTTGCTCCTTGACGATGTCCACCCACTGCTGCTGATCGACACCCAGCGGTCTGCTCGTGTCGATCGGCGAGCCGAACCGTAGGTACATGCGCTGCGGTCGGGGAATCAAGGTTGGGCCGATCCCCCGCATCAACGGCATCGCCATGTCCGGGCGCCCGTTAAACCTGCGGCTCACCGCTTCGCTGAATCTCCCGTACGCGCTGTCGCGTTCCGTCAAGCTCCGATAGACGTCGTCGCCGCCGACAAGACCGGCCGGCACGATCGGGTAGCCGTTCTCCACCGAGACACGCGCGAAGCCCGCCCGTCCCTGCCAGCGCAGCCGGTACTCCTCACCCTTGAACTTGGCGATCTCTCGGCCGCCCCCGGGGAACACGAGGATGGTTTGGTCGTTGCGCATGAGTTCGCGCGCGGTCTCCGGCGCGCCGACCACGGCACCGTACGCCGCGAGCAGATCGCCGGGCAGCCCGCGCATGCGCCCGAAACCGCGTTCGGCCAGTGGGCGCACGCGGGTCCCGATCGCACGTCGCACAGCATCAGAGATCAGGAAGATCTCGGAGCCGAACTGGGTGTGGTTGCCCACCAACAGGAATCGACCGTCGGCGGGTAGGTGGTCGACACCGTCGACATAGGGCCGATGAAGGTCGACAAGGGGCCGGAGCCGGTCGGTCACCGTGTCGAGAACCCGGCGCAGTGTCTGCACCCGCGCGCTCGGCTCCATGATGGTGGCGAGCTCGGTGTTCTCAGCCACGGTTGTCTCCGTTAGGACGGGAGAACACGACGGTGAGCGCCGGCATGCCGAACCGCGTTGGGCTGGGCAGCATCTCGATGTTCATCTCCTGATCGGCCGCGCGGCCGAGCGCCTCCATCGCCGACGGGCTGTAGGCGCGCAGCGCGCTGATGAACCCGTCGTGAAGCGCGGGCTGAATCCATGACCACGGCAACAGCACCAGATTCAGCGGCAGCGTCAAGACCGGAAACAGCGTCATGGCCAACGGGCTTCGCCGTTTGAGGTCGATGACGAGAAAGCGCTTGGCCACGCGGGTGGCCTCGGCGATGGCACGACAGGCGACCGCCGGCGGGAGGTGGTGAAACGCCAGCGCGAACACCACCAGGTCGTAGCTGTTATCGGCGGCGTCGATTGCGGTGGCGTCAACAACCTGGGCGCTCGCCCGCGGGTGGGAACCCAGCTCCCCGGCGGCGATATTGGCGACCGAGTTTGGGTTCACGTCGCTGATGGTGACGGTGGCGGTCGGGTGGAGCTTGAGGATCTGGGCCGAGAGCTTTCCGTGGCCCGCGCCGAGTTCCAGGATGCGTGGATTCGGGACGTCGGCGACGACGTCGAGTGCCGCGCGCGCGTACTTCTCATGCTGGTTGGTCAATGTGCCGATTCGGTCGAGCATCCCGATGACCTTCTGCTTCACCTCGTCCGCCACGTCGTCGCGGTCGAGGTACTCGAGCGCATCCGTCTCGAAACGACGGTCCAGCCACGATGCGTCGGGACCTCCCCTGGGCATCGTCGCAATCGCCTGGTCGAGCGCATCTGTAGTGGCCATCGGGTCATCTCCATTCTTGACGGTGGGGTTCTCCACCCACCATAGCAAACGAACCAGTTCGTCTGCGTATGATGTCCCTGTGAGAACGAAGAGCGAGCTCCGCGACGAAATACTGGCCGCCGCCCGCGCGGAGTTCGCTCAGTACGGCCTGGCCGGGGCGCGCATCGATCGCATCGCGCGCGCCGCCAACGCGAGCAAGGAGCGGCTGTACGCGCATTTCGGTGACAAGGAGACCCTCTTTCGGGATGTGGTCGCCACCGATGGGGCCGAGTTCTTCCGCGCCGTGGAGCTGCGACCCGACGCGGTACCCGAGTTCGTCGGCGACATCTTCGACCTGGCGCAGAGCCGGCCCGAACACGTCCGGATGATCACCTGGGCCCAGCTGGAAGGCTTTCCGCTGGACATGCCGGAGTTCGACGAGGAGCACAGACCCGAGCGCGCCATCGCCGCCCTGGAACAGGCGCAGGCGGATGGCCACGTCGATCCCGCGTGGGAACCCCAGCAGCTGGTGGTCTTTCTATTTGCGATCGGACTGGCGTGGACGCACTGGCCCGACCCGGCCGCTGCCACCACGGACGCGAAGATCGTCGCCCGCCGCCGCGCCGCCGCGGTCGAGGCGGCGGCCCGCATCGTCGAACCCGGTTCTTAGGCGCCGACCAACTCGGGGTGGAACTTGGCCGCCATCCGGCGCAACCCCTCGCGCCAGTCGACCGTGGTGCCGCCGATGAGCTCGTGCATCCGCGTCGCGTCGGTCGGATTGCCGCGCAGCGCCTGCTCAGTCTCGGTGAACACCGGCTCCTTGCCGACGAGTTCGCCGAGATAGCCACACCAATCCTGGAGGCTGACGGTCTGGTCACCGCACCAGTTGACTGTGGTCGCCGGCACCGATGCCACCCCGAGCAGCTTGGGGATGGTCGCGATGACGTCGTCCTCGTGGATGGGGTTGTAGTAGGCGGGGCCGCCGGGCGGGACCGGGATCGGGATGCCGGCCAGCGTCATCTCCATGTGGTAGTACGGCCACCCGCCGTTGTCGCCGTACGGGACGTTCAGGCGCGCGATGGTGGTGGGCACGCCGAGCGCGCGTGCCATCGACCGTGCGACCACCTCCCCAGCGATCTTTGAGATGGAATACGTTGGGAACAAACACTTGTGGTTGTCGCCCAGGGGGGCGGCTTCGGTCCGCGGTTCGTCGTCCGGCGGGTCGTACACAGCCGCAGAAGAGCAGTGCAGGAAGGCCTTCGCGCCGCGACAGTGGCACATCAGCAGGCCGACCGACTCCGCGTTGGCCCCCAGGTCCTTGTCCCAGCTTCCGCTCTTGGCCACCGCCAGGTTGAGTACGTAGTCGAAATCGCTTGGCAGGCCGGTGAAGTCGCCCGCCGCCAGGTTGACCTGCCGGCACCGAATCCCCGCCTCCTCGAGGTCTTCTCGGGCGCCGGGATTGGTGAAGCGGGCGATGCCCCACACTTCGTTGTCGGCCGCGAGTGCCCGGGCGATCGGAGTGGCGATTTGGCCGGTCGGACCGGTGATCAGGATCTTCGAGCCGCGCATGCGCTGATGGTAGGCGACCGAAGAAGCGGGCATTCGCCCGCAGCCCGACAACCATGCGCGTAGTGTCCTCAGGCCATGGCCGATGCGATCCATTTCGTCGACGCGAACGGGCTCAAATTCGCCTACCTGGAACAGGGCTCTGGGCCGCTGGTGCTGCTGTTCCACGGGTTCCCGGACACGGCGCACACCTGGGACGATCTTCGCCCGCGCATCGCTGCGAACGGATACCGCGTCATCGCGCCCTTCATGCGGGGCTACCATCCCAGCGCCATCCCCGATCGCGACCCGGATCAAGAGACCCTGGCGCGCGATCCGCTCGCCCTGATCGACGCATTCGGGGCCCGCGACGCCATCATCGTCGGCCACGACTGGGGCGCCTCGGCCGCCTACGGCGCGGCGGCCCTCGCCCCGGATCGCGTCAAAAAGCTGTTCGTCATCGGGATTCCGCACCCAGCGACGCTCAGGCCGGCGCCGAAGAAGCTGTGGGGCGCCCGCCACTTCGTGGCATACAAGCTGCCCGGCGCGTCGAACCGATTCGCGCGCAACGACTTCGCTGCCCTGCCCGCCATCTATCGGAGATGGTCTCCGACGTGGAATCCCGATCCGGCGGAGTTCGACGCCGTGCGCGCGAGCTTCGCGAACCGGGCCAGCCTCGGCGCGGCGTTCGGCTACTACCGAAAACTCTCCCCCATCCCCAGCGCATCGCTCAGGGCGCGGATCAAGGTCCCGACGGTCGTCTTCGCCGGGCTCGACGACCCCGTCGCCACGCCCTCGGACTATCGCCGCGCGGGCCGGATGTTCGAGGGTGGGTACGTCGTCGAAGAGGTACCGGGCGGGCATTTCATGCACCGCGAGCATCCCGAAGCCTTCGCAGAGCGGCTCTTGGCGCATTTGTGACTTTCGCGCATTCTGCTCACTCGCAGCGGTAGGGGGTCGCGCCTGCGGTAACCGTGGCGCGTTGGCGTTAGGGATTCAGAGCCCCGGCTGATCGTCGATGATGCCCAGCCAGATCTGTGCCACATCGATGGCCACCTTCTCGCTGATGAAGGCGTGCTGGGTTCCGGTGTACATGTCGCGGAAGGCGCGCTCCAGGCGGGTGCCTTCGCGGATGGCGCTGGTTCCCGCGACCAGATGGGCCCACTCGGCGCAGGCTCGGGCCGTGTCGGTAGCGTAGACGGCCGCCACCCGCATGTCGGCGCGCAGGGCCGGTGTCAGATCGTCGCCGGCGGCGACGGCCGCCTCGGCGGAGGTGAACGCGTCGAGCACGAGCAGGCGCGCGGCGCGCCACGCCGCGCGGTGGTGTGCGAGCCCCTTCTGGAAGGTCGGGCGGCTGGCGAGCGACGCCATGTCGCTCATCCGGAACTTTGTCGCCGCCAACTCCTGCACATCGTCGAGCATGCTCTTGGCCACCCCCAGCGCCCACGACGCGTGACCGGCGGCGGTGACGGGCATCAGCCCCATCCGCGTGGCCGGCGACGTGCCGCGGTGCGGCTGGCGGACGAACAGCTCAAAGGTGCGGCGGGCCGGCACGAAGACGTCCTGGGCGCTGTAGTCGTAGGACCCGGTCCCCTTGAGCCCCTGGACGAACCAGCCGTCGTTGAAGCTGATCTGGTCGCGCGGCACCACGGCCACCCGCATCTCCGGCAAGCCCTCGCTGATCCAGCGCATCTCACCGTTGTCCAGCGGCAGGAAACCGGCCGCGATGTACTGGGAGTGGCCGATGCCCGAGCCGAAGTTCCACGATCCGTTCAGCACATAGCCGCCGTCGACCGCGGTGCCCTGTCCGTTGGGGAAGAACTGGCCGCCCAGGGTGACGCGGTTGTCGTGGGCCGTGAACACTTCCGCGAAGCCCTCGTCGGGCAGGTAGGCCGCCGCGGCGAAGGACGACGGCAGGTTGGCGATGCCGATCCAGCCGAATGACCCGTCCTGCCAAGCCATTTCGATCCAGGTCTCGATCATCTGGGTGAATGAAGGCTCGACACCACCGGCCGGGGCGGGGTTGAACGCCGACATCAGTCCGGTGGCCCACATCTCGTCGACGATCGCCGGCGTCAGGGTGCGCGCCCGCTCGGATTCGGCGGCCTGCGCCTGCACGAGGTCTCGCATGCCGCGGGCCAGCGAAACCACCCGGTCATCGGTATCGGCCAACGACGTCATCGGCGTTCCCCTCATCCAGTGGCGGACCCGATAACTCTACGGCGGTGCAGCCAATCGGGGTGCCGGAGCGTCCATCTGGGTATGAAGCCTCACCGATTCATCTCGAGGAAAGGGGATGACATGACGACTCGCCGCCGCCGCGCGATCACGAAAGGCCTGATCAGCGCCGCCATCGCCGTCGGGCTTTGGGTTGGAACAGTGGCGCCGGCCGGCGCCGCTCCCAGCCCGGACAGCACCGAACCGGACCCTTTCGCCGGCCTCGGCTGTAGCTGCCGGGAGACGGCCGCACCCGGCAGCCCAGCCCTCAAGGAGGAGATGGCTCGGGGAATGCGGGAGGGCCTTTCCGTCTGGGTGCCGGGTCTACCGCCACCGCCGTTGCCCGGCCAGCCGCCGCCCTGACCGAGGTGCCCTACCGTGTGTCTGTGCGGTGGATCGTCGACGGCATGAACGTGATCGGGAGTCGCCCCGACGGTTGGTGGAAGGATCGCGGCCGCGCCATGCGCACGTTGGTGGACAGCCTCGACCGCTGGGCGCCGACCCAACAAGGCCAAGTGACGGTGGTGTTCGAGCGGCCGCCGTCAACCGTCATCACCTCGTCGGTGATCGAGGTCGCCTATGCGCCGAAGGCGGCCGCCAACTCCGCCGACGACGAGATCGTGCGGTTGGTGCAGGCCGCCGCTCGACCGGACGAAATCCGCGTCGTGACATCGGACAAGGGCCTGACCGATCGGGTCGCCAGAGTGGGCGCGTCGGTCTATCCCGCGGCGAGCTTTCGTGACCTCATCGATCCCAGGTGAGCGCGCCGGTTAGCTTGGACGGCTTCTGACGTCGAAGTCGACCCGTTCGCCGTCGACCTTGAGAATGCGCATGTGCGCGGTGTACGGCTTGCCCTCCGGCCCGGTGAAGTGGCAGTCGAACTCCTGGCCGACCTTGGCCTGCACGCCCGACGGGCAGTGCACGTCGGTCGGACGAAAGCCCGTCTGGCTCGAGACGACGTCGACCACGGATTGCGCGGCGCCGTCGGGTTTGACGGTGGACTTGGCGTCACACCCGGCGAGGACGGCCGAAACCGCGAGAATCGCCGCCGCGAAGCGGGCCCGGTCACCGGTGTTTGTCAACATGGGAACGTCAGGCTAACACCCCCGCACGCCAATGCGACCGCTCAGCGCGGCCAGTCGTATCCGGCCGCAAACACGCGGGCTGGGTCAGGCCCGGTTCAGCCCAGGGCCGCCAGCGCCGCGTCGTAGTTGGGCTCCTGCGCGATCTCGGGCACCAACTCGGAGTAGGCGACGTTCCCGTCGGCGCCGATGACCACCACCGCACGGGCGAGCAGCCCGGCCATCGGACCGTCGGTGATGCTGACGCCGTAGTCTTCGCCGAAGCTGTCCCGGAACGCCGACGCCGTGTTGACGTTCTCGATGCCCTCCGCGCCGCAGAACCGCGCCTGGGCGAACGGCAGATCTTTTGACACGCACAGCACCGACACACCGCCATCGGCGGCGCGCTGGTTGAAGGTACGCACGCTCGTCGCGCACACCGGCGTGTCGACGGACGGAAAGATGTTCAGCAGTATGGGCTTTCCGCTGAACTGCTCGCTGCTGACGGCGCCGAGGTCGGCGCCGGTCAAGTTGAAGGCTGGGGCTTTAGATCCGACGGCAGGAAGCTCGCCGACAGTGTTGATCGGGTTTCCACGCAAGGTTATCTGTGCCATGGCCACAGTCTGCCAAGGCGGCCGCGGCGGCCGTGGGTCAGGTCCTATGTCCTAAATGGTGGGGTGCATGGCGTAGACGACATCCCCTGGTCGGACCGAGACTGAACGCATGGCTCGCAAGGTCGTGATCGTCGGCTTTCCCGGCGTGCAGGCGCTCGATGTGGTGGGGCCCCACGATGTGTTCACCAGCGCCTCGCTGCTGACCAGCGGCGGGTACGACGTCGTGATGGCCGCGGCCGGCGGCCAACCGGTCACCACCGCCACCGGCCTGAGCTTTCTCACCGCGCCGCTGCCCGCGCCCGGCGACCCCGTCGACACCGTCGTGCTGCCCGGCGGAGGTGGCGTGGACGCCGCCCGGTCCAATCCGGAGCTGATGGCGTGGATCAAGGCGATCACCGGCCATGCCCGCCGCATCGTCACCGTCTGCACCGGCGCGTTTCTGGCCGCGGAGGCGGGACTGCTGGACGGCCGGCGGGCGACCACGCACTGGGCCTTCGCCGGGCGCCTGGCCCGCGAATTCCCGCGCATCGACGTCGACCCCGACCCGATCTTCGTCCGCAGCTCGGAAACGGTATGGACGGCCGCCGGCGTCACCGCCGGAATCGATCTCGGGCTCTCGCTGGTCGAAGACGACTACGGCACCGAGGTCGCGCAGACGGTCGCCCGCTGGCTCGTGCTGTACCTGCGCCGCCCCGGTGGGCAGACGCAGTTCGCGGCGCCGGTGTGGATGCCGCGCGCCAAACGGGCACCCATCCGCGAGGTGCAAGAGGCCATCGAGGCCGAACCGGGCGGCACGCACAGCATCGGCGACCTGGCCCACCGTGCGGCGATGAGCCCGCGCCACTTCACGCGCGTGTTCACCGACGAGGTCGGCGAGGCGCCCGGCCAATACGTGGAACGCATCCGCACCGAAGCCGCGCGCCGCCAGCTGGAGGAGACCGACGACACCGTCGTCGCGATCGCCTCCCGGTGCGGCTTCGGAACCGCGGAGACCATGCGCCGCAACTTCATTCGACGCGTGGGCATTTCACCCGACCAATACCGCAAGGCTTTCGCTTAGTTGAGAGGACGACACCGATGACCCAAATCGCGTTCGTGGCCTATCCCGGATTCACCGCGCTGGACATGATCGGCCCGTACGAGGTGCTGCGCAACCTGCCCGGCGCCGACGTGCGGTTCGTGTGGCACGAAACCGGGCCGATCACCGCCGACTCCGGCGTGCTGGTCATCGGTGCCACCCACTCGCTGGCCGAGACCCCTTCCCCCGACGTGATTCTCGTGCCGGGGGGACCGGCGACGCCGGTGCACGCGCGCGACGAGGCGCTGCTCGATTGGCTGCGCCGGGCCCACCGGACCGCAAGCTGGACGACGTCGGTGTGTTCGGGCTCGGTGATCCTGGCGGCCGCCGGCTTGCTCGAGGGACGGCGCGCGACGTCGCATTGGATCGCCATTCCCGCGCTGAAGGCGTTCGGCGTCATCCCGGTCGCCGACGAGCGGATCGTGTGTCAGGGCAACGTCGTCACGGCCGCGGGTGTGTCGGCCGGACTCGACCTCGCGCTGTGGTTGGCCGGCGAGATCGGGGGTGCCGGCCGCGCGAAGGCGATTCAGCTCGCCATCGAATACGACCCGCAGCCGCCGTTCGACTCCGGCCACATGTCGAAGGCGTCGCCGGCCACGAAAGCCGCTGCGACTGCGCTGCTTTCCCGGGACAGCGTCAAGCCGGCCAACCTGAAAGCCGCGACGTTGCTCGCCTGGGATCAGGCGCTGGCCCCGGTCCGGGCCCGCCGGCGCAGGCGGCAGCCTAACGTCAACGCCGAGTGTGCAATTCACGACGCGACACGCCGTTGAAGCGTCGTAGATTGCACGCTCGGCGGTCAGAGGCGCCCTCGGGCGTCAGGGGCTGGGCTGGAGGATGTCGGTTGTCGCCAGCTGACCGCCGGCCTGCATCCACTCCGTGACGACCCGCGGCGCATCCCGGTTGGGGTTGTAGATGTCTTCCTCGCTGGAGAACAAACCATCACCGGCATAGACGAGGCGGGTCCAGTTGGGGAACCAGAACGGCTCACCGTCCGGGTCGGTGGGGTGGTCGAGCAGGTTCTTGATCATGATGACGACGGCGTCGTTGTCGTCGTCGTGGGCCACCCAGTCGTTGGGGAAGCGCATGTGCGGGAAGGGTGCCATGACCGCGACGATCCAGTCGCGCACCGCCTCACGGCCGTGGAAGACACCATAGTGATGCTCGGTGTAGACGACATCCTCGGTGAATAGATCCGCGAAGGGTCGCCAGTCGCCCGAAGCGCTGCACCCTTCGACAACGGTCGAGTAGTTCCGGACGGCTTCTTCGATTTCGGCCCTGTTGAATTTGCCCATAGCGGACACACTAGAACGTGTTCCACATAACGGTGACTGTTCTGGATGGGATTTCGAATGAGCGTTTTGGATCTGTTCGACTTGCGCGGCAAGACGGCGCTGGTGACCGGGGCGTCCAGCGGCATCGGCAAGAAGGTGGCGGAGGCATACCTGCAAGCCGGCGCTCAAGTCGCCATCGCGGCACGGCATTCCGAGGCCTTGGCGGCGGTCGCCGACGAGCTCTCCCCCATCGGTGGGGCGGTGTTGCCCATCCGTTGCGACGTGACCCAGCCGGATCAGGTGGCCGAAATGGTGGACCGGGTGACCGCCGACCTGGGTGGCGTCGACATCGCGGTCTGCAACGCCGGCTTCTTGAATGTGACTGCGCTGCTGGACATGTCGCCCGAAGAATTCCAGGCGATCCAGGACACCAATGTGACCGGGGTGTTCCTCACCGCCCAGGCGGCGGCCCGGGCGATGGTCACGCAGGGAAACGGCGGGGTCATCATCACCACCGCCTCGATGTCCGGCCACATCATCAACATCCCGCAGCAGGTGGGCCACTACTGCACCTCCAAGGCGGCGGTCATTCACCTGACCAAGGCCATGGCCGTGGAGTTCGCGCCGCACAACATCCGGGTCAACAGCGTCAGCCCGGGCTACATCCGCACCGAGCTGGTCGAGCCGTTGGTGGAGTATCACCGGCTGTGGGAGCCGAAGATCCCGCTGGGCCGGATGGGGCGGCCCGAAGAGCTCACCGCCTTGTACTTGTATCTGGCCAGCGAGGCGTCGAGCTACATGACCGGTTCCGACATCGTCATCGACGGCGGCTACACCTGCCCTTGATCACAGCGTCATTGGACGAGGCAGCGGTGGCCGAAGCGCGTTCGCACGCCCGCCGAAAACAGCGCGCGCAGGCGATCACCCGCCGGCCGCACCGCGCTGGCGTCCACCAACTCGTCGGATAGCTCAATCACCTCGGCCGCGCGCAGCGGCCACGGCTCGTGCTCGTTCGGAACCCACCACGTCCGTCCGGCTTTGCGGGTGTGTGCGCCCCATCGGGCGGTCAGCCAGACCTCGAGCGGGGTCGGTTCGACCGCATCGCCGATGGCGATCGCCAGCCGGCTGCGCAGGCCGCGCTCCGGCCAGCGGCGCACGCTGTCGTAGGTGATGTGGCCGCGTTCCCGCATGATCCGCATCCGCGACCAGACGTACGGGACGCCGAGGCCGATCCGGATGACGGGCACCGCGGCCAGCCGGGCCGTTTCCAGCGAACGGAAGACGACGCCGTGTCGCCCCGCGTCATCGACGGAGTACAGCCGGACGTTGGTCTCCGCGAAGCCGCCGAAATACGGCAGCCCCAGCGTGGTGCCGACCTTGGTGCTGCTGAGCATGAACGGGACCAGCCCGACGTAGGTCATCCCGTCGGCGAACACGTCGGGGCGGGTCCCGGGCGGGTACAAACTTTCGACGCTGGCCGGCCGCACCGGCCAGTGCAGGAACGTCAGATCGTCCCAGCGCTGCTCGAAGGTCACCGGACCGACAATCGGTGGTGCGGTGACCGGGTACCCCGCCGGCGCTGGGCTGCCGTCTGATTCCGGGGCGGGTGGACCCGGTATGGCGGTCACTCGGGCTATCCCTCTATCTGACCGGAGATTCCGCGCTCGATGCTGGCGCGTGTGGTGGCCGGCAACACGATCAGGCCGTCGATTTCCTTGCGGGCCAGGTCGAAAGCGTTTTGGCGTTCCTGCGGGGCGGCCGCCGGGTCGGCCGCCACCCGCAACAGGCTCTGCGCCCGCGCGATTCGCTGCTGGTCGCCTCGGGAGAAGTCGCTGCGCCGCCGGCGCATCGCCTCGGTCTCGGCGACGTTGAACGCCGTCACGTAGTCCTCGACCGCGGATTGATACAACGCCGCCGCCTCCCGGTCATCGAGGAGGTCTTCGGCTTTGACGGGGCGCAAGAAGTCCGCCCGCAGCTTGGCTTTGTGGAAGCCGATGGTGAGCGGGTCGCGCATGTCGGTCATCAGCGGGAAGTCGAGAAGCTTGGCGACGTCGAGTTCATACTCGAGCCAGCGTGCGTCGGTGCGGCCGTGCTCCTCGATCACTCGTCGCAGCGAACGCCATAGCGCGGCTTGGCTATTGACATGCTGGGCCGCCGGTGTGGTCGCTTCTTCCACCGGTGCGTGATCGAGGGCCCGCGGCTCCTCGGCGCGGCGCCTGTTGGCGGCGAACGCCCGCACCGCGGCGAAGACCATGCCCGCCACCGGCAGGATCACGATCAGCAGCTCCGCCAGGCGGAATAGCAAACCCACACGGCCAGGATGCCACCACCGCGCGGTTCGGCAAGGGTTCGGAACTAATGCGCGCCCAGCGTGCCGCTGAGGTATTGGGCGCGGCAGGCCCGCCGGGCCAGTTTGCCGCTGGTGGTGCGCGGGATGGCGCCGGCGGACAGAAAGCGCACGTCGGAGGGGGTCACGCCGTGGCGCTGCGACACCGCGGCCCGGATCGCCTCGATGGCCGGCGCCGGGTCGTCGCGGCTGGTGCCTGCGGCGCGTTCGGCCACGATCACCAGCCGCTCGCCACCATCGTCAGCCGGCGCGGTAAGCGCGGCCACGTAGCCGCGGCGCACCATCGGCGACGCCTCGGCGGTGGTGGCCTCGATGTCTTGCGGATAGTGGTTGCGGCCCTCGACGGTCACCAGGTCGGCGATGCGGCCCGTCACGTACAGCTCACCGTCGAGGTAGACGCCGAGGTCCCCGGTCCGCAGCCAGGCGCGCCCGGCGGTCGAGGCCGCGGCGTGGCTGCCTTCGGCGAGCCGCGACCGCAGCGTGGCACCGAAAGCCAGCCGGCTT
This sequence comes from Mycobacterium sp. 852002-51057_SCH5723018, assembly GCF_001667035.1. Classification (GTDB taxonomy): domain Bacteria; phylum Actinomycetota; class Actinomycetes; order Mycobacteriales; family Mycobacteriaceae; genus Mycobacterium. Next base: position 71,842 of record NZ_LZIR01000127.1, read on the forward strand.
TCGGTGGGTAGCCCCCAATAGCCGCGGCCCACGTTGTTGCCCTGCAACCAGATCTCGCCGACGTCGCCGTCGGGCAATTCGTTCCCGGTATCCGGGTCGACCACGACCGCGAACAGGCTGGGGGCCACCCGTCCGCAGGACACCTGCGGCGCGGCATTCGGCGCATCCGCCGCGACACGTACCGCATGGCCGGCGCCCAGTTGTTCGCGGTCCAGATAGCTGACCGAGGCCTCGGCGGAGGGTTCGATGGTCGCCACGAACAGCGTCGCCTCCGCGATGCCATACGACGGTTTGAACGCCGTCCGCGGTAATCCGTATGGCGCGAAGGCCTTGTTGAACGTCCTGATCGCATCGATGCTGACCGGTTCGGACCCGATGATCATCACCACGTTGCCGAGGTCGACGTCGTCACCGGGCGCGGGCAGGCCTCGTTGCGCGGTCCACTCGTAGGCGAAGTTGGGCGCCGCCGTGACCACGCGGCCCTGCCGCGAGCCCTCGGACAGCGCATGGATCCAGCGCAGCGGCCGGCGGACGAACGCGGTGGGCGACATCAGCGTGGAGTGCCCGCCATAGACCGCGGGAAAGCCGATCATCGACAGGCCCATGTCGTGGTAGAGCGGTAACCAGCTGACGCCGTGGGTATTTCGGTCCAGCAGGTCGATCGACAGGATCATTTGTACCAGGTTGGTGCCGACCGCCCGGTGGGTGATCTCCACGCCGACCGGGGGGCGCGTCGAGCCCGACGTGTACTGCAGGTGCGAGACGTCGTCCATGCCCAGTTCGGTAGGTGCGAACCACTCCCCTTCCGAGTCGGGTACCTGGTCGATGACGACGACGTGCGGTGGCTTGAGGTGCGTCAGGTTGCTCAGGAACTTCTCAACGGATTCCTTTGCCGCCGTTGTGGTCAGGACGACCGTCGGTTCGGAATCGCGGAGCGCCGTGTCGAGACGTTCGGCGTGGCCCGGCAGTTCGGGGGCGAACAGCGGCACCGCGATGGTCCCGGCCTTGATCGCCGCGTAGAAACCCGCGACGTAGTCGATGCCTTGCGGGGCGAGCACCGCGACCCGCTCGCCGCGGCTTGCGACGTGCTGCACGCGCGCGCCGATGGCGTGCAATCGGGCGCCGAATTGGGTCCAGGTCACCTCGGCGACTTGGCGGTCGGCCGCGCGGCTGTAGTCCAGGTAGCGATACGCGACGGCATCGCCGACGTTGGCCACGTTGCGTTCGATCAGGGATATCAGCGTGACGCCGGGCGGCATCACGACGTCGCCGAGGGCGTCCAGGCAGTCCTCGATCTGCAGCATGCCGGGCACGGGCGCCGCATCTTGCCGGGAACCGCAATCCATAGGCGCAGTCTAGGTGCCCGACGGGACCGGGCCGGCCGCCCGTGAGCCGGCCGGCCCGGCGTCCAGCGATGTCCGTCCGCGCTTACCGAAGCAGGGGTCGGCGGCCAAAAAGGGCGAGGAGCTGGTCACTCGGCGCGGCCGTCGCCGGTGGCGTCAGGGGTTCGGCGAACACGCGCCCGGCGAGCCCGGCTTCGGCAAGGGGTGGCGAAACGCACAGCAGCGCCGAAGCGAGCTCGGGGGGAATGGGGCGGTCGGCCCGGCAGGCCTGCGCGATATCCCATGCGTGCAGCACCATCTCGAGCGCGCCGACGTAGACGACGACGTCGGCGGGCAGGGGCCGCCCCTGGATCTCGCACCACCGGCCCGCCGTCGGCGGCGCGGTCGAGGCGAGCAGGAAGTCGACCACGCCGGTCCGCAGCGCGGCCACCGGATCGGGCCCGGACGTTGCGCTCGGCTCGCGATCGGACGGTCCGGGCGCCTTCCCCACCGCCAGCACGTCGGCGACGTCCGCCAACGAGGCGCCCACATGGCGCAGCAGGCGGCGCAGATCCCATCCGCGGCAGGGCGTCGGCGCCGAGAGGTCCGCCCCGCGAACCAGCAGCAGGTTCTCGAACAGGTACCGGGTGGCCGCGGTCAGTACGGACACGTCATCGGGCGCAGGCACGGTCCGGTCCCTCACCCCCTCGCCGGTCCCGTAAAGGTCTCGGGCAGGCCGAACTTGGCGACCAGCGCCGGGTCGTTGAAGGCGACGATGCGGGAGATGCGACCGCCTGCCATCGACAGGACGTCAAGCCCCGCGGCACGGAAGGAGCCGTCCGGTACGCGCTTGTACAACGCGAAGGCCGGAACGCCGTTGGCCCGGGTGTGGGCCAGCCGCCAGTGATCCGGCGTATGCAGCACCACCCGCGCCAGGAATTCGCACACCGCATCCCGTCCGACGAACCACGTTGGAATGGGCGGCATTTCGAGTTCGACGTCGGCGCGAAGCAGCTCGGCGAGTTCGTCGACGTCGGCGCGCTGGAAGGCCGCCATGTAGCGGTCGAGTACGTCGCGCGCCCCGGATTCGCCGGGTTCGCTCAGCTCGTCCGGCGTGGGCCGGGCCTCCGCCAGTTGCGTGCGGGCGCGCTGCAGGGCGCTGTTGACGGCGGCCGTCGACGTTTCCAATATCTCGGCGACCTCTTTGGCCGGCCAACCCAGCACGTCACGCAGCACCAGAACCGCGCGTTGCAGCGGTGACAAGTGTTGCAGCGCCGCCACGAACGCCAACCGGACGGTGCTGCGGTGCGACACCACCACGGCGGGATCGTCGGTCGCCCCGAACAGCAGGCTGTCCGGGGCGGGTTGCAACCATGGAATCTCGGATTGCGGCGGGGCAAGCGGGACGGCGGCGCTGTCGGCCGGGGCGCCCAGCCCCGACGGAAGCGGGCGGCGCTTCCGCGTCTGCAACATGTTCAGGTAGGTGTTGGTCGCAATCTTGTAGAGCCACAACCTTATTGAGGAACGGCCCTCGAACCGGTCGTAGGACTGCCAGGCGCGCAGATAGGTGTCCTGCACCAAATCCTCACACTCGTCGACGGATCCGAGCATCCGATAGCAGTACGCCTGCAACTCGGATCGATACCGTTCGGCGACTTGCGCGAAGTCGGCGCCGCTGGTGGACGGCATTGCGCACCTCACTTATCTCGCTCGAACCCAAAGCCTTTCACGAGTCTTGGCGACGCGGCCGGGGGTCGTTGGGGTCGCGCTCGCCCGGGTCGGGGTCTTCCCACCACTGCGAACGGTCGTCGCCGTATGCGTCATGCCAGTTCCACCACGCGTAGGCCGGCGTCTGCGGGTATCCGTCCGGGGAGTCTTCCCAGTCCTCCTGGCGCCCCAGCGCGGTCATGTCCAGGTAACTCCAGGTGTTGCCCAGCGCCTCATCGCCGCGGTTGTTGATGAAGTAGGTGCGGAACACCCGGTCGCCGTCGCGGATGAACGCGTTGGTGCCGTGCCACTCGTCGACCCCGAAGTCCTTGTCAAAGTCGTCGGTGATCGTGTACCACGGCATGTGCCAGCCCATCCGGGCCTTCACCCGCGCGATGTCGGGCTGGCTCGCGCGGGAGGCGAACACCAGGGTGGTGTTGCGGGCGTTCAGATGCGCCAGGTTGCCGATATGGTCGGCGATCATCGAGCAGCCGCGGCAGGCGTGGTCGGGCCAGCCGTCCACGCCGGGCTCCAGGAACGCCCGATAGACGATCAGCTGACGCCGCCCGTCGAACAGGTCCACGAGGCGCACCCTGCCCTCGGGGCCGTCGAACTCGTACGGCTTGTCCACCGCCAGCCACGGCATCCGCCGGCGCTGGGCGGCCAGCGCATCCCGCTCCCGGAACAATTGCTTCTCTTTCACCAGGAGCCGCTGGCGCGCGGCCTCCCAGTCGTCTGCCGATACGATCGGCGGTGTCTGCATGTTCATGTCTTACCTTTCGCGTTGTGGTTCTGCGGTTTTCAGCGGTTTTTTGGGGTCTTCAGCGGGTTTTTGGCGGTCAGGCCAGCTTTTGCAGCCCGGTTCCGGTCACCAGGTAACCGGGCGCAACGCCGGCGGCGTCCGCCCGCAGCAGCTCCACGACGGCCTCGCCGGCCCCCTCTGGGCTGAGCGGTTTCCCGAGCTGGCGGACGTACTCTTCCTCGGACTGGCCACTGCGGGCCGCGTACGCCCGCACGGCGGGGCGGCCGAGTTCGGTCAGCGGGGTGATCCGCGGCATCAGCGCCGTGAACGTGATGCCCAGGTCGGCGAGGTTGGCCTCCTCTTGGGCGTAACCGGTGATGAAGCGCTGGGTGGCCTTGGCGCCGGCGTACCCCCCGCTCAGCGGCGAACCGGCCAGGGCGGCGCCGCTGCTGATCACCACCACCCTGCTTCCGGGTCGCAGCGGCTTCAGCAGCGCCTCGCGTAGCCAGTGAAAGGCGATGCGGACGTCGGTGTGCCAGTTGGCCGAGAAGGTCTCCCAGGTGTGGTGCTGGAGTGGACGCACCAGCGGGCTCGCCCCGGCCACCAGGATGAGGAGCTGCGGATCGTATCGGTCCAGCAGGCTGCCGGGCACCGACGCGTCGGCCGCGTCGGCCACCACCGCTTGGATGCTGCCGCTGGCCGGCTCGGGAAAGGTGGTTGCGCTGCGGGCCACGGCGATCACCGACGCGCCGGCTTCGGCCGCCGCGGTCGCGATGCCCCGCCCCAGGCCGCGGCTCGCGCCGACGACGAGTGCGGTCTTGCCGGATAGGTCGTTCATGATGTCCTCCTGGGTGCTCACTGCTGCGCCAGCACCGGCGGTGCCGCGGCGACCAGCTCGGCGAACTGACGCTCCAGCGCCTTGGTCGGGCTGCTCGTCCACGCCACCGCGAGCGATTGCGACACGGGGTCGGGGAAGATGTCCTCCTCGTCGCGTTCCAGTGCGTCGAAGACGGCCGACGCCACGGATTGCGGAGTCGATTTCGGAATGTCGAGGTCTCGGGTCATGTCGGTGTCCACCGGCCCGGTCAACACGGCGTGAACGCGCACCCCTTTGGGAGCCAGGAAGGCGCGCAGCGACATCGTGAGGTTGAACGCGGCCGCCTTCGAAACCGAGTACGCGGGAATGAGCGGCAGCGGCGCCAATGCGTTGATCGAGAGGTTGTTGACGACCGCCCCGCTCGAGCGCATCAGCATGGGCAGGAAGGCCCGGGTGACCGCATAGGTGCCGAACAGGTTGACGGCAAGGTGCCGTTCGAGGACCGAGGGATCGCTGAGGTCGTCGTAGAGCGCGATGCCCGCGTTGTTGATCAGCACGTCAAGCGAGTCGATCGTGCCGACGGCGTCTTGGATCTGCGCCGCATTCGTCACGTCCAGTGCGACCGGCACGACGCGCTGATCCGACGCGGCAAAGCGATCCCGCGTGCCGGCGTAGACGCGCCGGGCCCCTCTGCCCAGCGCTTCGTCGACGAGCGCCCGGCCGATGCCGCGATTGGCGCCCGTGATCAAGACTGCTTTGTCCGCGACTTCGCCTTTTCCCAAACCCATGACAACCCTTCCCAACGGAAAAGCCCCCGCGCGGGGCGCGGGGGCTGCTTCTTCGATTCATCGTTTGAGCCGATCGAGTCCGATCGAACTACACATATAGACAAGTCTCGGTGCCAAAACTCATCGCAACGGCGGCCTCAATCCGTCTGCTTCGGTGACAATCGTGATTGTCACCGCCCGCCGGGCCCGCTTAATTCACCTGCTGGAAACCTGTTTCCAGTTGCCTAAGGGTTTCGTCACGGCAACGAGATCACGACGCGGCGCAGAGATAAGGGAAATCGATGACCACGACAGAGGACCGACCGGTCGAACGACGGGGCGTTGTTCAGCGCCTCACCGAGCTGTGCGTCCGGTATGTCGAACGCCTCATGCCCGACCCGTACTTGTTTGCGGTCATCCTCACGCTCATCGTGGTCGCCCTCGTCGCGCTGCTCGTGCGCGGCGCGACGGCCTCCGGCGTGCTCAAGGCCTGGTACGGCGGGGTGTGGGGAGCGCAGAACATCTACACCTTCGCGTTCCAGATGGTGCTCGTCCTGGTGACCGGGTACACGCTGGCCGAGGCCCCCATCCTCAAGCGGGCCATCATCCGTGTCGCGAGCAAGCCGACAAACCAGGTGCAGGGCGCCCTGCTGTGCTTCGGTGTCAGCACCGTGTTGTCGCTACTGAACTGGGGCCTGGGTCTGGTAGCCGGGGCGCTGGTCGCGCGCCAGGTGGCAAAACGGCTCTCCGGCGCGCATTTCGGTTACCTCATCGCCACCGGCTTCATGGGTTACATCGTCTGGACCCAGGGCTTGTCGTCCTCGATCGCGCTCGCCAACACCGATGCGTCCAGCCCCATCAACGTGATTCACAAGATGACAGGCATGACAGTTCCGTTGACGTCGACGGTTTTCCAGCCCTACAACTTGGTCGCCGTGCTCGTCATGGTGGGCCTGCTCGCCATCGCCATCTGGCGGATGGCGCCCAGACAGAGCCTGGAGCCCGACCCCGCGGTGTTCGAGGAGGAACCGGAAGCGGCTGCGCGTACCGGCAAGCGGACACCTGCCGAGTGGCTGGAAAACCTGTGGATCCTCAACGTCGTCGTCTTCGCCGCGGGCATCACGTACTTCGTACTCAGCGGCTTCGCGCTGAACATCTCGTCGATGATCATGTTGTTCACCGTCACGAGCGCCCTGCTGCACGGCACGCCGATTCGATTCATCCGCGCATTTTCGAGCGCGGCGCGGGTGTCTGGCCCGTTGTTGCTGCAGTATCCGCTGTACGGCGGAATCGTTGGGCTGCTGGGTTATCTGCCCACCGGATCGGGCAAGGCGCTGCAGACGGTGCTCGCCGAGGCGGTGGTGCGGGGCGCAGACCAATACACGCTGCCGTTCCTGACCTTCATCGGGTCGGTCGTGATCTCGTTGTTCGTGCCGTCCGGCGGCGGGCACTGGGCCGTGCAGGGGCCGATCGCGGTCGGCTCGGCGCTGGCCATTGGCCAACATTCCCCGGTGTACCTCGGGCTGATGTCGATGTCGGTGGCGATTGGCGAGGGTGTCGCCAACATGATCCAGCCGTTTTGGCTGCTGCCGGTGCTCGCCATCGCAAAGCTGAATGTCCGCCAGGTGATGGGCTTTACGGTCATCGCTTTCCTGATCGGTTTCGGCGTGGCCAGCGCGGCGGTCCTCATCGCGCCGCACGTGCTCTGATATCCGGATGACCACCAACACGCGCCTCTCCCCCACCGCGCGGGTGGCCGCCGCGTATCACAGAATCACCGAAGTCGACCGGCCCGAGGTCTGGATCACGCTGCGTGAACAGGCGGACGTGCTCGCCGACGCCGACGCGGTCGAACAACGGCTCGCCGCGGGCGAGGCCCTGCCGCTGGCGGGACTCGTGGTCGCCGTCAAGGACAACATCGACGTGGCGGACCTTCCCACCACGGCGGCGTGCCCCGAGTTCGCCTACGTCCCGGCAACCACCGCCGCCGCCGTCGACCGGCTCCGCACCGCCGGGGCCGTCGTCCTCGGCAAGACCAACCTCGACCAGTTCGGCACCGGGCTCGTCGGCACCCGCAGTCCTTATGGCGCCGTGCGCAATTCACGCGATCCCCGCCTCGTCGCGGGGGGCTCCAGTTCCGGTTCGGCCGTGGCGGTGGCGCTGGGCATCGCCGACATCGGCATCGGCACCGACACCGCGGGATCCGTTCGGGTTCCCGCCGCGCTCAATGGCATCGTCGGCATCAAGCCCACCCTCGGGATCATCCCGACGCACGGGGTGGTCCCGGCGTGCGCCAGCTTCGACGCCCTCTGCGTGCTCGCGGCAGACCTCGACGTGGCTACCGCCGCGGCCGCGGTGATGGCCGGCCCCGATTCCCGCGACCCCCGCAGCCGGCCCTGGCCCGCCGACGTTCGGCTCGCCGCACCCACCGCCGCCCGGGTCGCAATTCCCAACGCCGCCAACCTGACCGCCCTCAGCGACGCCTACCGGGCGGCGTTCGAGCGGAGCGTCGCCCTGGCCGTCGACGCGGGGTTGACTGTCGAACCGGTCGACATCTCCGTGCTACTCGACGCGGCCCTACTGCTCTACGACGGCGCTTTTGTCGCGGAGCGATACACCGCCGTCGGGGAATTCCTCGAGACCCGACCGGCGGGCGCGGATCCCGTCGTGGCCTCCATCATCACCGCGGGACGGGCGATCACCGGCCCGGCGTTCGCCGCCGACCTGAATGCGCTGGCACGCGCGCGAGCCGACGCCGCCCAGCTCCTCGGCGGCTTCGATGCGTTGCTGCTGCCCACCACCACCGAACACCCCACGCTGGCCGAGGTACGGGCCGACCCCTACTCGATCAACCGCCGCATGGGCACCTACACCAATTTCGGCAACCTGCTCGACATGGCCGCGGTCGCGGTGCCCGGCGCAGCGACGGCAACGGGCGCTCCGTTCGGGGTGACGGTCGTCGTGCCGGCTTTTGCCGACCAGACCGCCGTGGACATCGCCGCACGATTGAGCGGGACGACATCGCCACTCCTGGTCGAAACGGGCTGCGACGTAGCGCTATCAGGCGCACAGGTGACTATGCGCCGGCAACTCGAACAACTCGGCGCGCGCTACACTGCCCGGGTCAACACGATGGAGCGGGGCGCGACCGTCGAGGGCGACCTTTTCCGCATCTCCGAAGCCGGCCTGGGCCACCTGCTGGCATCTCTTCCGGTGCCCGCCACCCTGAGCCGCGTCCACCTCGAAAACGGCCGCACTGCACTCGTTTTAACGACCGACGCCCGATCACATCCAGATCCTCGCTAGCGAGTCGGCGAGGGTTTCGGGGTCCTGCTTGTCCGTATTGCAGCTGACCGCCAGCGACGTGTTGCGGTCCCTGCTCACGCGGAATGCCGAGACGAATCCACCCCAGGCGCCGTCGTGGTCCAGCATTCCGTTGCCCAGTAGGTAGATCCCGGCGCCATAGCGGTCGGCGCCACCGGGTTCGGTGGGCACCGCCCCTGCGAGTTGGGCATCAAGCAGTCGCGAGCCGCCCACCCGGCCGGTCCGGTAATTGTCCGCCCAGGCGACCAATTGGCTGGGCGTGGTCTGGATGCCGCCGTCACCCACTTGCTCCCAGAGGGATTCGGTGGCGCCGTAGCCGCCGCTGCGCTTCTCGTAAGAGACGGCCTTGTCGGGAATCGGCCCGGTCGGATCCAACACCATCGCCAGGCCAAGCGGCTGAAAGATCTGGTCGGCGAGGAACTGCGCCAATGGCTTTCGCGCGATGCGGCGGACGACCTCGCCGAGCAGTAGGTAATTGGAATTGGAGTACTCGAACTGGGAGCCCGGTTGGAAACCCAGCTTCGGGACGCCGACCAGGGCCCGTAGGGCTTGGTCCTCGGTGGTACGGTCACCGATCTGGAACCCCTGCGCCTCGAGCAGCCCGACGTACTCGGGGATTCCGCTTGTCTGATGCATCAGTTGTCCGACGTTGACGGCGGCGGCCCAAGCCGGCAGCTCGGGCAGATACCGGGACATGGGGTCGTCGAGCGCCAGGTTGCCCGCATCGACGAGCAGCAGCAAGGCGGTCGCGGTGAATTGTTTGGAGACCGAGGCGATGTCGAACACCGTGCGTGTCGTGATCGCGCCGCCTGTCGACATGTCCGCCAGTCCGCGTACCCCCGTCCAGGCGACATTGCCGTTGCGGCCCGCCGCCGCCGAGCATCCCGGCGCGCCCGGTTCGATCGCGTCGTCCAGCACCTTCTGGCTGCCGCGTGCCTTGGCGGCGGTGCTATCGGTGGTCGGCGCGGTGGGGGCCGTCGCGGCGGTGGGCGGCGTGTGGTGGCCACCGCCGCAGGCGCTGAGCGAGAGGATGACCGCGGAAACCACCAACCGTCGGACGCGGTGGGCTCTGCCGCCCGGCGCCGTTAACATGTTGTGCCGCAGTCTGATCCGCCGCACGACCGGGCACAGCGAACTGCCGCACCTCGCGTGGGTGGCAGTGGCATAGCATGAATGATTGCGCGCTATGCACCTTCGCGCAAAGAAATTGCATTCACGGTCACCTAGCGGTTGTCATCAGGGAGTCGGCATGTCGGGTCGCAAGTTCTCGTTCGAAATCAACCGCACCAGTAGCGCGCCCGCCGCGACGCTGTTCCGGCTCGTGACCGATGGCGCCAACTGGTCGACCTGGGCCAGGCCCCTCGTCGTTCAGTCGAGTTGGGCGCGCGAGGGCGATCCCGCGCCGGGCGGCGTCGGGTCCGTCCGCAAGGTGGGCATGTGGCCCGTGCTGGTGCAGGAGGAGACCGTCGCGTACGAGCAGGATCGCCGGCACGCCTACAAGCTGATCGCACCGGCCACCCCCGCCAAGGACTACTCGGGCGAGGTGGTCTTGACGCCCAATCCGGCGGGCGGCACCGACATCCGCTGGACCGGTTCGTTTACCGAAGGCGTCCGCGGGACGGGTCCGATGATGCGGGCCGCGCTGGGCGGGACGGTGCGGTATTTCGCCGGGCGGCTGGTGAAGGCGGCCGAACGCGAGCCCCATTAGCACTGAGCCTTAAGGGCTTCAAACGCACACGGCTACGGGCCCGGGTGATCCTCGACCCATTGACCCTGTTGCTCAGCTTGCTGAGCCTGCTGTTGGGCCTCTTCGTTTTGCTGTTCGGCCTGCTGTTGGGCCTGTTGCTGGGCCTGCTGCTCCTGCAGCTGCGCTTGTTGTTCAGCTTGGTCGTCGTTCCCGTCGGTGGCGAAGCCGCCGGTGCCAACCACGCCTGGCCGGGTTTGGGCATACGGGCTGAACGGAGGCCCCGGAGACGCCGGCAAGTCCACGGCCGCGGCCGTCAGACGCACTGACCCCGGCTGGGTTTGTGCCTTCTCGGGGGACGCCGCATCGAATAGCGAGAGTACTGCCAGGGTGGCGGCCGCGGTGAAAACGAGCTGCGGTATGCGTAATCGCGGGCGCCGCTTTCCGTAGACAGTGATTTCGGGGCGCCGACGGTGGGGGGTGGGGGTCATCCTTCAGGTCTGCGCCTCGTTGCTGGCTGCAGGCTGGGAAGCGGCTGTCGCTCGCATATGAGATCGCACACCCGGTCCGGCGGTTGTCGGGCTGCCCAAACTCGTAAGCTTGCGTAAGTGATTGATGTCGTCATCGCGGGCGCGGGCCCGAACGGGCTGATGCTGGCGGGCGAACTGGGGCTGGCCGGGATCCGCCCGATGGTGTTGGACCCGCTGCCGGGCCCCAATCCGGGGCGGCGCGCCAACGGCATTGTGGGCCAAGCGGTTCGGATGCTGGACCACCGCGGCCTCTACGGCCCGCTGGCCGGGTCCGACGAGCCGCCGCGGCTCAACCCGCGCGCGATGTTCGCGGCCTTCCCGCTGGATCTCACGCTGGTGCCGGACGCGCAGGTCTTCCTGCTTCCGGTTCAGCAACCCCGGCTTGTGCAGGTATTCGCGGAGCGGGCCCGCCAACACGGCACGGATATTCGCTGGGCCCACAAGCTCACCGGCTTCGACCAGCACGACGACGGCGTCACCGTCCACGTCATCGGCCCGGACGGTCCCTACCAGCTGACGGCCAGGTATCTCGTCGGCGCCGACGGCGGCACCAGCACGACCCGCAAGTTGGCCGGCATCGATTTCCGCGGCATGTCGTCGTACGACCTGGTCGCGCGCCTGGGCTTCGACGTCCTACCGCCCGACGAATGGGTCGATCCGGACGGCGGGCTCGACATACCGGGGTTCGGCCGCGTTCCGCCGCTGCAGTTCCATCGCGCCGAGCAGGGTGTCTTCGCATACGGTGCGCTCGGCGGCCGGGCGGCGGTGATCGTCTTCGAACTCGACAGGGCGGCCCGCGAAGAACCCCGCGACGACAACGTCGACGAGTCGCCGATGAGCCTGGCCGAATTGGAAGCCAGCGCCAAGCGCGTCCTGGGCGCCGACGTGCCGCTGCGGCCCGCATCCCCCGACGCGCCGCTGGATCTGCGCCGGTTCTCCGGCATCAATTCCCGGCTCGCCTCCCGATACCAGGTGGGACGGGTGATCCTGGTCGGCGACGCCGCGCACGTTCACTCCCCGATGGGCGGGCCCGGGCTCAACCTCGGGTTGCAGGACGCGGTGAACCTCGGCTGGAAGCTGGCCGCCGTCCTCCAAGGTCGCGTCGGGCCGGAGTTGCTCGACACCTATGAGACCGAGCGGCGGCCCGCCGCCGAGCGGGTCATCATGCACAGCCGGGCCCAGTTGGCTCTGGTCCGGCCCGGGCCCGAGGTGACCGCGCTGCGGGAACTGTTCTCCGAACTCGTCGCCGACCCCGAGATCGTCCGTCGCCTCAGCGACCTGATCTCGGGAGCCGAAAACCGTTACGGCACAGTCGATAACGCCCACCCGCTGGCCGGGCGCTGGGTGCCCGACTTTGGCGTCGAAGACGCCGGCGGCACCAGGCGCGTCGCGCAGCTCGCCCGCGATGGGCGGCCGCTCCTCGTCGATCTCACCGAGCGCGGCGTGGCTGCGGCCGCGGCCGCCGATATCGCCGACCAAATCACCGTCGCGGCGGGTCGACCCGTCGGCGACGTGCCGGCCACCGCCCTGCTGGTGCGTCCGGACGGTTACGTGGCGTGGGCGTCCTCGGCGGCCACACCGGATGCCGACGAATTGCGCGAATTGCGTGCCGCGCTCGTACGCTGGTTCGGCTTTTGAGCCGCTCTGTGCAACGACTCGTCCTGATGCTTGATCGCTTACCGGGCGGCTATCGGTGCGCTCGACGGGGCGGAGCCCCGAGTTAGCTGTGAACGGGCGCCAGATACGGATATCAACACGGGACACTGCCGAAAACACCAGCTCAAACCGGATCATCGGCCCCGTTTGTCTCTTTCCTGCTTCTTGGGCATTGACCGAAAATGAAGTCGCGGGCATCGGGAATTCAGACCAAAAAGCCGATGGGCGTGGGTTTAAGTAAGACACTGGAAGGCGAATTACTAAGGGTGTCCTGGTCGGTTTGCCGGAACGGTAAGTGCCGATGATGCGGCGGTGACCTTCGGTGGCTTTGAAGAGGTGAATGAATGAAAAGATTCGCTATTTTCGGCATCGTGGCCACCGCATGGCTAGGTCTGAGTGTTCCCGTGGCGCAGGCGGATATCGGCGGAAACGTGCCCGGCCCCGGGTTGTGCGACTACCCCGGGGTGGGGGGCTCGGGCATGGAGATGGGGGCCTACCACTACTGGTGCGACTTCCCCGTCGAGGAGAACGGCAGTCGCTGGCACTGCGAGTACGGCGGCGGTGCCGTGCAGGGGATCGGCGGCATCAACATCTTCTTGTTCAACGCCTCGGTCATCGCTCCTCTGGGGGCGCTGGAGGGTTCGTGTTCGTTCCGCTGCCCCGACGGCGCGCTGTCGGCCGCGCCCAACCCACCCGGCGCATGGAAGAACGCGCTCACCCCGAAAAAATGCGTCCCGCTAGAAGTTGCGCCGATTTCCGAACCGAATGCGGAGCTGCCGGACTGGCCCGGGCATCTTCCCGGTGTGACAAACCCGGCCACCCCCAACCCGGTGACTACGGAAAACCCGTAGGGGCGGCCGCGGGTCGTCGCTAGGTAGGCCGTTTCTCGCCTTCATATTTCTTGGTCATGTACTCGATAGCCTGCAGCTGGGTCTGCGCGAGGTCGTCTCGCACCTGGCCGGCGCGGGCGGCGGCGTCCAGCGTCGGTTGCGCCTGCCCCTGGAAGTGCGGCATCACCTCGGCGGCGAACAGTTCGGCGGACCGCTTGGTCGCGGCCGGGTTGGCCCACTCGTGGCCCATCTGCAGAAAGCAGCCGAAGCCCCCCGACTGATCCCACAGCCGCTGCACCTGGGCCCGCGCCCGCTCCGGTGTGCCGATGACCCCCGCGCCGTTGTCGTTGATGATGTCGATCATCTCGTCGAGCCGCTCGCCCGGCATGGTCATCTGGGGGAAGGCCGCCACCTTCTGGAAGTACCGGAACCACGGCTCGATACCGAACTTCACGTCGGCGCGAGCCTGTTCGTCGGTCTCTGCGATATGCATCGGCCCGACCAGGCTCCAGTCATTGCGGTCGACCTGGGTGCCGAAAGCCGCGGCGCGTTCCTCGACGATCCCCCAGTGGTAGGCGAGCGCGTCGAAGCCCTCGACGATCAGCGTCGCCCCGATGGACAGCAGCCCGATGCCGTGCTTGCCGGCCAGCCGGGCGCCGGTGGGAGAGGCGACCGCGGCGACGGCCAGCGGGATGCCACCGTCGGAATAGGGCGCCAGTTGCAACTTGGCGTCGAACAGCTGATGCGTGGCCGTCTTGGCGCTCACCGTCTCCCCCGCCAGCAACCGGACGACGATGTCGAGGTTGGTCTCCAGCAGCTCGCGCGTGTCGGTCGGGGTGAGCCCGATCATCGAGGAATCGGTGGGTAGCGAGCCGGGGCCCATCCCCCCGATCACGCGACCGTGGGTGAGGTGGTCCAGCAGCATCAACCGGTCGGCGACCCACAGTGGGTTGTGATACGCGAGCGAAATGACCCCGGTACCAAACCGAATCCGCTTGGCGCGTTCCGCGGCGGCGGCGATGAAAACCTCTGGGGAGCTGATGATTTCGCTGCCGGCGGAGTGATGCTCGCCGAGCCAGACCTCGTCGAAGCCGAGGGCGTCGAGGTGCTGGACGAACTCCAGGTCACGTTGCAAAGCCAGCGTCGGATTGGTGCCGGCCCGGTGGAACGGGGCGATGAAATATCCAAACCTGAGCTTGGCCATGGGGTTCCCCTTGCAGTCCAGTTGCGGAGAACCATAACCCAAGGCGCTACCCGCTGGGCCGGAAGGGAAGACCCCAGGAATTGCTCAGCCGGTGGGGCCAGATCCTCATGGCCCCACCGGCTAGGGAAACAAGTCTTTCGTCGCTCGGTGCTTAACGCCGGCGCGCGATCACGGGATGCCGCCGCAGACGTTGCCCACGCAGCCGCCACCGCCGCCCGGGCCGCCGCCACCGGTCGGGCCGCCCGGAGCAGTGGAGGGCGCGGGCAGCACGCTGGACGTGGGAGTGGTGGTAGTGGGAGGCGTCGTGCTGCTGCTGGCGGGCCCCTTGTTCCCGCCGCCGCAGCCGACCGCCAACACGAGCATGGCCGCACCGCCGAAAAGCGCGACGGCGGTCCTAGCGTCAGATCTCATCAGAGCCCCCACTTCACTCGCCACTGTTATTGCGGTGAGGTATTCCTACCCCCGCGTGCGCTTCCGCAAACCGTGCCGAACGGCCGGATGTGGGAATTTGCCAGGCTCAGCAGTCGAGGCCGGAAACGCACGCGGTGAGGGTTGCGGTGTGAACGACGGTGCCGGCCGCCGGTGCGGCGTTTGGGTGCGCGGGCGCTGCTGCGGTGGACTGGTGCGCCGCGGTCGTCGCCGCGCCGCCTACCGGGCTAACGCCCACGCCGCCGAGTCCGAGCGTCAGGACCAGCGCCGTGGCGCCGCCGAACAGCGCGGTCGCCGCCTTGGTTTGTGTCTTCATTACCCTCTCCTCCGCTTGCGGTGTGCATATCAATAGCTAATGCTACACCTGTGCAACTATTGCTGCAAGGGAGAGTTGCGCAGGCAAATGAAACCCACGCAGCGAGCGGCTGCAGCTATCCGGGCGCACTCCAGGCACGGGCTGGTTCAAACCGTGACACGAGGGACCTCGGTCGAGGTCGGGACGGCTGGGCGGCGGTGTCGCCGCGGCCGCGCCGGCAAATGACTCGCCGGGCCAGCGTTGGGGTCCCGGCCGGGGCCGGGGGAAGGTTCTCCCTAGTCTTCCTTGGTGATCAGCTTCCGCAGCGCGACGCGGTCGGGCCGAAGCAGGTCGTCGATGCGGGGGCGGTTCACCTCGGCGACGATGATCTCGCCGACTTCTTGATTGACCTCGCTGAAGATCCCGTGGGACTTCATCTTCGAGGTCTGATACAGGTTGTCTTCGGTCGGCGTGACGTAGTACACCGCGTCGGCCTTGAAGCGGTGCACGAGCCACAGGTGGATCAGCGTCATGAGCCGCTTCTGGCGCAGCTTCTCGGCGAAGGTGTTCTGGTCGCGCACGGTGAGGATGCTGCGACCGTGGCGGTCCTTGATGGGGTCGAAGACGACGTTGGCGAGCTGCTCGTCACCGTTGCCGTAGATGCCGAGCACCAGCACGTCGGAACCGGCGCGTCGGGGCCTCAGCTGCACGCGCAGTTTCTCGCCGAGCTGGTAGTGCTCGCTCCACAGCGCCAGCCACTCCTCGAGCAACTTCTTCGGCACCTCGGTCTGCACGAGATGTTGATGCTGGGTGGAGCCCTTGCCCATCGCCTTGGTCGTCGCCGTGCGGCCCGACGAGGCGGCCAGCGCGGCGTCGCTGCGCGGGCCACCGACCAGGGTTTGCGGTGTCCGGTAAGGAGATTCGACCAGACGCATCTTGCGCTGCAGGCGAGCCAGCGCCAGCATGCCGTCCTGGCGCAGCGCGGTGGCGAACTCCTCGGCGGCGACGCCGTCGATCTGGTGGCCGCCGTAGGTGATGAAGTTGAAGACGAAGCCCATCTTGCCGAGCTCTTCGGGGAAGCGCTTCATCTCCTCGTCGGTCATCCCGGTGGTGTCCCAGTTGAACGACGGCGAGAGGTTGTAGGCCAGCATCTGGTTGGGGAACTCGGCGTGGATCGCCTCGGCGAACTGCCGGGCGTCGTCGAGATCGGCGGTCTTGGTCTCCATCCAGAGGATGTCGGCGAACGGCGCGGCCGCGAGCGACTTGGCGATCGCGTACGGAATGCCGCCGCGGATCTGGTAGTAGCCCTCCGGGGTCTTCGCCAGCTCGCAGTCCCAGGGCGAGTTGACGCCCAATTCCTTCGCCTTCTGCGTGGCCTCGTAGAGCGACGCCCGCTCGGCGAACCGGCGCCATTCCTCGGGGCTCATGCTGGGCGGCTCGTCGTCCTCACTCTCGCCGAACGCGAGGACCTCGGCCACGGCTTCGCCATAGGTCATCAGCCCCGCGTCGTCCTCCCAGGCGGCGACGAACCGGGACTCGACCTGGTCGAAGAGGTCGTCGATCGAATGCTCCCCGTTCTCCCGCCAGGCGTTGACGGCGTCGGAGATCAGCCCCTGGATGCCTTGGCGCTCAAGCCATCCGGTGGCGTTGGCGTACTCGGAGTCGGCCATCGCGTAGAGGAGATGGCCATTGAGTTCCTTGACGCCCAGTTCGTGGAAGCGCCGGACGAGCGCCAGGAAGCAGGCCTTGTACGACGGGATGTTCACGTTGGTGGCGCCGAGCAGGAAGGGCTGGTCGCGCTCGTCGGCGCGGCTGTCCAGCAGGTTGGCCGCCTCGGCATCGGTGCGGGCCACGATGATCCCGGGCACCCGCATGACGTCGAGCTGGAAGCGGGCGGCGTTGAGCCGCTTGATCTGTTCGTCGGAGGGCACCAGGACCTTGCCGCCCTGGTGGCCGCACTTCTTGGTGCCCGGGCGCTGGTCCTCGATGTGGTATCCGGGCACGCCGACCTCGACGAAGCGGCGGATCAGGTTGCGCACGTGCGGATCGCCGCCGTGGCCGGTGTCGGCGTCGGCGATGATGAACGGCCGGTAGTCATAGGCCGGGGTCGCGGCCCGCTGCCGCTCGCTCATGTGCAGGCGCTGGTAATGCTGGTTGCGGTCGGCGGTCAGCAGGGCCCGCACCAGCACCGCGGCGTCGTCGGGCACCTGGCTCAGCGGGTAGCTGGCCAGGTCGGGGCCGGGGTCTTCGGTGGTGGAACCCTTGGCCGACGTCGCCCAGCCCCCGAGATAGATGCCCTCGATCCCCATCCGCTTCATGCTCACGGCCTGCCCGGGCGAGTACGGCCCGAAGGTCGTGATGCTCTTCTTCACGGCGAACAGTTCCCGCAAACGCTGGTAGAAGGCGCCCGCAGCCTCGCGGGCGACGGTGTAGTCGGTGGGAATCGTGCCACGCTGCTCCACGACTTGGCGTGCCGTGTACAGGCGGATGATCCCGTCAAAGCGCGGGTCGTCGAAGTACTGCTGGGTGGCGGCGACCTCCTGTTCGAACGGCGCGCGGACCTCGGTGTCCTTGTCGATGATGGCCATGGGTCTACGCTCCTCTTCAGCAGGATTCCGCTGATCGTGAGTCTATCCCCGGGCCTGGCGCTTCAATCAGGGGTTACGTTCCCGGGGCAAAACTGTTGCCATACGGCCTCAGCGCCGCGCGCCGGCAATCAGTCACGAGAAACAGCGGCGAAGAGTAGCGTCACCGCCGTGGAGACCGAAATGCGCTTCGAGCGCTGGTATCTCCCCCTGGCGGTTCCCCTCGGGCTGGGACCCGAGCGCAGCGAGGTGCGGGTGGAGGCGGGAACGCTGCGCGTCAAGATGGGCTGGGCGTTCGAAGCCGACATTCCCTTGGCGTCGATCGCCACCGCCGCGAGGACGGACGCGCGCGTGTTATCCCGGGGCGTACACCACGCGCGCGGGCGCTGGCTGGTCAATGGGTCGGGGAAGGGCTTGGTGGCGTTGACGATAGAGCCACCGGCCCGGGCGAAATTCTCGGGAATCTCGGTGCCCCTGCGGTCGCTGTGGGTCAGCGTCACCGACCCGGATGCCCTCGTCGCCGCCTGCGCCCCGGCTCGCGCCTAGCGGAACTCGAGGCCGGCGCGGCGGCCCAACCAGTCCCGCTGCCGGCGCACGAATCCCGCGTCGACAACCTTCCCGTGACCCGGCACGTAAATGCCGTCGGCACCACCGATTTCGAGCACCCGATCCAGCGTCACCGGCCAGGCCGCCACATCGGAATCGCCGTCGATCGCGGGGTCGCCGGACTCCTCCACGAGGTCACCGGTGAACACCACGACCCGGCAGTCATCCCCCATCCCGGGCGCCGACACCACCAGGTCCGACGCGGTGTGGCCGCGGCCCGGGTGCTCGATGGCAACGGTGCGGCCGCCGAGGTCGACGACGGCGTCGTTGATCCCGTGTGGCGGAGGGCGCAGGGCGGCGATCGCCTGGTCGATCTGCGCGGCGTCCGCGCCGTGGCCCAGCGCGTCGCGGCGGAGCTCGTCGGTGGCCGTCGACAGGTAGTCGACCACCTCGGGCGCGCAGAACACCACCGCATCGGCGAACGCCGAGGAGCCCAGGACGTGGTCAAAGTGCTTGTGCGTCAACACAACATGCGTGACCGGCCCGCCGGCGATCCGGCGCACGTCGGCGTCGATCGCCGCCGCCTCGACGAGCGTCGTTCCGGTGTCGACGAGCAGCGTTCCCGTGCGGCCGTGCACCAGCCCGATCGTGACGTCGCAGAACGGCAGCCGGCAGCGATGCACGCCGGCGGCCGGCCGCTCCCAGGCGAAATGCACAAGGAGGAAGGTAGCCGCCGCGGTCCGACGGTGTCAGCACATGTCGGACAAAGTTGACATGTCGGGAAGTTCCGACATATATTGCCGGCGTGGCCACCGCCGATCGCGTCTTTCTCGCCCTGGCGAATCCGGTGCGGCGGGAACTGCTGGAGATCCTCGCCGGGCGGCCGCTTTCCGCGGGAGAACTCAGCGACCGGTTCGAGCTCAGCCGCCCGGCCGTCGCCGAGCACCTCAAAGTGCTGCGTGACGCCGGGCTCGTGGCCGACGAGCCGCAAGGCCGCCGGCGCATCTACCGCCTGACCGCAGAGCCGCTGGCGGAGCTGGGCTCGTGGCTGCATCCGTTCGAGAAGTTCTGGCGTGCGCGGCTGGCCGGGCTCGCCGAGGCAGCAGAGGAGCTGGCATGACCCGAGCAGACCTGGCCGGCAAATCTCCCGCCACCATCCGGGTGGACCAGTTCGTGGCGGCACCACCGGATAAGGTGTGGCGGCTGCTGACCGAACCGGAGCTGATGCGGCTGTGGTGGGCCGAGGGTGAGGTGGCGGCGGTGGTCGGTCACCAGTTCACCCTGGACATGCCGGGCTACGGCAAGCAGGCCTGCAAGGTGCTCGAGGTCGATCCGCCGCGCCGCTTCGTCTACACCTTCACCCCGGCCTGGACGCTCACCTGGCGCCTGGAGCCCGAGGGTGCCGGGACCCGAGTATTCTTGGAGCACAGCGGCTTTGACCTGGATGACAAAAGGATGGCCGACGCGTTCGAGCGCATGGGCACCGGCTGGCGCGGCGCCATCCTCCCCCGCCTGGCCGACATCGCCCCGCAGGCCTGAGCTCCAGGAGGGCGCACTATGCGCGCAGTCGTCATAACCAAGCACGGGGACCCCTCGGTGCTGCGGGTCGAGCAGCGGCCCGACCCACCGCCGCCCGGCCCGGGCCAGCTGCGCGTCACGGTGCGCGCCGCGGGGTGAATTTCGCCGACCACCTCGCCCGGGTGGGCATGTATCCGGATGCGCCGAAACTTCCGGCGGTGGTCGGCTACGAGGTCGCCGGGACGGTAGATGCCGTCGGGGATGGTGTCGATCCCAACCGCATCGGCGAACGAGTGCTGGCCGGAACGAGATTCGGCGGCTACGCCGAAGTCGTCAACGTCGCGGCCGACGATTCCGTCGCGCTCCCCGACGCGTTGAGCTTCGAGCAGGGTGCGGCCGTGCCCGTCAACTACGCCACCGCGTGGGCGGCGCTGCACGGTTACGGATCGCTACGCGCCGGCGAGCGGGTGCTGGTGCATGCCGCCGCCGGCGGCGTCGGCATCGCGGCCGTCCAGTTCGCCAAGGCCGCCGGGGCCGAAGTGCACGGCACGGCGTCGCCGGCAAAGCATCAGAAGCTGGCGGAGCTGGGGGTGGACCGGGCGATCGACTATCGCCGCGACGGCTGGTGGAAGGGCCTCGACCCCTACGATCTGGTGCTCGACGCGCTGGGCGGCACGTCGCTGCGCCGGTCCTATGCCCTGCTGCGCCCCGGCGGAAGGCTTGTGGCATACGGGATTTCGAACCTACAGCACGGCGAGAAGCGCTCGCTGCGCGCGGCCGCGCCGCACGCCGTGGCGATGCTGCGCGGGTTCAACCTGATCGACCAACTCTCGGAGTCCAAGGCCGTGATCGGCCTGAACATGCTGCGCCTGTGGGACGACCGCGGCACGCTCGAACCCTGGATCACCCCGCTCGCCAAGGCGCTCGACGACGGGACGATCGCTCCCGTCGTCCACGCGGCGGTGCCGTTCGCCGAAGCGCCGCGGGCGCACCGCATGCTGGCGGCCCGGGAGAACGTCGGCAAGGTCGTTTTGGTGCCTTGAGTTTCAGCATCGCCGCATTGGCTATGTATCCCCCATGGCTATCACCGACTCCCGCGAAGTCGTCATCGAGGCGACACCCGACGAGATCATGGACGTACTGTTCGACCTCGAGTCGCTGACCGAGTGGTCCTCGTTTCACAAAAAGATCGAAATCCTGGAGCGGGACGAGCAGGGCCGCCCCAGCAAATCGCGGCAGGCGGTCAAGATCGTGGGCGTCACCGATGAGCAGGTGCTGGACTATTCCGTGCACGACGACGGCGTCGGCTGGACACTGGTGAGCGCCAAACAGCAACGCGCGCAACAGGGCCGCTACACACTGACCCCCGAGGGCGACTCCACCCGCGTCCACTTCGAGCTCACCGTCGACCCCTCCGTGCCCATCCCGGGATTCCTGGTCAAAAGGGGGGCGAAGGGGCTGATGGAAACGGCGACCGACGGCCTGCGCAAGCGCGTGCTCGAAGTCAAGCGCGACAAGTAGTCGCTTCCGCGCCCGCGGTTCGCGAGCGACACTTTCCGTATGGCATCGAGACGGGTGGGCACATTTCACCGAATCGCATCGGTCGTCGGCGGGCTGGCGCTCCTCGCCGCGCTGCCCGGCTGCGGCGGACAGCGGGGCACCCACATGACGACTCCCCTGACGCCGAAGGTGACGACCCTGGGCCGGACCGTCCCGGCGGCGCCTGCCGGCGGGCCGCTGATGATCAGCAGCCCGGCCTTCCCCGACGGGGCTCCGATCCCGGCGCAGTACACCTGCAAGGGGGCCGGCGTGGCGCCACCGCTGACGTGGTCGTCGCCGTCGGGGGCGGCGCTCGTCGTCGACGACTCCGACGCCCCGCGCGGCCCCTACGTCCACTGGATCGTGGTCGGCATCCCGCCGGGACCCGGGAACACCGCGGATGGTCAGACCCCCGCGGGGGGAAGCAGCCTGCCGAACTCGGCCGGCCAGGCCGGGTACAGCGGGCCCTGCCCGCCGGCGGGCACCGGCGCACACCACTACCGGTTCAGCCTCTATCAGCTTCCCGCCACCTTCCAGTTGTCGCCGGGACTCGTCGGTGCGCAGGCGGCACAGGCGATGGCGCGAGCCGCCTCGGCGCAGGCGCAGTTCACCGGGACACTCGAAGGCTGACGCGGCGGCTTGTTGCGGCGAGACTGCGCCCAGCGCGCGGGCCGGCGCCTCAACAGCGATCTGTGCGCAGGCTCGACGCGCCCGGCGGCCTCTCCCTAACCCTCAGGTGTTCGGGTGGCGAGCCGAATCAAGCCGCGGCGCAACCGTTTGTCGCGCTTGCCGGCGGCAAGCTCGATCAGGGCGATCTCGGCGACCGCCGCGACCAGTAGCGCGGCGATCGGTTCCGGTGGCGCCCAGCCGAGGGCGACCAGGTCGGGCAGCACCGATGCGGCCGCGCTCTCGTTGCGGGCGGCGACCAGGTCGCTCAGTCCGGCCTCGGTGCGCGATTGGACCAGCAGCGCCTTGGTGGCGGGCTCGGCGAGGCAGCCATCAAGGTACGCATCCATCCCGGCCGCCAGCCGGTCGGCCCCGGGCGCCAGGTCGGCCGTGGCCGTAGCGATCGAGTCCTGCAGCTCGTCGTGGAATCGGGCGTGCAGGGCGCGCACGTATTCGGCGCGGCTGGGCCAGTGTTGGTAGAAGCTACCTTTCGCCATCCCCGCCTCGGCGACGATCGCGTTGACAGAAATCCTGGCCAGGTCGGCGGTTCCAAGCAGTCGCTGCCCGGCGTCCAGCAGCGCGTTGCGACCGGGTTCGGGCGGTCTCACCCCGACCCCGCCCTGCGCTTGGCGCGTCGCGCCAGCATCTCCCCGTACTGCTCGCAGACGTGGATCACGCCGGTCAGTTGATACGTGATCCAGCCCTTGTGCGTGGACGGGAGGTTCTTCTCGAACAGCCGGTGGCCGATGATCTGCATGGCCCATCCGCCGACGAACATGGTGGCGCCGATCTTCGGTTTGGCGAACAGCAACGGCAGGCCGGCCGCGATGATCGGCGTGCCGACGAGATGAGCAGCCCGCACCCCCGTCGACGTGTGTTGGGTTCGGTAGTAGGCCATCTTGTCCGCGAACGGCGCCTCGGGCGGCGGGGCTTGTTGCATCCCGATTCCTCCTTGTCAGGGCGTTCCTATCGTTGTAGCGTACAGTTTGACCGACCAGTCGGTCAACGCGCGAGAGGAATTGCCCATGCCGACCATCCACACCCGGGCGGGCCGGGTCGCCTACAGCGAACAAGGAACTGGGCCAACGGTTTTGCTGCTGCACGCGACGCTGCATGACCGACACGACTTCGACCCGATCGTCGATGCGCTGGCCCGGCGCTACCGCACCATCGCGGTGGACTGGCCCGGACACGGCGAATCGGATCCCTTCGATGCCACGCTGGAGCCAAGCGCGCCGCTGCTGGCCGACGTGCTCGAAGACGTCGTCGACGGCCTGGGTGTGTCGCGCGCGGTGTTCATCGGAAACTCGGTCGGCGGATTCGCCGCCGCGCGGCTGGCGATCAACCGTCCCGAATCGGTCGCGGGCCTGGTCCTGGTCAACGCGGGCGGCTTCGTACCGCTAAATCCGTTGGTCCGCACGTTTTGTCGGGTGCTCGGGACGCCGGCGGTGTTTCGCCGGGTCGCTCCCCTGTTCGTCCGCGGCTACATGAAGGCCCAGACCGACAGCGACCGTCGACTCAGCCAACGCGCCACCGCGATGGCGAAGACGCCCGAAGGCGTCCGCGTCGGAACGGGACTGTGGCGAAGCTTCGCCACGCCCGGGCACGATCTGCGCGGCCGCGCCGCCGACCTGACTGCGCCCACGCTCATCGTCTGGGGCACGAAGGACATCGCCATACCGCTGCGCGCGGGGCGCGCCACCCATGGCGCCCTTCGCGGCTCGCGGCTCGAACTCCTCGATACCGGGCACGTCGTCTTCTCGTCGGATCCGGCCGGCTTTCTCGCCGCGGCAGAGCCGTTCTTGGAGTCGGTGGCCCCGACGGGCCGCGGGGTGTGCATTCGCGGTGGCGACACGCCGGCCGACCCCGCCCTGGGCGCACACCGAAAGCCCTGAGCGCACAGTCACATCCGTGCCGCGCTCGCCACGGCCGCCGGCGCCGGCATGGTCGCCGATGCCACCCGGATCCTGAACCGGGCGGAGGCGCCGAGCTCAGTACAGGGGTGACCAATCCGACGTGCGCAGCAGGCGGCTCTCCCACTGATCGCGATACTTCAGCGCCTCGAACATGTAGCTGCCGGGCGCGCGGTGCTCCGCCGGGACCTCCTTGGTCAGCAGATGGACCAGCGCGGCATAGTTGTTCGAGTCGTCAATCTTCTGCCACAACATGGCTTCTCGTCGGCGGGCGCTACCGTGCGCGACCTGGAAGCACGCCTGGATGTCGAGGATGCGCATCCGGGCGGGCGCCTGGGACAGCGGCCGGTAGTAGATGTCGTGCCAGGACTGGATGTAGTCGTCCAGCGGCGCGTCGGGCCAGCCGGTGTCTTCCATGAACATCGTCAACGGGTGCGTCTCACCGCGGGTCGGCACGCTCGCCAGGTCGACGGTCTGCAGCGGTGACCAGGCGACGGGCAGCAACAGCTTGCCCGTGACTTCGTGGCGCAGGTCGTCCAGCTCGCGCATCCACGGCCGGAGGTCGCCCGTCTGCGCGCGTCGAACCATGCTCTCCCACGCCGCGCCGTCGGTGATGCCGGTGATGGTGACGACGTTGTAGGAGACCCCGGTGCCGTGGGCGTGGTTGGTGTACCAGAGCAGGCGAGCGTTGTCTTCGGTTGCCAGCATCGGCATCCAGCCTTCGCGGTAGGCGGCTTCGAATTCGTCCTGCCGCGCGCCCACCACCTTGTGGGTCTCGTGAAGAAACAGCATCGGCCCTCCCTGGTTTGCCGCTCAGGTCTCATCCAAGATCAGCGCGGCGAGCTCGCGGCGGTTGACCTTGCCGGTCGCGTTGTAGGGGATGTTCTCGACGATCGCCAGCCGCTCGGGCAGCTTGAAATAGGCGATCAACTCGCGGCAGTGCGCCCGCAGCTGCTCGAGAGTCACTGGGGCGCAAGCGACTACGGCCGCCCCCACGCGCTGGCCGAGCTCGTCGTCGGCGACCCCGGTGACTGCGACGTCGCTGACCGCCGGATGCGAGCGCAGCGCCTCCTCAACCTCGACCGGCCCGAACTTCTCTCCCCCGCGGTTGATGGTGTCGCTGAGCCGGCCGTACGGAAAGATGTAGCCGTCGGCGTCTCGGCGGGCGAGATCGCCGGTGTGCAGCCAGCCTTCGGTGACGTTTTGGGTGGTGTTCACCCACAACTCGCCGACGGTTCCGGGCGCGACGTCGTTGCCCGTCGCGGGGTCCACCACTCGCACCTCGACGCCCGGCAGTGGCCGGCCGACGGAGCCGGCGCGGGCCGGATCCAGGTGATCGCCGGGCAGCAGGGTCGTATACGCCCCGAGCGTCTCGGTCTGGCCGAACACGTTGGCGAACGCCACATGGGGAAGGGCGGCCATTGCCCTGCGCACCAACGTGATCGGCGCGGCGGCGGCCCCGTAGGCGATCGCGACCAAAGACGTCAGATCGGTGTCGGGGAGGTCGGGATGGTCGAGGATGCGCTGCAGCATCGTCGGCACCATGAACGTGGTGCTGACCCGATGTTGCGACACCAGCCGCAACCACTCGCCGGCGTCGAACCGTGGCTGCACCACCGAGGTGTTCCCCGAATACAAACCCCCCAGCGTCCCCAGCGCGCCGCCGACGTGGAAGAACGGGACGCACATCATCCCCACCGAGGGCTTTGCATCCGCCCGGAACGGAGTGGCCATTCCCTTGATCCGCCTCGCGAGCTGTCGCCCGGTGATCCCGATGGCCTTCGGAAGTCCGGTCGTGCCGCTGGTGAACAGCACCAGGGCTTCGCGGTCGGCGTCAGAGGCCGGCGGCGGTGACACCGCGTCATCGCCCGCGAGGTCGGACACCGTGAGCACCGTGGGCGCGCCCGCGGCGCGGAGCCGATCGACGTACGGCTCCCCCGCGACGGCCACGTCGGCGCAGCCGGCACTTCGCAACAGCCCGTGCAACTCCGGCGGCGTCAGCGCGGGATTCATCAGCGCGGCCGCGGCGCCGACGCGTGCCGCCGCGAGCAGTGTTGCGATCGACAGCAGGCTTCCGTTGTCGACGACCGCGACGCGCTGCCCCGCGATCACGCCGTGGGCGGCCAGGCGCGCGGAGCACCGCCGCACCGTCGCGGCCAGCTCGCCATAAGTGACGGAGCGCCCATCGATGATCAGCGCGACCCGGGCCGGATCGCCGGCGGCGGCGGCGTCGATGATCGTCCCGGTGTTCATGGCTCTAGTACAGGGGTGACCACGCCGACGTGCGCAGCAGCCGGCTGGTCCACTGGTCACGCAGGTCCAGGGCGTCGTGCATCCACGTTCCCGGGGCGCGGTGTTGGGGGGGAATGTGGGTGCGGAGCAACTCGAGCAGTTGCTCCGGCCGTTGAATGCGCTGCATCAAGATGACCTCCCGGCGCAGATGGCTGCCCAGCGCGGGCTGGAACGCCGCCTGGATGGTCAGCATGGACGACGGCCGCTCGAGGCTGCGCGCATAGACGTCGCCGCAGCGGTGGATGTATTCCTCGAACTTATCCGGATAGGGCCACATGGTGTCCTCCATGAAGAGGCACAGCTCGTGCTCGCGTGCGACGGTCGGCACCGCGTCGAAAGGCACCTCCTGAATCGGCGACCACGGGAGCGGCACCAAAAGCTTGGCATCGACCTCGTGGCGCAGGTCGTCCAGGCTGCGGATCCAGTCCCGCAGATCTCCCTGCTGAATCCTCCGCGCGAGCCGTTCCCATGCCGCTCCGTCCTTGACCGCGGTGATGGTGACGACGGTGTAGGACGGGCCACTGCCCTGCGCGTGATCGGCGTACCACAGCAGCCGGGCGTCCTCCCCGGCTCCCAGCATGGGCATCCAGCCCTCCCGAAACGCGGCCTCGAAGTCGTCTTCGCGGCGGCCGCGCACCTTGTGCACCTCGTGCATGAACAGCACGTCAGAGACCTCCCGACACGGGGCGCTCGCCCGATGAGCGCCCTCGATCAAGGGACGGTAACGCGACCAACCTTTCGGGTCTACGCCGGGTCTACATATGCCAAATTGAGCGCGGGCACCGACCTAGACAGCCGACTTGAGAATCTGGTTTGCTCGACTCGGTAACGATGTTCACCGAGCGGAGTTCGCTGATGGCCCGACTGAGTGTGCCGGATGGCCCCGGTGGCGAGGCCGCCATGATCTGGACGCTGCGGCCCCAGCTCGGCGCCATGGTCGAGCGGATGATCCGCGGCGCATATCAACAGAGCATCCTGCCGGCCGAGGAGCGGGAACTGGCCAGGATGCGAATCGCTCAGATCAACGACTGCGTGGCCTGCTCGGGTTTTCGCGCCCAGTCGGTTCTCGACGCCGGGGTCGCGCCCGAGCTCTACGACAACGTCGCCGCGTACGCCAGCTACCCCGGCTACACGGCACGCCAGCGCCTCGCCATCGAGTTCGCGGAACGCTTCGCGACCGACCACGCGTCGATGGACGACGCTTTCTTCGGCCGGATGCGCGGGTCGTTCTTCGACGAGGAGATCCTCGATCTCACGCTGTGCGTCGCGGTCTTCCTAGGCCTCGGGCGGTCGTTGACCGTGCTGGGCGTCGACCAGTCTTGTGCGATCGACGTGTGACCGCGCTTCAACCAACGTTAAGGATCCGATGGACATCGCCTCGGTCGATGAATTGCTGACCACCACGCGCGCGGTCCGCAAGCGCCTGGACCTGAACCGGCCGGTCGGCCGCGAGGTGATCCTCGAATGTATCCGCCTCGCGATGCAGGCCCCCACGGCCAGCAACGCCCAGGACTGGCGATGGCTGGTCGTCACCGACGCGGACAAGCGCGCCGCGATCGCCGAAATCTACCGCGGCGTCGGTGCCGAGTACCTTGCCTACGCCGCCAAGGACGCGTCCGATCCGCAGACCCAACGCGTCTACGCCAGCGCGCTGGCCCTGACCGACACGCTGGGCCGAGTTCCGGTGCATGTCATCCCGTGCCTGGACAACCGCATCGACAATTCCAGCCTGCTGACCGCCGCGTCGGCGTGGGCGTCGATCATCCCGGCCGGCTGGAGCTTCCTGCTCGCCCTGCGCTCACGGGGGTTGGGATCGGTGTGGACGACGATGCATCTGGCCAAGGAGCAAGAGGTTGCCGAGCTGTTGGGCATTCCGCCCACGGCCACCCAGGCCGCGCTGTTCCCTGTCGCCTACACCATCGGCACCGACTTCCGGCCGGCCGCGCGGCCGCCCGTGGAGACCGTCACATATTGGGATACCTGGGGATAGCCTGGTTGGAGCAAGCTGATGCAGTCCTACACCGTGCGATTCCATGTCGACGCGCCGCCGAGGAAGGTGTGGCGGGTGCTTCATCCGCCGGCCCCGCCGGACGCGCCGCGGCCGCGGGTCCTCGAGTGGCCCACCGGCAGCATGGAGATCCTCAACGAAGGCAACGAAGCCGGCGAGGGCCTGGTCCGCACCTGCATCTTCGAAGTGCCCAAGTACCTGCTGACCGGTGGCAGGGCGCGGTCCTGGGAGACGGTGACCGAGGCGGAGCTCAACAAGCTGTCGCGGTACGTGGCGGTCGGCGCGCCGCTGTGGTCCCGTGCCGAGGGCTACCACCAGCTCGAAGAACAACCCGACGGCAGCACCGTGCTGACCTTCCACGAGACCTACCACGCCTACAACCCCGTGCTGCGCTTCTTCCTCGAACGTCCGGTGCACGCAAAAATTTCTCGCGACAACCTCAAGACGTACGAGCATGCGCTGGGCTACGCCGGCAAGGTGCGTCGACTGACGTAGGTCTTATGGGCCGCGCTCTTTCGTCGTGCCAACCGTGTCAGATGCCGAGTGCAGGCGGGCGAGGGACCCTACCGGTCCTCGGTGTGCGCGGTAACACCGATGTGAAATAGGGTGCTCGCCCCGGTACGCTGCTATTCCATGGGGTTTAAGCTGCTCGCCGCGCGAAGTGCCGCCGCGGGTCTGCTGCTCGCGGGTTGGGCCGCGTCGACGGGTGTTGCCGCCGCCGATCCGGAGCCGGCGCCGCCGCCCGGGCCGAAGACGTCCATCGACCATGACGGCACGTTCGCGGTGGGCTCCGACATCGCGCCGGGCATCTACAGCTCGGCGGGGCCGGTCGGCGACGGCACCTGCTACTGGAAGCGGCTGGGCAACCCCGACGGCAACCTCATCGACAACGCGCTGAGCAAAAAGCCTCAGGTGGTGCAGATCGATCCCGCAGACAAGTCGTTCAAGACCTCGGGCTGCCAGCCCTGGCAGCTGACTCCCGACGCCACTCCACCGGCCAGTACGCCGCCCGCGGGTGTGCAAGGCACTCTCGGCATCCTCAACGGCCTGCTCGGCGGCCAGAACGGCCAGCAACCGCCCCACTCCTGACGGGAGCTCGCTGCCTTTGGTGCGTAACGCGGGTGACCCGCAACCGGTCGTTGTGATCGGAGCCGGCGTCAGCGGGTTGACGTCGGCAATCTGCCTGGCCGAAGCGGGCTGGCCGGTGCGGCTGTGGGCGGCCGCAATCCCCCGGCGGACCACCTCGGCGGTGGCCGGTGCGGTATGGGCACCGCCGCGACCGGCCGAACGCGCCGCCGCGACGCTGGATTGGACGGCGTACTCGCTGCGGGTGTTCCGCGAACTGGCCGACGACCCCGATACCGGAGTGCGGATGGCGCCGGCGCTGGCCGTCGGCGACTTGACCGCCGAGGCGACGACGCCCGCGGCCGACCTGATCCCCGACCTGCGGCCGGCCGGCCCCGCCGACGTCCCCGCGGGTTCCGGCGCCGGCTTTTGGGCCACCGTGCCGATGATCGACATGCCGCACTACCTCGGCTACCTGACGCGGCGGCTGGCCGCGGCGGGCTGCGAAATCGAGGAGCGTCCGGTGCGGTCCCTGGCCGAGGCCGCCGGCGCCGCGCCGATCGTCGTGAACTGTGCCGGGCTCGCCGCCGGGGAGCTGGCCGGCGACGACACGGTGCGGCCGTTGTTCGGCCAGCACGTCGTGCTCACCAATCCCGGTCTGCGGCAACTGTTCTTGGAGATGAACACCGGCCCGGAATGGACCTGCTACTTCCCGCACCCCCAGCGCGTGGTGTGCGGCGGGATCAGCATCCCCGACCGCTGGGACACCACGCCGGATCCTGAGGTGACCGACCGCATCCTGCAGCGGTGCCGCCGGATCGAGCCGCGGCTGTGCGAGGCCGAGGTGATCGAGGTGATCACCGGGCTGCGTCCGGACCGTCCGTCGGTGCGGGTGGAGGCCGAACCACTCGGGGGCGCGCGCTGCGTTCACAACTACGGGCACAGCAGCAATGGCGTGACGTTGTCGTGGGGCTGCGCGCGCGACGTGGCTCGCCTGGTCAGCCAGCGGGAGGCGCGGTGAGCATCGATTACGAGCTGCACGCCCACATCGCCACGATCACGATCAACCGCCCCGAGACGCGTAACTCGTTGGACATGGAACACTTCCGCGATCTGGCCCGCGCCTGGGCGGGGTTCCGCGACGACGCCGCCGCCTGGGTCGCGGTGATCACCGGCGCCGGCCGGGACTTCTGCACCGGGGCCGACCTGAAGAAGTTCATCCCGGAACTCACGGGCGATCTGCCCAGGCCCCACGGGTGGAACAAGGATGACGCCATCCACGCCGTGCTACATCGCTTCCCGGTGTACAAGCCGATCGTCGCGGCGGTCAACGGAACCTGCGTTGCGGGCGGCTTCGAGATGCTGACCTCGACCGACATCCGCGTCGCCGTCCCCGAGGCGCGCTTCGCGGTGATGGAACCCAAGCGCGGCCTGTTCGCCGGCGGCGGCAGCACCGTCCGGCTGCCGCGTCAGATGCCCTACGCCCTGGCGATGGAGCTGCTGCTGACGGCCGACATGGTGGACGCCGAGCGCGCCCTGGCCATGGGGCTGATCAACCGGGTGGTGCCGGCGGAACGGTTGCTGGATGCCGCCTACGACTACGCCGAGCGCATCGCGGCCAACGCACCGCTGGCCGTCTTCGCGACGAAGCAGTCAGCCGTCGAGGGTTTGGCGCTCGACCTGGAATCGGCGTACGACAACGAAACTCGGCACAGCGACCGGGTTTTCGAGACCGAGGACGCAAAGGAGGGACCGCGTGCCTTCGCCGAGAAGCGACCGCCGCGGTGGCAGGCCCGCTAAAGATTTTGGCGATCTCAGGCGCGCGTCACGTCACGAATTACCAGCGACAGCACCCAGCTCACGATGGACAACGCGATGGCGGCCCAGATCGCCGTCCACCAGAAGTGGTCGATCTGCAGCCCCCAGTGAGTCGTGTGGGCGGTGATCCACGCGGTGATCCACAACATCAACGCGTTGATCACGACGTGGATCAGGCCAAGGGTCAGGATGTACAGCGGGATCGACAAGATCTGGACGATCGGCTTGATGAATGCGTTGACCAGACCGAAGATCACGGCGACGACGAAGATGACGCCGACCGTCTGCACCGTGGTGTTGCCGCCGACGAATCTCATCCCGTGCATGAAGAGGGTGACGATCCACATCGCAAGACCGGTCAGCGCGGCGCGGAGC
Organism: Mycobacterium sp. 852002-51057_SCH5723018; assembly: GCF_001667035.1. GTDB lineage: Bacteria > Actinomycetota > Actinomycetes > Mycobacteriales > Mycobacteriaceae > Mycobacterium. The sequence goes on from NZ_LZIR01000127.1 coordinate 103,474, forward strand.
AGAAAAGGGCCCATGCTCAACAGATCCTGCCACGCGGCAGCGGCTTAGTTGAGGTTGTAGAAGCGCTGCGCGTTGCGCGCGCCGATCTTTTCGCGGGCCTCGTCGCTGATGTCCGCGCGGGTGCGTAAATGCTTGGTGCTCTCCGGCCATTCGCCGTCCCAGTGCGGGTAGTCGCTGGCGAACATGATGAAGTCGGCGCCCAGCACGTCGATCACGCCGGGCAGGATCGGTTCCTCGGGCTCGCACGTCACAAAGATGTTGCCCGCGGCCAGGTACTCGTGCGGATCGCGGCGCCAGCCGCGCTCGACCCAGTCCCCCCGCTTCTCGTAATGCTCGTGCAGGCGGTCGATGAAGAACGGCACCCAGCCCGCGCCCGCCTCGAGGAAGGCGACGCGCAACCGCGGGTGGCGCTCGAAGACGCCGCCGGAGACCATCGCGGTCATCGCCGTCATCTGGTCGAACGGGAAGCTGATGCAGTGCACCTGGATGTAGTTGGTGAAGCGGTCGACGCCGATCTTCGGCAGGTGGATGCCGGGGGCGCCGTGGATGCCGAGCGGCATGTCGAGGTCGACGGCGGCCGCATAGAACGGATCGAGGTCCGGGTGGTCGAGGTTGCGGGTCTTGAGCGCCGGCGGGACGAGCGTCGCCACCAGACCGAGGTCCTTGGCTTCGGTCAAGATGTCGATGGCCGCCCGGCCGTGCTCGATCGGGACGACGGCGACGCCGCGCAACCGGCCACCCGATGAGGCGCAGAAGTCGGCGATCCATTGGTTGTAGAGCCGCGAGAAGCCCGCGGCGAACTCCGGGTCCTCGAGGCTGGGCGCGCACAGCCCGAGGCTCGGATACAGCACCATCGTGTCGATGTGGTCGCGGTCGGCGTCGCCCAGGACGCCTTCGGCCGAGCGGCAATTGATGTCGGCCGCCTCGCTGATGCCGTGTTCGGGCGGGCACCCCGCGCCCGGACCCTCGTCCTCGGGATAGTTGCGGCCTTCGAACGTCAGCCGCATCCGCCCGTCGGTGCTGGGCTTGACGTATTGCGGCCAGCGTTTGATCGCTTCGATCGCCAGCGAAGGGTTCTCGGCAACATGGCCGTCGGCGTCGATGATTCGCATGTTCGCCGAACTTACTCTCGCGATTCGCCGCGGGGTACTGCACGATGCTCAAGTGACCACACAAAGCCCTCGAAAGAAGTTGACCGCCGATCAGCGAAACTCCTTCATTGCCGCGTTGTTGGGCTGGACGATGGACGCCTTCGACTACTTCATCGTGGTGTTCGTCTACGCCGACATCGCAAAGACGTTCCACCACAGCAAGGCCGAGGTCGCCTTCATCACCACGGCGACGCTGGTCATGCGTCCGGTGGGGGCGCTGCTGTTCGGGCTGTGGGCCGACCGCGTCGGCCGGCGGCTCCCGCTGATGGTCGACGTGATGTTCTATTCCGTGGTCGGCTTCCTGTGCGCGTTCGCGCCCAACTTCACCATCCTGGTGATCCTGCGTGTGCTGTACGGCATCGGCATGGGCGGCGAATGGGGGCTGGGCGCCGCGCTCGCCATGGAGAAGGTTCCCGTCGAGCGACGCGGCTTTTTCTCAGGGCTGCTGCAGGAGGGATACGCCCTCGGCTACCTGCTGGCCAGCCTCGCCTCGCTGGTGGTGATGAATTGGCTCGGGTTGTCGTGGCGCTGGTTGTTCGCCCTGAGCATCATCCCGGGCCTGATCAGCCTGATCATCCGCTATCGCGTTGAGGAGTCGGAGGTTTGGGAGGCCGCCCAGGATCGAATGCGGCTCACCAGCACCAGGATTCGTGACGTGCTGCGCGACGGCACGATCATCCGCCGGTTCGTCTACCTGGTGCTGCTGATGACCGCCTTCAACTGGATGAGCCACGGGACCCAGGACGTCTACCCCACGTTCCTCGGCGCGACCACCAATCACGGGGCGGGCCTCTCCAGCGTGACCGTCAAGTGGATCGCCGTGGTCTACAACCTCGGCGCCATCATGGGCGGGCTGTTCTTCGGCACGTTGTCGCAGCGGATCAGCCGTCGCTACACCGTAGTGTTCTGTGCCCTGCTGGGGCTGCCGATCGTGCCGCTGTTCGCCTACTCGCGCACCGCGGCGATGTTGTGCCTCGGCGCGTTCTTGATGCAGGTCTGCGTGCAGGGCGCGTGGGGGGTGATCCCGGCCCACTTGACCGAGCTGTCGCCGGACGCCATCCGCGGCCTCTACCCGGGCGTGACCTACCAGCTCGGAAACCTGTTGGCGGCGTTCAACTTGCCCATTCAGGAGCGCCTGGCCGAGACGCACGGCTATCCGTTCGCGTTGGCCGCGACGATCGTGCCGGTGTTGATCGCCGTGGCGTTCCTGACGTTTGTCGGCAAGGACGCCACCGGAATCCGCTTCGGCACCGCCGAAAGCGCTTTTCTGCCAACCGAAGTGAAGTGAGCTAGGCCGATTTCTCGTCGGCCAGCATGCGCCGCAGCAGGTGCATCGCCACCGTTGTCGAGCGCTCGCGGACGTCGGACCGGTTGCCGGGCAGCCGCAGCGTCCGGGTGTCGGTGCCGCCCTCGGCCAGCTTGACGGTGAAACACACTGTGCCGACGGGTTTTTCGGGTGTGCCGCCGCCCGGGCCGGCGATTCCCGTGATCGCCACGGCGGTGTCGGCGCCGAAGCGTTCCAGAGCGCCGGCGGCCATCGCTTCGGCCACCGGCTCCGAGACAGCGCCATGCTTTTCGATCAGCGCCGGGTCGACGCCGAGTAGGTCCGCCTTGGCCTCGTTGGAATAGCTCACCACGCCGCCGGCCACATAATCCGAGGAGCCGGCACGGTCGGTCAGCCGAGCCGCCAGCAGCCCCGCCGTGCAGGATTCCGCCGTCGCGATCCAGCGGCCGGCCAGCAACTGCGCTACCAGGTCGTCGACCCGCGAGCCGTCTTCGGAGTAGATCTGCTGCGCGTGCCGGTCGCGCAGCAGCTGGGTCAGCTGTGCGTACACGTCCGCGGCGTCCGGCTCGTAGCGCGTGACCATTTCGACTTCGCCCCGGCGCAAGCAGGTGGTGATCTCCAGCGACTCGAAGCCGGGGACGGACGCCTCAGCGCCGCGCAATGTTTCAGCCAGCCCCGACTCCGGCAGCCCGAACATCCGAATCGTCTTCTGCAGGTAGGTCGTTCGGCCCGCGATCGCCTGCTGTGCCGCGGACGTTTCGATGGCACGCTGCCACATCGGCTGCAGCTCTCGCGGGGGGCCGGGAAGCACGATCACCGTCGGCTTGCCCGGCACGACGACACCGGGTGCGGTGCCGACCGGATCGAGCACCTGCGCCCCGGCGGGAATCATGGCCTGCTTGCGGTTGGCGGCGCGCACCGCATCGAAGTTTTCTCGATCGAAATGCGCCATAAGCTTTTTGAGGATATTGGCGATCTTTTCCTCGACCTCCGTATCCAACACCAAGTCGCGGCCACAGAAGCGCGCCACCACCTCGACGGTCATGTCGTCGGCCGTGGGCCCCAGGCCGCCGCTGGTGACGATCAGGTCAACACCCTGATCGGCGAGGAACCGCAGCTGGGCCTCGATGTCGGCCGGACGGTCACCGCAAATGGTGATGTGTGCTAGCTCCACCCCGAGCTCCAGCAGGCGGTCGGCGATCCAGGGGCCGTTGGCGTCTTGGACTCGTCCGGTGAGGACCTCGGTTCCGGTGACAACGATGCCTGCGCGTGCGCTCACCGGGATGAGCCTACTGGCGGCCTAGCGGACCAATGCCTCTACGCACCCGGCTGCCCGGGTCGGCCGGGCTGCCCGGGTTGGCCGGGGGTGCCGCCGGGGCCTGGCGCCCCGCCGGCGCCGCCCTCGCCGCCGTCGCCGGGCTGACCGCGGCGGCCGGGCGCGCCGCCCATGCCGCCATCGCCGCCTCGACCACCGGCGCCGCCGGATCCCCCATCTCCGCCTCGGCCACCGGCGCCGCCGGCTCCCCCGGCACCACCTCTACCGCCTCTGCCGCCATCGCCACCTTGCCCCCCGGCGCCAGGGGTCTCGTTACCGGTCATGCCGTCAGGGTCCATGCCACTTCCTCAGTTCAGGGTCTACAAACCCTACGCGCGTCTGCGAGACAATGGGCCGATGATCGAGTTAGAGGTCGTGCAGGCCGACGTGACCAAGCTCGAGGTCGACGCGATCGCCAACGCGGCCAACACCCAACTGCGACACGGCGGCGGTGTCGCGGCGGCGATCTCGCGCGCCGGCGGGCCCGCGGTGCAGCGCGAGTCGACCGGCAAGGCGCCGATCGAGCTCGGTGAGGCGGTCGAGACCACGGCCGGCGACATGCCCGCGCGCTTCGTGATCCATGCCGCCACGATGGAGCTGGGCGGCCCGACCTCGGCCGAGATCATCGAGCGGGCGACGAGTTCTACGTTGCGCAAGGCCGACGACCTCGGGTGCCGCTCGCTGGCGCTGGTCGCGTTCGGCACAGGCGTCGGTGGCTTCCCGCTCGAAGACGCCGCCCGGCTGATGGTCGGCGCCGTTCGCCGACACCGGGCGGGTTCGCTGGAAAGGGTGGTGTTCGCCGTGCACGGCGGTGCGGCCGAGCGGGCTTTCCGCGACGCGGTGCAGGGCTAACCGTCGGACAGGTAACGCTCGACGGAAGCAACCTTCTGCGTCATCGCATCAGCGGCTCCCGCCCGCCAGTCCGCCTTGATCACCGTGCTGACCCTGGGCGCGCGAGCGGCTACCGCCTCGACGGCGCGCTGCACCACGGCCATCACTTCTTCCCAGGTGTCGCCCTCGATCACCGTGAACATCGAATCGGTTTTGTTGGCCAGGCCGGATTCCCGAACCACGCGCACCGCGTCGGCGACGATCTCGCCGACGCCCTCGCCCACCCCGAGCGGGGTCACCGAAAACGCCACCAGAACAGACACCTGACGAGCCTACGTGACCTTTTTCTGGACCGGCCTGGCAGCATCGAGGGCCATGCGGATTCTGGTGCAACGGGTCTCGTCGGCGGCGGTGACGGTCGACGACGAAGTGGTGGGCGCGATCCGGCCGCAGGGCCACGGCCTGCTCGCTTTCGTCGGTGTCACCCACAGCGACGATGTGGAGAAGGCGCGGCGGCTGGCCGAAAAGCTTTGGAATCTCCGCATTCTCGCCGACGAGCGGTCGGCGGCCGACGTGAACGCGCCGATCCTGGTGGTCAGCCAGTTCACCCTGTACGCCGACACCGCGAAGGGCCGGCGCCCGTCGTGGAACGCGGCCGCCCCGGGTGCGCTCGCCGAGCCGCTGGTTGCGGCGTTCGCCGAGGCGCTGCGCGGGCTGGGCGCCGACGTCGAGACGGGCGTGTTCGGGGCGCACATGCAGGTGGAGTTGGTGAACGACGGCCCCGTGACGGTGATTCTGGAGTTGTGACGGTGCCGCCGCAGTACCTTGGTTCTACATGAGCACTACACCGGAATTCGGTTCGCTTCGTTCCGACGACGACCAATGGGACATCGTCAGCGGCGTGGGCTACACCGCCCTACTGGTGGCGGGATGGCGGGCGCTGCACGCCGTCGGCCCGCAACCGCTGGTACGCGACGAATTCGCGAAGCTGTTCATCGTCGCGTCGCAGGACCGATATCTGGCGGATGTGCTTGCCAAGCCGGGGACCACCGAGGACGAGACGGCCTTTCCCCGCCTGTACGGGGTGCAGACCCGATTCTTCGACGACTTCTTCGCCGCTGCCGGCGCCGCGGGCATACGGCAGGCGGTGATCGTCGCCGCGGGCCTCGACTCCCGCGCCTATCGGCTCGAGTGGCCCAATAGCACAACGGTTTTCGAAGTCGACCTGCCGAAGGTGTTGGAATTCAAGTCGCGGGTGCTGCACGAGCATGGCGCCGAGCCGAAGGCCCGCCGCGTCGAGGTCGCCGCGGATTTGCGCACCGACTGGTCGCGGGCACTGGAAGCGGCCGGCTTCGACGTGGAAAGCCCCAGCGCCTGGTCGGTGGAAGGGGTGTTGCCCTACCTCACCGACGAAGCCCAAAACGCGCTGTTCACCCGCATCAGCGGACTCAGTGCGCCGAGGAGCCGAATTGCCATCGGCGCGCTGGGAACCCGCCTGGACCGCGAGCGGCTCGCCGACCTGGAGGCGGACCACCCCGGTGTCAACATGTCGGGCAACGTCGACTTCTCAGCGCTCACGTATGAAACGACAGCCGACACCGCGGAATCGCTGACCGCGCACGGCTGGACCGTCGAACCCGTCCGCAACACGCTCGAGCTGCAGACCGGCTACGGGATGACCCCACCCGAAGTGGACGTCAAGATCGACGCCTTCATGCACTCGCAATACATCGCGGCGACCCGGTCGGGGTGAGTCGCGATGATGGCGCTCACGAAGTTCTCGCCCGCCGACGCCGTCGCGGAGATCCGCGTGAGCCAGGCCGGACCGGGAATCGGCGCCTTCTTCGACCTTGACGGCACGCTGGTCGACGGCTTCACGGCGGCGGTACACGTCGGCGACCGGATCCGGCGCCGCCAGGCGGGTGTCGGTGAGCTGCTCGGGGTGTTCGACGCCGCGCTGCGGTATCGACTCGGCCGCTTGCAGTTCGAGCGCCTGATCGTGCGCGCCGCGGGCTACCTACGCGGCGAATTGCTCGACGAGCTGGATGCGCTGGGCGAGCGGCTGTTTGTGGAACGCGTCGCCTCGCGGCTCTACTCACATATGCACGAGATCGTCGCGGCGCACCAGGCGCGCGGGCATACCGTCGTGATGAGTTCGTCGGCGCTGTCCATCCAGGCGCTTCCCGTGGCAAGGTTTTTGGGCATTTCGAACGTGCAGTGCAACCGGTTCGAACTCGACGAGCACGGGCGGCTGACCGGTGGAATCGTCAAACCTATTGTGTGGGGCGCGACCAAGGCCGCCGCCGTGCAACGATTCTGCGCCGACAATGGCGTTGCGATGCAGCACAGTTACTTCTACGCCGACGGCGACGAGGATGCGGCGTCGATGTCGCTCGTCGGGTGTCCGCGGCCGGTGAACCCGCGCTCGGGGCTCGCCGCGGCGGCCGCCGCGCACGGGTGGCCGGTGATGTGCCTCGCCTCGGGCCGGCGCGGCCCGGGACGCGCGCTGCGTTATCTTGCCCACCACGTGCGCCGCGACCGAAACTAGGGTGTCAGTAGGACTTTCACGTCGTCGCCCGACCGCGACCCCGCGGTCGCGTAGCCTTTGGCCGCTTCGTCCAAGGGCAGGGTCGTGGTGAAGATGCCGTCGACGTCGAGCCGGCCGGACTGTAGCAGCGGGATCAACTGCGGCCAGGTGCGTTGCACCGGCGCCGTGGTCATGCGCAGCGTGATGCTGCGAATCAGGCAGCCTAAGGCATTGAGCGGAAACGGATTCATATCGTGCACGCCGACCACCGAGACGGTACCGCCGGGACGTACCGCATTGAGCGCGTCGGTCATCGAGGCGTCCGTGCCGACCGCGTCGATGACCGAATCGGCGCCGCGTCCTTCGGTGGCGACCAGGATCGCCTCCACCGCCGGCGCCTTGATCGGCGTCGCTCCCCACTGGGCCGCACGGTTCAGCCGGCCGTCGACCCGGTCGACGGCCAAAACTGTTGCAGCGCCTTGGAAAAGCGCGCAGCGCAGGGCGCACAGGCCGACCGCTCCGAGGCCGATCACCGCCACCGTCCCACCGGACGGGATGTCGGCTCGCTGGGCCGCCGCCCAGCCGGTGGCCAGGTTGTCGGTGAGCAGCAGCGCCTGCTCGGTGCCGATTCCCTCCGGCGTCTTGAGCAGCTGGAAGTCGGCCGCCGGCACGGCGAGCAGATCGGCCTGCGCGCCGGGCAGCACGCCGCCGCCGAAGATCTGAAACCCGTTGAAGCACATGACCGGGTCGCGGGTGGCGCATCCCGGGCAGGCGCCGCAGCCGGTCACCGACGACACCATGACCGGGTCACCGGCCTTGACGGTGCGCACCTCGGGCCCGACCTCGACGACGGTGCCCACCGCCTCGTGCCCGATCGTAATCGGCTCGACGAGCGGATAGTCGCCCTCGTAGAAATGCAGGTCCGATCCGCAGATCCCGGCGGCGCTGACGGCGACGATCGCTCCGTCCGGACCCGGAAGCGCCGGATCGGGCCGGGTGTCGACGCCGATGTTCCGCGGCCCGTCGAGGACTACCGTTCGCATGGTCGGTCACTTCCTTTGTCTGACAACGAATTGCGACCAGTCCGGCTCATGCACCGCGGCCCAATATTGGTTGAGTCGCCACGGGCTGACGGTGTGGATCTCCCCGTCGGCGTTCTTGAAGTAGGAGTGTGTGACCGCTGGGTGCGACCACACCATCTTCTTGATCTGGGTTTGCGTCCGCTGATGCCACTCGGTGGCGGCTTCGGCCTTCGGTTCGATCGAATGCAGCTTCTCTTCGGCCAGCCGCCTGAGGCACTGGTCGATATAGCGCATCTGAAGTTCGGACTGGAAGATCAGGCTCCCGCCATGGGCGAGATGGGTTCCGGGCCCGTAGACGATGAAGAAGTTGGGGAATCCCGGCACCGTGATGCCGAGGTAGGCGTAGGGGCGGCTCCCCCACATCTGGTGTAGGTCAATCCCGTTGTGGCCGGTCACTTTCAGCGGCCACAGCACATCGGTGTGCCGGAACCCGGTGGCGTAGACGATGACGTCGGCATCGTAAGTGCTGCCGTCTTCGGTGAGCACGCCGCGCGGGGTGATCTTCTGGATCGGGGTGCGCACCAACTCGACATTGTCGCGTTGCAGTGTCTGCAGCCAGCTGCCGTTGTCCTGCAGCGTCCGCTTGCCCGTGGCGGGATAGTCGGGCAACACCTTGGCCAACAGCTCTTGGGAGTTCGAGCCGTCGCCGACCTGGCTGGTGATCCACTGCGAGAACATCATTCGCGCGGCGGCGTTGATGTCGCTGACGGCGTAATCCTGATCGGTGTAGTTCGGATCGCCCTCCGCGGCGTCCAGGCCCTTGTCGGCGCCGGGCCACAGGACCAGGAACCGGTACCACCTTCCGTAGAAGGGCAGGTGACGCATCGCCCAGTGCACGCCGTCGCCGACCTCGTCGTGGTACATCGCGTTCGGGAACATCCACTGGGCGGTCCGCTGAAAGACGGTGAGCCGCTCGACTCGATCGGCGATCGCGGGTGCGATCTGAAAGCCGCTGGCTCCGGCGCCGATGAGCGCGACCCGCTTGCCGGTCAGGCCGACGGAGTGGTCCCAGGCCGCGGAGTGAAACGTGGGTCCGTCGAAGGTGTCGGCGCCGTCGAACCGGGGGATGTTCGGCCGGTTCAGCTGACCGACCGCAGTGATGAGGGCCCGGGCGCGGATCGTGCTGGGCTGGCCGTCGCCGCCGCGCAGCGAGACGCTCCAGACTCCGTCGTTATCGTTCCATTCGGCCGAGACGGCCTCGGTGTTCCACCGTATGTGCTCGGCCAGGGCGTGCTTGTTCATCACCTGGGTGAAATAGTCCTGCAGCTCGTGTTGCTCGGCGAAGAAGTGAGTCCAGTCGTTGTTGGGTTCGAAGCTGTAGCAATAGAAATGGTTGGCGACGTCGACGCGGGCGCCGGGATAACTGTTCTCCCACCATGTCCCGCCGGGTCCTGCGTTCTTTTCGACGATCGTGAACGGGATGTTGGCCTGCTCGAGGCGGATCCCGGCCAGGATGCCGGACTCGCCGCAGCCGATCACGACGACCGGCAGCTCGGCGGCGGATTCCGGCGCGACGGCGGCCGGCCGGCGCGGGTCGACGCCGTGGAGGTCCATCTCTTCCAGGATCAGCGGCAGGTAGTCGTCGGGCACGTGCTCGCAGGCGGCCCAGTCCATCATTTCCCGAATGAGTTCCGGGCTCAGCGGTTCGGGCTCCGGGCAGCCGCGGTCGCGGTAGTCGGCGAGCACCGGTAGCGCCGCCGCGCGGGCTCGGGCCTTGTCCTCCTCCGACATGAACCCCTGGACCTCGTTGAGGAAGATGCCCATCGGCTTGAAGTCGCGAATGAACCGCGGGTCGCCGGTGATGTGGACAAGCGAGAGCAGCAGCGTGGGGATGCTGACGTCTTCGAGCGCGGCGGCTATCTCGGGTGTCGGTATGGTGAAGGGACGGCCGGCGTAACGGCTGCGCATCAAGCCGATTCCTTCCGTAAGCGGTGCCGCCAATTACGCTACTAGCCGTTTCGTAATTGGCAGCACTACGCTACCGCGCGGCGGCGCAGCGGATCAAGGGAATCGCTAGGGACCTATGGAAGATGAGCTTGAGCAGATTACCGTCCGCCTAGTCGACGGTACGACGGAAATTTGGGACGCCGCCGAGATGCTGGCTAATGGTGTGCTGAAGGTGAGCAAAGCGGTAACTCCTGAATCAGATGGGCAACCGGACTCGACAATCAGCGGCGTCGAGGTGACGTACTACGGGGCGCATGCCTGGATTTCGGTGACCCCTTCAACCAAGCACAGTCAGGAGCCGATCAAGCGCGGCTTGTACATGTGAGTGAGACCCAAGCTTCAAACTGACCCCACTACCCTCGTGCGCCTGAGCGAGCGGATGATTCATGACGCCCAGGAAGAGGCCACTACACAGCGACCACGTAAACGCGCATACTGGCAGAGAAATGAGCGCCTATCAGACCCTGGTGGTCGGCACTGATGGCTCCGACACGTCGTTCCGTGCGGTGGACCACGCAGCCGCGTTCGCCGCGAAAAATCATGCGAAGTTGATCATCGCGATGGCGCACTTGTCTTATATGGAGAAGGGTGACAAGGGAGGCTGGGGAAGACCAGCCCGCCCGGATCGTGTGATTGATGGCCGCGCCGAGGTCGTCCTCGGGAGCGAGGGGGACTACAAGGTGCACGGGATGGCCGCCATCGATGCGATCCTGCGGGAGGCCCGGGACCGGGCCAGGGCGGCTGGGGCGAAGGATATCGAGGCGCGACCGATTAGGGGTGATCCGGTACATGCGCTGTTCCGCCTCGCCAAGGAGGTTAAGGCCGATCTGTTGGTGGTTGGCAACGTGGGACTAGGTACGCGCACCGACAAGTGGCTTGGCTCGGTGCCCGGAAACGTCTTGCGCAGAGCGAAGACCGATGTACTGCTCGTCCACACCACCGACTGAGGCATCATTAGGGAGCGTTGCAGCCCGTGATACGCAACCGGTCAGCCAACACGTGGGGTAGCCTGCCGCCCAACTCTGCCGGCGTGGCCTGCTGCACCAGTTGATTGATCAGCGCGTGGCCGGGCACCGGTAGCCGGCGCGTCTCGTGCTCGAGCCGTTCCAGCAACCCCAGCCGCTCCGGGGTGGTCAACGCGTCATACGAATGCCCGATGATTCGGGCGCAACGCGTCGAAATCCGCCTGAATCTCCTCACGGGTACTCGATCGCATGTTCGAAACACACTTCCCCACCGACCGACAAAGATCGCCCCGTGACACTACTGAAGCCAATGTGGCGCAAGTGGTTTCAGGCGGCGACGTCCCCGCTTGCGAAACAATAAGTCGTGGCGCCCTTACTGACGGCCTGCAGCGGATTCCTGTTCGCCATCTTGTGGATGGACCTGATTTTCGACGCCCAGGTCCTCGAACATCGAAGCGCGCGTGGGGAATTGCCCGAGCCGGTGCTGGCTTCGATCGCCGGTTACTACCTTCGTGCGACGACCACATCGCGGCCGATGAGCCGGCTGATCGCGGTGGTCATGCTCGTCTTGCTGGGCTCGCTCGCCGTCGAGGTGGTGCGGGCTCACGAGCCCGCGTGGCTACTGGCGACGTCGGCCGCGCTCGCGGGCGTCCCGATACTGCTGGCGCTGGCGCGCACGGTACCCAACGCGGTCCGGCTGGGACGCCGTGCGGACAGCACGGCCGAGCAGACTCGTCTGGCACGGGCCATCTGCCGGGATCACCTGGCCTGTGCCGGCTGTATGGTCGCATTCCTCGTCATGTGGACGGCGCACACTCTCTGACACCTCGTAGTGCCGACGCGCCGATGGGGGGCGGCTGGCCACGTCAGCGCCGTCCGTACTAAACTAGAACACGTTCCAATTCTTTTAGCGTCGGTCAAGCTTTCCAGGAGTAGGCATGCACACCGCGATCTGCGACGACCTCGGTATCGAGTTTCCGATCTTCGCCTTCACCCACTGCCGCGATGTCGTGGTCGCTGTCAGCAAGGCCGGTGGTTTCGGCGTGCTCGGCGCGGTCGGCTTCACGCCTGAGCAGCTGGAGATCGAGCTCAATTGGATCGACGAGAACATCGGCGACCACCCCTACGGCGTCGACATCGTGATCCCGAACAAGTACGAGGGAATGGACTCGCACCTTTCCGCCGAGGAGCTGGCGGAAACGCTGCGCAAGATGGTGCCCCAGGAGCACCTCGACTTCGCCAAGAAGATCCTCGCGGATCACGGTGTTCCCGTGGAAAACGCCGACGAGGACACCTTGCAGTTGCTGGGCTGGACGGAGGCGACGGCCACCCCGCAGGTCGAAATGGCGCTGAAGCATCCGAAGGTGCGGATGATCGCCAATGCGCTGGGCACTCCCCCGCCCGACATGATCAAGCACATCCACGACTCCGGTCGCAAGGTGGCGGCCCTGTGCGGCTCGCCGTCGCAGGCCCGCAAGCACGCCGACGCTGGCGTGGACATCGTCATCGCCCAGGGCGGCGAGGCCGGTGGCCACTGCGGCGAGGTGGGCTCAATCGTGTTGTGGCCGCAGGTCGTTAAGGAAATCGCCCCGGTGCCGGTGCTGGCGGCGGGTGGCATCGGCAGCGGCCAGCAGATCGCGGCGGCACTGGCGCTCGGCGCCCAAGGGGCGTGGACCGGCTCGCAGTGGCTGATGGTCGAGGAGGCCTCCAACACCCCGGTTCAGCAACAGGCGTACGCCAAGGCGTCCAGCCGGGACACCGTGCGCAGCCGTTCCTTCACCGGGAAGCCGGCCCGTATGCTGCGCAACGACTGGACCGAGGCGTGGGAGCAGCCCGACAACCCGAAGCCGCTCGGAATGCCGTTGCAGTACATGGTTTCTGGCATGGCCGTGCGGGCCACCAACAAGTACCCGAACGAGACCGTCGACGTCGCGTTCAATCCGGTCGGTCAGGTGGTCGGGCAGTTCAGCAAGGTGGAGAAGACGTCGACGGTCATCGAGCGGTGGGTGCAGGAGTACCTGGAAGCCACCAACAGGCTGGACGAGCTGAACGCCGCCGCGGCCGTCTGATCGACGGCTATTCGTCGGCTAGTCGTCGGCGATTGGTCGGCTATTCGTCGTCTAATTCATCCCGGCCGGTCAACACCTCTTTGGCCCGATCCACCGCGTACGTGCCGATGTCGATGGAGTTCTGAACGATGCCGCTGGCACCACCGGCGAGATCACCGCGGATGATGTCGCCGGCGTGTTCGACGATGTCCGAAGCCTTTTCGACGGCGTTGGTCGCGATGTCCTTGGCCGCGTCGACCGCGTCTTTGGGATTGAAGCCCATCGGAGTGTCCTTTCGTTGCAGCGCCTTTGATACGACTCTAGACGCGCCGAGCGGGCGTCAGTAGTTCACCAAGGTGCGCCAATAGTCTTCGGGAATCTCGGCGCCGGAGCGCAATATCCGTGCCAGTCCGACGGCCATCGCGATGCCGAGCAGGCCCAGCCAAAGCCCGGCCAAGGCGATCACTCCCCACAGCACGGCGGTGACCGTCGGCCACGGCGACAGCACGGCGAGCACCGGCGCGAAAAAGAAGCCTGCCCCGATGTACCAGGCCGAGCCGGCACGATCGGATGCCAGGACGAAGCGCAGCCAGCGCGGGATCTGGGCGGCGGGCCGGGCGTCATTCATCGGCCGGCCCGTCACGACGAGGGCGGGAAGAACCCTGCTCCGGTGAACCATCCCTCTTGCCAGCCTTGGTCTCCCAGGCACAGCATGGGAAGCCCGCGATCCGACTGTGCGGCGGACTGCGGGCCGGGGCACTTGGCGCCGGCCTGCTGCACCCCGTACAACGGGTAGGACATCACCCAGTACCCGATGGTGGCGGGTGGGAACTGGTTGGGCGGCGGGAAGTGACAGGCCTCGGCCTGGCCGCTGGTGCCGCGCCCGAAGATGAAGCGCTCGTAGTTGTCGCACGGCGCGCCCAGCGAGGCGTCGTAATTCATGTTCGGCACGTCACCGTCGTAACGCGGTTGGGCAGCGGCACCAGGCGCCATGCCGACGGTGCCACCCGCGATCGCGGCGACGGCGAGTAGTTCGCGAACCATGCGCTCCACCCCTTCGCGTCAGCGTCACCGGGCCTCGATGCACGGTGACCTGGGACCAAAGCATATCGATTGTGCCGCGGGCCACAAGATCACCGGCGCCGGTAGGTGCAGATGAGGACGCCCGTCCCGGTGGTCGTGGCGGAGGCCAGCTCGAGGGCGTGGGCCTGGCCGCCGCAGGGGAAGAGGCGTTTGCCGCCGCCGAGCAGGATCGGCTCGATCATCAGCCGGTATTCGTCGACGAGGTCGTGTTCGATCAGCTGCGCGGCCAACGACGGGCTGCCCATCAGCTGTATCGCCTTACCGTCGCGGGCCCGCAGCTCACGTATCGCGCCGATCGCGTCGTCGGCGGATAGCAGAGTCGAGCCCGCCCAGTTGAGGTCGTCTTGGCTCAGCGTGCGGGATGCCACGTATTTGGGGATCTCGTTCATGCGGTCGGCGAAGGGGTCGCCGGCGCGGCCGGGCCAGGCGGCGGCCATCGTCTGCCAGGTGCGACGGCCGAACAGCAGCGCGTCGGTGTCGGCCATCGTCTCGGTGACGGCGGGCCCCATGGTTTCGGGTTCGAAGTACTGCATCGACCAGCCGCCGTGTGCGAATCCCCCGTCGGGGTCCTCGCCCTGGCCGCCCGGCGCTTGGACGACCCCGTCGAGGCTCATGAAATGGCTCAGAAGGATGCGCATGGTGCCGCCTTTTCGTTCGTGGTGCGTGGCCTTCCATACAGACCGGCGTCGCGCTGCAAACTCATCGCCGCTGAACATGTTGCAATTCGGGCTCGCGATATTGCTCCAATCCTTCCCAACCGTGGTGTAGCAGTGGTTTATTTGGCACAAGAAGGACGACTAGACGACTTCGTATCGAAGGAGTGGGCTTGCCAATGTCGAAGTCAACACCGAAGCCAACCGTCGAGCCAACAGCCAAGCCGGCTCCGAATCTGCCTCCCGGGTTCGACTTCACCGACCCGGACATCTACGCCGAACGGCTGCCGGTGGAAGAACTGGCCGAGATGCGCCGAAGCGCACCGATCTGGTGGAACGAGCAGCCCCTCGGCGCGGGAGGATTCGACGACGGCGGCTTCTGGGTGGTGACCAAGCACAAGGACGTCAAGGAGATCTCGCTGCGCAGCGACGTCTTCTCCAGCCTGCAGAAGACGGCGCTGCCGCGCTACAGGGACGGCACGGTCGGCGAGCAGGTCGAGCGCGGCAAGTTCGTCCTGCTGAACATGGACGCGCCGCAACACACCCGGCTGCGCAAGATCATCTCGCGCGCCTTCACCCCCAGGGCGGTCGAGCGGCTGCGCGACGACCTTCGCGAGCGCGCCCGCCGCATCGTCGAGACCGCCGCCGCCGAGGGCTCGGGAGACTTCGTCGAACAGGTGTCGTGCGAGCTGCCGTTGCAGGCCATCGCGGGCCTGATGGGCGTGCCGCAGGAAGACCGCAAGAAACTCTTCCACTGGTCCAACGAGATGGTCGGCGACCAGGACCCCGAGTTCGCGAGCAACGACGCCATCACCGCCTCCGTCGAACTGATCATGTACGGCATGCAGATGGCCGCCGATAGGGCGAAGAACCCGGGCGAGGACCTGGTCACCAAGCTGATCCAGGCCGACATCGACGGCCACAAGCTCTCCGACGACGAGTTCGGCTTCTTCGTCATCTTGCTGGCCGTCGCCGGCAACGAGACCACTCGCAACTCGATCACCCAGGGCATGATGGCTTTCACCGACTTCCCCGACCAGTGGGAGCTGTTCAAGAAGGAGCGTCCCGCCACCGCGGCCGACGAGATCGTCCGGTGGGCCACGCCGGTCACGTCGTTCCAGCGCACGGCGCTCGAGGACTATGAGCTGTCCGGGGTGCAGATCAAGAAGGGCCAGCGGGTGGTGATGTTCTACCGCTCGGCCAATTTCGACGAGGAGGTGTTCGACGACCCGTTCGCCTTCAACATCCTGCGCGATCCCAACCCGCACGTGGGATTCGGCGGCACGGGCGCGCACTACTGCGTCGGTGCCAACCTGGCGCGCATGACGATCGACCTGATGTTCAACGCGATCGCCGACGTGATGCCGGATTTGGAGTCGATCGGCAAGCCGGAACGGCTACGGTCGGGCTGGCTCAACGGGATCAAGCACTGGCAGGTTGACTACCACGCCGACGGGGTGGCGAAATGCCCTGTCGCACATTAAGTTAAGTCAATGCCCACTCATCAAGCCGTCCGGATACAGTCCGCGGGCGGCCCGCTGGAGCTCGCCGAGGTCGAAACGCGGACGCCCGGTCGCGACGAGGTGCGCCTGACGGTCACCGCGTGCGGCATATGCGGAACCGACCGCGCCTTCGTTCACGGTGGCTTCCCGAACATTTCCTGGCCGCTGACTCCCGGGCACGAAATCGCCGGGACGATAGCCGAACTCGGCGAGGGCGTCGAAGATTTCGCGGTGGGTGACCGTGTCGGCGTCGGCTGGTTCGGGGGATGCTGCTACCGGTGCGACCCTTGCCGCAAAGGCATTTTCATTCACTGCGTGAATGGGAAGGTCCCGAGTTGGCAGTATCCCGGTGGCTATGCGGAATCGGTGACGGTGCCGGCCAGCGCTATGGCCCGGATTCCGTCGGAACTGTCCGATGTCGAAGCCGCGCCCCTGGGGTGCGCCGGGGTCACAACCTATAACGCGCTGCGCCACACGAAGGCGTTGCCCGGTGACCGGGTGGCGATTCTCGGCGTCGGCGGTCTCGGCCACCTCGGCGTGCAGTTCGCGCGCGCGATGGGGTTCGAGACCATCGCCATCGCCCGCGGCACCGGTAAAGCCGACGATGCCCGCGAGTTGGGCGCCCACCACTACATCGATTCCACCGCCGGCGACGTCTCCGAAGCGCTGCGGGCGCTGGGCGGGGCGGCGGTGGTCCTGGCGACCGCCGGCAACTCCCAGGCCATGGCCGACACGGTCGGCGGCCTGCTGCCCCAGGGTGAGTTGATCACGATCGGCGTGACCCCCGACCCGCTGCCCATCAGCCCCGCGCAGCTGATAACCCCCGGGCTCAGCATCGTGGGCCATCCCTCCGGCACGGCCAAAGACGTCGAAGACACCATGCATTTCGCGGTCTTGTCGGGTGTGCGGACGTGGACCGAAGAATTGCCGCTGTCGCAGGCGGCCGAGGGTTATGCGGCATTGGAGCAGGGGCGGGCGCACTACCGCACCGTTCTGACGATGTGACTACAGTCGGCCTGTGACCGACCGGTGGACCCTGGACGCGTCCCACGGTGAGTTGATGATTCGCACCGGCGTCACGGGCCGGGCGGCACGCATGGGCCATCGGCTCACCATTGCGATGCGGCGCTGGCACGCCACGGTCGACTGGGCCGGCGGCGAACCGGTCACCGCGGAGCTGGCCGTCGAGATCGATTCGTTCGAGGTGATGCGCGGCGAGGGCGGGGTAAAGGGACTGTCCGGGCCGGAAAAGGCGGTGGTGAAGTCGAACGCGTTGAAGTCGCTGGACGCCGGCCGCTATCCCGAAATACGTTTCGCCACAGACCTTATCGACAGGATCGACGACGGGTACCGCCTCGCCGGCACGCTGCACATCCGCGGGAAATCCCGGAAGCACGTAATCGACCTGCGCATAGAGGATCTCGGTGACGCGTGGCGGATGTCGGCCGAATCCAGCGTTCGGCAAACAGATTACGGCGTCAAGCCGTACTCACTGCTGATGGGCTCGGTGCAGGTCGCCGACAGCGTAGCGGTGTCCTTCACCGCGGTTCACGCCAAGGGCGACTGAACTCGGGCGGCCGCTCCTAGGGCGTCGGCGAGTGCGCCGAATCGCCGGCGTCGCCGGGTATGTGCTCGAGAACCCTTGTCAGATAAGGCTGCCGGGCATTCGGATCCGACTGCTGCTCGCCGCCGGCGCCGTCCTGGTCCGCGGCCGTCGCCGCGTCGGGAGCCGGCTCGCTCGTGGGCGCCTTCGATGGACGCGCGGGTGGCGTGGCCTCCGGTGGCGGGGCAACGGCGGGCGCAACGGCCTCGGCGACC
Organism: Mycobacterium sp. 852002-51057_SCH5723018; assembly: GCF_001667035.1. GTDB lineage: Bacteria > Actinomycetota > Actinomycetes > Mycobacteriales > Mycobacteriaceae > Mycobacterium. Next base: position 121,681 of record NZ_LZIR01000127.1, read on the forward strand.
TGCGGTGCCGGCGCGTGCACCACGTGCTTTGCCGGCGACGGCGCGCTGGCCGGGCCCAGCTGAATACCCACCGCGAGCGCGAGCGAGGAGACGAAGGTGATCGCGCCGGCGGCCACTGCGGCGCCGGCGTAGGACAACTTCCGTGGCGGCGACGACGCGGGTGCGGCGGCGGGTTCGCTGACATGCGCCACCAGCTGATCGTCGGTGAACTCGGTGCTCGATGCCGCGGCCAGCGCCGCGCCCCGCGCGATCGTCACCTGGGCCATGGTCTGCGCGAAAACCGGTACCGGCAAGGCCTTTTCGAGCTGCCAGGAGAAGCCATTGATCTCGCTGTCGGGACCGACGACAACCACCCCGCCGGGACGCCATCCGTCTCGATCGAACATCCCGCGCAGCCAGCAGCTCAGGCCGTCGAGGCCGCCGCGCACCTGCTTGGTGGCCGTTTGCGTCTCGCCCTCACGGGTGTCGACCATGACGACCGTCGCCGACTCGTGTTCGAGGACGCACACCGCGGTCTGCTGGTAACCGATGACGGGGGCGATGGCCTCGGCCAGGGTCTCGACCGCATCGAGCAAGCGGACTGGCACCACGTTGTCGAAGCCTGCATCGGTCAACGCCTCAACCACCAGCGCCGCCTGCGCGGCGGCGTCGTCGCTCCACGTCAGCCCGACGAGCCGCAGATGGTGATCGCTGGCGGCCGCCAGCGCGTCCACCCGTAGCACCTCGTCCGTCACTTGCCCGGCGGTACTGACGGCGGGCACGCCACGCCCGGCGCGCACACCCATTTCTTGGTGGTCCAGGATCGTGCCGTCAGCGTCGTGCCCTTCAGCGAGGACCCAGCCGACGGTGGTCGGCGTCAGTGATAGCCCCAGTACCGTATCCAAACTTGCACCTCAATCGTTCCCGGACCTCCGTCGCCCTCAGCCGCTATATCACGCAGCATGAAGCTCGCTGGTGTGGCGGTTCGTGAGAGCCGGAAAAGACCGGGATGTGGTCTCCATCGGCTTGCTCCGTGTGAGCCTACGCGGTCGGAGCGGGTTCGGCTGCACCGGTGTGGAATAGTCGTCAAACTCGCGGGCCGATGCGGCGAAAGCGCCTGGCCAGGCGACCCATCCGATGCACCCGGTCGCCCAAAGGTGCAGGTGACGCGCCGATGTTGGATGTCCGGCAAGGCTTTACGCGCCGGACCGCGGACCTTCGTTTTCGGCGCCGGGAAATTCTTTCGTCATCGTCATCGTCATCGACGGTTCGGGGCCGCCAATCGAACGGATGGCCGACCGCTCTCCCGCGCCGCCGCTGCGCAGGTTGTCGATATCGGCTCGGCCATTTCGATTTTGAAGCGCTCTGCCGCTTGTCGGGGGCTACACGCGCACGGCCCCCGCCTGGCGTTTTCTGCTCGGCGGGCCGCCGCGACGCGTTCATCGGGGCGCGAGGTCCCGTTACCCGAGTAGCGAAATTCGGAGAAGAAACCGATACAAGACTGAGATAACCCCGCGTCTCAATCGACATTTGACGCATTTACACGGTAAATTCCTGCCGTGAGCACGACACTAGCGACAAGGGGCGCAGGTATGACAGACGTGAGCGAGAAGATCCGGGCCTGGGGGCGCCGGCTTTTGGTCGGTGCGGCAGCGGCTGTCACCCTGCCGGGCCTGATCGGTCTTGCCGGCGGAGCGGCGACCGCGGGGGCGTTCTCGCGGCCCGGCCTTCCCGTGGAATACCTGCAGGTGCCGTCAGCTGGAATGGGACGCAACATCAAGGTCCAGTTCCAGAGCGGAGGCAGCGGCTCTCCTGCCGTATATCTGCTCGACGGCCTGCGGGCCCAGGACGACTACAACGGCTGGGACATCAACACGCCCGCGTTCGAGTGGTACTACAAGTCGGGCCTGTCGATCGTCATGCCGGTCGGCGGGCAGTCCAGCTTCTACGCCGACTGGTACGGTCCGGCCTGCGGTAAGGCCGGCTGCTCCACGTACAAGTGGGAAACCTTCCTGACCAGCGAGCTGCCCAGCTACCTGGCCTCCGAGAAGAGCGTCAAGTCCAACGGCAGCGCTGCGGTCGGCATCTCCATGTCCGGCTCCTCGGCGCTGATCCTGGCCGCCTACCACCCGGCGCAGTTCATCTACGCCGGCTCGCTGTCGGCCCTGATGGACCCCTCCCAGGGAATGGGGCCCTCCCTGATCGGTCTCGCGATGGGTGATGCCGGCGGTTACAAGCCCGACGCCATGTGGGGTCCGTCGAGCGACCCGGCGTGGCAGCGCAACGACCCGACGATTCAGGTCGGCAAGCTGGTCGGTAACAACACCCGACTCTGGATCTACTGCGGTAACGGGACGCCGTCGGAACTGGGTGGGGCCAACATGCCCGCCGAGTTCCTGGAGAACTTCGTGCGCAGCAGCAACCTGAAGTTCCAGGACGCCTACAACGGGGCCGGCGGCCACAATGCGGTGTTCAACTTCAACGCCAACGGCACGCACAGCTGGGAGTACTGGGGAGCACAGCTCAACGCCATGAAGCCCGACCTGCAGGGCACCCTGGGTGCCAGCCCGGGTGGCGGCGGATAACTCCCGCTCGCTTCAGCATCGCTACTGCGCCTGACGGCACACCGTCGGGCGCAGTAGCGCGTTAGTGCCCCTTAGCCGGTTCTGGGCAATTGATCGGTGATATCGACCCAGCTGGTCGCGTCCTTGCGGTGATCGTTCATGTTGCGGCACTGACCATAGATGCGCAGGACACCCATACCAGGGGCGTCGCTTTGGCGGGAAACCATCACGGTGACGGCGTCCTTGGACAGGGTTTTGGCCAACGCGCGATCGCCGGGCGGTAGAGCCTCGGCCCAGCCATGGTCGACGAGCGTCGCCGCGATCTCCGTGAAGTAGGCGTCGGCGGGTGCGGAGGCCGGCAGCGTGAAGGTCACGTACACCGCGCCTTGGTACGGCGGGTCGTCGCGGTCTTTGCACGACATCAGCGTGTAGCCCGCCGACGCCGTCCGCAGCCCGGTCATGGTGACGATCTGTTTGGCCGACTCGACCACCTGAGCCGCGGATTGCTCGTCGGTGACCGGATCGGCGGGATGGTCGAGCACATCGGCCGGCGTCGTGTGCAGCCGGTCCACCGAGATGATGACGCCGCCCAGTAGCAGGCATGCCCCCAGCGCGGCCGCGGTCAGCGCGCGAACGTGCGTCGAGCGAAACCAGTGGGCAGTCCGAGACATCAGCGGCCAGGCTAACCCGGGAGGGGGCCAGAATCATGGTCATGACCGGCACCCACCGGCCACCGCGCGGCCGCCGGGCCTGCGTTCTGCTGGCCGCGCTCGCGACCACGATGGTGGCGCCGCAGGCGCGTGCCGATCCCGCCGGCCCGTTGACCGGGTTGGTGGACGCCGCCGCTCAGCGGCTGCAGCTCGCCGAGCCGGTGGCCGCGTTCAAGTGGAACACGCACGGTTCCATCGAGGATCCCGTGCGCGTGCAGCAGGAACTCACCAAGCTGGGCGCTGACGCGACCGCCGAGCACATCGACCCCGGTTACGTCACCCGGATCTTCGGCGACCAGATCAACGCCACCGAGGCGGTCGAATACGGCCGGTTCACGCAGTGGAAGCTGAACCCCGCGGCCGTGCCGGGCGCGCCTGACCTATCGGCGTCGCGGTCCACCATCGACGGCCTCAACCAGACGATGCTGACCGCGATCGCGGCCGACTGGGACCTGTTGCATTCGCCGGGGTGCGCCGCGGAGCTCGAGGCCGCCAGGGGCGAGGTCGTTGCTGCCCGGCAACTCGACGGCCTGTACCAACAAGCCCTCGCTTTCGCGACCCAGTCGTATTGCCAGGGCTAATTTATTTATTTCTCACCAATTTCTAAAGCTCGCATTCGCCTGGTAACGAGCCAATCTCGCTGATAGAGCGAGTATCTCGCGACATTTTCGAATAGGTAACACTTCGGACACGCCCGCCGAAATGTCTGGCATGAGAAAACTCTGCAAGCCTCTCGTCAAGTACGCCATGGTCGGCGGGATCGTTGCAGCCTCGCTGACGTCAGCCACCGGCGTCGCCAACGCCGCCCCCACAGGCGTTGCCACAGCCCCCAACTGGGACGCAATCGCGCAGTGCGAGTCCGGCGGCAACTGGCACGCCAACACCGGAAACGGCGAATACGGTGGGCTGCAATTCAAGCCGGGTACCTGGGCCCAGTACGGCGGCGTCGGCAACCCGGCGGCCGCCTCCCGCGAGCAGCAGATCGCCGTGGCCAACCGGGTCTTCGCGCAGGAGGGCGTGGAGGCCTGGCCGAAGTGCGGCGCCGAATCGGGTCTTCCGATCGCGTGGTATTCGCACCCGGCTCAGGGGATCAAGCAGATGATCAATGGGCTGATTCAGGCGGCCGCGCCGCATTAACGAATATTGGTCTATGACCAAGCACGTAGCTGTGTTTGGATCAGGCCATGGAAGGTTCGGCCACTGTTCATATGGCGGCGCCCGCGGACAAGATCTGGGATCTGATCGCGGACGTTCGCAACACCGGACGCTTCTCCCCGGAAGTGTTTGAGGCCGAGTGGCTGGGCGACGCGACGGGTCCGGCCCTGGGCGTGAAATTCCGCGGCCACGTCCGGCGCAACGAGATCGGGCCCGTCTACTGGACGACGTGCAAGGTGACCGCCTGCGAGCCCGGCCGCGAGTTCGGCTTCGCGGTGATGCTCGGCGACAGGGCGGTGAACAACTGGCATTATCGACTGGCACCCGGCGGCGGCGGCACCGACGTGACGGAGTCGTTCCGGCTCAACCCGGCACCGTGGCTCGGCGTGTACTGGTTGTTCGGTGGCTTCCTGCGCAGGCGGCGCAACGTTCGTGATATGACCAAGACGCTGAACCGAATCAAAGATGTGGTCGAGGCTGGCTGACGGAAAGGCTTGATGGCCCGTGAAATCGGTCTTCATCACCGGCGCGGGCAGCGGAATGGGTCGCGAGGGCGCGAAGCTCTTTCACGCCAAGGGGTGGCGGGTCGGCGCGGTGGACCGCAACGACGACGGCCTGGCGACGCTGCAGCGGGAACTGGGTGACGACCGGCTGTGGACCCGCGCCGTCGATGTGACGGACAAGGCCGCCCTGGACGGGGCGCTCGCCGACTTCTGCGCCGGCAACACCGGCGGCGGGCTCGACATGATGTGGAACAACGCCGGCATCGGCGAGTCAGGCTGGTTCGAGGACGTGCCCTACGAAGCCGCGATGCGCGTCGTCGAGGTGAACTTCAAGGCGGTCCTGACGGGTGCCTACGCCGCCCTGCCCTATCTCAAGAAGAATCCCGGCAGCCTGATGTTCTCCACATCGTCGTCGTCGGGCACCTACGGCATGCCGCGCATCGCCGTGTATTCGTCGACCAAGCATGCCGTCAAGGGGTTGACCGAGGCGCTGAGCGTGGAATGGCAGCGCCATGGGGTGCGGGTGGCCGACGTGCTGCCGGGCCTGATCGACACCGCCATCCTCACCACGACCACCAACCACTCCGGCGACGGCGGGCCGGCGATGTCGGCCGACGAGCTGCGGGCCGGCGCTCCGAAGAAGGGCATGTTCCGGCTGATGCCCGCGGTCAGCGTGGCCGAGGCGGCGTGGCAGGCCTACCACAACCCGAAACGCTTGCACTGGTACGTGCCCAAGAGCATTCGCGTGATCGACCTGCTCAAGGGCCTGAGCCCGGAGTTCGTGCGGGGTCGCATCGTCAAATCCCTACCCGGGCTGATGCCTAAGCGGCAGTAAAGGAGACACACGGTGCGAAACCGTTGGCTCGCAATAGCTTTCGTCCTCATCGCCGGGGCGGGCGTGGCGGGGTGCGGCCGGCCCGAGACGGTGCCCCGCAAGGCCGCGCGCCTGACCGTCGACGGCGCCACCCACACGACGCGTCCCCCCGATTGCAGCCAGGACCAGTCGTACCGGACCATCGACATCCGCGAGCAGAACGGCGAGGTCGAGGCGGTGGTGTTGCTCAGCGGCTATCGCGCGATCCCGCAGTGGGTGAAGATCCGCAACATCGACGGGTTCACCGGCAGCTTTTGGTTGGGCGGGGTGGGAGACGCGCGCGCCGACGTCACCAACAGGGCCTACACCATCTCCGGCAGCGCGTACGGCATCAACGACAGGAACCCCGACAAAGTGGTGACCACGGACTTCAAGATAACCGCCGAGTGCTAGTGGTGATCGCAAGCGCGGCGTGGCCGGGCGCAGCGGGTCGCCACCATCGGGCTAGTGGTGATCGCAAGCGCGGCCTAGCCGGGCGCAGCGGGTCGCCACCATGGGCCTCGCCGCCTCCGGCCTACGCTGGTGAAGACCAGCCGAACCGATGGAGGACTCGTGAAGGAGAGACTGCACTGGCTTGCGATGCACGGCTTTGTCCGCGGCGTCGCGGCGATCGGTATGCGACGCGGTGACCTGCAGGCCCGGCTGATCGCCGATCCGACGGTGGCGACCGACCCGGTTCCGTTCTACGACGAACTGCGGGCCTTCGGGCCGCTGGTCAAGGGCCGCGTCAACTATCTGACGACTGACCACGCGCTGGCCCACGAGCTGCTACGGTCCGACGACTTCCGCGTGGTGAACATGGGCTCGAATCTGCTTGCGCCCCTGCGCTGGCTGGAGAGCCGCACCCGCGACCGCTTCTTGCATCCGCTGCGTGCGCCGTCGCTGCTGGCCGTCGAGCCGCCGGACCACACCCGCTACCGCAAGACGGTGTCGGCGGTCTTCACGCCCAGGGCGGTCGCCGCCTTACGCGTCGGGGTCGAGCGGACCGCGACCGGCCTGTTGGATCGGCTGGCCGACCGGTCCGGCGTGGTCAACATTGTCGGAGAGTATTGCTCCCAGCTGCCGGTGGCGATCATCAGCGACATCTTGGGGGTGCCCGACCAAGACCGTCGGCGCGTCCTGGAGTTCGGGGAACTGGCCGCGCCCAGCCTCGACATCGGCTTGCCGTGGCGGCAGTACCGCACCGTGCAGCAGGGAATCGCCGGATTCAACTTTTGGCTCGCCGAGCACCTGCGGGAGTTGCGGCGTGCGCCGAGCGACAATCTGATGAGCCAGCTTATCCAGATGGCCGAAAGCGGCTCCCCCGAAACACGTCTCGACGCCGACGAGCTGCAGGCGATCGCCGGCCTGGTGCTGGCCGCCGGGTTCGAGACCACGGTGAACCTGCTGGGCAACGGGATTCGCATGTTGCTGGATGCGCCCGAGCACCTGGACACGTTGCGCCGACGTCCCGAGTTATGGCCCAACGCCGTCGAAGAGATCCTGCGGCTGGACTCGCCGGTGCAGCTCACCGCGCGGGTGGCGGTCAAGGATGTGGACGTGGCGGGGGTGCGGGTGCAACGCGGCGAACTGGTGGTGATCTATCTGGCCGCCGCCAACCGGGATCCGTCGGTGTTTCCAGATCCGCACCGCTTCGACATCGAAAGGCCAAATGCCGGGCGGCATCTCGCGTTCTCTGGCGGCCGGCACTTCTGCCTGGGGGCCGCCCTCGCGCGCGCCGAGGGAGAGGTCGGGCTGCGGACGTTCTTCGACCGTTTCCCCGAGGTGCGCGCGGCCGGTTCCGGAAGCCGGCGCGACACGAGGGTGCTGCGCGGGTGGTCGACGCTGCCGGTGGCTTTGGGCCCGGCGCGGTCGATGGCCCCGGCCGAGGTCTAGGGGTTAACCCCGGCCCTAGCGGCGACGCCGCCGTCGCCGGGTGGGCCAGTACCTGCCGCCGGAACAGGCGGAGATGAGCGCGGTGGGACTCGCGGTCACGGCGACGAGAGCCAGCCGTCGCATGGCCTCGCGCCGGGTCAGCAGTCCGTCGACCCGATCGCTTCCGCCCTCGTCGGGGTTGTCGCGCTGCGATGTCACGTCGCCAGTATGCGGCAAAGCGGCGGTCAAAACCTACGAAGTGAACCGGCATATCGGCTTTCATTGCCCGGCCAGATAACGCCCGAACCAATCCAGCAGCCGTTGCCACGCGTCGGCCGCCGCGGTGGCGTTATACCGGGGGCCGCTGTCGTTGAAGAACGCATGATCGGCGTTGGGTTCGACGACGATCTCGTTGACCAGACCGGCGCGATCGAGGGCCGCTTTGGCGGCCGGCTGCGATCCGGTGACCCGGGAGTCCAGCGCCGCGTAGATCGCCAGCACCGCGGCCTTGGATCCTTTGAAGTCGGGGTTGTCGGGCAACGGACCGTAGAACGGGACCGCGGCGGACACCCCCAGGGCTCCGGAGGCCAGCAGTTGCCACACCAGCCCGCCGCCGAAGCAGAAGCCGACGACGCCGACCTTCTGGCCGGGAGCGCGCAACTTCAGTTCGGCCACACCGGAATTCAGGTCGTGGGTGAATCGCTCCGGCGCGACCTTGCCCAACGCGGCGGTGGCCTGCGCCGGATCTTGGAAGCCGGCGGTCCCGCCCTCCTCCGACAGCAGGTCGATGGCCAGGGCCGCATACCCGGCGCCCGCCAGCCGGCCGGCCACCGACCGCACCCAGTCGTTCAGGCCCTTGTTCTCGTGGATGACGAGGACGGCACCCCTGGGGCTGGCCGGCTGCGCCCACGCGCCTTGCAGCTGGCCCTGCGGGCCGGCCCAGGCGATCGGCGCCGTCGGCAGTGCGGCGGTCATGCCGGGCGGTTGCGCTGTGCCGCTTGGGCTTTCGGGGACGGGCGTGGTGGTTTCCGCAGCTTTCTCCCGGTTCGCGCAGGCCGCGATCAGCGTGGAGGCGGCCGCGGTGCCCATCCCCAGCAGGGCCAGCCGTCGCAAGGTTTCCCGTCTGGTCAACAGCCCGTCAACGTGGTCGGTCGCAATTTCCTCGGCGATGTAGCGCTGCAGCGGGGTCACGTTGCGAGTATCCGCCGCGAACCTGTGGTTGACACCCGGCCGCCAACCGAGTTTATTTGCCGCTATGACAGAGGTTTCTATGATCGCGGTCGATGACGTCGTACTCGGGCTGTGGCAGGCGCTTTCGCGGCGGGACTGGGATGCGGTCAAGACGTTTTTGGCAGAGGACTGTCTCTACGTCGACATGCCGGTCCCCGCGTTGTCGGCCCGCGGTCCCGAGGACATCGTGAAACGGCTCAAGATGGGGCTCGAACCGCTGGCGGGCTACGAGAACCACGACGGCCTGCTGGTGTCCAACGGCCCTGACGCCATCTACGAGCACTCGGAGACTTGGACTTTCGCGTCCGGCGACCAGGGCGTGCTGCGATTCGCCACCGTGCACAAGGTGATCGACGGGAAAGTCACTGTGTGGAAAGACTATTGGGACATGAACAGCCTGGTCAGCTTCGCGCCGCCCAACCACTTCGAGAACCTAGCAAATGCCGATGTGAGCTGGGTATATGACGCGACACATTTGGTCTGACAGAAAGTTCTAACTGCGCGTTTACCGCCCTAGCTCCTCGCCTACATAGCATCACGTCGCTATTCGTGTGAAGGAATCTTTGCCGGACCTTGCCGGGCTGCTGCCCTCGTGGCAGCCGGCTTTACGCGCTGCGAACCGTTCCCCCGCTACGCTCACCCCCCCTACACCACCGGAGTGAAGTCGTTCCTATCGTGGTGTGAGCGCACCGGTGCTCCCCCAGAGTTGACGAAGCCCAACGTTCAGTATTGGGTCGTCGCCCTCCTCGACGGCGGAGCCCCGCCCTCTACACCGACCACATGGCTGGTCCCTCGGTTCGTGCACTCGTCGAATTGTCGACATGCGGCGATGTCATCGGATGTTGAGTTGTAGCAGTTCAAGTCGACGGACCAAAATGCTTGGCAACCACCGCCCAACGGCGGCGGCGTCGATCCATCTTGTCTGCTCAAGCAGCATCCGCAAGACAATCCGTGCTTCTAAGCGTGCGAGCGCGGCCCCAACGCAAAAGTGCGCGCCCTTACCGAACGCCACATGGCCCTTTGCGCCACTACGGTCTAGCCGGAACTCATTAGGTGTGTCGAAGTGTTGGGGATCGCGGTTCGCCGCTCCCCACATCAACAACAGGCGCGAATTAGCGGGCACCTCGACGCCGGCCAAGGCGGTGTCTCTCACTACATGCCGGTAGTGACCGCGAAACGGCGACTCATAGCGCAACGCTTCTTCGATGAAAACACTTAGCAGTTCGGGGTCGGCGCGCAGTTGCTCCTGGACCAGTGGCTGCTCGGCCAGAATCCACGCTGCGCTGCCCAGCAACGATGCGGTCGATTCGCCCGCTGCGCTAAACAACGTCAGCATGATGGCGAGCGCCGGAAACTGTTCTAACTCACCCGATTTGTTTCGGGCGGCTAGATCACCGATGAGTCCTGCGCGAGGACGTTCAATGGCCTTCTCAAAGTGTTCCAGGACGTATCCGGACAGTTCCAGGGCCGCTAGGCCAGCGGCTTTAAGTTGGAGTGGACTGACAAGCCCGTCGAGCAAGGTAGTGGTGGCATACCCGAGCCGGATCAGCTTGTCGACATCCGTCTCCGGTAGCCCGAGCAATCGCGCGACCACCATCATCGGGAGCCGATTGGCCATGCCGCTCATCCATTCGATCTGCCCGTCGACTAACGATTCGGACCACAGTTGCTGAGCAGTGGCTTCGGCGAAATCTTCAATGACACGCACACGCCTGGCTGAGAGGTGGGGCAGCAGCAACTTCCGGTGCACTGCGTGCAATGGATCGTCCGCAGTTGCCAACGCATGCATCGGTTCGCCGAGGGAGCCCATGTCAAATGGCGTGACGGTCCCGTCGTCGTGATACACCATCGTCGCGGTCAGGTTTGATGAGAAATCCTCTACGCGATTAACGGCCTCCACAATGGCATCCCAGCCGCAGACAGCGTAAAACGTGGATTCACCGATGCGGTTTACTCCGGCGCGACTCCGCATCTGGTCATACAGGGGGTTGGGGTCCTGGACTGCCTCGCTGCCGAAGAAATCGGTCGGGTCCACAACGGCGGTCATAGACCGAGGCTGAACTTGGCTCGTGAACTGAGTCAACACCGCACGGCGAACTTGCAGAGCCCATTCGCCAAGGTCTTGAATCCAGTTCTCAGTCCACGAGACTGACCAGCACCGCCTCCTGAGAGAAGTGCTGAGTTCTTCTCACGGTGATAAAACTAATTTTGTGGCTTCGCGGCAAGGGAGCGAGTGACTGTGGCAAGTAGCGACTGGCTCGTCGGTCGGGACCGCCGCAGTGAAGGTGTGGAACGAATCTATGCAGCTGCCACCGACCTCATGTCGCGGCACGGTTACGACGCATTCAGCATCGACGCCCTGGCCGCCGCCGTGCACTGTTCACCGGCGACTATCTACCGCCATGCCGGGGGTAAGGCGGCGATCCGCGATGCAGTCATGAGCCGGCAAGCGGAGCGCATCCTCGACTCGGTCCGCGAAGCCATCACAGGGTTAACTGGTGCTGAGCGCATTGTCGCTGCCACAGTCGTCGCCTTAGAGCGCTTGCGTGCTGACCCACTTGCGCAAGTCATGCGGTCAATGACCGGTCCCCCCGGCAACGAGTGGCTGACTGATTCGGCCATCGTTAAAAGCTTTGCAACCGAAATGGTCGGGTTAGATGATCCACCTGACCATCTGGCTGCTCAGTGGCTAGTCCGCGTCTTCCTGGCGCTGTGGTACTGGCCGCTGAAAGATCGCGATGCCGAGGCGATCATGGTGCGGCGATACCTCGGCCCGCCCTACGTAGGCGAGTCGGTCGCGGAACCAGCTGGGTTTTTGACGCGACGGCCTTAGTCTGACCGGTCCCTTCGCGGAGCGGCGTGTGTGCTGTCGCTATTCACGCTGCCGGCGGCGCATCTCCCGGTGGCGGCGGGTAAACCCGGTAGCAGTTCGTGCCGCCGAAACCGAGCACGTATACCGTGTCGCAGCGCATAAAGCTGCCATCGGCCGCATGGTCGTAGTCACAGCGGCCTCCGCCGTTGCCCAATACAACCGCGCCGCCGCACGGCCCGTCCGCGCTCGCCGGTGCCGCGAGCCCAATTCCGCCTACGACGAATGCGCTGGCGATCGTTACACCGCTGACCAGTTTCCTCATTTTGGGTTTCCTTTCGCTGCCCGGATGACCAGCGGCTGGCAGACGGCCGCAGGCCCCGGGCCCGCCTGCGGGTGCAGGCTATCGTTCATATGTAGGAAACTCCTCAGATGTCGGGTTTTATCCTCAACGGCTACGCCTGTGTGGTAGACGACACATGTCGTCGTACAATCCACGGGTGATATCCAACGAAGTCAGCAATGGCAAGTCGGGCGATCGACGTGTGCGTCGGACCCGGGCGACTTTGCAAAGCGCCCTAATGGACCTGGTTCAAAAGCAAGATCTGCCGCGCATCACGGTCGCCGATGTCACCGAACGGGCGGACGTCAGCCGCTCGACGTTCTATGACCACTACCAAGACGTCCATGAGCTGGCGGAAGCCGCCTGCACGGCGATGATCGACGCCTTGATGGCTTCGCTACCCAACCCGGACGACGTTCTGCGCGATGCCGATGGCGGCACCGAGGTATTGCGGAACTTTTTCGCCCACTTCGCCGAACATGCCAATCTCTACCGCAGTCTGCTGGGCTCGGAGGGAAGCGCGCGCATCATCGATCACCTCCGCCGACGGGCAATCGCAGCCCTGCACCACAGCGCGCTTCCGGGCGACACCTGTGATGGCGTCGCCGTTACCGCGGGCGACGCAGAAACCCCACATGACGTGTTTGCTGCGTTTAGCGCCGGAGCGTTCTTCGGCGTGGCCATCGACTGGGTGCAGCGAGACTGCCCGGGCACACCGGCGGAAATGGCTGCCTTGACTTGGCCGCTTTTCGCCGCAGCGTTAAGAGTTGACCATCGAGGTGAGGCTTGTTGACGAACCGGTCCATCACCACTGATCTCGCCGGGTCGAGCGCGCCGAATTATTCAGCGTGGTAATACCGGTCGTTGCGGAGATCATCGAGAAGACCGGGCTGGGTCGGCCGCCATTCGACCAGCCGCTGGGTAATCGCGCTCGATGCCGGTGCGTCGAGCTGGAACAACTGCCCGAGGAACCCGAAGTGGGCTTCTGCTTCTTCCGGGGGGATGCTGGCGACGGGCAGGTTGAGATGCTCGCCGATCGCGGAGGCGATCGCCTTAGTCGTCAATCCCTCTTCCCCGACCGCGTGCAGCCGGGCACCGGCGGGCGCCTCCTCCAGGGCCAGTCGGAACAGATGTGCGGTGTCGCGGGTATGCGCGGCGGACCATCGGTTCGCGCCGTCGCCGATGTAGGCCGAAACGCCGGTGCGGCGGGCCGTGGCGATGAGCACCGTTGCAAATCCGTGCCGGTCGAGATCAGGGCTATGAGTAATCGGTGATAAGCGGACGACGCTGGAACAGACCCCACGTTCGGCCAGCGCGACCTCGTAGTTTTCGGCATCGACGCGCGGACCCGAGGCATTCGAGTCCTCTTCCGTGGCTGCGCGCCCCTTACCTGCGAGGGGAAGCATGACCGAGGCACCAACGAATGCCTTGCCGGTACCTTCGAGCGCCTCGCCCAGCGCCTGGATCGCCGCGAGGTCGCTCGCGATAGCGCCCGCGAAGTCTCCGCTGCGCATCGCGTCCTCCCGGAAGGCAAGGTGGATGACGCCGTCGGCCTCGCGTGCCGCGTTACGCAGCCCGTCAAGGTCTTCGAGGTCTCCGCGCTGCACCGTGGCACCCTGATGTTCTGCGGTGGTCGCGGACTTGTCGGATCGTGCCATGGCAGTCACGTGGTGACCAGCCGTGATCAGCTCGGGTACCAGGGCGGACCCGATGTGGCCGGTGGCACCGGTGACGAAAACGCGCATAACAACTCCTCGTGAGTGATGGAACTATGTTGCATCAGCCTACACATGATGAGACGAAGTACCATCAAGCTATGATGATCGCGTGCCACGTTGGGAGCCGGATGCGAGCGCCAGGCTCGAAAGAGCTGCGATCGAGCTGTTCGCCGAGCAGGGCTACGACGACACCACCGTCGAACAGATCGCGGCGGCCGCGGGGCTGACGCGAAGCACGTTTTTCCGGCACTTCGGCGACAAGCGCGGAATCTTGTTCGGCGGACAAGACGGGCTGGCGTCACGCCTGGCCGACGGCATCGAGAACGCGCCACCCGAGCAGACAGCCTTGGAGGCGATCGAGACGGGGTTCGCTGACATTGCCGCACTCTGGTTCACCCCGGATCGCCGCGACCTCGCGCCGCGACGAATCTCTGTGGTCGATTCGAACCCCGAACTCCGCGAACGCGAGTTGCTTAAGCGACGCGGCATCACCGACGCCGTAGCAGCGGCATTGCGATCACGCGGTGTCCAGGACCCCGCCACGACAGTCGCAGCCGAACTCGCCACCCTCGCGTTCTCGCAGACAATCGCCGACTGGGCCGAGCCAGACAACGCCGAGGAGTTCCCCGCCATTGCACGCCGGGTGCTGCGCCGACTCCACGCCGCCGCAGTACACCTCAGCTAGGCACTCCGACCGGCGCGACGCGATGCGGCACATCGCCCCGTCCGGTCCGCCCGAACGCCGCGCCCGTCAGTTGTTCGATGCCTCGGCAACCACGCGGTACACAGTTGCTCTGCTCACTCCAAGAGTCGCTGCGATGGTGTCTGCTGACTCGCCACTGGCGTGCATCCGCTGTGCCAGAGCCACGACGGCGGATTGGAGTGAGGGTAATAGCTGCGATCCCATCAAAAGGTGGTGGACGGTGGCGGCCAGTGTGTACTGATCGGCGCGGCCGTCGACCCCTTCGCCCATCAACTGTTCAGGCGCAGCGTAGGCAACTTTGCCCACGGTGAATTAGTCGCGCTAAGGCCGCTGATGTCATCAAGTGGTCGCGCAATGCCGAAGTCCGCCAACAGTATTCGTCGCTTGCCATCCTCGGGCTCGGTGACCAGTATTTTGGCGGGTTTGACATCGCGGTGCAACAGCCGACGTTTATGGGCGTAGTCGAGTGCTTCGGCAACAGCTGCGACGATGGCATACAGGGTGACGCGGCGGATAGTACCGCTGCCGTAGGCGGCCTCAATTCAAAATCCATTAGTCAGACTGCCACAGCCTCGCTAATGGGTTCGGGGCCGGCCGACGCGGTGAGTCTTTGCATACTGGCCCGCGTTCGGCACGGGCGTCGGATACTTCTACTCGGAAGCGGAAAGGGTGTCGTGTGTCGTGGTTGCAGCAAATGTCCGCACGGGGTGCATGTTCGGCAAGTACAAGCTCAACCGGCTGCTCGGACAGGGCGGCATGGGTGAGGTGTACGAGGCGTATGACACCAGCAAGGACCGCACCGTCGCGCTAAAGATCTTGCGCCAAGAACTCTCCAATGACGAGCGCTTCCGTAATAGATTTCAGCGCGAGTCTCATGCCGCCGCGATGCTCGAAGAGCCGCACGTCATCCCGATCTACGACTGGGGCGAAACGGACGGCAGTCTGTTCATCGACATGCGTCTGGTCCGCGGCCAAGACCTTCACGAGTTACTGAAGCGTGGTCCGCTCGAACCCGACCGGGCGGTCGCAATTGTCCGGCAGATCGCGGTCGCCCTGGACGCTGCGCACGCCCAGGGAATGATTCACCGCGACGTCAAACCGCAGAACATTCTGGTCACCTCGACCGAAGACTTCGCCTACCTCATCGACTTTGGGATCGCGCAAAACCTCGATGACACTCGGCTGACCGTCGCGGGCTCGGCGATAGGGTCATTCGCCTACATGGCACCAGAGCGGTTCGAAGACCGGCCGACGACTTCGTCCGTGGACGTGTATTCGTTGGCCGCTGTGCTTTTCGAGGCGGTCACCGGCCAGCCGCCGTTCACCGCTCCTGGCGTGGAGCAATTGATCGCCGCCCACATGTCGGCACCCCCGCCGCAACCCAGCGTCGTCAATCCCCACGTGCCCCCAGCCTTCGATGATGTCATCGCCCGCGGAATGGCCAAAGATCCCGACGACCGCTACGGCAGTGCCGGGGCTCTGGGTCGCGCCGCACAACGCGCGCTAACAGGAAAGTCTTCGTCGGGGCGCAGCTTCGGACCATTTGCGGCCGGTGAACAGGCCCGGACTGGCCCTGCCGGCGCGGGACCATATGACGGAGGACCCACCCGCCCGGCATGGCAAGCCGCCGAACAGACCCCTAACCAGGCTCGCCCGTGGCTGGTGCCGACGGTAATCATTGTCGCTGCGGCGCTCCTACTGGGCGGCATCGGCGTCATCATCGGATTGCTCGCCCACCAGAACAACCCTCCATCCACCCCCCGGACGCCGACGACCGGCCCGATAACAGCGGCGCCGAACTCCGAACAAGGCCAGGGCCCAACATCGGTGCAAGCACTCCCACCGCCAGTACCTGCATCTCCGCCTCCACCCGCAGCTCCCGCACGCCCGCCGCTAATCAGCGGCCCGGACACCAGCGCCAGTCATGAAAGCTGCGACTATGGTTGGTCGCTAAACAACAACACCGGGTGGGGCAGCCACGCTGGCCGGGGTACACCGGAAACATCGTGCTACTTCGCCGGCAGCGTGCTGAAGTCGTATTGGAACGAGTATGGGAACGCCAGTCGGCAACTACGCACGGTATCGGCGCCGGGTGCCGTCGACTGCAACACTGTTGCCGGAGCCGTGTGCGACGGATCAAATTTCCTAATGCAGTGCGCGGCTTACGGTTCTGACAACTGGATCACGTGTACCGGCGGCCACGGTGCGCGAGTTTATCTCTATTGATAGTGGTGCAAACGCCTGACGCTACGAGGGACCGAATTGCCCGCCAGACTTTCGCTCCGCCCAATCACTTCGAGGCGCTGGCGACCGCGGGATACCAGCTGGGTCTTCGACGCGAGCGGGCTGGTCTAATTCGCTAGCCCGTTCAACACACAGACCCGGACCAGGTCGCGCTTGCCCTTGACCTTCGCCCAGCAGTGTTGGCTCACCCGGGCGGCCGCGCCCAGTGCCGCCGCCGTGGTGGGGCCCAGTACCACCTGGCCGGGCTGAGCCAGGTTTTCCAGACGCGCCGCCACGTTTATCGTGTCGCCGATCGCGGTGAAATTGCGCATTTCCGGCGCGCCGACGTTGCCCACCAGCGCCGGCCCGGTGTTGATTCCGACCCGAAAGCGCGGCCAGTCGGGGTGCCCCACCGCCGCTTCCTCGACGACGGCGTGCAGCGCGAGCCCGGCGCGCGCGGCCCGCAACGCGTGATCGTGCTGGCGCACCGGTGCGCCCCAGATCGCGATCACCCCGTCGCCGAGGAATTGCAGGACCGTACCGCCGGTCTCCAGGATGGCCGGGACGACCGCGCCGTAGTAGGTGTTGAGCATGGTGACCACCTGGTCCGGAGAGGTCGCCTCGGTAAACGGGGTGAAGCCGTGGAGGTCGGCCATTAGCACCGTCACCTCGGCGATCGCGCCACCCAGTCCCGCCTGGTCGGGATCGGCAAGTAGCGCGGTGGCCACCGCGGGCGACATGTAGCTGCGGAACAGGCCGTCCAGGTGGCGATAGAGCCGGGCGTTCTCCAAAGCGATCGAGCACTGCATGGTGAACGAGCGCAGCAGCGCGACATCGGCATCGGTGAAGGAGCCGTCCGGCCGGTGTGCCTCGATCGCGCCGGCGACCTGGCCTTTGACCATCAGGGAAAGCACGAGGGACCCGGAGGGGGCGCGCTGGCAGGCCTCGTCGTTGGCAAAGCTGACCTCGCCGGATCGCAGGAGGCCCAGCCGGAATCGGTCTCCGGGGAAGGCGTCGGCGATGGCCGCCATCACCCGTTGCAGCAAAGCATCCTCGTCCTGGATGACGCTGGACTCCTGGCCGACCGCGACCAGCCTGCGCAGCTTGCGCACGCGCTCGCGTTCGGCGCCGAGCGCTTCCGCACCGCGCTTGAGGACGGCAACCTGCTGCTCGGAGAGCTCGAACCGGTCGGCGAGCCGGGCGGTGACCGCGCCGGGCGCCACTTTCTCGCCGCGCTCGCGGCGCTGCAGCATGTCAACCGTTGCCTCTAACGCGGCGGCGTAATCGCGGCGCAGGTCGGCGATGGTCTGCTGGGTGGCAAGCGAATCGAACAGCCCCCTGGCCGTGCCCTGCTTGTGGAACTGAACCCGCGCGCTGTAGGCGATGAAGCAGAAGGCGATCGTCATGAGCACGTGCCACAACCACCACGAGGCGTGCCAGCTCATCCCGAACGCCAAGGCCACCGACGCCTCGGCCAGCAGCATGAACGCGGTGAGCACCGACATGACGACGACCGCGGGGCGGCGCCGATAGATCGGAAAATATGCCACCGTCGCCACCGCGAACAGCGCGCCGCCGATCAGTGCGGCGACCTGCTCGGTACCCTCCACCAGCTCCTGATCCTGGAGCCGGTCCAAAACCCCGGACAGGATCGCCACCGCGCAGGACGCCATCAGCGCACCGAGCAGGATCAACAGCGGCCGGCGCAATGACCAGAGTCGGGCGCTACGGGCAGGGGTGAAGGTGATCGCCGAGGCCAGCGCCACGGCCCCCGCCAACACCAGGCCCATTCGGGTCGGCAGCATGAACTCCGCGTCGGAGGTGTCCATTAGAACGTCCGGCGTGAACAGGGCGTGCACCGCGAAAAAGCCGGCGGTCGTGACAAAGACGAGCGACACCAGCCAGAGGCGGGCGTCGTCGCGGGCGCGGGCCGCCCGGCCGATCAGGGCGCCCAACACCACACTCACCAAAGCCGCAGACAGGACCAAGACGAAGTGCGCGGCCCGGTTATCCCACTCCAGATCGACTTTGGGTTCGCCCAGCAATAGCCACAGGGCGAGCATCGGCAGCGCCATGTGCATCAGCCAGTTCGCCGTGCGGAGTCTTGACCCGGGGCGCGAAGCGGCGGCCCGCACCGAAAAACCCATCGCCCCAGTGGAACACATCCAAGCCAGCCGAGTTGGGCGCCGACGGTTCGACTACTGACGTTGTCAGTACGGGGTGGCCCCTGCGGCCGGGTTGTCCTGCCAAACGCAGTACCTGTAGGCCGGTAGAACGACTAGGACTCGGCCAGCCTCTTGAGGCACTTCAGATCGGCGGACAGCGTGCGCCCCACCTGGCGGACGGCGACGCGGTCGGCGATGTAGCCGAGTATTCCGCCGGGCGCCTGATACGACAGCCGGAATGTCACCTTGGTCCGGCCGTCCGCGCAGTCACGCAGCCGGAACCGCCCACGTAGCGAGATGCCGGTGATGCCCACCCAGGCAATGTCGCGGTTTTCGTCGAATTCGACGACCTCGATCAGCCCGCCGACGGGCACCGAGCCGATCTTCCAGTGCACGGTGTAGCGCGCACCCATGCCGCGCGGCTGGTCGTTCGACGACTCCCAGCGTTCCAGGTTCGTCATGAACGACGGGTAGCAATCGGGGTCGCTGACGATCTTCCAGACCGCGTCGCGGTCGGCGTTGATGACGCAGCTGCGTTCGACGCGCATCAGCCGATCACCGGGAATCGACGCTCGGCGGCCAGCCGGTCGACGCCGCCCTGCAGGCTGGCCATCACCTTGTCGTGCACCGCCTGGTCGTCGCCGTCGACCTCGATCGGGTCCTGCACCTCGATCACGATCTTGGTGGGCAGCGGGATGTGCCCGGCCAGGTCGCTGATGTTCAGGCCCCACGGCAGTGCCAGTGATATCGGAATGCTCTTGAGCCGCAGCAACTTATCGGCCATCAGCAGTTTGGCGAGCCACTGCCCGCGGTCGAGGAACAACGCGCTCTCCTGACCACCGACGCTGGCGACCGGGACGATCGGCACACCGGCCTCCCGGGCCAGCCGCACGTAGCC
The DNA here is from genome assembly GCF_001667035.1 of Mycobacterium sp. 852002-51057_SCH5723018. Classification (GTDB taxonomy): domain Bacteria; phylum Actinomycetota; class Actinomycetes; order Mycobacteriales; family Mycobacteriaceae; genus Mycobacterium. The sequence goes on from NZ_LZIR01000127.1 coordinate 141,409, forward strand.
CATGCGCCCGCCGAAGTCGACCTGGTGGCGCTCCCAGGACGGCCGGAAGACCTCATAGTCGCCGCCGGGGTATACCAGCAGCGCCGCCCCGGACTCCAGCGCCAACCGGGCGTTCTCATGGTTTGCGGCGACGGTGCCGAACTTGCGCAGCCAGCCCAGCGGCGGCGCCGAGACGACGAGGTTGTGGGCCAACTGGTAGAAGGGCCGCTCGACGCCGAAGTAGGAACAGAACGCGAGGGTGAACACGAACGTGTCGGGCGGAACGTTGCCGCCGCTGTGGTTGCCGACCAGGAGCACCGGCCCCTCGGCGGGAATCCGGTCCAGGCCCCGCACGTCCGCCCGGAAGTACAGCGACGCCAGCAGCCAGGTTCCCGGCAGCTGGTCACGGATGTAGTCGGGATCCCGCTGATCGAGATCGGCTTTGGGCACCCGCGACACGACCTGATTGCGGGCCCATTCCAAGATGCCGCCCACGCTAGCCATAACCGGCGGTATACCCCGGTGTCACCCGACGTCAAACGCCATAGATGCGGGCGGCGTTGTGGCGTGCGATCAGGTCGACCACCCGGATGGCGTCGCCCTCGCTCCACTCGCCGTCGGCGACGAATTCACGCAGGACGCGGTGAATTCCCTTGCGCCACAAGGCCGTTCCCAGAAAGTGCAATTCCGCGGGACCGAACCCGTCCGACGAGTACAGGATCTTGCCGAAGGGCGCCATCTCCAGCAGTCGGGCGAGGAACGCCGGCGACCGCGCGCCCAGGTAGTTCACGCTCAACCCGCCGTCGAGGTAGACGTTGTTGAACGCCTGCGCCAGGTATCCGGCTTCGCGCTCGTAGGGATAGCAGTGCAGCAGCACGATCGGGGTGTCGGCGGACTGCCGCACGAAGTCGAGCAGGTAAAGCGGGTTCGCCTTGGCCAGATCGCAGTCGCGGTCGCCGAAGCCGACGTGGAACTGCAGCGGCTTGCCGAGCCGCAGCGCCTGGTGCAGCCCGAAACGCAGCAGCACCCGATCCCGCAACCGGGTCCCGCCGCTGTCGCGCCAGCGCGTCGCGGCGTCGGTCACCTGCGACGGCGACGGCTCGGTGAGGTCGCCGTCGAACCCGCCGCGGTACGCCAGGATGGACTTGGTGCCCACCGCGGTGGCCGCGCGCCGGTGCAGGATCTCTTGGAACGCCGAGGCGTAGTCGCCCGGCGCCCGCGCGGCCTGCTCGGCGACCTGTTCCAGGCGTACGACCTCGTGAGCCCGGGCGCCGGAGAACTCGGCCATGCCGGTCACGCCGGCCGTGTCCCCGGTCTCAGAGCCGATTCCGGTGTCCACCAGCCAGTCGCTCACCTTGGCGGCGGGTAACAACAGCCGCGCCAGCTCGGTCTCGCTGTATTGCCGGCGCTTTTCCCAATAGGATTGCGGATCAGCATGTTTCGGTAAGCCCAGCACGGGCGCGCAATGGGCGCGGACGGCGAAGCCGAGCTGGGAGTCGAAACCCGAGCCCACGAGCGGATCGGTGTTCGCCTCGTTGAGGGCGTTCTCGAAGCGCCGGCGGTCCCCCGGCGCCAACCAGCATCCGTGGACGTGCTGGTCGATCAACGCCACATTGTCGATGTGTCCTGCCAGGGCGGAAGAATCGGACGCCATCACACGCTCGGTCACAGGCTCCAGGCCATGCGGAACTTGTCGGCCAGTTCCTCCGGGCCCAGGTCGCCGTAGCGCTCGTGCTCGAGGCGGCGGACCGCGACCACCATGTCGACCGCGGGATCCCCCAGGATGGCCCGCAGCAGCTCCGAACCATCGAGTGCGACAATGACTTCCGCCTGAGCCTGCGACAGCCGGAGGATGCCGGCGTCGTCGCGATCCGAGTCGGACAGCTTCGCCGGGTCGATGGTGGTTTCCGGCGGCAGCGTGGCTTGGCGCTTGATCCCGTCCAGCGCGAGCCCGAGGATCGCCGCCGACGCCAGATACGGATTCGCCGACGGGTCAACGATTTTCACTTCGACGTTGCCGCCGTGCGGGCTGCCCGGGCCGCCGGTGATGAAGCGCACCGCCGCCTCCCGGTTCTCGGTCCCCCAGCACGCGTAGGCCCCGGCCCAGTTGCCGGGGCGCATCCGCAGTCCCGACACGATCGATCCGCACAGGATGCCCTGGGCCTCGGGCAGTCCGACGATCACGCCCGCCATCGCGCTCTCCCCCGCCGCCGTCATGCCCCCGACACCGGCTCCGTCGGAAAACAGCGGGCCTTCCGGCGTTCGCAGCGAGAAGTGTTGGTGCGCACCGGAACCCACGCTGTCGGCGAAGGGCGCCGGCGACAGGCTGACGCGCAGCCCGTGGCGGCGGGCGGCCCGGCCGATGATGAGCCGGGTCAATGCCAGCTGGTCGGCGGCCGCCACCGGCGCCAAAGGCGACAACGAGATCTCGAACTGGTTGGCCCCGTACTCGGGATGAAACTGCTCGACCCCGACGCCGGCCGCCGTCGCGGCGACGTTGACGTCGCGCACGAAGCCCTCGTGCTCGAGCACGCCGGCGAGGCCGTACTGTGCCCACAGCGTGGCCGGCAGCCGGTCCCCCTGCGGGTCGACAAGAATGAACTCGATCTCGTGGCCGATGGCCGCCTCGATGCCGGCTTCTTCGAGCGCGGCCTCGATCCGGAGCAGCGTTCCCCGGGCGCACGCAGCGACGGGTGTGCCGTCCTGCTCGAAGAATGAGGCGGGCGCCCACGCCATGCCGTCGCCGATCATGCGCAACGCCGACAGGTCGATGCGCAGGCGCTGATCGCCGATCACACCGACTTCGTCGGTGAACGCGGTGCCGGTCTGGTCAATGGCGAAGGCATGCCACACGGGGCTGGCGCCCAGGCCGGGGTCGGCAAAGGTGTTGGTCCGCCGGATCGGCACGGTCTTGGCCTGCGTCAGGCCGGCGGGATTCACGGTGGTGCCGATGACCGTGTCGACGCCTTCGGCCTCCAGCTGGGCGATCGCGGCGGCGGCGAGCGGCGTGGCTGTCATGCAGTCATTCTGCAGCCCCGACAAGCCCGATCAGTTCTGGCGGGCGACCAGCTCGGTGACGAAGCGATCGATGAAGCCATCGAGGGGCCCTCCGCCCGCCGGCCGGATGACAAACTTCGTCAGCCCCGCGTCGACGTAGGCGTCGAGTTGCCGGTGCAGCCGATCCCAGCCGGCGGCGATCAGCTCGCCGGGATCGAGGTCCGGGCGGCGCCGCCCCCCCCCCGCGGCCAGCTCCGGGGGCACCTCGCCGTCGGTGACGGCCAGCGAGATTCCGAAGTGATCGGGCTCGATCTGCCGGCCGGCTTCGGCCGCGGCGCGTTCGATCGCGTGCCGGCCCGCCCGCGCCTCGGCCGGGGTGAGGAAGCTGCCCAGCCAGCCGTCCCCCAGCGCGCCGATGCGCCGAAACGCGGCGGGCGCCGAGCCGCCCAACCAGATGTCGAGCGGGGGCACCGGCCGCGGAGCCACCGCGGCCGCGGTCACGCTGTAATACCGGCCGGTGTAGTTGGCCGAGTCGTCCACCAGGGCCGAGCGCAGCACCCGCAACGCCTCGTCGAAGACCGCCGCCCGCTCACCGTCCGGGACCACGAACACCTCGCGCTCGGCCGGAATCGCCGACCGCAGACCGAACGCGGGAAGGACCCGCTTAGGCGCGACGGCGGCCAGCGAGGCCAACTGTTTGGCCACCAGTACCGGGTGCCGCCCGGGGAGCACGGCCACCGAAGTGCCCGCCTTCAGCCGGGTCGTCCGGGCCAGCGCGTAGGCCATGCCGACCATCGGGTCGACCGCCGGGGAGTACACCAGCTCGGAGAACCAGATCGAGTCGACCCCGCTGGATTCCAGGTGATCGACGATGCCGGCGAGCTGATCCGGAGCGGTGTCCGCGCCCAGCCCGACGCCGAAGCGAATCTTCAACGCTGCGCCTCCGTGTCCCTCCGAGTTTTACGTACCTGTCGCAACACCGCGGTGCCGCCGTTTGTGCCCGCGACACTCCTCAGCGCTGCAACGTCCAACGACCTCATGGAGATCGAAGGCGTCAATCAATTCGGCGAAGAAGGCGGTCCAATCGCACGAGGGAAGGTTGTGAGCAGAGCGATTCTAAACCCCTTATTTCCCTGCCCTTTTCATGTTCGTTGTCGGGTGGAAAACGCCGATGCGCGGGAATAGGAGCGCGCATCACTGGTTGTGGTGGGGGATGAAAGCGATCGGCTATACCGAATTCGGTGGTTCTCAAGTCTTGCGTGTCTTGGACTTGCCGGAGCCCCACGCGGGGCGTGGGCAGGTGCGCGTCCGTGTGCAGGCGGCGGCGGTCGTTCCTGCTGACACCTGCTGACAGCTCCTCATCCGACTGAAAGGACTATCGCTATGCGCGTATACCGATTCGACAACCACGACGGGCTAGACGGTCTCCGATTGCACGACGAACCCCTTCCGTCGCCGCAACGAGGAGAAGTCCTGCTGCGGATCAAAGCGGTCTCGCTGAATTACCGCGACATAGCGATCCCGCTAGGCCGCTACGTGCGTGACGCCAAAACCGGTCTGGTGCCGTGCAGCGACGCCGTCGCCGAAGTCGTCGAAGTGGGCGAAGGCGTCGGTGACTACCGCCCCGGCGACCGGGTGGTAGGGACGTTTCAGCCCAGGTGGTTCGGTGGGCCAATGCCGGCGAGCGCGGACTCCGACAGCTACGGCAGCGGGCAGGACGGATGGCTCACCGAATACAAAGTGGTATCGCAGGAATCGGTCGTCGCCGTGCCACCTGCTCTGCCGGACGAACAAGCCGCCACGCTGCCCTGTGCCGGTGTCACCGCCTGGAATGCGCTAGGCGGTCCCGCGCCGATACGCGCCGGCCAAACCGTATTGACGCTCGGTTCGGGCGGGGTATCGGTCTTCGCCGTGCAGCTCGCGAAACTGCTCGGGGCTCGCGTCATCGCGACGACCTCAAGCACTGCCAAGGCGCAGGTGTTGCAATCGCTGGGCGCTGACGATGTCATCAATTACCGCACCGACCCCGACTGGGGCCAACAGGTGCGCCAATTGACCGAAGGTCGCGGCGTCGACCGCGTCGTCGAAGTTGGCGGACCGGCCACTATTGAGCAGTCGTTGCGGGCGGTCGCCGTGGGCGGAGAGGTGACCTTGATCGGCTTCCTGAGCGAGGACAATCCCGGCATCGACTATTTCTTGCTCAAGGGCACCGGCGCAACAACGCGGTCCATCACGGTCGGGGACCGAACAGATCTTCAAAGCCTCGTGCGGGCCGTCACCACCGCCGGGCTCACACCTGTGATCGACCACGTCTTCGAATTCTCCGAGGCGAGGGCGGCATTCGAGCGACTGCGCGACGGAAAGCACCTCGGCAAGCTGGTCATCAGGGTCAACTGAGGCGGTGCGCACAGGCCGCCCGCCGTCGCGGTGAGTCGAGAAAGGGGTGCGCGCGGCTAGGCGCGGCTGGGCAGGGTCAGCTTGCAGGCCTGGCCGATGTCGAGTGTCCTGAGCATCCGTCCCATGCCGACCCACAGCGCGCAGGACATCGCCAGGTCGGCGAGCAGCTCTTCGGAGAAGTGTTCGTTGCACCGGCTCCAGAAGTCTTCATCGTCGCGCAACTTCGTGTGCTCGGTGCCGAAGCGGTGCGCGAACTCGGCCGCCAGGCGCTCCTGTTCGCTGTACCCCGGCCAGGTGCGCCAGTCCAGCGCGTGCTCATAGAGCTCCTCGTCGACGCCGGCGGCGGGCCCGTCGGCGTCGCGGGTGTTCACGCACACGGTGCATTCGTTGTCGTGGGCGATCACCGCCCGGGCCAACTCGCGGGTGCGCATGGGCAGCCGGTTCTTGGTGTAGACCGCCTGGCTGAAGTTGGCGATCGCGCCGCCGAGGTCGGGCGACTTCGTCGCCCAGCTGTAGATGTCGTCGTCGGCGAACGTTCCGATACGGCTCATGGCGCGATGCTACGCCCGCGCCCAGGGTTTTCGGCGAACGGTTCCTAGCCTCGGGCGCCGGCGGCCGCGTGAATAGCCACCGTCGGCGGCTCGTCATGCCAATCACGTTGGGCCAGAACGCGATGCGCGACGCGTTCGAGTGCGGCTTCCACCTGTCGGTGGTCCGGGCGGCCCTCGAAGCTGGGTGACCGGGACAGCTTGTCGACGAGCCAGGCCAGCAGTAGCGAGTACACGTAATCGACCTGTTGCGTGCCCGCCGGTGTGAGCCACATTTCGTCGCCGTCGCGCTGCGCGTAGCCGGTTGCAACGAGCCGGGAGAAGGTTGGCTCTAGCACCTCGAATGGGATCCGCAGGTAGTCGCCCATGTCGGTGAGCCGCGCCGCCCCGTTCATCTGCCGGAAGCGGTTGATCCGCAGCACGCCCCACAGGCCCGCGACGTCGAGCCGGCAATCGGGTCGCATCGCGATGCTGCGCAGCCGCATGCCGGGAGCGCCTCGCAACAGCCGGCCGATTGCGGTCTCCAGCATCTCGTCGGGCGTTTGGCTCGTGGGCATGGCGAACGCCTCGCCGATGTCGCCGCGGTTGTTGCCGATGCCCCGCAGCGGCACTTCGCGCAGAAACAGCGCCACGACAAACCCGACCAGCGCGACCGGCACCGCCCAGAGGAACACCCGGGTGAGCGAGTCGGCGTAGGCGGCCACGATCGGGGCCGCCACCGCATGCGGCAGCCGGTGCAGGGCCTCCGGCGAAGCGGCCGCGGCCGCGGGCGCCCGGCTGGCGACCATGGCCGGACCGATCCTGCTGTGCAGGAAGTTGGTGAACAGCGAACCGAATATCGCCGCGCCGAACGAACTGCCGATGGTGCGGAAAAAGGTGACCCCGGAGGTGGCGACACCCAGGTCGTCGAAGCTCGACGTGTTCTGCACGATGAGGACCAGCGTCTGCATGCACATCCCGATCCCGGCGCCAAGGACGACCAGGAACAGCGACTGCACCAGGGCCGACGTCGACGGGTCCATTCGCGACATCAGGAAAAACGCCACCGCCATCACCGCAGTGCCCACGACGGGAAAGACCTTGTACCTCCCGGTGCGGCCGACCAGAACACCACTGCCCATCGAGGTGGTCAGCATGCCCACCACCATCGGAAGCGTGCGCAGGCCCGACGTGGTCGCCGAGACGCCGTCGACGAACTGCATGTATGTGGGCAGGAACGTCAGCGCGCCCAACATCGCGAACCCGACCACGAACGACAACACGCAGCACACAGTGAATACCGGACTGCCGAACAGCCGGGTCGGCAGAATCGGCGCGGCGGCGCGGCTCTCCACCCAGACGAAGATCCCCAGGGCCACCGCGGAACCGGCGAACAGCCCGACGATCGTCGCCGAGCCCCATGGATACGTGGTGCCGCCCCAGCTGGTGGCCAGCGTCAGCCCCGAGGCGCCGAGGCCGACGAACAGGATCCCGATGTAGTCGATGACCGGTTTGGTGCGCTGGCTGAGCGCCGGGATGGCCGCCGCGGCAACGAAGAAAACCACAATCGAAATCGGCACGTTGATCCAGAACGCCCAGCGCCACGTCAAGTGATCGGTGAAATACCCCCCGAGCAACGGCCCGATCACCGTGGTGACTCCGAACACCGCGCCCATCGCGCCCTGGTAGCGGCCGCGATCCCGCAGCGGAATCACCTCGCCGATCAACGCCGTGGCGGTCACCATGAGCCCACCGCCACCGATGCCCTGCAACGCGCGCGCCGCCACCAGCATGCCCATCGAACCCGAAAGTCCACATAGCACCGACCCGGCGACGAAGAACACGACGGCCGCCTGGAACACCCTCTTGCGGCCGAAGAGGTCACCGAACTTGCCGACGAGCGCCGTCACGATGGTCGAGGCCAATAGGTAGCTGGTGACCACCCACGACTGATGGCCCGCCCCGCCGAGATTGGCGACGATGGTCGGCAGCGCGGTCGCCACGATCGTCTGGTCCAGTGCGGCCATCAGCATGCCGAGCAAGACCGCCACGAAGATGAAATTCCGCCGCTGCGGATCGACCGCGACGTTGTCGGGTGCGGACTCGGCGGTCGGGCTGGCCGGGATCGCCGATGGTGTCGCGCTCGTCATGCCTGCCTTTCCGTCGGCCTACGATCCATACGGGTGCCCAGGTCGAGGCGGCGGCAATCAGTGCGTGGGTGTCAGCTCGGGGGCCGCGACACGCACTGCGCCGAGTACAGTTCCTCCCCCAGCTTTTCCATCAACTCCAACTGGGTCTCCAGGTAGTCGATGTGGTTTTCCTCGTCGGCGACAATCTTCTCCAGCAGGACGGCGCTGGTGCTGTCCTGCTTCTCGCGGCACATGATGATGCCGGGTTTGAGGCGCTCCATCACCTCGTACTCGATGGCCAGGTCGGCCTCGAACTGCTCGCGCAGCGTCTGACCGATGCGCACCGAGAAAAGGCGCTGGTAATTCGGTAGCCCGTCGAGCAACAGGATGCGGTCGGTGATCTCCTCGGCGTGGCGCATTTCGTCGAAGGACTCGGCGCGGGTGTGCTCGGCCAGCTCGGTGAAGCCCCAGTTGTCCTGCATCTTGGAATGCAGGAAGTACTGATTGATGGCGGTGAGCTCGCTGGTCAACTGCTCGTTGAGCAGTCGCAGAACTTCCGGGTCACCTTGCACGATCACTCCTACGGTATGAAGGCTGTCACGTCTGGCCGCGGTCGGATGCGCTGGGCTGAAGCGCACGAGGGCAGGCCGTAGCAGCACTTTGCCATGCCGGTTTGGAATCTTCCAGCAAGGTAATGCTGTGCTCAGCGTGTCGCCTGAGTCACACGACCAGGGCTTAGGCATCGCTAACCTACTTAGGTTAGACTCCACTAATATGCGGCTTGTCCCGGTCTTCGTCAGCTCGCGGGGGGTGTGCTGATGTACGTGTGCCTGTGCGTCGGGGCGACCAACCAGACGGTGTGCGAGGCCGTCGCGCGGGGCGCGTGCACTTCCAAAGAGGTGGCCGCCGCGTGCGGGGCCGGTGCCGACTGCGGGCGTTGCCGTCGCACGCTGCGCGCAATCATCGCCGCCGCGCGCGAACTCGAGCCCACTTCCTCGCGCTAGCGTCGTTTGTTGAAATCCGCCAGGGCCGCGGCGTTGGCCTGGGCGCCCATCAGCTCGGCGAAGTGGGCATTTTCCCGCGCGCTCGCCGCGGCGATCTCCGGACGGACCGGTGACATCATCGTGTGCTTGACGGCCATGAGGCTCGAAACCGGCCGGGCGGCAAGCACTTCGGCGTGCCGACGAGCCTCGGGCAGCAGCTGCTCGGGCTCGCAGACGCGCCACACCAGGCCCATCCGCAAGGCCTCGTCGGCGTCGACCCATTCCGAGGACATCAACAACCACGCCGCGTTTTGCCGGCCCACCAGCTGCGGCAGCAGATACGACGAAGCGGCCTCGGGCGCCACACCAAGGCTGGTGAACGGGCACTTCAGGCGCGCGGTCGACGACATGAACGCCAGGTCGGCGTAGCCGAGGATGGTGGCGCCGATCCCCACGCCGACGCCGTTGACGGCACAGATCAGCGGCTTGGGAAACGCGCTGAGCGCGTCGATGAGCCCGGTGAAGCCGTGCTTTCCCGGCGTGAAGTCCGGGTCGGTGATGCGTGCCTGCATCTCGGCCAGGTCGGTGCCCGCGCTGAAGCCGCGGCCCGCGCCGGTCAGCAGGACGACGGCGACCTGTGGATCGTCGGCGGCGGCCAGCAGCGCTTCCGCCGTGGCGTCGTAGAGGGCTTCGTTGAAGGCGTTGAGCGCCTGCGGCCGGTTCAGCGTCAGGGTGCGCACCCGATTTTCGTCGTCGATCTGCAGGATCACGGGTGCAGCGTAACGAGATCAGCCGTTGCTGTAGACGCGGGTCGGCGCGATCAGCACCACGGCGCGCCGCTCCTTGGCCATCACCTGGTCGTAGGTGTTCCAGTCGTCGTGCGTGCCGCCCGCGGCGGTGAACACCTCACGCAGCAGGAGCCGCAACTGGTCCGCGTCTTTCAGCCAGGGCTGGGCGTCATCCGGACCCGCCAGCTCCGCGCGGCCTTCGACGGTGGCCCACTGCCAGCCGCTCTTGAACGTGACGGCCAGCTGCGGGCGGGCCCGCAGGTTCGCCAGCTTGACCTTGCCGTACGTGGTGAACGCCAGCGCCGGATCACCGGTTGCCGGGTGCGGCAGCAGCCCGACGTTGACCAATGAAGCCTGGACGGTTCCGTCCGCGCGCACGGTGGAGATCACCGCCAGACCGCTTTCTCCCTTGGCCAGCGCCACCGCGTCATCGAGTGTTGTCATGGGAATCCCTCAATCCTTGAACGGCGTCTTGAAGACGTAGCGGCTGGTGGGCACCGTGTCGATGTTCTGATTGGCGCCGAATGCGGTTGTGCTGGCGACCATCTGTTCTATCCGGCTCTGTAGATCGTCGTCGTCGGCGGCACCGAAGAATGCCTTCAAGTCGGTGATCGCCTCCGCCGGGAATAACTCTTCGACGATGCCCGCGATTCCCGGCGCGTCCGGCGTGAGGCTTCGCACCACCAAGTTCTGGGTGTAACCGAACGTCGACTGAGTCTCGATGGCCACCGAGGTGTGGTCGCGCTGCCAGCGGGTCAGCCAGGTCGCCTCGTCCAATTCGGCGGGCCGGCGCAGCAACGCGATGTTAGCCAAACCCGTTGTGCGGCAACCTGCTTCGGTCACCGGCGCGGCGAGCGGTACCGACTCGGTCACCAGGTAGGCGGCCAGGCGTTCGCATTCGCCGTCGAGCAGGGTCAGCGCCGCCGACGTCTGGTCGCCGTAGCACTGCTGGGTCCACAGGCTGACCACCGCGGCGACCGGCGGATCCAGCGTCGTCAGGGTCATCAGAGAGTGGCGCACGGCGTCGTCGCGCACGTTGACCGCGAGCCCCGGCACCCCCAGCTCCAGGAGCGCGTCGGCGACGGGACCCCGTTGCCGGGCACACCAGTCGTCGTTCGCGTCGGCGCGCCTCAGCACGGCGATGACCTTTTCCATAGGCAGAACCTACCGCCGGGGTTCGGCTATTTGACCGGGCGAACCTGGTGTTCGGCGCCGATCAACTTGCCGATCGTCGCGGCGAGCTGCCGGTAGGACTCGTCGCGGCCGCTCGAGGAGCGAAACACCAGACCGATGCGTCGTCCCGGGCGGGGCGTGGCGAACTGCGCGAGCCCGAGCCGGCTGCGCGCGGCCTCGACCGGCACCGCGCTCTGCGGAATCAGCGTCACGCCCAGCCCGCCCGTCACGCACTGCACCGCGGTTGCCAGCGACGCGGCTCGGGTGGTGGCCAGCTCCGCGCGCACACCGGCCTTCTGGCAGACGTCCAGCGCCTGGTCGCGCAGGCAGTGGCCCTCGTCGAGCAACAGCAGCGGCAGCGAAGCGAGCGCCGTGGCCGGCACCCGGCGCTTGCCCGACAGCGGATGCCCGGGCGGCAGCGCGAGCACGAAATCCTCGTCGTAGATGGGGATCGCGTTCACCCCCGCCGCCGGCATCTCAGAGGCGGGAAGCGCAATCAGCGCGGCGTCCAGTGCACCTTCGCGCAGGAGCGCGAGCAGTCGTTCGGTCTGGTCCTCGATGACCCGCAGGGTCAGTGCAGGCAGTTCGGAGGCCAGCCCGGCCAGCAGTGTCGGCAGCACGTAGGGCGCCACGGTGGGAATCAGCCCCAGCCGCATGCTGGCCTGCAGCGGATCGGAGGCGCCGGCGGCGGCGGCGGTGAACGCCTCCGCCGCTTCGACGACGGCGAGGGCGTGCGGGAGGAGCTGCTGGCCCTCCGGCGTCAAGAAGACACGCCGCGTCGATCGCTCGAGCAACTGCGTGCCCAGCCCGGTCTCGAGCGCCGCCAGCGCCTGCGACAGTGTCGACTGACTGACGCCGAGAGTGGTTGCGGCACTACTGAAGTGCTGCTTTTCGGCGACCGCGACGAACGCGCGGAGCCCCGCGATAGTGGGCTGATAGCTCTTATCGGTCATACCTATAAGTATAGTGTGATGTATCACCTTTACTTCAGGCGTCGCTCCACGGCATCATGGTGACAGTAAAGCTAATCTTGAGTGGATCCAGAAAAGGAGCGATATGTCCCTGCTGACAATCGGCGACCAGTTCCCCGACTACCAGCTCACCGCGCTGATCGGCGGCGACCTGTCGAAGGTCGACGCCAAGCAGCCCGGCGACTACTTCACCACCATCACCAGCGAAGACCACCCCGGGAAGTGGCGCGTGGTGTTCTTCTGGCCCAAGGACTTCACCTTCGTGTGCCCGACGGAGATCGCGGCGTTCGGCAAGCTCAACGACGAGTTCGAGGACCGCGACACGCAGATCCTCGGTGTCTCGATCGACAGCGAGTTCGTGCACTTCCAGTGGCGCGCGCAGCACGAGGACCTGAAGAAGCTGCCGTTCCCGATGCTTTCGGACATCAAGCGGGAGCTTTCGCTGGCCACCGGCGTGCTCAATGCCGACGGCGTGGCCGACCGGGTGACCTTCATCGTCGACCCGAACAACGAGATCCAGTTCGTGTCGGCGACCGCCGGCTCCGTGGGACGTAATGTCGATGAGGTGCTGCGCGTCCTGGACGCGCTGCAGTCCGACGAACTGTGCGCGTGCAACTGGCGCAAGGGCGACCCGACGATCGACGCAGGTGAGCTGCTCAAGGCTTCTGCGTAGGAGGGCGAAATGAGTGTGGAGAACCTCAAGGACGCGCTGCCCGAGTACGCCAAGGACCTGAAACTCAACCTCGGCTCGATCACCCGCAGCACCGTGCTGAACGAGGAGCAGCTCTGGGGCACGCTGCTGGCCAGCGCCGCGGCCACGCGGAATATCCAGGTGCTGGCCGAGATCGGCGCCGAGGCGGCCGACTATCTGTCGGCCGAGGCGTACCAGGCGGCGCTGGGTGCCGCGTCCATCATGGGCATGAACAACGTGTTCTACCGTGGCCGCGGTTTCCTGGAGGGCGCCTACGACGACCTGCGGCCGGGATTGCGGATGAACATCATCGCCAACCCCGGTGTGGACAAGGCCAATTTCGAACTGTGGTCTTTCGCGGTGTCGTCGATCAACGGGTGCTCGCACTGCATGGTCGCCCACGAGCACACGCTGCGTGAGGCGGGCGTGGATCGGGAAAGCATTTTCGAGGCGCTCAAGGCCGCGGCGATCGTTTCCGGTGTGGCGCAAGCGATCATGACCGTCCAGACGCCGGCCGCAGTCGGCTGATCGCAGCGTCGTGAGTCCTGTGGTGACCGGCCCCGCCTGGATCGAGCACGCGATCTGGTGGCAGGTCTACCCGCTGGGATTCGTCGGCGCGTTTCCCGCGTCCGGGCCGTCGCAACAGCCGCCGCAGCCGAGCGAACATCGGCTGCGGCGGCTCGTCGACTGGCTCGACCACGCCCTCGCGCTGGGGGCCTCCGGCCTCGCGCTGGGACCCATCTTCGCCTCGCGTACACACGGTTACGACACCACCGACCACTACCGCATCGATCCCCGGCTCGGCGACGACGCCGACTTCGACCACCTCGTCGCTGAGGCGCATCGCCGCGGCCTACGCATACTGCTCGACGGCGTGTTCAATCACGTCGGCGTGGACTTCCCGCGCTACCGCGAGGTGCCGAACGACGAGGCGGCGGCGCGCTGGTTTCGCGGCCGCCCCGGCCATTTCCACACCTTCGAGGGCCACTCCGAGCTCATCACCCTCAACCACGACAACCCCGAGGTCATCGACTATGCCGTCGACGTGATGACGCACTGGTTGCGACGCGGCGCCGCCGGCTGGCGTCTGGATGCCGCTTACGCTGTCCCGCAACAGTTTTGGGCCTCGGTGCTACCTAGGGTGCGCGAGCGGCACCCGGACGCGTGGTTCGTCGGCGAGCTGATCCACGGCGACTACGCCTCGGTCGTCAAGGCGGCCACCTTCGACTCGGCCACCCAGTACGAGCTGTGGAAGGCGATCTGGAGCGGCCTCAACGACGGCAACTTCTTCGAGCTGGACTGGGCGATGCAGCGGCACAACGCCTTGCTGAGCGGCTTCGCTCCGCTGACCTTCATCGGCAACCACGACGTCACCCGCATCGCCAGCCGGCTGGAACGCCCCGAGCATGTGGCCCACGCGCTGGTGATCCTGCTGACGGTCGGGGGCGTGCCCTGCGTGTACGCCGGCGACGAGCTCGGGTTTCGCGGCGTCAAGGAAGAGCGGCGCGGCGGCGACGACGCCGTGCGCCCCGAGTTCGGCACTCCCCCAATGGAAACCGACGCGTTCGGCGCGGATGTGTGGGCGCTGCACCAGTACCTCATCGGGCTGCGCCGTCGCCACCCGTGGCTGCACGCGGCGTCCACCACCGCGGTGCACCTGGACAATCGGCACTACGTCTATGAGAGCCGCAGCGGCGACAACGCGCTGCTGGTCGCGCTCAACATCGACGACAAGCCGCGGCGCCTGGTGCTGTCGGAGTTGGGCCAGCCGCGCGCACATGTCGTCGGCGGGTCGGGCGCACCGCCGGCCGAGGTGGTGGACACCCTGGTCGTCGAGCCCCACGGCTGGCGGATACTGAGCCCCGCCTAGGAACCCGCCAGCAGTTTCAGGGTCAGCTGATCCTGCTGGCCGGCGTAGTACTTGTCGAGCAGCGCGAGGAAGTCCGCGTTGTCATCGGTGGCACGGGCGAACAGCGTCATCGACGAGCGCAGCTTCAGATCGTCGGGCGAACCGAAGATCTCGGCGGCCGAACGGCCTTCGATCTGGTTGACCAGGCGTGTGCACTCGCGCAATCGCGGTCCGAGCACGTCATGGCGCAGGTACGCGCGGGCCTCCTCGAGCGAGGAGATGCCGTAGCGTTCCGCAGTCGGGCTGCTGCCCAGCCCGCGCAGCTGCGGGAACACAAACCACATCCAGTGACTGCGTTTTCGCCCGTGGCGCAGCTCGTCGACGACGTTGTGGTAGACCGGTTCCTGCGCATCCACGAAGCGCTTCAGATCGAACGATTCCATATGACTACGGTGGCACGTATGGCGGTCAAACGACGAGTGCCCAAAGTGCGCGACCTGGCGCCGCTGATCCAGTTCAAACGCCCGCAGTTCAACGCGACCAAACGTCGCCTCGACGCCGCGTTCACCATCGAAGACCTGCGACGCATCGCCAAACGGCGCACACCCAAGGCGGCGTTCGACTACACCGACGGCGCCGCCGAGGACGAGCTGTCGATCATGCGCGCCCGACAGGCCTTCCGCGACATCGAGTTTCATCCGACGATCCTGCGTGACGTCACCAACGTGACCGCCGGCTGGAACGTGCTGGGCCAACCGGTCGTCCTGCCGTTCGGGATCGCGCCCACCGGCTTCACCCGGTTGATGCACACCGAGGGCGAGATCGCGGGCGCGCGGGCGGCGGCGAACGCCGGAATCCCCTTCTCGCTCTCCACCCTGGGCACCATCGCGATCGAGGACCTGGTGACCGCTGTCCCCCAGGGGCGAAAGTGGTTTCAGCTTTACATGTGGCGCGACCGCGACCGCTCGATGGAGCTGGTGAAGCGCGCGGCCGACGCGGGGTTCGACACCCTGCTGGCCACCGTCGACGTGCCGGTCTCGGGCGCGCGGCTGCGCGACAACCGCAACGGTATGACGATCCCGCCGACGCTGACCCTGCGAACCGTCCTGGACGCGGTGCCGCACCCGAAGTGGTGGTTCGATCTGTTGACCACCGAACCGCTGGCTTTTGCGTCGCTGGATCGCTGGCCGGGCACCGTGGCCGAGTATCTGAGCACCATGTTCGACCCCAGTCTGACCTTTGACGACTTGGAGTGGATCAAGGCGCAGTGGCCCGGCAAGCTGGTCGTCAAGGGAATCCAGACGCTCGAGGATGCCCGCGCCGTCGTCGACCGCGGCGTCGACGGCATCGTGTTGTCCAATCACGGTGGCCGGCAATTGGATCGGGCCCCGGTGCCCTTCCACCTGTTGCCCGAGGCGGCGCGCGAGCTGGGCAAAGACACCGAGATTTTGGTGGATACCGGCATCATGTCGGGCGCCGACATCGTGGCCGCGATCGCGCTGGGGGCCCGGTGCACGCTGGTCGGGCGGGCCTACCTGTACGGGCTGATGGCCGGCGGCGAGGCGGGCGTGACCCGCGCGATCGAAATCCTGCAGGAGGGGCTGATCCGGACCATGCGGCTGCTGGGTGTCACCTGCCTGGAGGAGCTGTCCCCCAAGCACGTGACCCAGCTGCGGCGGCTGGGGCCTATGCGTTAGCGCCGAAATTGCGCTGAGGGCTGTGGTTGGGGTGTTGAGCACGACCATGGCGGCAATCTCGACGGCCGAGATTCTTCCCAGAGCTGATCGGCTGCACCCTCGGGAACAAATCGGTACCGGGCTGGGTTAAGCGCATCAGACTCAAGTTTTGGAGGATTGATGGCTGAAGCCAAGTCAGTGCCCGTGTTGTTCACCGGGACGATCGTGTTGCCCGGAATGGTGGTCCCGATTGCGCTGGACGACGCCGCCCGGGCGGCAATCGACGCCGCGCAGGCCAGCGAGTCCGGGCAGCTGCTGATCGCCCCGCGGCTGGACGACCGGTACCCGTCGCACGGTGTGATCGCGAAGATCTTGCAGGTCGGGCGGATCGCCGGCGGCGGCAGCGCCGCCGTGGTGCGCGGCGAGCGCCGGGCGCACATCGGGGCGGGGGCCTCCGGGCCCGGCGCGGCGCTGTGGGTCGAGGTGACCGAGGTGCCCGAGACGCAACCGACCGACGAGGTCAAGGCCCTGGCGGCGGAGTACAAGAAGCTGCTGCTGGCCATGCTGCAACGGCGCGAGGCCTGGCAGATCGTCGACTACGTCAACAGCCTGACCGACCCGTCGGCGCTGGCGGACACGTCGGGATATGCGTCCTACCTGACCGACGTGGAGAAGCGGCAGCTGCTGGAGACGGTCGATGTCGCCGAGCGGCTACGGGTGCTGATCGACTGGACCAGCGGCCACCTCGCCGAGGTCGAGGTCAACGAGAAGATCGCCGAGGACGTGCGCGAGGGGATGGAGAAGACGCAGAAGGAATTCCTGCTGCGCCAACAGCTGGCCGCCATCCGCAAGGAGCTGGGCGAGGGCGAGCCCGACGGATCCGACGACTACCGGGCCCGCGTCGAGGACGCGGACCTGCCCGAGAAGGTGCGCGAGGCCGCGCTGCGCGAGGTCGGCAAGCTGGAACGGGCCAGCGACCAGAGCCCGGAAAGCGGCTGGATCCGGACCTGGCTGGACACCGTGCTCGACCTGCCCTGGAACGTCCGGACCGAGGACTCGACGGACCTGAAGGCGGCGCGGGAAATCCTGGACGCCGACCACCACGGGCTCGGCGACGTCAAGGACCGCATCGTCGAATACCTGGCCGTGCGCACCCGCCGCGCCCAGCGAGGACTGCAGGTCGTCGGCGGCCGTGGCTCGGGCGCCGTGATGGTGCTGGCCGGTCCGCCCGGTGTCGGCAAGACATCGCTGGGTGAAAGCGTGGCCCGGGCGCTGGGCCGCAAGTTCGTGCGCGTCGCCCTGGGCGGTGTGCGCGACGAGGCCGAGATCCGCGGGCACCGGCGCACCTACGTGGGCGCGCTGCCGGGCCGCATCGTGCGGGCCATCGGCGAGGCGGGGTCGATGAATCCCGTTGTGCTGCTGGACGAAATCGACAAGGTCGGCTCCGACTATCGCGGCGACCCGAGCGCGGCGCTGCTCGAGGTGCTCGACCCCGCGCAGAACCACACCTTCCGCGACCACTACCTGGATCTGGACCTGGACCTGTCCGACGTGGTGTTCCTGGCCACCGCCAACGTGATCGAGAACATCCCGTCGGCGTTGCTGGACCGCATGGAGCTGGTGCAGATCGACGGCTACACCGAGGACGACAAGGTGGCCATCGCCCGCGACTACCTGCTGCCCCGGCAGCGCGAGCGGGCGGCGTTGAACGACGACGAGGTCACCATCACCGAGGCGGCGCTGCGCAAGATCGCCGCCGAGTACACCCGCGAGCCGGGCGTGCGCCAGTTCGAGCGGCTGCTCGCCAAGGCGCTGCGCAAGGTGACCACCAAGCTCGCCCCCGGATCGGACGGGGCAGCGGGTCCGCTCGTCATCGACGAGCCCGATCTGGTCGCCTACCTGGGCCGTCCCCGATTCACCCCGGAGTCAGCCGAACGCACTGCGGTGCCCGGCGTGGCCACCGGCCTGGCCGTCACCGGCCTGGGCGGCGACGTGCTCTACATCGAGGCCGGGGCCACCGACGGCGAGCCGGGGTTGCAGCTGACGGGCCAGCTGGGCGACGTGATGAAGGAGTCGGCGCAGATCGCGCTGTCCTACGTGCGCTCGCATGCCGCGGACCTGGGCATTGATACCAAAGACCCGAACCCGCTGGATCGGCGCATCCACGTGCATGTGCCCGCGGGAGCCGTGCCCAAGGACGGCCCGTCGGCCGGTGTCACGATGGTGACCGCGCTGGTGTCGATGGCCACCGGACGTCAGGTCCGCTCGGACGTCGGCATGACCGGCGAGGTCACGCTGAACGGGCGGGTGCTGCCGATCGGCGGCGTCAAGCAGAAGCTGCTTGCCGCCCAGCGTGCCGGGCTCTCAACGGTTTTCATCCCGTCGCGCAACGAGCCGGATCTGGACGACGTTCCGGCGGAGGTGCTCGACGCGCTAGAGGTGAAGCCGATGACCGACGTTGCCGAGATCGTCGCTCAGGCGCTGGAGCCGGTCACGCAGACCGCTTCGGCCGCCGCCTGATAGCCGTCGGTCGGCCGGCCTCCCCGGTCGGCCGACCGACATCAATCCTGTTGGTCACATGTCGAACGCCTTGGAAATTGCTGCGAAGAAATTGGGACGAACCCGTTTTCGTCTCCGACAGCCCGGGTAGCCACGAGAGGTCGGGGGGTCATCCCTACAGCCTGGGCCGGGGGCGGGGGCCAACCGCACATCAAGGGACATAAAGGTCCGAGGCTGTTCTGCTCCTTGCGGGGCAGTCCAACCGTTCGACAAGGAGTTCACATGAAGTTGAACAAACTCGCTGCTACCGCGGCGATGGCCGGCGCTCTGGGATCCGCGGCACTGGGGATCGGCGCCGGTTTCGCGCAAGCCGATCCGAATGGCCCGAACGTGCCGGGACCGGGCCCGAATGTGCCTGGCCCGAATGTGCCGGGACCGGACCAGCAGCCGGGGCCGGGGTACGTGCCGGGACAGCCCATTTGTAACCCTGGACCGGGCGCCAACTGCAATGGTCCGGGCTCCCCGCTTCCGCCCGGCCAGCACGGCGCCCCGCCGCCGGGCCACTACAACGAGCCGGCCCGCTATGGGCTCCCGCCCACCTGGCATAACCCGCAGGGTTACCCCGATGGCGACTATCCGGTCGTCTTCAACCCGGCGGTAAACCAGTGGGGCGTCTTTATCAACGGGCAATTCGTCGCGTACGCCGGCTAACACGGCACAACGAGACAGCCGCCTCCCTCGGGGCGGCTGTTCTCGTTTGCGCGTGACCCGGTATTTCCCTGCGTTCGGGCTCGGCGTTCAATAGAGCGGTGAGTTTGAAACGGCAAGTGGTCCACCGCGTTCAACGGCTTCTCGTCAATCCGGTGGGTCGCCAAATGCCGGGGGTCAGCCTGGAGACCGTGGGCCGCAAAAGCGGGAAGCCACGGCGCACCGCGGTCGGCGGCCGCATGGTGGACAACCAGTTCTGGATGGTCTCCGAGCACGGCGAACATTCGGACTACGTTCACAACATCAAGGCGAACCCGGCCGTCAGGGTGCGCATCGGCGGTCGGTGGCGCACCGGAACCGCCCACCTGTTGCCCGACGACGACCCGCTGCAGCGGCTCGGGAACCTACCACGGCTGAACAGCGCGATCGTTCGTCTGATGGGCAGCGACCTGCTGACCATTCGGATCGATCTCGACTGACATGGCCTACGACGAAGAGCTGGCCAACCGGATCCGCGAACTGCTCGGCGTCGAGCGGGG
This sequence comes from Mycobacterium sp. 852002-51057_SCH5723018, assembly GCF_001667035.1. Classification (GTDB taxonomy): domain Bacteria; phylum Actinomycetota; class Actinomycetes; order Mycobacteriales; family Mycobacteriaceae; genus Mycobacterium. The sequence continues at coordinate 161,315 of NZ_LZIR01000127.1, forward strand.
TATCGAGGAAAAGCGGATGTTCGGGGGTCTGGCGTTCCTGATCAACGGCAACATGTCCGTGGCGGTCAGCGGCCAGGGCGGCCTGATGGTGCGGGTGCCGCCGGACGACACCGAGAAGCTGTTGGGTCGCGCCCACGTCAGCCCGATGGTGATGGCGGGCCGGGAAACCCGCGGCTGGTTACGCGTTGACGCCGACGGCGTGGCAACCAAGCGCCAGCTGCAGGGCTGGGTCACTCGTGGGGTGGGCTACGCCCGCAGCCTTCCGCACAAATGACGCCCCCGGGTTAGCCGCGGGGCGCCGCGGGTACGAGGTGCGGTATGGACCAGCGTGTGCGACGACTGCTCGACGTCGCCGGCACCACCTACGCGGCCGAGGCGGGCATCAAGATCAATGACAAGCCGATGCCGCTCTTCCAGTTGCTGGTGCTGTGCATGCTCGCCAGCAAGCCGATCGACGCCGCCATCGCGATGGGCGCCGCCCGGGAAATCTTCAAGGCCGGGCTGCGCACGCCGAAAGCCGTGCTGGCATCCGACCGGCGCACCATGATCAGCGCTTTCGGCCGCGCCAGCTACGCGCGTTACGACGAAAGTTCGGCCACCCGCCTCACCGACATGGCCGAACGGGTCCGCGACGACTACTCGGGCGATCTGCGCCAGATTGCCGACCGCAGCCGGCACGACGTCGCCCACGCGAAACGGATGCTGAAGAAATTCAAGGGAATTGGCGACACCGGCGCCGACATCTATCTGCGCGAAGTGCAAGACGTCTGGACGTGGGTGCGCCCTTATTTCGACGACCGCGCCACCGCCGCGGCAAAATGTTTGGGGTTGCCCAGCCAACCGGCGAAGCTGGGAGCGCTTGCGCCGCAGGCAAATGCGCGACTGGCCGCCGCGCTGGTCAGGGCCTCCCTGGACGACGACGTGCGCCGGCGGGTGGCCGGTTGATCCGCCGTTGACCGTCCGGATCGGGACCTCGGGGTGGTCCTACAACCACTGGGCGGACGTGTTGTATCCGCCCGGTCTGCCCTCGGCGCGCCGGTTGGCCCGCTTCATCGAGGTTTTCGACACCGTTGAGCTCAACGCGAGTTTTTACCGGTGGCCCAAGGATTCGACCTTCGCCGGGTGGCGCGAACAGCTGCCGGAGGGATTCAAGATGTCGGTCAAGGCGCATCGCGGACTGACCCACTACCGCCGGCTGTCCTCCCCCGAGCCCTGGATCGAACGGTTCGAGCGCTGCTGGCAACTGCTGGGCGATCGCCGCGGCGTGCTGCTGGTCCAATTGCACCCCGAACAACAGCGGGACGACGCGCGGCTGGACCACTTCCTGCGGCTCGTGCCGGAGTGGATCCGGGTGGCCGTCGAGCTGCGCCACCCGTCCTGGAACGACCCCGCCGTCTACCAGCTGCTGGAACGCCGCCGCGCCGCCTACGTGGTGATGAGCGGCGCCGGACTGGCCTGCGTCCCGCGCGCCACCACCGACCTGGTGTACGTCCGGATGCACGGTCCCGACCAGGACGCGATCTACGCAGGCAGCTACTCCAGCGACCACCTGCGACGCTGGGCCGACCGGATCACCGAATGGGATGGCGAGGGCAGGGACGTGTGGATGTATTTCAACAACGATCTCGGCGGCCACGCCGTCCGCAATGCGCTGACGTTGCAAGAACTGTTGAGCTGAGCGGCCGCGAGTAGGCTGGCGATCATGGCCAGCTCGACCACTTTCGTCATCGTCGGTGGCGGCCTCGCTGGAGCCAAAGCGGTAGAATCCTTGTGCGACAATGGCTTTAACGGCGACATCATCCTGTTCACCGACGAGAACCATCCGCCCTACGAGCGTCCGCCGCTGTCCAAGGAGTATCTGGCCGGCAAGAAGTCGCTCGCCGAATTCACCGTGCACGACACCGACTGGTATCGCGAGAATCATGCCGACCTGAGGCTCGGCGCGCGGGTGACGTCCTTGGACGCCGGGGCACACACCGTCGGGCTCGCCGACGGCACCACGGTGGCCTACGACAAGCTTCTGTTGGCCACGGGATCGGCCGCCCGGCGCCCACCGATCCCGGGTTCCGGCGCCGACGGGGTGCACTACCTGCGCACCTACGACGACGCCGTGGCACTGAATTCCGTTCTCACCGAAGGGTCTTCGCTGGCCGTGGTGGGCGCCGGCTGGATCGGCCTGGAGGTGGCTGCCGCGGCCCGCCAGCGCGGCGTCGACGTGACCGTGGTCGAGGCGGCCGAACAACCCCTGGCGGCGGCGCTCGGGGAAACCGTCGGCGAGGTGTTTGCCAACCTGCATCGCGAGCACGGCGTGGACCTGCGGCTGCAGGCGCAGGTGGACGAGATCACGACGACGAACGGCTCGGCCACCGGTCTGCGCCTGCGCGACGGGTCGGCCGTCACCGCCGACGCGGTGCTGGTGGCCGTCGGCGCCAAGCCGAACGTCGAACTCGCCGAAGGGGCAGGGTTGGCGATGGGTGACGGCGGGGTGCTCGTCGATGCGTCGTTACGCACCAGCGATCCCGACATCTACGCCGTCGGCGACATCGCCGCCGCCGAACACCCGCTGTTGCGCACCCGCATCCGCACCGAGCACTGGGCCAACGCGCTCAAACAGCCCGCGGTCGCGGCGGCCGGGATGCTCGGCAGGCCAGGTGAATACGCCGAGCTGCCCTACTTCTTCACCGATCAATACGACCTGGGAATGGAATACGCCGGACACGCGCCCGGCTCCGAGCGGGTGGTGTTCCGCGGCGACGTCGACGGACGCGAATTCGTCGCGTTCTGGCTCGACGCCGAGAATCGGGTGCTGGCCGGGATGAACGTCAACATCTGGGATGTCCTCGACGACGTCAAGGCCCTGATCCGCTCGAGGGCCCCCGTCGACGTCGACAAGCTGGCCGACCCGGCATCGCCGCTGGCCGACTTGCCGGGGAGGGCCGGTTAGGCCCCGGTCTTGGCGCTCGCGCCGACGGGCGTCCACGTTCCGTCGATGACATCGGGCGGGCGCTGCGCCTGCAGGCGTTCCCGTTCGGCGCGTCGACGCTTGATCCGCAGCCGCGCGTCGGCGGGCATGGTGACCAGCTCGTCACAGGTCAGGTAGTACACGTCGTCGACGACGTCGAAAAGTTCGGCCCCGACCCGACGAGATCCCAACTCGCGCAGCGTCATCCGCAGCTCGTGGGTGAAACGCATGGTGGTGTCGTGGGCCAGCTCGCGCGAACCGCGGGCGTTGGCGGCCAGCCGGCGCGCCAGCGACGGCGGCGGCACGGCATCGGCCACCGAGGCTTCGGAAGCTTCGGCGGCCTCGGAGGCCTCGGAGGCCTCGGCGGCCGCCGTGAGCAACATCCCCGGATCGTCACCGAACACCTGACTGGCCAGCTCGGCCTCCCCCGGCCCTCGGTGCCCGATGCGGGCGACCGCGGCGTCCAGGACGGCGGCGGTACCGGGGGACAACGCGCGGACGCTGCCGACGTTGCCTTCCTTCGCCAGCGCGCACAGGGGCGGATCGCCCCGCAACACCGCCGCCAGCTCGGCGGTGTGCGCGGCGATGCGGGTGCTTTCCACGATCATGCCCAGGCCCGGCACCCTGGACGCGGCGCGGGTGTGCTCCAGCGTCGCCGCGGTGACGCCGGTGTCGATCAACCACAGCCCCGTCAGGATCCAGCCCTGGTGGATGCGATCCCGCAACAGCCGCACCCGCACCTCGAGGGCCGCATCCGGCAGCAGGGCCAGCTGGGTGGCGTCGAGGTGTTCGACCTCGGCGGCGGCGCCGTAGGCCCGCGTGTTGGCTTTGAGATGGCGCATCAGGGCCAGGGAACGCGCCGCGACGACCGCCTTGGCGATGGAGCCGAGAGCCCCCTCGGCCTGCCGGGGCTCCCCGAACGGCAGCACGTCGCCGACATGCGGCTGGTCCACCAGGGCGTGGCGGGCGACGGCGTCCTGGTCCCAGCCGGGCAGCTGGGTCGCGGCCACGACGTTGGCCGACACCCCGACGTAGGCGCGATGGCCGAAGACGGCGATGGCCCTGCTCCCCCACTCGTCGTCCACCACGTCGCCCAGGGCGAGTGCCTGACCCATCACCCGGCCGGCCGCGCGCAGCCCGCTCAGCTGGACGTCCAGCGTGATCGGGGTCAGCGGGCCGGGCAGCGCCTCGGCGAGGCGGGCGGCGCTGAAGACCGGGAACCGCGGATCGACGCGGTCGTCGAACTCGCCCTCGATGCCCTCGGGGGCGGCGCTGTGCAGCGCGCCCGACGGCCGGGGGCGCGGGGCGACCTCCACCGGGATCGCCAGCTGGCCGCCGTGGCTGGTCGCGCCCACGGCGCCGAGTCGGCGCCCTACTAGTCCGCGCGCCGTGTCGGCGACCGCCTCGACGGCCTGCCAGCCGAACTCGAAGCCCCAATCCTCTTGCGCCGCAGCGATATCAATCTCGGGGATCAGCCGTGACCAGCTGCGCACGCCGTGCAGCCGCGAACGTGGGTCGACGCCCCGCAGCAGCCGCCAGGCGGTGACGACGTTGGTGGTGTCGGGGGTGGCGAGGTCGACGACACCGGTGCGGTCGGTGTTCAGGGCCAACACCAGGAAGCGCACCAGATCGTCGAGGTGCAGCACGCGGATCGGCTGCGCGGAGACCTTGGTGCGCAGCAGGGTGGCCACCGTGCGGCACACCATCCAGTCGAGCTGGCGGCCGACCGGCGGGGCGATGCGCACGACCAGGCTCGGCGCCCAGCCCGCCGACACCAGCTCCTCGGCCGGCCGATACACCTCGGGCCGGCCCGCAGCCTGGGACACGAACAGCAGCCGCGCACCGGCGCGGGCGGCCGCGTGGGTCACGTGCGCGACCCCGTCGATGTCCGCGCTCCCCGGGGCCCGGGCGTCGACCGGGGCCAGGTGAAGCACCGCGTCGGCCTCGTCGGTCAGGTCTTGCAGGACGGGGTGGCTGAGCGGCGCGCAAACAAAGTCCACGCCGGGGTCCAGGCACGGATGCGGCTGGTCAGCGATGCCGATGACGGTGTGCCCGGCCGCGATCAGCTGGCGTGCGACGATCCGCCCGACTGCGCCGGTGGCGTCGGTCACCAGGATCTGCACCTGGGCTCACCTCCCCCAAGGTCCAAGTCGACAATAGGCAAGTTGCTATCACTTACGCGACCGTTGCCCCTCAAACGGCGCCCTGGCGTGGCGCTATGTCGCGGACTGGTTACTGCAGCGCGGCGCTGCCGTCGGCGGCGACGGCAACCTTGGCGCCGCCGATGTCTTCGCGCACCGTCGCCTCGGCGGCGGCCGGATCGTCGATGACCGCCAGCGTGCGCGACCCGTCGGGCGTGCGTACGGACAGGAACGCCTTCTCCGGTCGTCCCTGGCGGTCGAACGGCGTCGTCCATGCCTCGACGGTGCCCACGCCCTCCCACTCGACCAGGCCGTCGCGGGTGCGCTCCCGGTCCACCGCCGGTTGCACGTCCTCCCAGCGAAACTCGGCCGGTGGCTCGGTGCTGTAGACACCGAAGCTGTGCTTGGTCAGATAGCCGCCGTTCGCGGTGATGAGCGCGCGCCGTCCGGGGTTTGCCACCAGCAGCTCGGCCATGGTGGCGATCGAATGCGTCACATAGTTGCTCCACGGTCCGCCGGCGAACGTCAGCCCCCCTGTCACGGTGAGCGGGCGGGCCGGATCGTCGACGCTCAACCCCAGTTCGGCGGCCGCGACCTGAACGGCGGAGGGAAAGCAGGAGTACAGGTCGACGTAGTCGACATCGTCGATGCCCAGGCCGGCCAGTTGCAGCGCGCGCGCCCCGCCGATCCGGATGGCCGCCGAGCGGTACAGCTCATCGCGCTCGGCGACGGCCGGGGTGTCGTGCGCGTCGGTGCCCGCGTGCGGGTAAACCCACCGCTCGGCGGGGATCTGCAGGCGTTTTGCCTGCTCCACCGAGGTCAGCACCAGCGCGGCGCCCTGGTCGACCATGTTGTTGGAGTTCATCAGCTTGGTGTAGGGCCAGCTGATCATCCGGTTCTGCGGGCCTGGCTGCCAGATCTCCTCGGCGGTCACCGGTTTGCGGATCCACGCATGGGGATTGCCGACCGCCACGGCGTTGAAGCCGGCCCACAACTCGCCGATGCGCTTGAGGTGGTCGTCGACCGCTTCGCCGTTCGCGATGCGAAGCGCCTGCTCGAACAGCGGGTAGACGTAGGCCGGGCGGTTCAGCCCGATCCTGAGCTCGGCGGCACCGGCCATCGGGACGTCGTCCTCGTGCATCTCGGCCATCGGCACCGAGGCGTCCTGCGCGGTCCACTCGAGCTTGCTGCCCTGGGCCTTCAGGCCCCGCCTGGTGCGCCAGGTTTCGGCGCCGGCGACCAGCACCACGCCGGCCCGTCCCGCCTGGATGTCCAGGCAGGCCTGGTTGATTAGCGACTGGGGCACGTTGCCCCCGACCGGGCTGTAGCGGGTGGTGAAGCCGGAGGCGCCGATCCGCTGGCCCAGCAGCAGCCCGGGATCGCGGTACTGCGCCGACAGGATGTTCACCACGCGGATGGAATCGACGGCCTCGATCACCCGGGAATCCGCGGCTTCGCGGGCCGCGACGGCCATCAAGTCGACCGGCTCGACCGACCGCGTGGCGGGGTCGATTTCGTCGCGGTGGTTGACCTGGGCGTAGCCGATCAGCACCGGTGTCGCAGGGTCGACGGTCATACGACGAATTTAGCGTGGCTATGAATCGCGGCGGTGATCGGCATCGGGCCCTCAGGGGGCGAACAGCACGCGGTCGTCGATCAGCCGCTCGATCTCCTCGTCGCTCATCTGCAGCAGGCTTCGGCAGATTTCACGGGTGTCCTGGCCGGACAGCGGCGCCGGGCGCTTTGGGGCGGGCGGGATGTGCTGAAACGGCGCCGGGCCCGTCTCCGCCGGCAGCGGACGTTCGATCAGCGGATGCACCATGTCGCTGAACAGGTTTCGCTCGATCAGCTGGCGGTCTTCGAGGATGTCCGGCGGGCGGTTCATCGGCCCGGCCGGGACTCCGGCCGACTGCAGCAGTTCGGCGACGCGCACCGGGGTGCGGGTTCGGGTCCAGGCCGACAGCAGCTCCACCAGCTCGCGCCGGTTGGCCAGGCGCGACTCGCCGGTCGCGAAGCGCGGGTCGTCCACCCATTCCGGGCGGTCGAGAAGAGTTGCGGCGCAACGCCATTCTTCATCGGAGCCGATCGTGATGGCGCACCATTCGTCGTCGCCCGCACACGGGTAGACCGCGTGCACGGCGGTGTCGTCGCGGATCCTGGCGATGCCCGCGGCCAGCGCGGCCTGGGTGACGTAGACGGTGTCGAGTTGGTTGACCACCACCTCGGCCTGCGAGACGTGGACGTGGGCCCCGCTGCCGGTCCGATCGCGGCGGATCAGCGCGGCCAGCGCCGCGATGGCGGTGACCCGGCCGACCACGTGATCGGGGAAGATGGTGGTCGCGTCGTAGAACGCGTGCCGGCCGGTGTCAGCCTGCTCGTCCGGATCGTCGGACGTCCACAGCCGGGTCACGCCGGTGGCGGCGCGGACCAGCGGCCCGTAGCCCATCCGGGTGCTCCACGGGCCGGTGTTGCCGAAGGCGCTGCTGCCGGCCAGCACGATGCGCGGGTTGAGCGAGCGCAGCGTGTCGTAGGAAAACCCAAGCGTGGTAAGGGTTCCGGGCTTGAAGTTGGCGAACACCGCGTCGGCCTCGGCGACCAGCCGGCCGAAGATCTCCTTACCCCGCACGCTGCGCAGGTCCAGGCCGAGCCCGAGCTGGTTGCGGTGGGTCCAGGCGAAGGATTCGCTGATGGGGTCACCGTCGCGGGCCTGCCGCAGGCCGTCCGGATAGTCGGCGCTTTCGACCTTGATGACCTCGGCGCCCAGGTCGCCGAACAGCCGGCTGAGCTCGCCGCCGGCGACGATGATGCCCAGGTCGAGGATCCGCAGCCCGGTGAACGGGTACTCGCCGACCTTGCCCGACGGTGCTTGCACGACCGTGGGATTCGCGCTCCAGAACGGTTCGTCTTGCCCCGGGACGGCGGGAGCCGGCGTCCGGAAACCCGACCGCTGCCCGTCGACGACGAAATACCCGGTCGGGACGCTGGCGCGCACCCCGGGAAATAGCTCGGCCTCGGTGATCGCGCCCACCGCCTGGAAATGTTCGGAGCCGAGGATCCGCGCCGGCGTCAACACCGCGGCGATCGGCACCCCGTGCGCCTGTCCGGCGGCCACCAGGTCCTTCATGGTCTGGTCGGCGAACAGCGCCTCGAGCAGCAGGCTGATCTCGGGCCAGGCCGCGAAGCGGGCGCCGAGCACGTCGTATTTCGGGTCCTGGAAATCCTCGGGCTCCCCCAGCCACCGCCGCAGGCCGCGCCACTGCCGCGGCGCCATCACACACAGCCGGACGTAGCCGTCCCGGCATGGATAGATCGGGTAGGCGTCCTGGTTCTTCGGGCGGCCGCGCCACTCGCCGGCGCGGCGGCTGCCGGCGGCGGCCTGCCCGTGCGCGCCGAACGCCGGGTCGAGCGCCATCACGACGGCGTCGTAGCGGGAGAAGTCGATGTAATCGCCCGTGCCGCAACGCAACCGGTTGTAGTAGGCGACCAGCGCGGCCCAGGCGGCCTGGACGGCGGCGGTCGCCGAAGCGATGCCCTCCGGCGGGAGCACCGGGGTGCCGGTGGTGGGGCCCGATCGCGACAGCGAGCCGCACATCGCATACAGGACGGCATCGCTGGCCCGCCACGACGACCGCGGGCCGGTGGCACCGAAGTCGCTGACCGACAGCACCACCAGGTGCGGGTAGCGGGCGGCCAATTCGGCGCCCGAGATCCCGAACGCACCGGCGTGTCCGTCTACGCCGCTGTCCACGACGATGTCGGCCTCTGCGGCCAGTTCGAAGAACCGGCCGCAGTCGCCGTCCTCGAGCGGGTCCAGCACCGCGCAGCGCTTGTTGGCGTTGTGCACCGCGAACGGGATGCTGGCACCGGCCAGCGTCGGCAACTCGTCGCGTCCCATGCTTCCGCCCGGGAATTCGATCTTGAGTACGTCGGCGCCCAGGTCGGCGAACAGGCGGCCCACCGCGTCGGCGCCGCCACTGGACAAGTCCAGCACGCGCACCCCATCCAGCAACCCGTCGGCCACCCGCCCACCGTACCCGTCCGGTGCGGTGGGGCAGGCCGTCCAACCAGAAGCTCAGCGGCGCAAGCCGATTGGTCGCCACCGCCACGGCCGGGAAGGTGGGCGGCGATCGCGTCGGCTATCGTCGCAGGCCGCGAAACCATCCACGGAAGGACCCAACGCATGAGCGCGCACCTGAGCTACGTCGAGGCGGTGGTCGTCGGGGCGTTCCAGGGCGTCACCGAGCTGTTCCCGGTCTCCAGCCTCGGGCACGCGGTGCTGGTGCCGGCGCTGATCGGCGGGCAATGGGCCCGGGACCTCAGCGTGTCCACCCCCGAGTCGCCCTACCTGGCGTTCATCGTCGGCCTGCACGTCGCCACCGCCGCCGCCCTGCTGGTGTTCTTCTGGCGGGACTGGCTGCGCATCGTGGCCGGCTTCGTCTCGTCGCTGCGCCATCGGCGCATCCAGACGCCCGACGAGCGGCTGGCCTGGCTGATCGTGGTGGCCACCATCCCGGTGGGGCTGGCCGGGGTGGCCCTCGAACACCTCTTCCGCACCACGCTGGGCAAACCCATGCCGGCGGCGGCGTTTCTGCTGCTCAACGGCGTGGCCCTGTACGCCGGTGAGGTGCTGCGGCGCCGGGTCTCACCGGCGGGCGACGTCGAGCACGCCGACCACGCCGGCGAGGCGATCGACAACCGGTTGGCACAGCTACCGATGGGCCGCGGCGTGCTGATCGGCTCCTCGCAAATACTGGCCCTGCTGCCCGGCATCAGCCGCTCCGGCATCGCCATGGTGGCCGGCCTGTGGCGCGGGCTCTCGCACGAGGACGCCGCCCGCTACTCGTTTCTGCTGGCGACGCCGATCATCCTGGCCGCCGGGGTCTACAAGATCCCCGACCTGTTCGGGCCGCGGGGAACCGGGATCGGAGGCCAGGTGCTGGCCGGCAGCGTCGCGTCCTTCGTCTGCGCCTACCTGGCGGTGCGGTTTCTCACGAGGTACTTCCAGACCCGCACCCTCACGCCGTTTGCCATCTACTGCGCGGCCGTCGGGGCCGCCAGCCTGGTGTGGCTCGGCGTGCGCTGACGTAGAAACACCCCCACTACGCTCGGCACCGAGCCCGTCGCGATGCGTGAGATCACCCTGGGGGTCCGATGACAACGTTGCACAAAATCACCACTTTCCTGATGTTCGAAGGCAAGGCCGAGGAGGCGATGCGGTTTTACACATCGCTGTTCGCCGACTCCGGGATTCGATCGATGACGCGATATGGACCCGACGAGGCGGGAGCGGAGGGAACGGTTCAGCATGCGACGTTCGCGCTGGCGGGCCAGCAGTTCATGTGCATCGACAGCCCCGCCTCGCACGGATTCAGCTTCACCCCGTCGATCTCCCTGTATGTGGAGTGCGCCTCCGACGACGAGATCGAGCGCTTGTACGGCGCCTTACTGGAAGGAGGCCAGGTCCTCATGCCGCTGGATTCCTATGGTTTCAGCCCCAAATTCGGTTGGGTCAACGACCGTTTCGGGGTCTCGTGGCAGCTGACCTTGGCCCAAGCCGGTTGATCAGATCGGCGCGAACCGGTAGCGGACTTGGCGCACCGGCGAGTTGCCGAAAACCTCTGTGCGGCAAGCCCCGTCGAATCTCCAGCCGTCGCGTTCGTAGAATCGCCGGGCGCGGGCATTGCCGTCCAGCACCCACAGCAACGCTCCCGCGACGCCGACCCTCCGCAGCCGCTCCCTCGCGGCGGTGATGAGCAGGCGCCCCACCCCGGTTCCGTGGTAGGCGGGATCGACGTAGAGCGCCATCAGCTCACCGAAATTCGGTAGGTGTTCGTCGTCGCCCAGGCCCGTGGTCGCCAGGCCGCAGATCGCCGACCCGTCGACCGCGACCACCGTGGACGGCAGCCGAAGCCCCACCCGGCCGAAGGTGTATCGGTTGGCCCAGGCCTCGGGCTTCAGGCCGTCGAGGTAGTCCTGGGCGATGAGCCCCCGGTACGCCGATTGCCAGGAGCGCACGTGCACGCGGGCCACCTCCCGCGCGTCCGCCGGGACGGCCGGCCGCACCTCGGTCATCGGTGCAGTATCGGCCTCGTGGTCGTTATTTGCGCGGGACGGCGCCGAGTGTTGTGCTTACCGGATCGGCAATTGACACCCGTCAACTCCGGGAGGGACGACGACAATGGCGGACACGGCATCGATCGGGGTGAAGGTGCGCGACAAGGTGGTGGTGATCACCGGCGGCGCACGGGGAATCGGGCTGGCCACCGCGACCGCGTTGCACAACCTGGGGGCCAAAGTCGCGATCGGAGACATCGACGAGGTGCGGGTGAAGGAGTCGGGCGCCGCGCTCGGCCTCGACGTCTACGGGAAGCTCGACGTCACCGACCAGCATTCCTTCTCCGATTTCCTGGACGGTGTAGAACGCCAGCTCGGGCCGATCGACGTGCTGGTCAACAACGCCGGCATCATGCCCGTCGGCCGGATCATCGATGAGCCGGACGCGGTCACCCGGCGCATCCTGGACATCAACGTCTACGGCGTGATCCTGGGCAGCAAGCTGGCGGCGCAGCGCATGGTGCCGCGCGGATCCGGGCACGTCATCAACGTCGCCTCACTGGCCGGGGAGCTCTACGTCGTCGGGCTGGCCACCTACTGCGCGAGCAAGCACGCGGTGGTCGCCTTCACCGATGCCGCCAGGCTGGAGTACCGCTCGGCCGGCGTCAAGTTCTCGGCGGTGTTGCCGACGTTCGTCAACACCGAGCTCGTCGCCGGGACTCCCGGGATGAAGGGGTTCAGGAACGCCGAGCCGGCCGAGATCGCCGAGGCCATCGTCGGGCTGGTGGCCCACCCGAAGCCGAAGGTGCGGGTGACCAGGGCGGCGGGCGCGATGGTGGTGTCTCAAAAGTTCTGGCCACGCAGAATCGCCGAGGGGCTGAACCGCGTCCTCGGCGGCGACCATGTCTTCACCGATGACGTCGACGTCGAGAAGCGCCGTGCCTACGAGGCCCGGGCCCGCGGCGAAGAATAGGCGCCGCCGGGCGTTGTTCATTCGGGGCGCGGACAATCGGCGGGGTGACCCTAGAAACCCCAACCAAACGCGCTGAACTCTCCGGCGACGAACTGGCCCTCATCGACAAGTACTGGCGCGCGGCCAATTACCTGTCGGTCGGACAGATCTACCTGCTGGACAACCCGCTGCTGAGCGAGCCGCTGTCGGCCGAGCACGTCAAACCCCGGCTGTTGGGGCACTGGGGCACCACGCCCGGGCTCAACCTGATCTACGCGCACCTGAACCGGATCATCCGCAACCGCGACGCGAGCGTCATCTACGTCACCGGGCCGGGCCACGGCGGCCCCGGGCTGGTCGCCAACGCCTACCTGGAGGGCACCTACAGCGAGGTGTACACCGGCATCGAGGAAGACGCCGAAGGCCTGCGGAAGTTGTTCCGGCAGTTCTCCTTTCCCGGCGGCATCCCCAGCCACGTCGCGGCCCAGACGCCGGGCTCGATCCACGAGGGCGGCGAGCTGGGCTACGCGCTGGTGCATGCCTACGGGGCCGCCTTCGACAACCCGGACCTGGTGGTGGCCTGCGTGGTCGGCGACGGCGAGGCCGAAACCGGGCCACTGGCGGCCAGCTGGCATTCCAACAAGTTCCTCAACCCGGCCACCGACGGCGCGGTGCTGCCGATCCTGCACCTCAACGGCTACAAGATCGCCAACCCGACGGTGCTGGCCCGCATCCCCCACCCCGAGCTGGAATCGCTGCTGCGCGGCTACGGCTATCGGCCCATCACGGTCGCCGGTGACGACCCGGCCGACGTGCACCGGCAGCTGGCCGCCGCGTTCGACGAAGCCTTCGACGACATCGAGGCCATCCAGCGGGCGGCGCGCGGCGGCGGCGAGACCGAGCGCCCCGTGTGGCCGATGATCGTGCTGCGCACCCCCAAGGGCTGGACCGGACCCCAGGTGGTCGACGGCAAGAAGGTCGAGGGCACCTGGCGGGCCCATCAGGTGCCGCTGGCCGAAACCCACGACAATCCCGCACACCGCGCGCAGTTGGAGGAATGGTTGCGCAGCTACCGGCCCGAGGAGCTGTTCGACGACGACGGCGCGCTGCGGCCCGAGCTGCGCGCGCTGGCGCCGCGCGGCGACCGCCGGATGAGCGCCAACCCGCACGCCAACGGCGGGCTGCTGCTGCACGACCTGGACCTGCCGGACTTCCGCGAGTACGCGGTGCCGGTGCCGCAGCCGGCCGCCGAGATGCATGAGGCCACGCGGATCCTGGGCACCTATCTGCGTGACGTGATCGCCCGCAATTCCGACCGGTTCCGGCTCATGGGCCCCGACGAGACCGCCTCCAACCGGCTCGACGCCGTGTACGGCGCGACGAACAAGGTGTGGCTGTCGGAGATCGAGCCCGATGACGAGAACCTCGCGCCCGACGGCCGCGTGATGGAGGTGCTCTCCGAGCACCTGTGCCAGGGCTGGCTGGAGGGCTACCTGCTGACCGGCCGGCATGGCCTGTTCAACTGCTACGAGGCGTTCGTCCACATCGTCGACTCGATGCTGAACCAACACGCGAAATGGCTTGCCACCAGCCGGGAATTGCCGTGGCGGCGGCCGATCGCGTCGCTGAACTACCTGCTGACCTCCCACGTGTGGCGCCAGGATCACAACGGCGCGTCGCATCAGGACCCGGGGTTCATCGACCTGGTCGCCAACAAGCGCGCTGAGCTGACGAGGGTGTACCTGCCGCCGGACGCCAACACGCTGCTGTCGGTGGCCGACCACTGCCTGCGCAGCCGCAGCTACATCAACGTCATCGTCGCCGGCAAGCAGCCCGCCCTTTCCTACCTGGACATGGACCAGGCGATTGCCCACTGCGCGCGCGGCCTGGGCATCTGGGAATGGGCGGGCACCGCTGCAGCTTCAGTCGCCGAACCCGACGTGGTGCTGGCCTGCGCCGGCGACATCCCGACGCAAGAGGCCCTGGCGGCGGCCGACATCCTGCGTCGCGAACTGCCCGGGCTGGCGGTGCGGGTGGTCAACGTCGTCGACCTGATGCGGCTGCAGCCCGACTCCGAGCACCCACATGGCTTGCCGGACCGGGAGTTCGACGCGCTGTTCACCCGCGACAAGCCGGTCATCTTCGCCTACCACGGCTACCCGTGGCTCATCCACCGACTCACCTATTCGCGCACCAACCACGCGCACCTCCACGTGCGCGGCTTCAAGGAGCGAGGCACCACGACGACGCCGTTCGACATGGTGATGCTCAACGACCTGGACCGCTTCCACCTGGTCATGGACGTCATCGACCGGGTGGACGGGCTGGCCAGCCAGGCCGCCGTGCTGCGTCAGCGCATGGTCGACGCCCGCCTCGCCGCGCGGATCTACACCCGCGAGCACGGCGAGGACGACCCGGCGATCTCGGGATGGACCTGGTCGTCGAGGGAGTGACTACGTGGCGTGGGGTTTGCCGGTGACGCCGGAAGGCTCACCGTAGTCTCCCGGCTTCTCAGCGTCGATGTGCCAGATCCAATTGCCGTAGAGGGGTCGGTCGAAGGCAAGAGCGCCCAAAGGGGCAATGACGAGGATTGAGAGCAGCGTCCATACCGTAGTAGCCATGGGTTCCTCCTGCCCTCATGCTGTTTTCGTTCGCTCGATCGTCGCGATGAGCTGGTCCATCCGTGTGTAACCATCTTGGATAGTTACAGCTTGCCAAAGATACTGAAACCTGTCAAGGTGGTTACATGGAGTTCGTCTACGTGAGCGGGCGGCGGTGCTTGGACTTCGCGGGCACGCTGAAATACCGCGGGTCAGCGCGCGAGGAATTGCTGACCGACCCGCAACAGTTGTCGGACTGGGCGGGTGGCGCGGGGCTGGTGGATTCGGCGCTCGCGATCACCGACGATGAATTGACGGCCGCGATCGCGCTGCGCGAAGCCATCTACCGGGTCGTTTTCGCGCGGCTTCAGGGCGGCCGACCCGACGTCGCCGACGTTGATCTGCTGAATGCGCACGCATCCCAACCCCAGCTCACGCCGGTATTGCACCCGGACGGGTCTGTCAGCCGCGGCGGTACCGTGCCGCAGCTGCTCGCGGGGCTGGCCGCCGATCTACTCGACCTCTATGCCGGACCCGACATCGAGAAGGTCAAGGGATGTTCCCATCCTGGCTGCACGCGCCTCTACATCGACGCGTCGCGAGCCCAGAACCGGCATTGGTGCGGAATGCGCACGTGCGGCAACCGCGCGAAGGTCCAGGCCTTCCGCGCCCGCCAGCATGCCGCCGCTGCGGCTCAGCGTTCCTCAGCCGGCTGAGCTGGGCGAACGGGCTTCGCGGGTAAGCTTGCCCAATGCTCGACGTGAGGATGGCCGGCGACCGCCATCCGGGGCTGCAACGGTTCCGCCTCCATCTCGACATCGCCGTGGTGGTGGCGGTGCTGGTGCTGACCAACCTGATCGCGCACTTCACCACGCCGTGGGCGAGCGTCGCGACCGTCCCGGTCGCCGCCGTCGGCCTGGCGATCCTGATGCGCGCCAGGGGCCTGGACTGGACCGACCTCGGACTGGGCCGCGAGCACTGGAAGTCGGGGCTGGGGTACGCGCTGGCCGCCGTCGCGGTCGTCGCGTCGGTGATCGCGGTCGGTGTGCTGCTGCCGATGACCCGGCCGATGTTCCTGAACAACCACTACGCCACGATCTCCGGCGCCCTGATCGCGTCGATGGTCGTCATCCCGCTGCAGACCGTCATCCCCGAGGAGCTGGCCTTCCGCGGCGTGCTGCACGGCGCGCTGAACCGGGCGTGGGGTTTTCGCGGCGTCGCGCTGGTTGGATCGCTGCTGTTCGGGCTGTGGCACGTCGCCACGTCGCTCGGGCTCACCAGCAACAACGTCGGCTTCACCCGGGTGTTCGGCGGCGGGTTCGCCGGCATGGTGGCCGGGGTGACGCTGGCGGTGCTGGCCACCGGGGCGGCCGGGTTCGTCTTCAGCTGGCTGCGCCGGCGAAGCGGCAGCCTGATCGCGCCGATCGCGCTGCACTGGTCATTGAACGGGCTGGGCGCCCTGGCCGCGGCGCTGGTCTGGCACCTGTCGAGCTGAGGCCTAGACGAGCAGCACCGCCGCCCCGGCGATGCGGCCCGCGGCCAGATCGCTCAACGCCCGATCGGCCTGCGCCAGCGCGTATTCCGGCGTGGTCACCTCGATGCGATGCCTCCCCGCAAAATCCAGGAAGGCTCGCGCGTCGGCCCGGGTGTTCGACGTGACCGACCGCAGCTGGCGCTCCTGAAACAGGTGGCGCTGGTAGTTGAGCGGCGGGATGTCCGACAGGTGAATGCCCGCGATGGCCAGGGTGCCGCCGCGGTCCAACGCCTCCAGCGCGGGCAGCACCAGCTCGCCGACCGGCGCGAACAAGATAGCGGCGTCCAGCGGCACGGGCGGTGGATCGGCCGCGCCTTGGGCCGACGCGGCGCCGAGTTTCAGCGCCAGCTCGCGCGCATCGGCCCCGCGAGTCATCACGTGCACCTCGGCGCCCTGCGCCAACGCGACCTGCGCGGTGATGTGGGCGCTGCCGCCGAAGCCGTACAACCCCAGCCGCCCGCCCGGTGGCAGCTCGGCGCGCAGCAGCGAGCGGTACCCGATGATGCCGGCGCACAGCAGCGGCGCCAGCTCGCTGTCGGTGTAGCCGCCCGGCAGATGGTGCGCGAAATCCGCAGGGACCGTTGCGAATTCGGCGTAGCCGCCGTCGGCGTCCCAGCCGGTGTAGCGAGACTCCGGACAAAGGTTCTCGCTGCCCCGACGGCAGTACTTGCACACGCCGCAGGTGTGGCGCAGCCAGGCGATGCCCACCCGGTCCCCGACCTCGAACTCGTCACCGGCTTGGGCGCCAACCTCGACCACCTCGCCCACCACCTCGTGGCCGGGCGTCACGTGCTCGCGGTGCACGGGCAGGTCGCCCTCGGCGACGTGCAGGTCGGTGCGGCACACCCCGCACGCGCGCACGGCGACCAGCAACTCCGTCGGCGACGGGCGCGGCACCTCGGCGGTGACCTGCTCGAGCGGCTTGGTATCCATGGGCCCCGGGCGGCGCACCCGCCACGCGCGCATCGTGGCGGCGGCGGTCGCCGATGGGGTCATCCGTCCATCTTGCCGCTATCGGCCACGGCCGCAACGCTTTAGCCCGGTTAAGTCCTTCGCACCATGCCGATGATCCAGAGCAGGATGACCGAGCCCAGAATCGCGGTGAACAGCGTGAACCACCAGCCGCCCGAGGCGGTGTCGACGAAGAAGCTCAGCAAGAAGCCGCCGATCAGCGCGCCGACGATGCCGATCACGATGTTCATCAGGATGCCGGACCCGCCGCCCTTGACGATTTTGCCCGCGATCCAGCCGGCGATCCCGCCGATGATGATGTAGCCGATCCAGCCGACCCTGGTCAGGGTCGTGGAGCGGGCAAGGTATTCGGTGGCTGCGATGACGTCCATGCGGGTCTCCTTGCGATCGGCGGGTCAGGCCGGCAAGCCGCGCTGCGGCTCCGATGCGGTCGTCGGAGTGACTTCGCCCGCGGGCGCTTGGGCCGGCGCGGGTGCTCCGGGGGCTGGCGCCGGGGCGGTCTCTTATA
>NZ_LZIR01000128.1 GCF_001667035.1 Mycobacterium sp. 852002-51057_SCH5723018
CAACCCCCGCCCCGCCCCCCCCCCCCCCTCTCCGAAGTATCCGGTGCTCTGCTCACAGTCAAGGTCACACACCCAGGCCGGCCTGACCACCAACACCAGCGCCCGCACCCAGGCCGGCCTGACCAGCCAGACCAACCTGACCACCCAGACCAGCGCCGCCACCTAGGCCGGCCTGGCCACCAACACCAGCGCCTGCACCCAGGCCGGCCTGACCGCCAAGACCAGCGCCGCCACCCAACCCGGCCTGACCACCAACACCAGCGCTGCCGCCCAACCCGGCCTGACCAGCCAGACCAACCTGACCGCCCAGTCCAGCACCACCGCCAACACCAGCGCCGACGCCCAACCCCGCCTGACCAGCCAGACCAACCTGACCACCCAGACCGGCCTCACCGCCTAAGCCCGCGCCGCCACCAAAACCGGCTCCACCGGCCAGACCCGCGCGACCGCCGAGAGCAGCGCCCGCACCCAGGCCGACGCCACCGCCGAGGCCGGCTTCACCACCAACACCGGCCTCACCGGCAAGCCCGACACCGCCGCCGAAACCGGCGCGCGCACCTAGGCCGGCGCCGAAACCTGCTTCGCTTGCGAGGCCGACACCACCACCGAAACCGCCGCCTGCACCCAGACCGGCCACTCCACCGAGACCAAAACCCGTCCCAGCGCCCAAACCAGCACCGAAGCCTGCTTGACCGCCCAAACCAAAACCGGCGCCAGCGCCCAGACCCCCGCCTAGCCCAAGACCCAAGCCGGCACCGACCTGAGCACCTAGACCCGCCTGGCCACCCAAACCGAAACCGGTTCCAGCGCCCAGTCCAGCCCCAAGCCCAAGGTTCAAGCCAGCATTGATCTCAGCCCCGAGACCGGCGCCGCCGCCAACACCCAAACCAAGACCCAGGCCGGCGTTGATCTCAGCACCCAAACCGACGCCGCCACCAAGCAGGGGACCCGGGCCGAAGCCGCCCAAGCCCGGCCCGAACCCGGGACCGAAGCCGCCGAAACCAGGGCCACCACCGGGACCGAATCCGCCCCAGTCTGGGCCACAACCCGGCCGGAAGTCGCCCCAACCAGGGCGCGCGTCACCCCAACCCGGGCGGAAATCACCCCAACCAGGGCGCGCGTCACCCCAACCCGGGCGGAAATCACCCCAACCAGGGCGCGCGTCGCCCCAGCCCGGTCGGACGTCCCCCCAACCAGGGCGCGCGTCACCCCAACCCGGGCGGAAATCACCCCAACCCGGCCCGGAGTCCCAACCAGGGCCGAACCCGCCCCAACCAGATCCGAAGCCGGTGCCGAACTCCCCAGTGCCCGGCCCGAAGCCGCCCCACCCGGGCTGCCAGCCCAAACCGCCCTCCGGTCCCACGAATCCTCCGTCGGCGGCGTTCCACAGCCCCGCATCGACGGCATTGACAAGTCCGCCGCCCAAGCCGCCCACGATGGCGCCGCCGTCGCTCAGGACGGCGTCGGTGCCGTACACGACGGGGGCAACGGCGTCGCCCACCAACGCGGCGCCGTCGTCGGCGACCGTGGACACCAGGCTGGGCCCGTACCCGCCATAGGGCTCGTAACCCCCATACGCGGGCGCGTAGCCGTACTGGTCGGTCAGGACCTGCTGCAGGCCGCCGACCGGGTCGCCGCCCAGATCCACTCCGGGCAGCGCGTTGGCCGCCGCGAGCGCAAACTCCTGGGGGGAAGCGTTGACCCCGGCCACACTCATCGACTGCTCGGGACCATTGAGGAACGCTTGGGCCGCTTCGGGGCTGGCAAACAGCGACAGGATGTATCGGATCAGCGCGTCCATGGTCGGTTCCCTTCGAATTCTCTGAAGCCTCTCGCCGGGCGACCGGCGTTTCGATATACACGCTATGCATTTGGGGTCAGCCCGGAATCGGGGTCCGATCCCCCAGACGCTCAGCGACCCTCCGGGGTGGACGGGGTAGTCCCATTAGGGGATTAGGGGGATTTGGGGGACTGGCGTTTGCGCAGCTCAGAGCCATAATTTGGGCATGCTGCGGAGCCTGGAAAGGGAGTGGTCAGCCGTGGATACCGAAGTCGTGGTGGTCGGGATCGACGGTGTGGGAGTGGTCGATCGGGTGCTCCCAGGCACTCAGTTCGTACCCCGGGAAGCCGCCGTGCTCGACGGTGCCGTCGGGCGTCTCCAAGCCTGTGAGCTGCACGGATGGCTCATGCGCGTCCAGTCCCAGCGGCTGCGGATGGATCTGCTCTTCGGCGACCGGCGAGCTGGACGGGTGGGTGATCACGCCGCTCGCCGGGTCATGCGGCTGCACGACCCCCGCGGGGGTGTGCGGGGTGAACGCGTCAAGCGCCGCGGCGGCCGCGCCGCTTGCCCAGACATTGCCGTGCTCGGCGGCGGGCGGTCCGAAACCGGCGCCGGGGGGGCCTGCCATCGATAGCGAGTCCGACACCATGGGAATCAGATTGTTCACGTCGGCGCTGGTCACGCCGGTTAGATGGGCGTCAGCGATCGCCTGCCCGGGGTTGGCGGCGTACCGCGCACCCACGTCGGGGTCCCGCACAACCGCGATCACGAAGTCGAGCAACGAGTTCGCCACCGCTCAACCTCCTCAAAGCGCTCGGCTGGATACCAAGATGCTAATGGCCGGACCCGCCGGTGTGATCGGTGCGCAACCCACCTCTGCTACGGCAGTATTAGGGGGTCCCCTATTAGGGGCTTGTCAAGGTTGCGGGGACGGCTGATCCACCGAGCCGGGAAGGGGAACGCGCGAGATGAGGGAGTCCCCGGCCGATGTCCCGCCGGGTGCGCGTCAGGTGATCCAGGCCCTCGCCGACGCCCCAGCAACGCCGACGAAGTTACTGATCAGCGGTGGCATCGGATCCGGCAAGAGCACCGTTGTCGCGGCGTCCCGCGAGGCGCTGAGACGTGCCGGGCTGAAGGTGCTGGCGCGCCCTCCCCGCGCCGGCGACCCGCCCGACGCGGTGTTGGTGGTCGACGACGCCGAGGCGCTGACCGACGCCGAACTGGTGGCCCTCGCCGACCGCGCCAGCGATCCCGGCGCGACGATCGTGGTGGCCGGGCAGCCCCAGGAGCGGCTGCGGGATCTCACTCTGGCCATCGAGCGGGACGGCCGGCGCATCCCGCTCGGTCCGTTGCCTGCCGACGAGCACCTTGCGTCGTGCACCGCCGGTCTGCCGTTCCTGGTGCACGCGGTGGCCGACGGCAGGCGGCCCCCTGCGCAGGCGGCCAGGTTCGCGCTGATCGAACGATTGCGCCGGCTCGACGAGCCCACCCTGGACACCCTCCTCGTCATGTCGCTGACCCAGGAACTGGGCGCTGCGGATGTGGCTGCGGCACTGGGACTTCCGGCAGCGGAAGCGCGCCGCCTGGTGGATCGGGCGCGCGCCAGCGGACTCGTCGAGCCGTCGCACCCCACCGAGTTCCTGCAGTCGGTGCATGGGGCGGTCACGAACGTCGTCGGCAACGCCCACCACCGCGAGGTGGAAATGGCGCTCTTGCGTGCGCAGCTCGACACGTCAACGCTCGCTGCGGATTTCGCGCTCCAACTCGCCGAACACGGTTTGAAAGACGACGGGCTGGCAGCCATCCTGGGCGAACAGGCGGCGGCGGCACGGGGTGATTCCGTGCGCGCCGCGCGCCTGTACCGGGCGGCGGTCGACGTCGGCGCCGAAGCGCTGCGATCCCGTCTCGCCGACGCGCTGGCCCTCACCGGCGACTGCGCGGCGGCGGCCGCCTTGGCCGACGGCCTGCTCGGCTCGACCGACCCCGACGAACGCGCCGCGTCGGTCCGGATCGCCGCCAGCGTTGCGGCCCAGGACGGCAACGCGAATCAGGCCGCCGCATTGTTCGGCTGGTTGGGACCCCACCCCGATACCATCGTCGGCGCGGCCGCCGCGATCGTGCACACCGCCACAGGCGACGTCGCGGCTGCGCGAGAGGCCTTGCGCCTCAAGGACACCGGCCCACCGACCATGGCTGCCCGCACCGCGCGCGGCCTCGCCGAAGGGCTGCTGCTCACCATGGATCACCCGTATCCGGCGGCGGTGGCCAAACTCGGCCAGGCTTTGGCCACCGAACAGTCGACGGGCGCAGTCCTTCCCGACAGCCCCGCGGCGCTGGTTGCCCTGGCCGCGATCCACGGCGGTGATCCCGTCCGGGCGCGCAGCGTGATCGGCCGAGCCTTGCGCGCCGGCGGCGACCCGCTGTTCGAGCGCCGCCACACCCTGTTGTCGGGATGGATCAAGATGCAGGACGGGCAGCTGCCGGCGGCCGGCGCGGACGCCGCGGCCGTTCATTCCGCCGCCTTGCACCGCCGGGACGCCTTGTGGGCGTCGGCCTTGCAGACCGCGGTCGCCCGTCGCACCGGGGATGCGGGCGCGCTGCAAAAGCATTGGTATACGGCCATGGAAGTGCTCGCGGAGCATTCCGTCGATCTATTCGCGCTGCTCCCGTTGGGAGAACTGTGGGTGGCGGCCGCCCGGATGCGCCAGGTGGACCGGCTGCGGCACAGCCTGGACCAGGCGTTCGAGCTGCTGGAATCGCTGGGCAACCCGGCGTTGTGGTCGGTGCCGCTGCATTGGGCCGGCGTGCACGCGGGGATCCTCGCCAATTCACCGGAGGCCGTCGCACCGCACGGGCAGGCCCTCGGCGCGGCGGCGGCCGAGAGCACCCTCGCGCGGGCGCTGTCCGGGGCGGGCCGGACGTGGCTCAGGGTGCTGGCCGATCAGGTCGACGTCGACGAGGTCACCGCTGCGGCGAGGTCTTTGTCGGACGTCGGCCTCACCTCCGACGCGACCCGGCTGGCCGGCCAGGCCGCGCTGCAGGCGCCCGACGGCCGGGTGTCGGCGGCCATGCTGCAACTCGGCCGCGACCTCAAGCTGGGTGCCGGTCCCGCCGAGGCGCCCGCCGCACCGGCGATCCCTTCCGCGGCGCCACACCAACCGCCGGCGGGGTCACCGCTGTCGGATCGGGAACGCGAAGTCGCGGAGCTGCTGCTGTTGGGCATGCCCTACCGCGACATCGGTGGCCAGCTGTTCATCTCGGCGAAGACGGTCGAGCACCACGTCGCCCGGATCCGTCGGCGGCTGGGCGCCGGCTCGCGGTCGGAGATGTTGTCCATGCTGCGCGCCATGCTGGTCCCGGAGGGCTAGTTAGGGGAACCTATCTCGCACACAGACGCGCGAAGATGTAACTATGAGCAGGCCCTAAGCAGGCAAAAAGCATTCCGCGAGTAACTACGCATTGGGGAGATCTTCTGTGACCACGCAGATGCTCATCAGACTGATAGTGGGCATGGGCATGACGCTCGTCGTGCTCGCCTTCGCCGCGCGGCGGGTCCTGTTCCTGTTCAAACTGGTCACCTCCGGAAAGCCGGCCCCCGGGCACACCGACGACGTCGGCAGGCGGGTCTGGACGGAGATCGCCGAGGTCTTCGGGCAGCGCCGGCTGCTGAAGTGGTCGATCCCCGGCCTGGCGCACTTCTTCACCATGTGGGGCTTTTTCATCCTGCTCACGGTCTACATCGAGGCCTACGGGCTGCTCTTCCAGGACAACTTCCACATCCCGGTCATCGGCCGGTGGGAGGTGCTCGGCTTCCTGCAGGACTTCTTCGCGACCGCCGTCTTCCTCGGGATCACCACCTTCGCGATCATCCGGCTGACGCGCAGCCCCCGCGAGATCGGCCGCTCGTCGCGGTTCTACGGCTCACACACCGGCGGCGCCTGGCTGGTGCTGTTCATGATCTTCAACGTCATCTTGACCTACGTGTTCGTCCGCGGGTCCGCGGTGAACAACGGCACGCTGCCCTACGGCAAAGGCGCGTTCCTGTCGCAGCTGTTCGGCGTCATCCTGCGCCCGCTCGGCCAGCCCGCCAACGAGATCATCGAGACGACGGCCCTGCTGCTGCACATCGCAGTCATGCTGGCGTTCCTGATCATCGTGCTGCACTCCAAGCACCTGCACATCTTCACGGCGCCGATCAACGTCATCTTCAAACGGCTGCCCGACGGGCTGGGCCCGCTGCTCCCCATTGAGGCGGACGGCAAGCCGATCGACTTCGACAACCCGCCCGACGACGCCGAATTCGGCCGCGGCAAGGTCGAGGACTTCAGCTGGAAGGCGATGCTCGACTTCGCGACCTGCACCGAGTGCGGGCGTTGCCAGTCGCAATGCCCGGCCTGGAACACCGGCAAGCCGCTGTCGCCAAAGCTCGTCATCATGGACCTGCGCGACCACTGGATGGCCAAGGCGCCCTACATCCTGGGGAGCAAGGAATCCCCCGACGAGAACACTCCCGAGGGCGGGCTCGGCGAGGAGCTGTCCGGCGAGAAGCACGCCGAGCAGCACCACGTCCCAGAGTCGGGCTTCGGCCGGGTAATGGGCTCCGGGCCCGAGCAGGCGACGCGCCCCCTGGTCGGCACCGTCGAACAGGGCGGCGTCATCGACCCCGACGTGCTGTGGTCGTGTGTGACCTGCGGGGCGTGTGTCGAGCAGTGCCCGGTGGACATTGAACACATCGATCACATCGTGGATATGCGCCGCTACCAGGTGATGATGGAATCGGAGTTCCCCTCCGAGCTGTCGGTGCTCTTCAAAAACCTTGAAACTAAAGCCAATCCGTGGGGCCAGAACGCCTCCGACCGCACCAACTGGATTGGCGAGGTCGACTTCGACGTGCCGGTTTACGGCGAGGACGTCGACAGCTTCGACGGGTTCGAGTACCTGTTCTGGGTGGGTTGTGCGGGCGCCTACGACGACAAGGCGAAAAAGACCACCAAGGCCGTCGCCGAGCTGCTCGCCATCGCCGGCGTGAAATACCTGGTGCTGGGGACGGGCGAAACCTGCAACGGCGACTCGGCGCGCCGGTCGGGCAACGAGTTCTTGTTCCAGCAACTGGCCCAGCAGGCCGTCGAGACCCTGGACGGGGTGTTCGAGGGCGTGGAGACCGTCGACCGCAAGATCGTCGTCACCTGCCCGCACTGCTTCAACACCCTGGGTCGCGAATACCGGCAGCTGGGCGCCAACTACACCGTGCTGCACCACACCCAGCTGCTCAACCGGCTGGTGCGCGACAAGAAGCTGGTGCCCGTCACCCCCGTTTCTCAGGACATCACCTACCACGACCCGTGCTATCTGGGCCGGCACAACAAGGTGTACGAGGCGCCGCGGGAGCTGATCGGCGCCGCCGGTGCCACCCTCACCGAGATGCCGCGGCACGCCGAGCGCAGCTTCTGCTGCGGCGCCGGCGGCGCCAGGATGTGGATGGAAGAGCACATCGGCAAGCGGATCAACCACGAGCGCGTCGACGAGGCGCTGGCCACCAACGCCGCCACGATCGCCACCGCATGCCCGTTCTGCCGCGTGATGGTCACCGACGGCGTCAACGACCGGCAGGAAGAGGCCGGCCGCAGCGGCGTCGAGGTGCTTGACGTGGCCCAGGTGTTGCTCGGCTCGATCGAGTACGACAAGGCGACGCTGCCCGAGAAGGGCACGGCCGCAAAGGAAGCCGAGCAACGCGCCGCGAAGGCGCCCAAGGCGACGGCCGCACCCGCTGAGGCTCCCGCGGCACCGGCGAAGGCCGAGCCCGCCAAGCAGGCCGAGCCGGAGAAGGCCGCCAAGGTGGCCGCGCCGCCGGCCAAGGGGCTGGGCATCGCCGGCGGGGCCAAGAGACCGGGCGCCAAGAAGGCCGCACCGGCGGCGAAGGCGACCGAGGCGCCGGCAGAGACACCGGCCGACGAGGCCAAGGCCCCCGCCACGCCCGTAAAGGGGCTGGGCATTGCCGGGGGCGCCAAGCGACCCGGCGCCAAGAAGGCGGCGCCCCCAGCGGCAGCGGAAAAAACAGCAGCTCCGGCAGCCGAGGCGCCAGCCGAACCGGCACCGGCTGCTGAAACCAGGACGGAAGCCGCGGCACCCGCTGCCCCCGTAAAGGGCCTGGGGATCGCGGCCGGCGCCAAGCGACCCGGGGCCAAAAGGACCGCACCCGCCGCCAAGGCAACCGAGGCCCCGGCCGAGCAGCCACCCGAGGCCACAGCGGAGCCCGAGCAAAAGCCGGAGCCGTCCCCGCAGCCCGACGGCGACGCGGCCCCGCCGGCGGCACCTGTTAAGGGCCTGGGCATCGCGCGGGGTGCCCGCCCGCCGGGCAAACGCTGATCACAGTTTGAGGTCTGCCAGCAAAGTTCAATGGACAGCGATGGCGCCGTAGGTGACGGGAGTACCGCCATCTGATTTTTCTGGTGGGGGTTGCTGTTGTTGTGGCACAGGGTTTTCAGGGTGGTGTGCGTTGTTGAGATCCTTTGTGTTGCAATGGATCTCGATCGATGCGATGAGCGATCTGGCAAACCTGGGGAAAGGCACTCTGCCACCACCAGCAGGGTCTCCCGGGCCACAAGACAGGCCCACGTTGGCGACGATGGCCCGGCCGGCTGGGATCAGTTGCGCTGTGAGCGGCGTTGTTAAGTGCGACACTGTGTCGGTGCCGACAACGACGTGGTCACTAGGGGGTGACGAAAGGAAGAACTGATGAAGAGGGCGATAATCGCCGTTTCGGCGGCAGCAGCGATAACACTGGCACCCCTCTTCGTTCCACCAGCACAAGCGCACGCCGACGATCCGTGTGTCAGCATCACCGATCCCGCCGCCCACCAGGCTTGTACTAACGGATTCCTGCCCCACGACCCCACGCGCAGATATCTTCTGCGCGATTGCGAGGGGGCGAGCCCCCTTGACGGACAGGTGGGCCAAATTTGTGGGTAACTTCTAGCGCCGAAACTCTGCGCCCCTGGACAAACACAGGGGCTAGATAACACTGCTACTTCCAAAGTCGTGCGCAAAAAGGTGCCGCGGCCTTTGGCTCGTCCGGTTGGTCCTCTGCTGAGATTCGCGCCCCCTACCCGGCCTGGTGGTCCTTCGTCTCATCCGCCCGCCGGAGGTCGCCGCATGATGGTGCCGAAGATCGGCGGTCCATAGCCTTTCTCTGCCGGCTTATCCTGCTGGGCCTTACGGGCGCCCGGCGGCATCGGCGGGACGAACATCGGGACCAGTGGAGCGCCGTCAGCTGCCGTTGCCATCAACGGCGCCTCTGCGGCAGAAAGCTGGATCGGGGAGGTGACCGCCGAAGGCGGGACCACAAGGTTGCCGACGTACATTCCCTTGCCCAGCGAAGCGGTGACAGAAGTCTCAGCGGCGGGCGCATAGGCAGCGGCAGCGTAGAGGTTGGGAACCCCTCCCACGGCCTCGGGACCGGTGAGGTTGTAGGCAATGGCCAGATTGCGGGGGGTGGCGGCCAGGACGTCCGGGTACTGACCGGGGAAGAAATCGTGGCCGCCCGTGAACACGTTTACAAAGGACTGCGGGTTAAAGAGACCGCTGCCGATCACGCTTTGCAGATAGCCGTTGACAGTCTGAACGAACGGATTGTCGAAGATACCGGCCTGAGCGGGCGCTGCCGCCGCGGTCACTGCGGCCGTTTGGGCCGCGGTGGCGGTCGGAGTGGTCATCGGGGATGGGGGGTTAAACGTGGGCATCGCCATGGTCTGCAGGCTGGTTGCGTGATAGCCCAGCATGGCGGTCGTGTTGTCCGCCCACATCTGCATGTACTGGACCTCGGTGGCGGCGATGGCGGGCAAGTTGATGCCGAAGAAGTTTGTTGCGAGCAGATCAGCCAGCAGCGTGCGGTTGGCAGTGACCACGCTGGGATGCACTACAGCACTCTGGGTGGCGACGAATGAGCTGGCCATGGTGGTAGCCGCCATCGACATCTGAGCGGCCTGGACTGCGGTGCTGTGTAGCCAGGCGATGTAGGGAACGGTAGACAGGGTCATCGCCCTCGCTGATGGTCCCTGCCAGGGAATGCCCGCCGCGGTGGAGGCGTAGTCAGCGGCGGTCTGTCCCAGCTCGGTCACCAGCTGTCGCCAGGCGTTGGCAGCGGTGAGCCACGATCCGGGCCCCGGCCCTGAATGAATCAGTGCTGATGTGATCTCGGGAGGAGCCCAGAAGTCCACGGCTACCCCGTCAAAGCTCCGAGTCGAGTCTCGATGCCCCCCATGCGGGGCCTCCCCTTTCGGTCAAGTTCGCGTATGGCGACGTGGCCCGATTCGTCGAAAGGAGCGTAAAAGCTTCCATATTGACTCACCAAGGAAAAGCGAAAAGGGAAGTGGTCAGTTTGAATAATCGAGTAGGGCGGCGATGTCGCGGTAGGTGCACCCGCGGTCGGTGACGCCAGCGCCCATCGCGGGGTGGTCTTGCGGCCACCGTTGTCCCTGATGAGCGTTGCTGGGGCCGGTTTCAAACTGACCCACTACCGCGGAAATTCCTCCGTCGAGGTGCGGGTTTCGTGCAACGACCTTTCGCAGTTGCCATGCCGGGTCGCCGCGCGAGCCGAGCTGCGGCACCCGGTTCGCGTACCGCCGGCGAGCGGGCAAGGCCTGGGTATCGAGCGCAGCGCCCGCCCGCCCGCCGGGCAAACGTTGATCACAGATTGAGGTCTGTCAGCAAATTCAATTGGACAACAATGGCACCATAGGTGACGTGACTACTCACCAGCTGCCGGTGCACGGTTCCGGTTTCCAAGTCGGCCATCACCGGCAGCGGGCCTTCGCGCAGTCGTCGAAACTGCAGGACGTCCTGTACGAGATCCGCGGCCCGGTGCACCAGCATGCCGCGCGGCTGGAGGCCGAAGGCCACCGCATCCTGAAGCTCAACATCGGCAACCCGGCGCCGTTCGGCTTCGAGGCGCCCGACGTGATCATGCGCGACATGATCCAGGCCCTGCCGTACGCGCAGGGCTATTCCGACTCGCAGGGCATCCTGTCCGCCCGGCGTGCGGTGGTCACCCGCTACGAGTTGGTCGACGGCTTTCCCCGGTTCGACGTTGACGACGTGTACCTGGGCAACGGGGTATCCGAGCTCATCACGATGACGCTGCAGGCCCTGCTCGATAACGGCGACCAGGTGCTGATCCCGTCGCCGGACTACCCGCTGTGGACCGCGTCGACCTCCCTGGCGGGCGGCACCCCCGTGCATTACCTGTGCGACGAGACCCAGAACTGGCAGCCCGACATCGCCGACCTGGAGTCCAAGATCACCGAGCGCACCAAGGCGCTGGTCGTGATCAACCCGAACAACCCGACCGGCGCGGTCTACAGCCGCGAAGTCCTCAGGCAGATGGTCGATCTGGCGCGCAAGCATCAGCTACTGCTTCTTGCCGACGAGATCTACGACAAGATCCTCTACGACGACGCCAAGCACATCAACGTGGCGTCGCTGGCGCCGGACATGTTGTGCCTGACCTTCAACGGCCTGTCGAAGGCCTACCGCGTAGCCGGTTATCGGGCCGGCTGGCTGGCGATCACCGGGCCCAAGGACCACGCCGGCAGTTTCATCGAGGGCGTCAGCCTGCTGGCGAACATGCGTCTGTGCCCGAATGTGCCTGCGCAGCATGCCATTCAGGTCGCCCTCGGCGGTCACCAGAGCATCGAAGACCTGGTGCTTCCCGGTGGGCGGCTGCTCGAGCAGCGCGACGTCGCGTGGACCAAACTCAACGAGATCCCCGGGGTGTCCTGCGTCAAACCGGAGGGCGCGCTCTACACGTTTCCCCGCTTGGACCCTGAGGTCTACGAGGTCGAAGACGACGAGCAACTCGTCCTCGATCTGCTGTTGTCCGAGAAGATCCTGGTCACCCAGGGCACCGGATTCAATTGGCCCGAGCCGGATCACCTGCGCATCGTCACCCTGCCGTGGTCGCGCGACCTCGCCGCGGCGATCGAGCGGCTGGGCAACTTCCTCAGCAGCTATCGACAGTAAGGAAGTTCGCAGGCACCGCCCTCTACCCTCGACCGGGTGGCCCACTCACACTCGCACAACCTGTCGTCCGGCCCGTCGCCGCTGGATCCGCTGCCCGCCAAGATCGTGGTCGGGCTGCTGGTTGCCATCGGTGTGGCCGTGATAGCCGGTGCGGTACTGCTGTGGCCGAGCCGCCAGCACGTTGACATCCCGATGCCGTTCCAGAACGCGGCCGGCGGCGCCGTGAGCACGGTGAGCGGGCATGTCCTCTCCAGCGGGCTGAGCGACTGCGGCAGCCCGTCGGCGGGTCAGGTGCTCACCACCGGGCCGCAGCCGGCCATCCCCGGGGCCGGGCAGTGCGTAGAAACCGTCGTCGGAATCGACTCCGGACCGAACGCGGGCGCCAAGACGCTCCTGGAGTCCTCCCCGGGCCCGGGCCAGCCGAAATTCGCGGCGGGAGACCACATCCGGCTCGTGCGGCAGGTCGACGACCAAGGCGCCACCAGCTACGCGTTCTACGATTTCGAACGTGGCTGGCCGCTGGTCGGGCTCGCCATCGCCTTCGCGGTGGTGATCGTCGCGGTGGCCCGCTGGCGTGGGCTATTGGCGCTGGTCGGCATCGTCGTCGCGTTCGCCGTGCTGGTGGTGTTTTTGCTGCCGGCGCTGCGCGACGGCGCACCCGCGATACCGGTGGCACTGGTGGCCTCGGCGGCCATCCTCTACGCGGTGATCTACCTCGCGCACGGCGTGAACCTGCGCACCAGTGCCGCCCTGCTGGGCACCCTGTCGGCGCTGCTGCTGGCCACGGGATTGTCCTGGGCGGCAATCGAATTGACGCACCTGACGGGGCTGTCGGACGAACAGAACAACGCGGTCAGCGCGTATCTGGGCAGCGTGTCCATCAGCGGCCTGCTGCTGGCCGGGTTCATCATCGGGTCGCTGGGGGTGCTCAACGACGTGACCGTGACGCAGGCGTCGACGGTGTTCGAGCTCGCCCATCTGGGGGGCTCACGGCGGGCCATCTTCCTGGGCGCGATCCGGGTGGGGCGCGATCACATCGCGAGCACCGTGTACACGCTGGTGCTGGCCTACGCCGGCAGTTCGCTCCCGCTGCTGTTGCTGTTCAGCGTCGCCAATCGCTCGCTCGGCGACGTGCTGATGAGCGAGAGCGTGGCCATCGAACTCGTGCGCTCCGCCGTGGGCGGCATCGCGCTGGCCCTGTCGGTGCCGCTGACGACGGCGATCGCCGCCGTGCTGGCCACGCCCGCCGAAATCAGCCCCGCTCCAACAACTCCAGCAGGTAGCCACCGTAGCCTGACTTGACCAAGGTGTGCGCTCGCGAGGCCATCTCCTCGTCGGTGATCCAGCCCTGGCGCCACGCGATTTCCTCGGGGACGCTGACCTTCAGCCCCTGCCGCCGTTCCAGCGTGCGGACGTAGTCGCTGGCGTCCAGCAGCGAGTCGAACGTGCCGGTGTCCAGCCAAGCCGTCCCGCGGGCCATCACCTCGACATTGAGACGGCCCCGGTTGAGGTAAATCTGGTTGACCTCGGTGATCTCGTACTCGCCGCGCGCGGACTTCTTCAAGTTCTTGGCGATTTCGATCACATCGTTGTCGTAGAAGTACAGGCCCGGCACCGCATACTGAGACTTCGGCGTGGCCGGCTTCTCCTCCAGCGACAGCGCCATGCCGTCGTCGCTGAACTCCACGACGCCGTAGGCCGACGGGTTGGCCACCCAATAGGCGAAAATCGCGCCCCCGTCGATGGTTTGGAAGCGGCTCAGGCTGGTGCCCAGGCCCGGCCCGTAGAAAATGTTGTCCCCCAACACCAAAGCCGCCGAATCGTTGCCCAGGTGGTCGGCGCCGAGCACGAAAGCCTGCGCCAGACCCTCGGGCTGCTGTTGCTGCACATAGGTGAGGTTGAGACCGAAGTGCGAGCCGTCACCGAGGAGTCGCTGGAAGCCGGCGGCGTCATGGGGGGTGGTGATCACCAGGATGTCGCGGATCCCGGCCATCATCAGCGTGGACAGCGGGTAGTACACCATCGGCTTGTCGTAAACCGGGAGCAACTGCTTGCTGATGCCGATGGTGATCGGATGGAGACGGGTGCCCGACCCGCCCGCCAGGATGATTCCACGCATGAATGCCCTCTCCTAATTGACGAGGTCGGCCTCGGTGAGTTCGGTTGCCGCCAGCGCCGACGCCAAGTTGTCGTGCCGGAAGACCGAGGTGACATGATCGCGAACCACCCGGAACGCCGACGCGGCGTCCGTGACGGCCCCGCCTGGCGTGCTGACCTTCTGTTCGACGACCACCACGCCGTCGTGCACATACATGCGGCCCAGCTCGGCCGTGCCTTCGAGGGCGGCGGCCCACCTGCGCAGCGCCTCGTGGCCCTGGGCGGCCCCATGAGCGTCGCCGATCTCGATGTCGTCGCTGGACAAGGCCACCAAGGTTTCCATGTCGGCAGCGTTGAGCGCGTCGTGCCACGCCAGGACGGTGGCGATCTCCGATGTGGTCATGGTCAGCAAGGTACCGTGTCGCGGCTGGCTTAAAAGGGGGTACGGTCCAGCCAGTTCTGCCACACGGTCTGGTCGCCGAACAGCTCGATACCGGTGTCGGCCAGCGGCACGCGGCGCGTCACCGCCAAAAGGAGTTCGGCGGCGGCGCCGCGCAAGGCGACGCTCCCCTTGCCGTGCTGGTGCGACCAGGCGATCCGGCCCTCGTCCACGGCGAGGTTCCATTCGCCGGCTTCCCCGAGTCCTGGATCGGTGGCGTGCAGGTGCACGGTGTTGCCGTCCTCGAGCGGCAGCGGCGCTCCCTCACTCCCGGCCTGAATCGCTACTCGCTCAAGCCATTCCGTGAGGCCGTCGGCGGCTATCGTCGGGTCCAGCGTGAACTCGGCGCCGATCGCGAGGGCGGCATCGGCGCGGTGCACCGCCGCTTCGTGCAGCCTGCGCCGGATCCACCAGTTGGCCGGGCGCGGCCCGAGGAAGGTCCACACCGGCGTCTCCACGCCCGTCAGCTCGACGGCGTCGACCAGCCGCCGCGCGCCGCCATGCAGCCAGGAGATCGCGTCGGCGGGATCCGGTGGCGGCTTGCCACCCTCGACGGTGCGGGGATCGAGCATGTGGTCGAGGCGGTCGCGCACGATCTGGGCCGCCCAGCGATCGCCGCGGCCGACGTGGCGCAACAACTGGGTGAGTGTCCAGCCCGGGCACGTCGGTACCGGTGTGGATCCGTCGGCGTCGCGGAAAAGCTCCGCGAAAGCGCTGTTCTCGGCGAGGAATGCGGTGGCATAGTCCACGCGGTCAGGCTACCCGGCGAGTTATCCACAGTTGGAAGTTCATCCACAATCTGGCTCTAGGATGCGGCACTTTCACGCAGCCACTGGCTACTCTCGAACATATGTGCGATTCCCAGTTGCCAACCACCGAGTCGCTGGCGCGTGCCGACGACGCGGCGGTGGTGTCTGCGATCGCGGAGTGCGCCCGCGCGGAGGCAGCCGCCGGGGCCCGGCGGCTGGCGGCCATCGCCGAGTTGGTGCGCCGCCACGCCGACGGTCCCACCGACTGTGCGCATTGGTCTTGTGATAATTGGGACGCGATGACCGCCGAAGTCGCAGCCGCCCAAGGGATTAGCCACGCCATGGCCTCGGGCCAGATGTATTTGGCGGTGGCGCTGCGCGACCGGCTGCCCCGGGTAGGGGCCCTGTTCTCCGAGGGCGCCATCAGCGCTCGGCTGGCCAGTGCCATCGTGTGGCACACCGACCTGATCAAAGACCCTGACGCAATGCAGCGGGTCGACGAGATGCTGGCCGACGCCGCAACGAGACTGGGTGCGCTGTCGGTCACCAAGACCGCCCAGGCCATCGACGCCATCGTTGACCGCCATGATCCCGCGGCGGTGCGCCGCGCCCGTGCCGCCGCGCGAGGCCGCGACGTGGTTATCACGCCAGGGAACGACCAGTCAGGCACCGCACACTTGTGGGGATCGATGTTCGCCACCGATGCGGCCATTTTGGACCGCAGGCTGACGCAGATGGCCCACGAGGTATGTGATGACGATCCGCGCACCATCGCCCAACGCCGCGCCGACGCGCTGGGTGCCCTGGGTGCCGGCGCCGACCGGCTTGCTTGTGGCTGCGGACACGCTGATTGCCCGGCGAGCAGACAGGCCGACGAGCGGGCGACCAACGTGATCATCCATGTCGTCGCTCACGAGGACACGCTGGAGGCCGAGCCGGACCCGCACACCTCCGGGGAGCGCGCGCCGCGGCCCATCACGCCGGACATGACCCTGGCCGACGTGCTGGCCCCCGACCCCGAACCCGACCTCCCGACCGAACGCAAACCCGCGGCCCACCACAGCGGCGGCACCATACCGGCCCCGAAGGTGGCCGAGCTGATCCGCAACGGCGCCAAAGTCCGACAGCTGCGCCATCCGGGGAACGCGCCACCCGAGCCCGGGTACCGCCCCTCGGCCGAACTCGAGCGCTTTGTCCGCTGTCGCGATATGACCTGTCGGTTCCCTGGCTGCGACCGCCCCGCCGAGTTCGCCGACATCGACCACACCAACCCCTACCCCATCGGGCCAACGCACGCGTCAAACCTGAAATGCCTGTGCCGAAAACACCATCTGCTCAAGACTTTTTGGCCAAAATGGCACGACGAGCAACACCCAGACGGCACCGTCGTGTGGACCTCGCCTACCGGACGGCGATATGTGACCCGGCCGGGCAGCCGGCTGCTGTTCCCCACCCTGTGCTTGCCAACCGGCGAATTACCCACTGTCGCAATGGGACAGCCACCATCTGCGCAGCGGGGGCTGATGATGCCGACCCGCCGCCGAACCCGAGAACAAGACCGCACCCGCCGCATCGACGCCGAACGCGCGCTCAACGCCGAACCGGTCGCCGAACGCAGACCGCCGCCCTGCTAGGGCCGCGGCGCCCCCAGCCGGTACACCCGCCACCCGGCCTGCCGCCAGCGGGCGGCGTCAAGGCAGTTGCGGCCGTCGACGATGACCCGCGCGCGTACCCGATCGGCCAGGTCGTCCGGGTCGAGCTCGATGAACTGCCGCCACTCGGTCAGCACCAGCACCGCATCGGCGCGCTCGCAGGCCTCTTCGACCGAAACCGCGTAGTTCAGCGTCGGGAACAGCCGCTGCGCGTTGTCCAGTGCCTTGGGGTCATACACGTTGACCGCGGCCCCGTTGAGCTGAAGTTGGCCCGCGACGTTGAGCGCGGGCGAGTCACGCACATCGTCGGATTCGGGTTTGAACGCCGCACCCAGGACGGCGATGTTGGCGCCCAGCAGCGAGCCGCCGCATGCGGTGGTGGCCAGCTCGACCATCCGGGTGCGCCGGCGCATGTTGATGCTGTCCACCTCGCGCAGGAACGTCAGCGCCTGGTCGGCTCCCAGCTCGCCGGCGCGGGCCATGAACGCGCGGATGTCCTTGGGCAGGCATCCGCCGCCGAAACCCAAACCGGCATTGAGGAATTGGCGACCGATCCGCGGGTCGTACCCGAGGGCGTCGGCCAGCACGCTGACGTCAGCGCCCGCGGCCTCGCACACCTCGGAGATGGCGTTGATGAACGAAATCTTGGTCGCCAGAAAGGCATTGGCGGAAACCTTGACCAACTCCGCGGTCTGCAGGTCCGTCACCAGGAACGGCACACCTGCGTCCAGCAGCGGGCCGTACAGTTCTCGGACCGCCGCCTCGGCGCGCGTCGAACCCTGTTGGATGCCGAGCACGATGCGATCCGGGTGCAGGGTGTCGTGCACAGCGTAGCCCTCGCGCAAAAACTCCGGATTCCAGGCGATTTCGACGTCGACTTCGTGCGGCGCCAGCGCGGCCGCCCGGTGATTCAGCTCGGCCGCGGTGCCCACCGGGACCGTCGACTTGCCGACGAGCACCGACGGCCTGGTCAGCCGCGGCACCAGCGCATCGATGACCGCGTGCACGTGGCACAGGTCGGCGCCGTATTCGCCCTTCTTTTGCGGCGTTCCGACGCCCAGAAAGTGAACGTCGGCGAAGTCGGCCGCCATTTCGTAGTCAGTGGTGAACCGCAGCCGTCCGGCAGCGAGATTGTCGGTCAACAACTTTCGCAGGCCGGGCTCGTAGAACGGAACATCACCGCCGGCCAGCTTGGCGACTTTGCCCGCGTCGATATCGACCCCCACGACGTCGTGTCCCAGTTCCGCCATCCCGACGGCGTGGGTGGCACCGAGGTAACCGGTGCCAAATACGGTGCATCGCATACAACCGGTGTATGTGGTCGCGATGAGCTAACTGCATCGCTGTGCTGATCGGGAGGCAAACGGCAGGTGACAGCTGACCCCGAAGGGGCTAGTGGCGACCGAACCCGCCGTGACCGCCGCCCTGGCCGCCGCCGCCCCCGGGGAACCCGGGGAAGCCGCCGCCGCCGCGACCCGGCCCGCCGGGGAACTCGCCGCCGCCGCGACCCGGGCCGCCGGGGAACTCGCCGCCGCTGCGACCCGGCCCGAAGCCGCCTCCCGGCGGCGCACCGATGATGGGCGGACCACCGATGCCGGGGATCGGCAGCGGGATCGGCACGGGGAGGGGTGCCACCACCGGTGGCGGCGCGGGGGCGGGAACCGGGGCCGCCTGCACCGGAACCGGGGCTGGCGCGGGAGCCTCGGGAATCGGCGCGGGCGCCGGGGCGGGAGCCTCGGGAACCGGGGCCTGGGCGGGAGCGGGCGGCTCCGGAACCGCGGCCGGCGCGGGAGCCGGCGCCTCGGCTGGAGCCGGTGCGGGAGCCGCGGGGGCGGGTGCCGGGGCCGGCGCCGCCGGTGCCTGGGCGGGCGCGACGACGTTGTGGCCGGGAGCGGGCTGCACACTGGCGGTCGGCCGGATCGCGATCGCCAACGAAACAACCAGCGCCGCCACACCGACGACGAAGATGCCCGCCACCGCGCTCCCAACCAGCCGGAACGACCTGCGCTCGCCATAGCCTTCGTCAGCGAGCTGCGAGGCCGCGTGCTCGCCGGTGTAGGGGTAGTCGAGATCGTCGGCCACAGCGCTGTAGGCCAGAGGGTCGTCGGCGCCGCCGGCCGGATTCTCGAAGTAGCCCGGGGCGACGGCGAACGGGGCGATGGCACCGGTGCCCGGATCCTGCGCGTAGGCCAGCGCCGTGGTGGACGACGCGAACAGCGGAGCACTGGCCGACGCCAGCGCCGCTCCCCGCGCCAACGCCGTCTCCGGCTCCTCGGGCGATGCCAGCGGCAGGGTGGTCGCGGCCTCCAGCGCCGGCTTGATCATCGGGATGTCGACTCCGGAGCCCACGACGAACACGGCATCCGGATGGGCCGCTAGCGTCTCGGCTTCCGAGACCATGCTGGCCAGCTGGGTGACCGCGGCTTCGTCGTCATCGGGCAGGGGTTCCCGACGAACGTCGGTGACGGACCCATCCGCGCTGTCGACGACGGCCAGGGTCGCAGTATCAGGCTCGATGTACAGCAGCGCGGTGTGCGCATAGTTGGTTTGATTGCCGACCGCCTGGGCCAGTGCGGCCGCGGCCAGAAACGCCGAGACCAGCATCACATTTTCGACCTTGTGGGCGGCCAGCGCATCCCACAGGGCGGCGGCCTCGATCGGGTCGGTGAAAGTGACGCCGGTCGACGCCAGTTGGTAGCCGCCCTCGGCCGCGCCCTCCCGGGTCCCCAGGATCGCCGAGACTACCTGGTCGGCCGCGGTGACCGTTGCCGCGTCGTCGTCCGCGGCCACCTGGAAGTTGTCCTCTTCGACCGTCGCGCCGTCGCCGTTCTCACCTTCGACCAGCACCATCCGGACGGCCGTCGGCGCCATCGAGACGCCAAGTACGGTGTCCACAGCTCCTCCATCGTCGTTTGCGAGCTCCTGAGGTCGGGGACGCGGTCGTTGTAAGCTCCGGCCAAAGCAACACGTCGACGGGTCCCCACCATGTGTTCCCCGACCAACCGATTTTACGCGGATATCCGCTCGGCGACGGACTAGGGGACCAGGATTTCGTGCCCCAGGGCAGCCAGCCGCCGTGGTCGTCGTGATCGGTGCAGCGGCAGCCACTGCTGCGGGGGATTCGGACCAGGGGCGGCCGGTGCGGGCGATGGCCGCCAGGGCGTCTCGCAGCGCGACCGGCTCGGCTTGGTCGTGGAATGGCTACCGGCGTCCGAAGCCACCGAATCCGTGGCCCCCGCCGAAGGGTCCGAATCGGTGTCCGCCGCCGAAGCCACCATGACCGCCACCAAAGGGTCCGCGGCCGCCACTGAAGGGCCCGCCGAAGCGACCGTGCCCACCGAAGGGGCCGTGCCCGCCGCCGAAGGGCCCGGGGAGGCCGCCGAACGGGCCGCCGCCAAGGGGTCCGCGGCCGCCCCCGAGCCTGGGCACCGGAGGTTGGACAACCGGCACCCGAGGGACGGGAACAAACACGGGCGCCGGAACCGGAATGGGCGCCGGCGGAGCCGCCGGGGCCGGAACGACGGCCGGGGGGTGCATGGGGTGGGGCGCCGCCACCGGCGCGGGCGCCTGGATCTTCGGCGTGGCCACCGGCGGTGGCGGCGCGGGCACGGATCGCGTTGGCACGACAACGTTTTCGTTGGGGCTGGGTCGCAACGCGACCGTCGGGCGGATACTGATCGCCAGCGCGATCTCGAGCGCCACCACCGCGGTGATGAAGATCACCGCGAGCGTGCTGCCGACCAGCAGGACAGACTTGCGCCGCGGCGCGCCCTCCTCCAGGCCCATGGCGCTTCGGTCGTCGGCGTACCCGTCGGGCACGGCGCTGTAGGCGACGTTGGCCTTGCCTTCGCGGGTACCGGCGGAAAGCGCTGGCACGCTTTTGTATTCGGGCAGGTATCCCGGCAGTAGCCCGGGCGATTGTCCGGCGAGCGCTAACGGATCGACCTCGCCGGTGCCTGGGTCCAGCGCGTAGGCCAGCGCGGCGGTAGAGGACGCGAACAGCGGCGCATTGGCCGACGCCAGCGCCGCGCCCCTTGCCAGGGCCATCTCCGGCTCGTCGGGTACGGACAGCTCGAGGGGGCTCGCGGCCTCCAGTACCGGCTTGATCAGCGGGATGTCGACGCCAGACCCGACAACGACCACACCCTCGGGGCGCGCCTCCAATGCCTCAGCGCCGGAGACCATTTCGACGAGCTCGGCCACCGCCTGGTCTTCGTCGTCGGCGAGGATTCGGCGCCGCACCTCGGAGATGGAACCGTCAGCGGTGTCAACCGCCGCCAGCGTCGCGGTGTACGGCTCGACGAAGAGCAGCGCGGTATGCGCATAGTTGGTGGCATCGCCGACGGCCTGGGTCAGCGCGGCCGCGGCCATGAAGGCCGAGACCAGCATCACATTCTCGATCTTGTGGGCGATCAAGGCGTCGCGCAGCAGCGCAGCCTCGACGTGATCGGTCCACGTCACCCCGGTCGACAAGAGTTGGTAACCGCCCTCGGCGGCGCCCTCCCGGGTACCCAAGATCGCGGAGATCACCTGGTCGGGCGCCGTGGACGGCGACCCGGCCGCGTCGACGTCGAAACTGTCCTGATCGACGGCGACCCCGTCGGCGTTTTCGCCCTCGACCAGCACCATGCGGACCTTCGTAGGCGCCATCGAGACGCCAAGCACGATGCCCACCACCGCAGAAGCTCCCCCTCGGTAATTTGGCGTGCCGCCGGACAAGTGCATCGGCGGACACGATTCCCCAGCGCTATCGCGTTCAGGGG
Source organism: Mycobacterium sp. 852002-51057_SCH5723018 (assembly GCF_001667035.1). GTDB lineage: Bacteria > Actinomycetota > Actinomycetes > Mycobacteriales > Mycobacteriaceae > Mycobacterium. Next base: position 21,498 of record NZ_LZIR01000128.1, read on the forward strand.
ATTCCGGGAAAACGAGGCGGCGCGGATTTTCGGCCTGCCTCAGTACTCCGACCCTACCCGCGCAGCCGCAGGGCGTGCGATCGCGCCGAGAGCGTGTGGCTAATGGTGCCCGCCGCCGCTGTGGCCACCGCCGCCGCCGCCCCCGAAGCTGCCGCCGCCGCCGCTGCTGCCACCGCCGCTGTGGCCACCGCCGAAGCCGCCGCCGCCGCCACCGCCGAACGGACCGCCTCCAATCGGGCCGCCCCCGCCGATCGGACCGCCGCCGTGACCGCCGCCGCCGAAGGGACCGCCGCCACCAATCGGACCGCCGCCGCCGAAGGGACCGCCACCACCAATCGGGCCGCCACCAATCGGCCCACCGCCGCCGTGACCGCCACCCCCGAACGGCCCACCGCCGACGGGTCCGCCGCCACCGATCGGGCCGCCACCACCAATTGGGCCACCGCCACCGGGGAGGTGAATGGGCCCACCGCCCGGGCCACCACCAATCGGGCCCCCGCCACCAATCGGGCCGCCGCCACCAATCGGGCCACCACCGCCGGGGAGGTGAATGGGCCCACCGCCGGGGCCGCCGCCACCAATCGGGCCACCACCACCGAGCGGGCCACCACCACCGATCGGACCGCCACCACCAATCGGGCCACCGCCACCAATGGGGCCACCGCCACCGGGGAAGTGAATGGGTCCACCGCCGGGGCCGCCTGGACCGTTGCCGGGCACTGGAATGTGTCCACCGCCGCCCTCACCGCCGGGGCTGCTCGGCTTGGGCAACGGGTCTTGCCCCGGGAAAGGTTGATGCGGCGGCGACTGGGGAACCACGCCACCGCCTTGGGGCGGCAACTGCGGCTGCGGGATGTGCACGGGCGGTTGCGGCACCACCGGTTGCGGCGGCGCCAGGCGCGGCGGTGCCTGAATCACCGGCGGGCTCAGCACCGGCTCGGGAACGGGCAAGCGCAGCGCCGGTGCGGGAACCGGCAACACCGGAGGCACCACCACAGGAACCGGCATCACGGGATCGATCGCGGGCGGAGCCGCGGGCAGCGGCGGAGCAGGGGCCGGCGCCGCAGGAAGCGGAGCGGCGGCCGGCGGGCTCAACGGCCGGGGCGCCGCCACGGGCGCCGGCAGGTTGATCTTCGGCAGCGCGGGAGCGGCCTCAACCGCAGGCGCCGCGGCCTGTTGCGTTGGGACGATGAGGTTTTGGCTGGGACTCGGCCGCAAAGCGACGGTCCCGGTGGTGCGGATGCCGATCGCCAGCGCGATTTCCAGCGCCAGCACGGCGCTGATCCCCACGACGGCCAACCCACTGCCGACCAGCAGCATTGGCCGGTGACGTGGTTGCTCCGGTTCCTGGGCGAACAGCTTCTCTATGACGACGGTCGGGGCGTCCGCGTCCTCGTCGGGCACCGCGCTATAGGCCAGGTCGTCGTCGGCGCCGGCCACGCGGAGGTATTCGGGCAGCGCGTAGCCGTCGATGGTGCCGGTGCCCGGGTCCTGGGCGTAGGCCAGCGCGGCCGTCGACGACGAGAACAGCGGCGCGTTCGCCGACGCCAGGGCCGCGCCTCGGGCCAGCGCCGTCTCCGGCTCCTCCGGCGCGCTCACGTCAAGCGACGTCGCCGACTCCAGGGCCGGCTTGATCGGGGCGATGTCGACGCCCGACCCGACCAGAAAGAGTCCGTCCGGACCCGATTGCAAGCGCTCCAGCCCGGCGACCATGCCGCTGAGCTGTGCGGTGGCCTGGTCGTAGGACTCGGCGTAGATCTGCTGTTTGTAGACATCGGCGATGGAACCGTCGGAGGTGTCCACGACGGCCAACGTCGCGGTGTCGGGCTCGACGAAAAGCACCGCGGTGCGCTCGTAACCCATTGCGCCGCCGACGCTTTGAGCCAGCGCGGTGGCGGCCAGAAACGCCGACACCAGCATGACGTTCTCAATCTTGTGGGCGGCCAGCGCGTCGCGCAGCACGGCCGCTTCCAGCTGATCGGTCCACGTGACGCCGACGGCCGACAGCTCCAGGCCGGCATCGACGGCACCTTCGCGGGTGCCAAGGATGGCGGCGATTACCTGATCGGGCCCCGTCGCGGTGGCCGGGTCCTCGACGGCCGTGACGTCAAACTCGTCCTCTTCCACGGTGACGCCGTCGGCATTTTCGCCTTCCAGCACAACCATCTTGATCGACGCCGGTGCCATCGACACCCCGAGCACGATATCCAAAACAAACCCCTCCAAAGGTATTGCCGGTCACGCCATGGTCGGGCGGAGGAGGAACCATGGACCCATTCATCATGGCGCATAAACGCTATGCCGGTGGCCTACCGAACCTAGGTAGATCTTATGAAGTTTTCATAGGAGCGAGACGGCGTCGGGCCGCGCTGGCCCTGGTACTTCGAACCCGCGCGAGAGCTGCCGTAGGGGTGCTCGGCCGGGCTCGTCAACCGCAGGATGCACAGCTGGCCGATCTTCATGCCGGGCCACAGCGTGATCGGCAGATTGGCGACGTTGGACAGCTCTAGCGTGATGTGACCGCTGAAGCCGGGATCGATGAAGCCGGCGGTCGAATGCGTGAGCAGACCCAGGCGGCCGAGGGACGACTTGCCCTCCAGACGCCCCGCGAGGTTGTCGGGCAAGGCGAACAGCTCGAGCGTGGAGCCGAGGACGAACTCGCCCGGGTGCAGCACGAACGGTTCCCCATTGAGGGGCTCCACCAGGGTGGTGAGCTCGTCTTGCTGCTTGGCGGGGTCGATGTGGGTGTAGCGGGTGTTGTTGAACACCCGGAACATGCGGTCGAGGCGAACGTCGATGCTGGACGGCTGCACCAACGTGTCGTCGAAGGGGTCGATGCCCAACCGGCCGGCGCAGATTTCGGCCCTGAGGTCGCGATCGGAGAGCAGCACGCGACGAGCCTATCTGCTGCTAGCCGTCCCGCCGTCAGTCAGCGAGGTACATTTCCCGACCCGTGGGGTATCCGCCCCCGGTCGTCGTGACGTGGACGTGGTCGTAGTGGCCGAGCCGGGACGACTGCGCCCCGCCGGGCGTGTAGTAGACGCCACGCCAGATCGCATCCTGTATCCCGAACCGGGTCGCGTTCTGCAGCACATACGCCACGATCGCGTCTCCCAGCGCGATGCCCTCGGCGGAGCCGGGGTTGGGAATCATCACATCGAGCGCCAGGCCCAGCGGATGCCAGGGCAGCGGATCCGGTCGCACGCCGCCGATTTCGTGGATCTGCGGGAAGGTCGCGCTGATGGCACGGGAAGTCAAGATCGTCCTGACTTGCAGGCCCCGCTCCGGCGCGATGCCGACGGGCAGGAAACGCGACCGCGTGTGGTATCTCGACGCCGCGACCAATTGGCCGTCAGGCGAGCCGACTTTATCCGACGTAGTCGGTGCCGCCGCCACGAGCTCGAGGCGCCAGGGGGTGGTGTCGGCGATAACGGGCTTGGCCTCTTCGCGGGCCGGTAATGGCCGGACATCTCCGGCGGCCGCGAAGAAGACGGCGGCGGGTGCAAGCATCGCGGCCAGGGCTACCTGCGGCTTTCGCCGCTTCCTGGCTAATTCGTGCCGACCCACGCAGAGCACATTACGGGCAGATCACGAAATAATAAACACGGCATTGTTGAGAAACCGCCGGATAGAACTCCCGGGCTCGGGATGACGCTGTTGCGTACCGGATCGGTGCCGAGCCATCTCCGGAGTCTCGACGAGGGCGCGGCGCCGGATGCTAGCCTTTCGGAGCGACCATGCCGATGTAGTTCAATGGCAGAACATCAGCTTCCCAAGCTGAATACGCGGGTTCGATTCCCGTCATCGGCTCCATGCCTAACAGGGCATTCAGCCCTGAGTTCTCGCCCGGCAGTTGACCCGGTACCCCGTCCGTACCCCGAAACGCGCGGTTGTGTCGTACCAGCACGCAACACTGAAACCGGTGCCGAGCACTCATAGCAGCAACCAACCCGTCGAGTCGAACCAAGCGATGCTGATCTCTGGTGACCCGACCGGCAATGTGGCGAGGGTCTTCCGGAGCGTCAAGGACCTCACCAAAGAGGAATATGACCGATACTCCGGGGCCTACATGACGCTAGAAGACATCCTTGTCACGAACATGTTCGCCTACTTCTTGACCTCGGCGAAGGCATTCATCGCTAACTGGGATACCGAGTGCAAGGCGTTCGCGAAGTCGCCGTTACCGCTGAACGGCGATCCCGACCTCGTCATCACTTTAGGCTTCCGCCGTCGTGGCGCCGTGCTGTCGGTCTGCTCGGCCCTCTGCTATCACCAAGAGCGGACTCTAGAGGAGGCGCTGCTCACAAGTTCACCAAGGACAGCGAGGAGTATCGAGCGGTCAAAGCGATCTTCAGCGAGTTGTACGACGACTACTTCGGATACCGCTACCTCGCCAGGCTGCGGAACGTCTTGATCCACGACACGATGATGGCGATCAGTCTGGAGGTCGAAGCCCACGCCAATCGGGGAAACCCGATGTCGAGATGCAAGGAAGATTGATATCTGTGCATTCCTTGTCAAACAAGGACGCGGACTAACTAAAGTTAGCAGCTTGTCGACGAAGCTCGGGGTACAAGCAAGGTCGTCGATGAGTATCGGGTCCTGGTCGTGCTCGCGTCGGTTTACCGCGCCGAATTGGTCCGGATGACGGTGAACCCAGTGTTCTGGTGATGCACACTTGACTTTCCCGAGATCGATCTAGTGGGGTGAAGACCGGTCGCCGCCGCATCCGCTGAATGGCGAACGACGGCCCACATCCGTCGCGCGTAGCGTGCACCGCTCGCGAACGACGTGCCGGCGGAGATTCGGCCAAGTCCCGAGCCGTGGAGTTGCTGAAAACTTCGATGGGCCGCTACCCGATGCGGAAATAGCTGTGCGGAAAAGTGATTCAGCCTGACGTTGGCGGTTATCCGGACGCTTGGGCGTGGACCATCCAGCACGCGGCGGTGAACCGAGCCTCGGTTCCGTGCACAAACGGATCAAAGGCGGGACGGACCGCGTCGATAACTTGGGCGCGGGTCCGCTCGTCCTTGCCTTGAAGTGCTAGACCGACAGGACCCAGCTGTCTGATGAAACCGATCAACTCCGGCTCGGGCAGGGTGCACTCGACGTCGATCGGCTGGAGGTCGACGTCGGCCCAGCCCCCCGCGTCGAGGATCGCGGCGACCCGTTGCGGGTCGGCGAAGGAGAACTGTCCCGGGCCGTCTGCCGCGGGGGCGGCAAGGTTCGGCAGCAGCGGGGCCGCCTCACGCAGGCCGGCCGTCATGAACGGATTCTCCGCGGCGCTGCGCCAGGCGATGACGTGAAGCGCGCCGTCGTCGGTCGTGGCGCGCCGCAGGTTCGCGAAGGCCTGGACCGGGTCATTGAAGAACATGACACCGAATCGCGAGATGATCGTGTCGACGCTTGCGCGCTCAAACGGATGTGTCTGCACGTCGGCGAGGATGAAACTCGCTGGTATGCCCTCCCGTTCGGCCCGGGCGCGGGCGGCGGCGATCATCGGCTCGGACACGTCGGCGCCGACGCACCTGCCCTCGGCGCCGAGCCTGCGCGCAACGGCGAGTGTGGTGCCACCGGTACCGCAGCCGACGTCGAGCACCCGTCGCCCCGATCCGGCAACCACGCCGTCGACGAGCAGGTCTTCCAATCCCTTCATCATCTGGTCCAGCAGGTCCTGCGCGTCGACCCAGGCGCATCCAGTTGTTGCGTTCCAGTGATTGGTCTGTTCGTCGTCGGTCGGTTGTGTGATGTCCATCGGTCGATTCCTTGACGAATTGTTTGTAGGGTGCATTGGCCAGAGTCCTTTGATTCCAAGGAAATTGGTGCCACATATATGTGCGGCCGTCAGAACCAGCTGTCGCCCATGGGCCGTCGTTCACCAAAACTCGACTTAGCTGGCCGTGTGGCTTTCGAGCCCGTCATTGCCGCCAACGCTCTGGGACTGCGGTTCATGATTCAGCTCGCCGTTGACGGTGATCCCGTTCATTCCGGTGTCGGTAGGCCGGCGTCCTCGGCCAACAAGCTCTGCACAATCGATGTGGCCGCGAGCGAACCTGTCGCGATCGCCGAGGCTACCTGCGGCATTTGTGCACTGGCGTCGTCCCCGGCCGCGAAGACTCCAGGAACTGTTGTCCGGCAGAGCGCATCGATTGCGATGGGACTCGCCGTCGCTGGCGTCGGCTCGCCGAATCCGACACCGAGCTGTTCAACCAACTGCGACCGCTGATGCAGTGTCGTCGCGACGAGCAGACCGCTGCGTGCCAGCCGGGTTCCGTCGGTGAACACGATGGCTTCCAATTCGCCATTGGTTGAGGCGAGTTCGGCAACGGGCCGGTCGTCGACCGCGACGCCTACCGCGGCCAACTGAGATCGGGCGTCACCATCGAGCTCCGCAGGTCCTCCAGTTAGGAGCACAACGTCGTCGCTCCATCCTCTGAGCAATACCGACGATTGCACTGCCCGCTTGCCGTTCGCCAATACCGCCAACGGTTGATCGCGAACCTCCCAGCCGTGGCAGAACGGGCAGTGGAACACCGACCGCCCCCACAACTGCGCGAGCCCGGGCAGCGCAGGCGGCCGGTACTCCATACCAGCGGCCAGCAGCACCCGACGCGTGCGTTCACGCCGACCGTCGGACAGTTCCAGTTCGAACACATCTCCGGCACGCTCACCCGCCACCACCTCACCGGTCCGCACTTCGACGGACGGATAGGCGGCAATCTCACGCCGCCCGACCTCGTACAGCTCGCCCGGCGGGCGGCCGTCGTGACCCAACAACCCACCGATGCCGTGGGCGGCCAGGTTGCTCTGCTGACCCGCGTCGACCAGCAGCGTTCGCCGCCGCGCCCGGCCCAATACCAGACCCGCGCTCAAGCCCGCGGCTCCGCCACCGACGACGATGCAGTCCCATGTGGTGCTCATGACCTGATCCTCCTCATTGTTTCGAGTGTTTATGGGGTGGCTACCTGTCCTGCTATGCCGCGCCGTCTTCGATGCGCGATCCGCCCGCTCGGTCATGCTCCGTCGTTCCCGCCCGCCACGGGTCTGGGATCGGGGCCCAACAGTTTTCGCGGCTGGTACCTACTACCTCAAATCCTGCGTCAATCAGGCCGCGGGCGGCGAACTTGCCGAGGCCCGAGCTGGCGCCAGTGATCAATGCGACCGGTTGTGAACTTGCCATGTGAATCGTTTCCTAACTCCGTGGCTTGGGTTGCTTCAGTCCGATGACGCCTTGGCTGGGTCCTGTCAACCCTTCGACTTCTGGATGGTTGGACGCCGTCAGGCGGTTCAACCCTGCTGGCGCCAATCAGGTTGAGACGCGTTCAGACGAACATACACGTTCAATAGCGGAACATCAGTGTTCTATTCCTGGACGATTAGGATCACATGGTGGCTGTCTCAACAAAGCACCTCTCGGGCGTGCGAGCGCGCACCAGGGCGGCGATCCTCGCGGCGACGGCTTCTGTATTGGCCGCGAACCGGACGGCCACCATGCCGGAGATCGCCACCGCGGCCGGGGTCGGCCGCACAACGCTGCACCGTTACTTCGCGGACCGCGAGACGCTGATCTACGAGGCGACCCTGGACTCGATCCGCGTACTCACTGAAGCGGTGGACGAGGCCGCCACCGACGACGGACCAGCACTCGAGGCGATGCGGCGCTTCGTCACCGCGGCCGTCTCAATCGGTGAACGACTGGTCTTCCTCTTCGGTGACCCTGCGGTGCTCCGCGACATCCCACCGGACCAGTCCCCGAACGAAGAGCTGGTGATCAACCTCATCGCACGCGGACAACGCGAAGGCGTGTTCGACCCGGACCTCAACCCGACTTGGATCCGGCACGCGCTCTACGGATTAATCCTGCGAGGCAATGAGCAAGCCATGGCCGGTGCACTGCCGCGGCACACCGTCGCGCCACTGATCGCCCGGACCTTCGAGCGCGGCATCTGTCCGGCTGGCTAGCGCAGCTGGAATGCGACGAGGACCGGCACAGCAGCCCCGCCCGCGGCGATGTTCCGCCGCTGAACCCTACATGGGTGATTTAGAGCCTGACGTTTCCAACGAATCTAGCTAGAGCGCTTCTCTCAAGGCAGAGCATTATCGGCACTCCCACCAACGGGACACGCCAACTTCCCTCACCGTGTCGAAACCCGATCCGATCCGGCCGTAGCAGCTCGCTATCACCAGGCGTCGCTTCGGCGGGCCGCTACGCAACGTTCACGAATCGGTTGGTCCGCAAATACCCCGTCGGTACCCCGAACGCGACCGAACCGGAGCCGTACCAGCGCCGTACTGTATCCATGCGCCAGACGTACTGAACTTGCAGGTAGCGTTGCAATTTGAGCTAGCTAGCCGGTGCGTCTACCAGCCGTTATCGCTCACCCGTTCGGGCGTGGAAATAGCTTCCCAAGCTGAATACGCGGGTTCGATTCCCGTCATCGGCTCCAACCTGATCAGCGCGAATGCACCGCGCTCCCCATCCACCGGGGCCGGTGGTCGATGTACGCGTGTTGATTGCACGGACGGATACCGCGGCAGGCTTACTTTGTCACTCATCACCCCATCGATTGGGGCATCCGCGAACCAAGCGGGTGCACGTCAGGCCCGTCGGATGGGCGATGCGTGGCGCGGCCGTCGACGCCGCGGGTATGCCGTTGAGCCAGCGCCAGGCGGATCGCGTAGAGAAGGGCGCTTGCCGAGAACATCGCAGCCGTGAACAGTAACCAGCGGCCCAGGAACGGCTGCTGGGTTTGCCCGGTGGCGGCCACGTAGGTCGCGGAGCCTTCCCTGATGATGCCGGGGAAGAACATCATCAGCGCCAGTCCGGATCCGAGGGTCGGGACGCGTACAAAGTTGCGCACCGGCACGCGGAGTGGTCCACGCTGTCGACGCCGCTGCCTCTTGGCTGCGATGGCCAAGACTCGGTCGGCCAGGGCATAGACCGGGAACAACACGAGATCGTGGAGGATGATGGCCGCGGCGAGCCAGACCAAGATGGACTGCCACCACGCCGTCGGGTTCCACAGGGTCGCTGGATGGAAAGTCACCATGATGTACCCGGCGAGCGTGAAGCCGGCAGCCATGGTCAGCAGGTGCAGCGGGTGCGCTCCGTAGAACCGGCGCCACCGCACGAGGAGCATGCGCATCTCAATGTGCTTCGAAGTCAATGGAACTGACCCACTTAGTATTGTGCACACCGGGCAGCGCCGGCACGATGATCCGCGCCGGATAGCCATGATCGGGCGACAGGTCGACGCCGTTGACACGCATCGCCAACAGCGCGTCGGGGTCAAGTACCTGATTGCCCTGTAAGACGACGTGGCTGTAATCGCCGATTCTGTTGTCGGTGGATTTCTGCAGCGATTGCACTCCCGCCGCGAGCGGCGCCGGTACACCGGCTATGACAGCCAAGTCGGCCAGTCGTACTCCGCTCCATGTCTGGACGGTGGACCAGCCTTGGACGCAACCGATCGGCAGCCGCGCGGTGTGCTGCTGCATGCCGGCCAGTGCGGCGCGGTCGAGCACCACCGGCATCGGGCCGCCGGTCAACGTAAGCCGCCACGCGGCGCCGATCGCCACCGGATCGATCTCGGCATTGGCGGCGGTCTTGTTGATCGGAAAGTCGTTCGGGCCATCGGTGCCGCGCCCGCGCGGTAGCCACAAGGTGGTTTGGCGGGTGATGCCGCCGATGGTTTGCCCGGCCGTGAATACGGCCACCCCCAATGCGCTGCCGCCGACCAGTGTGAGCGCGCCGCGCCGGCTCATCGTGGCCGGTTTAGGGGCAGCGGATACCAGTCCGCCGACGTCGCGCGCCTCGGGCTGAGTATCGGCGCGGTTGGCGCGCAACACCTTTCGCATCGACATCGACCGCAGCCCGGCAACCATCTTTGGCATCTTGAGTGCGATGTGCATCAGAAATCCGGCGATGAGCACCCACGCTCCGAAATAGTGCGCGGTGTGCCAGGGGAACCAGAAGAGGAAGTCATATTGGATGAACAGCAGGCCGGTGGCGATCTCGAAGAGAATTCCGCCAACCAACATCACCAGCGAAACTCTCTCCAGCACTTGGGCGATCGAGCGGGCCGGCGGCCAGACGAACAATTTCGGGATCACCGACCACAACTTGGCGATCACCACCGGAACTAGCACGAGACCCAGTCCCACGTGCACACCCTGAGTCAACCGATACAGCCACACCGGGCGAGTCGGCCAATCGAAGGTCGGCAGCTTGAGCCAACCCACGTCAGCGGGCAACGCCTGCCCGAACCGCGGCGCGTAGGCGATGTACGACAAGAGGCCGGTGATGATCACGATCGGCAGCCCGATCAGCAGCACGCATCCGAACACCGATGTGAGCCACGGGCCGCGCAGCGGGCTTCGGAAAACCCGCTGCAAGCTCAAGCGGGGCACGGCGTGACGATCGATGATGCGCCACAGCGGGGCCGGAAAGCCATAACCTCCGGCGTCATCCGGGGTGTCGGGCTCGGGCTCGAAGTTGCGTTCCGAACGCCCTCCGGGCTGCGTTGAATCGAACTCGGCACCCATGCCGTCAAAACCCCCGAAGTATCGCTGCCCGACCCCTGACATGAAGCTTTTCGATTGCGGAGTCACGCAATTGACTGATGCGTTCCAGCATTTCGTCACCCAATGCTTCGAGCGTGTCCGCGCTCAATTCGATCGGCGGAGGGCACAAGTCGCGCTCCTCTTCGGCAGCGTGGGCGTCTAGAACCTTGACAAAGGACTGCCACTCGTCGGTGTACTCCGGTGCCGTGCGGGGGTACGCAGAACAACAGCGAGCTGGTCCCACACTTGGCGATGCTCGGCGTGGGCGATCGCGATCAGTTCCGCCGACGTCACGAATCTGGTGCTCGCCATGGCGAGCCCACCCATCGACACACACGGCACCCCCTCCTGTGCGGCAAACGCGAATCGCGCAGTTCCACCTACGGCGTACACAGGCGACACGAATTCCGATCGCGGTCGGTTCAACACGGCTTCGCCGAACTCTGGAAATGCAGGTGGAGAGAAGGACGGTTGTGTTAGCTCGCGTGGCGGTACTGCGCCAGCATCACCTAGGGCCGCACTGCGGGCGGTAGCGGCCGTGCTCGGTGCCGACGGCAGGGTGATCGCGGTGCCGGCGAACACCTGAGTTCGTCGGGCGGGGCTGAGCTTCTTAAGGCCTACATAGCTTCGGCAGGATCCCGATACAGCTTCCTGGGCGACGATCAGTTAGCGGTTCGTGTGGCCCCTCGTCGGCCCAGAGGTGACTGGCCGCCAAGATGTCGGGAGGCGTGGGTCGTGGATATCGTGCTCGGAGTCTCGCTGGGGCCAGACTCGGTTCAGATGGTGCTGCTGCAAGGCGAAAACGCTGACGGCGCAACGGTAGACGAGAAGGAGTTCGCCGTCACCGCGGCCGACGATTCGCCCACCGTCAGCACGTCTGATCGAGCGATCGCCGCCATCCTGGGTACTCGCGACGACGCGGCCGCTGCCGGACTCGAACTGTCCGCCGTCGGCGTGGCATGCACCGACCAGCTCGAAGCCAAGGCGGTACGCGACGCGCTGGCCGGCCACAAGCTCGAGAACGTGATGCTGGTCTCGGCGTTTCTGGCCGCGACCTCATTGGCGCAATCCGTCGGCGGCGCAATGGGTTACGAGCGAACTGCGGTGCTTTTCGTGGAGCCCGGCACCGCTACTTTGGCCGTGGTCGAGACCTCCGACGGTTCCGTCGCCGATGTCCAAAAAGAACAGTGGAATAGCGCGACCGGGGAGATCGCAACCGCAGAGCTGATGGAGATGGTCGCCGGGCTCGACGAGCTGCCCACGCGCCCGGGCGGGCTGCTTGTTGTCGGCTCCGATGTCGACGTCTCCCTGATCAAGCCGCATTTGGAAGAGGCGACGTCGCTTAGCGTGAGCGTGCCGGAAGAGCCGGAGACGGCGCTGGCTCGCGGGGCGGCCCTCGCTTCCGCGAATGCGCCACTGTTTGCTTCGTCGACTGCCGCACTGGCCTACGCTCAAGACCCCGGCACCGGTGCGCTCGACGCGAGCCCCCTACCCGAATATCTGAGCATCGCCGATGTGCGGCCAGGCGACAACCAATTCGCCTATAGCGCTGTGGAGGACGATGAAGCCGGTGCCCCAACCGTCGTCATGGACGGCGCTCGCGGTGAGAGCAAGCCCCGTCCTCGACCGCGCCTGCTCGTCGGAAGCGCGGTGGCGGTAGCCGGCATTAGCGCGGCGATGGCACTCGAGATAGCCCTCGCAGTCGGCGTCCACACGACGGTCGGCATGCTGCCCGCGCCGCTCCAAAACCTCATCGCCCCAGCCGAGCAGGTGTTCGCGCCTGCTCCTGGGCAAGTGGCGGCCACGAAGGCGGCGCCGCCCAAGCCGTTGAGTCCGCCCGCAGGCGCACCACCGCCGGCAGCTCCGGTCTCCGCAGCCCAGGTCCCGGCAGCCCCGGTTCCCGCTGCTCCGGTTCCCGCGGCTCCGGTTCCAGCGGCGCCGGCCGGGCCGGTTCCTGTAGTGGTTCCGCCGATTGCGCCGGATCCCCTTCCGCCTGTTTGGCTACCCGACCCGCCGGCGAGCCCGCCCGAGGTCCAGGCTCCGCCGCACCCGTCGGCGCCGGCCGGACCACCGCCGGTCCACGTCCCTCCGCCGCACTCGCCGCCACCCCACCAAACTCCTCCGGGGCAGGGGCCGTGGCCCAATCCCGGTGGCAGGGGCGGCGACCCCCCGGGCAACCAGGGAGGCGGCGGACCCGTTAACGGCCCAGGCCCTACCCACGGGACTCCGGGCGGCGCGCCTCTCGAGGGCGGCGGACCCGTTAGTGGTCCCGGCCCGAGCCACGGGACTCCCGGCGGCGCGCCTCCCGAGGGCGGCGGACCGGTCAGCGGAGGTACACCCCGTGGCGATAGCGGACAGGCCGGCGGAGGAGCGCCTGCTGGAGGCGGCGGGCCGGTCGGCGGAGGCGAATCCCATGGCGGCGGCGGGCCGATCGGCGGTGCCGAAAGCCCTGGCGGTGGTGGACCGGTCAGCGGTGGCACTGAGTCCGGCGGCGGCAGCCACGGCGCTGGCGGCGGCGACTTCGGCAGTGGCGGTTCCTCCGGTGGTGGCAGCTCTGGTGGCGGTGGCGGGAGCTCTGGTGGCGGCGGCAGCTCCGGTGGCGGCGCCGAAAGTGGCGGCGGCGGCCATCGATAGCCGTCCCCCTAACCGCCCAACGCATCGGTCGCGCTTCCACCGGGCGCTTATTCCCAAGCTGAATACGCGGGTTCGATTACTCGTCCGCTCCTGAAACCACACACCGTCATCTGCTCCACGAATCCGCAGTCCGACGGCATATTCTGTTACGCCAACGCCCATCAGAAGTGATCTTTGACTGTCGTTTGACCGTGGCGCCGGGAGACAACCACTGCGAAACGTTTGCCTGGCGCTGAGCCGGGTAGCAGGTGTCGTACGTCTCCCGGACTTCGCTGCTTAGTTGTCGGCCAGGCATCGAGGGCACTCGAAATGGCGGTGACTGCCAATATTTCGTTTCTCGGGCAGGTTCGGGCGGCTCAGAGGGATTGGCTCGGGGTTGTGACGATCGGCACTTCTAACGCCCATCTATGGGCTGCGTAGTCGCGGAAGTTGCGCACCATGAGCCAAGGCAACGAGTACGCACACCGATGGAGGAGTCGCCTTACCGTGCAGGACCAGCTCCCCGCGCCCGCCATCTCTCGATCGGTCCGTGTGTTGGGGCCGGTCGTCTTATTGGTCGCGTTGGCGTTATACCTAGCCGCGTATCTGCGGTGGCCAAGCCTGGCCAGCCAGGTCGACCTGTTGGTGTACCGGTTCGGAGCAGTGCGCGTCTGGGATGGTCAAGACCTGTACTCGGTGGGGATGACCGGAGATTCACGCACGATGCTGTTCGACTACACGCCCTTCGCTGCGCTGTGCTTTCTCCCGCTGATCGGGTTGAGCCACCCTGCCATTCTCACCCTTGGTTTTTTGGTGAACATTGCCTGCGTGGGTTACATCGTCCGCCGGATGCTCAGTGCCGCAGGAATCGCGACCGTAACCGGTCTATGGGGGTTGACGGCGCTTCTGATGGCTCCGATCATCTGGCTGGAGCCTGTCCGGCTTTCGCTGCAGCTCGGCCAGATAAATTTGCTCATGATGGCGATCGTCCTCGCTGACGTGCTGTCGCGACCGTCCCGCAGGTGGACCGGGATAGGTATCGGGATCGCCGCCGGGATCAAACTGACTCCCGCCCTTTTCATCGTCTTTCTCGCCGCAACCGGGCGACGTCGCGAGGCTGTCATCGCTGGATTGACGTTGATCTCGACCATCGCCGTCGGCTTCGTTCTGCTGCCGGCCGATTCGAGCGAGTTCTGGCTGCGGGAGCGGTTTCAGGATGTACGGCGGATCTCCAGCGACCCTCTGGCGAACACCAGTCTGGCTGGACTCCTGGCGCGGCTTCACTGGGCGACGCGGTGGGAGACCGCGGCCGCAGTCGTCTTCGCGATCTTCGCCATCGCAATCGCCGCGGTGGCGTGGCGTCGCGGTCATTTGCTCTTAAGCGTCGCCATCGCGGGGATGACCTCGGCCGCCGCCTCACCCTTCAGCTGGAGCCACCACTGGGTGTGGTTCGCACCGCTTCTTGTCCACCTGGGGCTTCTCGGGTACGTACACCGCTCGCGTACCGCGTCGCTGGCCATGTGGACGCTCGCTGCGATCTTCGGGGGGTGGTTCATCGCATCGCGAAGCTCGCCTCCACAAGCAGGTCTGCTGTCCTTGCGCCACCCGGGGATGTGGAATCAGCTTCTTCCGGCGGCTTACCTGTTCGCGCTTACTATCGTGCTCATCTGCAGCATGTACACATTCTGGCGGGCACGACAGCACCCATCGGCCGCACCGCGATCATTAGCGTTTGCCGGGTTTTCTTGGACGGCGGCCCTGCCCGACCGATTGATCCCCGGTAAACCGACCGACCAAACCAACACCAACTCAGCCGTGCAGCGGGATCACGCATCGGCTCCATTCGTTACCGCCAGCTGGCCGGTAAGTCGACGACGTGATTCGGGCAGTAGTCCTGGGCCGCCAGTGACATGACATTCCGCGCGTCCTCGGCGGACATCTTGGCGCGCAACACCATGAAGGCGTATTCGGCGGGCGCGTAACCGAGGTCGTGCCCCGCCGGATCGTCCATCAGCTGGCACGCCTCCTTCTCCCGGTTGGCGTCGGCGTGGGCGATGCCCGGGCCGAACACCGTGGCCAGCCCCACCAGGCTGGCGACGGCGGCCGTCGTGACAGTCCTCATGGGCGTTTCCTCCCTCCCACGTCGCGCCCGCCTCAAGGGAACCACGGACTATTGTGGTCCTTCGCCGGGCGATCGCTGGAGCGTGCGGCATTGAACAGCACGGGGGGCGACCGTATGAACACCGGACCTCAGACCAATCTCGATGAGATCGCCCCGGACATCTTCCGGATTTCCACGTGGGTGCCCGACATCAGCGAACACGGCTTCACGTTCAACCAGTTCCTGCTGACGGGTGACGAGCCGTTCCTGTTTCACTGCGGACAGCGGGCGTTGTACCCGCTGGTGTCCGAGGCCATCGGCAGGGTCATCCGCCTGGAGCAGTTGCGCTGGATCTCGTTCGCCCACGTGGAGGCCGACGAGTGCGGAGCGGTCAACATGCTCCTGGCGGCCGCACCCCACGCCGAGGTCATCCACGGACCGCTGGCCTGCCTGCTTTCGCTGAACGACATGTGCGACCGCGCGCCGGTGGTGGCCGGCACCGAACCGGGTGCTGTGCATGACGTCGGCGGGCACCGGCTGCGGTTCATCGCGACCCCGCACGTGCCGCACAACTGGGAAAGCGGCCTGTGGTTCGACGAGACCACCTCTACGCTGTTGGCCGGCGACCTGCTCACCCATACCGGTCAGGTCCCCGCGTTGACCGAATCCGATTGCGTGGCACCAGCATTGGAAGCCGAGGCGTTATTCCACGCCACCAGCCCGACCAGCACTTTGACGCCCACGCTGGAACGCTTGGCGCAATTGTCACCGACCACGCTGGCCCTGATGCACGGCGCCTCGTTTAGCGGCGATGGCGCCGGTCAGCTGCGCGGCCTGGCCGACGGATTTGCCGCGATGGTCGCCGCAGCGCAGTGAGCGTCAGCATAATTTCTTTTGTCGTCACCGATTCTTAAGATTTATTGCGGACCGTGCCTTTTCGGGCTTCTATATACGAGTTCGGCGTTAACCGTAAAAGGGCAAAGGAGAACGAGGAGCTATGCCAGTACAGAGGATCTCTGGCCGATTTATGAACGCAGCGCTAGCGGCCGGCGCTCTTTTGGTGACCGGCGTCGTCTGCGCCGGCCCGGCGCACGCCGACGAGGCCTCCTATCTCAACCACCTGCACGCCATCGGTATCCAGGACCTCGAGGGCGGTGACCCGGCGCTGGTGCAGACCGGCTGGAAAATCTGCCAACAGATTTCCTGGGGCGCTCCCGCCTCGGAAATACAGTCACTGGCACTGCAAAAATCCGCCCAAGACCTGGGGCCTCGCGAACTAACGCCGCGGCAGGCCGACGCCCTGGTCGACTATGCCATTGTGGATCTTTGCCCACGCGCATAGCGGTGACCTGAGCCCGTAGCTCAATTAACAACGGGCCGAAACACCGGCAGAATCCGGTATTTCGCGGTGAAGCTGGCATGGTCGTATTCGTCACCGATCTCGCCGTCGTGGGCAATGACCGTCGGGCCGTCGACGGCGGAAAAGCTGAACTCGGGCGCCTGCAACTCGTGATAGAGCGGGCTGCGCGGCAGCCGTCCCAACGCCAGCGCGATCAGGATCCTCGTCCGCGCCCACGGGCGGCCCGTCTCGAGGATGCGCACGTCGATCAGGCCGTCGTCCATGCGGGTGCGCCGCGACGGAGCGAATCCCGTTGGCAGATATACCGAATTGCCGATGAAGAACAGCGACGTCTGCAGGGTCTTGTTGTCGTAGCGGATGCGCACGGGCCGGTCGTGGCGCAGGGTATGCAGCATGGCGTAGAACCCGGCCACCGGCTTGCCGACGCGCTTCTCCAGCTTCTCGCGCTGTGAGACGTAGGTCGGGTAGGCGCCGATGCTGGCGGTGTTGAGCACCATCCGACTTTCGTTGAGGCACACCAGATCGACGCGGGTCACGCTGCCGCGCCGGATCGCGTCGACCGTTTTGGCCACGGTCTCGCAGCCGATGTCCTTGGCGAAATGGTTGAACGTCCCGCCGGGAAAGACCGCCAGCGGGAGCCCCGCTTCGATGGCGACCGATGCGGCGGCCGCCACGGTGCCGTCGCCGCCTCCGACGGCGAGCACCTCGGCCCGCTCGGCGGCGTCGCGCAACGCCCGCTCCGGGTCGTCGTCGGGGCCCAATTCGACGATCTCGGCCTTGGGCAGCTCGGCGCGCACCTCGTCGACGACGCGTGCCCCGGTGCCACTGCCCGACTCCGGGTTGATGACCAGCACCACCCCGGCCCCGTCCGGCCGTTCCGGTGCGTCGACGACGAGGGGTTCGGTTTTGGGCAGCGTGGTTGCCACGACCGGGGGGACCAGCCGGCCGCCCAGCACGGCGACGCCGGCCCCGATGCCGAACCCGGCGAGCACGTCGCCGGGGTAGTGCGCGCCGGTGGCCACCCGCGACAGCCCCACCATGCCGGCCAACAACGCCAGGACGAACCCCAGCGGCGGATTCTCCAGCCCCACCCCGACGGCGAACGCGGCGGCGCTGGCGGAGTGCCCGGACGGCAGCGAGTTGGACGAGGGCCGGCGGCGCAGCCGTCGGACCACCGGCACCGAGTCGTAGACGGGACGCGGGCGAGGGCGGATTCGCTTGGCGACCTGATTGGTGACCAGGCTGGTGACTCCGAGCGTCATGACGCCGCGCGTCGCGCCGCGCTGCGCGGACTGTTTGCCCGATGAAAACAGCGCCGCGGCGATCGCCAACCACAGCTTGGAATGGTCGGCGGCCCTGGTGAGCCGCGGCATGATCGTGTCGAGCAGCGGGGTGGGAGTTTCGGCGATCGTCTCGAACAACTCTCGATCCAGCGTGCCCAGTCCCCGGGTGATCTGCTTGATGCCGCGCGCGCGTTGCCAGGGCCGCCTGTTCATTCGCTCCACCCTAAATTGGCAGGCATGTGCTACTCGGAGCGGTGGCTGCAAAACGCCGAACGCCGCGGCGTACCTTCCGACGTCATCGCGGAGGTCGCCCGGCGGCACGCCATCACCCCGGCGGCCTTCGCGCTCCTCGAGGGAATGGAGGAGATCAACGACCCTGCCGGCAAGTCCTTCTTCCTGCTCCCGCCGGGCATCACGGGCGACGAGGCGCGCACGGCGACGCTGATGACCTACGTGCTCAACGGGGGCACCGATTACGGCAAATCGGGCCACCGGCCCGCCAAAGTTTCAGACTTTCCCGAGACGCCCTACTGCGCCGCCGAGGTCGCGCGGATCATCAACCGGCAGCAGGCAAATCGCTGGAGCTACACCCGCGACGTCCGGTTCGTCCACCGCAACGGAGGCCGGCTCGTCACGACCCCCAACGGCATGCTGATGGGCTCGGGCGGCAACTGGATCCAGCGGCTGTTCAGCCAGCGCGGCGGCACCACCTGGGGCGACATCTTCATGCTCAACGCGGGCGCAACCGGCGACCCCGCGGCGCTGCTGCGCCGGATCGCCGGATCCGGGCGCGCCTGGCACCACCTTGACTTGGACCGGGTGCTGCACCACGAGGAGCGGCACGCCCGGCAGTGGGCGGCACGAGGCTACGTGGGCATGATCAGGGACTACGCCTGGGAACTGATGCGTGAGTTGGTCTTTCGCAAGACGAACAGGCTCGAGGCGGACGCCGGCCTGTCCGACGGCGGCTACCGGTGACCGATCAGAGCGTCGATTCCGTGATAGAGGATCATCGCGCCGATCACCACGAGGACCGCCGCGAGCAGGGCGGCGTTGTTCTTGTCCATCCAGTCCTTGAGCCGCGCCAGCGTGTCGTCGAGGCGGTCTCCGGCGGCCGCGTAGGCCAGGATCGGGACCGCGACGCTCGACGCCGCGACGGCGACGAAGAACGCGGCGGCCAGCCAGTCACCGGAGGCGCCGAGCCCGCTGCCGCCGATCGCCAGCCCGGCCGGCACGCAGATGAGCGCCACATCGGGTCTCACCGCGGCCAGCGCCGCCCCCATCAGCCCGGCCCGGGTCGGGGTGATGGTGCTGAACGACCGCATCCAGCCCGGCGACTCGCTGTGGCCCCGCCGGGTGAACCACTTGACGATGCCGTAGACGATCAGCAGCGCTCCGAGGACGACGCGCAGCCAGGACGACCACCTCGGCGGCGACTTGTCGAGACCGCCCAGCAGGCCGGAGGCGGCGACGGACAGCGCGGTCAGCGCGGCCAGGCCCACCACCCAGCCGGCGAGGAAGGCAAGGCCGCTCGGCCGCGGGCGCGGCGCCTGCAGCACCAGCACCGCAGGAATGACGGTGAGCGGCGAGAGCGAGATGACCAGGCCGAGGGGAATGAGACCGGTCCCGACCGCAACCCAGCTTCCTGCCACGGTCAGCAATCTTCGCACGCCATAGCGGATTACAAAGCGCGAATCCCGTTGTAGATCACGAGCAAACCGATCACGACCAAGATGACCGCCAGCATGGCGGCGTGGTTTCGTTCCATCCAGGCTTTGAGCCGCTCCAGCGCGTCGTCGAGTCGGTCCCCGGCGGCGACGTAGCCCAGTATCGGAACGGCGACCGTCAGCGACGAGACGACGACGAAGACGGCGCCGCAGATCCAGCCGGCCGCGGCGCCCAGCCCACCGGTCCCGATGGCCAGGCCCGCGGCCACGCACAGGATCAGCACCTCCGGCCGGATCGGCACCAGCACCGCCCCGGTCACCCCCGCGCGCAGCGGGGTGAGCTTGGAGAACGAACGCATCCAGCCCGGAGTCTTGCTGTCACGATGCCGGGTCAGCCAGCGGAACACGCCGAACACGACCAGCACCGATCCCAACACCACGCGCGCCCAGGACGCCCACGTCGGCGGTGCATGGTTCAGCCCGCCCAGCAGATCTGAGGCCCCGACGAAGGCCGCGGTGAGCGCTACCAGACCCAGCAGCCAGCCGCCGAGGAAGGCGAGGCCGGCCGGTCGGGGGCGTGGCGCGTGCAAGACCAGCACCGCGGGAATGACCGTGATCGGTGAGAGCGCGATGACCAGCCCGAGCGGAATCAGCTTGGTCAGTACGGGAACCCAGTTGCCTGCCACGGGCAGCAATCATCGCATTGACTTCACCCGCCGGCATGTCCTTTCCGGCGCAGCGTCCACGCCGGCACCCAGTGCGTCACCGTTTTGCGCTTGGAGCCGTACGCGATCGGGTAGGTGACCAGCCCCCACCAATCGCCCTGCTCGCAGATGCCCCAGCAGCTCAGCCGGCCCTCGACGACCTTGTGCAGCTGCAGGCCATTGGGCTGATAGCGCCCCGAGCGGTGCGGCTCGCGCGGGAACAGCACCGTCAGGTCGACCAGCACCGCGATCGGTGGGCGCACCACCCGAAACGGGTCACGGACCGGCTGCCCGTTGTAACCGATCGACGCGAGGTCGCCCATTTATCGATCATACGTTCGAATAGCGGGTGCGTTGAGTCCGTCATTTCGCCACCGGGTGCCCAGCTAGATCGCTATAGTCGCGTCACCGATACCGAGGGGAAGATCCACATGAGGACGATTATCGCCGCCGGGCTACTGGCATTCGCCGGGGTCATGACCGCTGGGGTGGGCATGGCCAACGCCGACGAAACCGAGGTCGAGGGCAACTACTCGAGCGAAGCCGGTTGTCAGGCGGACGCACCCCACGTCGAGCTCACACACAACGACCACTTGTGGACCCATTGGGACTGCCGCTTTGGTCCCGACGGGTTTTGGCACGTGTTCCTGAGTAACTGACAGGAGGCCCGCCACCGCTTCTGGCAACATAGCGGGCGGTGAGCGTCTCTGATACCCGCGAGTCCCGGCAGCGCCGTGGTGCGTTCGACCCGCTATTCGTCGGAGTCCTCGCCGCCGCAATAAGTTTGGCCGGCTCCGCCCGCCCCTCGTTCTGGTACGACGAGGCCGCGACCATTTCGGCCTCCTACAGTCGGACCCTGGGTCAGCTGTGGCAGATGCTGGGTAACGTCGATGCGGTGCACGGCCTGTACTACGTGTTCATGCACGGTTGGTTCCAGGTCTTCCCGCCCACGGAGTTCTGGTCGCGGGTGCCGAGCGGGCTGGCCGTGGGCGGTGCCGCGGCGGGAATCGTGGTGTTGGGCAAGCAATTCTCGTCGCGCACGGTCGCGATGGTGTCGGGGATCGTCTGCGCGGTCTTGCCCCGGGCGACGTGGGCGGGCCTCGAGGCTCGCCCGTACGCCCTGTCGATGATGGCGGCGGTGTGGTTGACCGTGCTGATGGTCGTTGCCACACGGCGTGACAACGCTTGGGTGTGGCTGGGTTACGGGATCGGCCTGGCGGGATCGGTCCTGCTGGAAACGTATCTGGTGTTGCTGGTGCTCGCGCACGCCGTGTTCGTCTGCGCGTTCGGGCGCGACCGTACGACGGTGCGGCACTTCGCCATTGCGTCGGTGCTCACCGTTTGTGCCGTGTCGCCGTTCATGCTCGAGGTCGCCGGGCAGGTCCAGCAGATCAAATGGGTCGCACCGATAGGGCATCGCACGATCGAGGACGTGGTGGTTCAGCAGTACTTCGAAAGGAGCCCGCCGTTCGCGGTGTTGTCGGCACTGGTTGTGGTGACCGCGATTGGCTTGTGGCTCTTCACATCCGCAAAACCGGCCGACACGGACCGCCAACTGTTGACCTTGGCCGTCGCATGGCTGGTGATCCCGACCGCGCTGATCGTCATCTGGTCGGCGCTGGCTCACCCGATCTACACGCCGCGCTACCTGTCGTTCACGGCGCCGGCGATGGCTGTGGTCCTGGGGGTGTGTATCGGCGCCCTGACCGTCAAGCCCTGGGTGGCGACGGCCCTGGTCAGCCTATTCGCCGTGGCTGCGGCACCCAATTACCTTCGCGCGCAACGTAATCCATATGCCAAGTACGGCATGGACTACAGCCAGGTCGCCGACCTGATCACCGCCCAGGCGGCACCGGGCGATTGCTTGCTGGTCAACGACACGGTGACGTTCATGCCAGCCCCCATGCGCCCGCTGCTGGCGGCGCGCCCCGACGCCTACCGCAAACTGGTCGACCTCACCCTGTGGCAGCGGGCAACCGACCGCCGAGAAGTCTTCGACACCAACCTCATCCCGGAGGTCGTCGCCCAGCCGTTGAGCCATTGCCGCGTGGTATGGATCATCACGCAGGCCGACAAGTCCGTGCCCGCCCACGAGCAGGGCGAAGCGCTGCCGCCCGGCCCGCTCTACGGGGCGACGCCCGCCTTCGCGGTCCCCCACGACCTGGGCTTCCGGCTGATCGAGCGCTGGCAGTTCAACCTGGTTCAGGTGGTCAAAGCCGAACGCTGATAGCTACCAGATGCGGATGTAGTCGACGAGCATGTCCGCCGGGTAGGTCGCCGCGGCCGGGTCGCCGGCGCCGACCCCACCGACGGCGAGGGTGAACATGGGCGTCATCCAGTAGCCGGGCTTGTTGAACGGCCACCGGAAGTCATCCGGAGCGCCGCCGTGGACGTGGATGGGCTTGTTGGGAACGCTGAAGTACTCTGCCCCGTCGCGCGAGAACTGGAACCCCTCCTCGCCCCAGTGCATCCGCCACGTGTGCCAGCCGCCGTCCACCAACCCGGGAATCGACTTCCCCTCCCAGGTTTTGCCGTTGGACGCCGCGTGAACCGTCGTTCCCGGGGGCCACGAGCCGTTGCCGTACCACTCGAAAACGTCAACTTCGCCGTCGGGCAGCGGATCTTCGTTGACGCCCCAGAATGCGGACCAAAGGCCGGGGCTCAGACAGTTCAGCTTGATCCGCGCTTCCCACGTTTGGTTGATCATGCTGTGAAAGTTGCCGCGCAGTTTGGCCCCGTAGTAGGTGTCCCCTTCTTGGGTGGCGCGCAGGACCAGGTTGGAGTTGCCGTCCTGAAACACGTTTCGGCGGTCGTCGCGGTATATCCCCGCGACCGGCGGGAACACGTCGTCCTGCCAGGTCTGCACCGTCCACTTGCCCGGATCGGGAGCCGAGCCCGCGGGGCCGTCGAATTCGTCGGAGAAGATGTAGCCGCCGCCACCGGCCGACGGCGCCTCCGGCGGTGCCGGGAGAGACGGGTTGGCCTGCGCCTCCGGGACCGGCATCGAGGCCACGGCCGCCAGCATGCCGAGCCCCGTGGTCAACAACATGCTGCGACGATCCATATGCAATCCCACCAATCCTTGACGAGCCGGAACCTCCCGCCCGGCGCGATTCCCCGAAGCAACTCTCGCAAACGGTGTTATGAAACCATGCCGCGGGGGAGGCGCGCATCCCGCACCGGGCCGTGTCCGCCTGCGGTTTGGCTCAGCGATCTCCCCGGTCCGTTGCGTCCCGGGTCCCGGCCGCGCGCAGCAGGCGCTTGAGGTGGCCCCGTTCCTCGGCTGTCAACCGGGTCAGGACCCGTTGATCGGCCATCTGCGCGGCGGCGTCGGCACGCTTGAGCAGCGCCTTGCCGCGTCGGGTGAGCTGGGCCGGCATGGCCCGCCCCGCCGGGGCTGGCGCCGGGCGGGTCAGCGCGCCGCGCTCCTCCAGCGCGAGCAGCACCTGGTTGGCCGCTTGGGCCGAGACGTGGGTACCGCGGGCCAGCTCGGCGCCGGTCAGCCCGGGATGCTTCGACAAGATCCGCAGGCACACGAACTCCGGCAGGCTGAGGCCCAGCGGCTTGAGCTCCGCGGCGACCTGGGGCCGCAGCGCCGCCATCACGCGGTACAGCAGGAACCCCAGCGGCTCGTCGTCGGATTGACCCATGCACCACATGCTGGCACGCGCCGCGCCGTTTCCCGCCGGCAACCATCAATTTCCTTGACATCGACGCGGCCGGTGGTATCAAGGAGCTTGATAGTCCGATGTGGAGAAAGGAACGACAACGATGTCTGGTGGCGGTTTGTTCGGAGGATTCGGTGGACCCGGATTCGGTGGGCCCGGGTTCGGTGGGCCCGGCTTTGGTGGGCCCGGCTTCGGCGGGCCCGGCTTCGGCGGCTGGGGCGGCGGGCGCCAGCGCGTCGGTGGCCGGTCAGATCGCCAAGATCGCCGGCGCCCGGGCGGTGGGCATCGCGGGCGGCCCGGAGAAGTGC
>NZ_LZIR01000129.1 GCF_001667035.1 Mycobacterium sp. 852002-51057_SCH5723018
GGGACACCCTGGGCCGGGGCGGCCGCGCCCGCGGCCGGGGCCGGGGCCGGATTAGCCGGCGCGGACCAGGGCTGGATGGACTCGGCCAGCGCCTTGGCCGCGCCCCTGTCCACCGGGTCGTTGGACGTGCCGAGCCAGACGACGAACCAGCGCTGCGGGGGCCCGTTCCCGGCCGAGGGCGAGCCGACCACGCCCGTCCAGATCTGTCCGTTCGGCTTGGACGGATCGCTGAACTTGACCTCGTAGTAAGACGCGCTTCCGGCGATGCCGTTGGCGCCGGTCAGCGGTGTGGCGTCCTGGTTGATCCGGGTACCGGGATAGGGCATGAAGAACTCGCCCATGTCGGAGCCCAGCCGGACCGCGGCCTTGGCGTTGGTGGCTTCGGCGCTGGCGTAAAGCTTTTGGTCAAGCCGGCCCATCACGACGCGGGTGTCGTTGGCGACCGGTGGCGGCTGCCCGGGCGCCGGCGGCTGGCCGGTGGTCTTGCTGAGCAGCTCCGAGCCGTAGTCGAGGTGCGTCGCGTCGGACTCCACCCAGCCGGCGGGCAGGACGAAGCTGAATCCGCCCGCGGGATTGCCGATCCGGCCGGCGTTGGGGTCGACGGGCGGCGGCGGCGGCGCGTTCGGATCCGCCGGTGGCGGCGGCGTCGTCGTGGTCGCCGGCGGCGGCGGGGCCGTCGTGGTTGGCGGGACCGGGGTAGGGGTCTCGGGATCGGCGCTCGCGGGCGCCGGTAATGCGATGGCAAGGGCGCTGGCGCTGGTCACCGTGGCGATCGTCAGCGTTGCCCAGAATCCTTTGCGACGTGTCGAGTGTGGATCCACCTGCTCCATGGCGACGAACCTACCGTGTTACCGCTGTGACGCAAGGGTGCCGTGCTGAGGATGCGATGCGGTTTTTCCAATGTTGCCGATGTGTAACCTGGTTGCCGTCGGCGCAGGTCACCGGCGCGCCGGGTGCGGCGCCGGATACAGGGTCACCTCGTGAGCCTTGACCGAGAACCACACCCGCTCGCCGGGGGCCAGCCCCAGCTCCGTGGCGGCGTCGACGGTGATCTCGGCGGCCAGCCCGGGCGCGCCGTCAGGTTGCTCGCGGCCGCGGACCACGACCGCGGACCCGCGCATGTCCAGCTCCGCCACCGTCACCTCGACCGTGTTGCGCGGGCTGCCGTGCGGCCGGTCCCGATACACGGCGACCGCCCTGGGCGCGAACACCGCGACCGCGTCCTGCCCGATTTGCAGCCGCTCCCCCAGCTCCCGCGCCGCCGCCACCTGCCAGTGAGCGCCGGAGCGGTCGTGCAGCGAACCGTCGGCGCCGACGGTCCCGGCGACCAGGTTGACGCCCGCGATGCGGGCCCCGAAATGGCTGCGCGGTGCGGCGAGCACGCCGGCCACCGCGCCGATCTCGGCGACCCTGCCGGCCTCGAGCACCAGCACCCGGTCGGCCAGGGTTAGCACGTCCAGCAGGTCGTGGGTGATCAGGACGACCGCGCAGCCGGTTCGGGCGACCACGCCGCGCAGCGCCGCGCGGATGCCGGCGGCCGCGGCGACGTCGAGCCCGCTCAGCGGCTCGTCGAGCAACAACACGTCGGGTTCGGCCGCCAACGCGCGCGCGATCGCCACCCGCTGCGCCTGACCGCCGGACAGCTGCCGCGGTTTCCGGTCGGCGAAGCGCTCGGCGTCCACCTCCCGCAGCCAGCGCAGCGCCGTCGCCTTCTCGCGGCGGGCGGAACGCATCGTCCGGCGGCTGCGCGGCCCGAACGCCACGTTGGCCGCCACGCTCAGGTGCGGGAACAACAACGGGTCCTGCAGCAGCAGCCCCACCCGGCGGTCGTGCGTCGGCACGTTCACCCCGGCCGCGGTGTCGGTCAACACCCGATCCCCCAGCCGCACCAGGCCGTCGTCGGGGCGTACCAGGCCCGCGATGACGTGCAGGGCGGTCGACTTGCCCGCGCCGTTTGGCCCGAGCACGGCCAGCACCTCACCCGCGGACACCGAAAACTCCACGTCCAGCCGGCGTTCGGCGACCACGGCGCGAAGCTGCAACTCGCTCATGGCCCGCTACCTGGTGTCGGTTCCGGTGAGCCGGCGCGCGCCCAGGCCGAGCACGACCAGCGCTGCCACCGCCACCAGCAGGATCGACAAGGCGACGGCCGCGTCCGCGTCGCTCACCCGCTGCAGGTAGATCTCCAGCGGCAAGGTCCGGGTCACCCCTTGCCGGGAACCCGCGAACGTCAGAGTGGCGCCGAACTCCCCCAGCGACCGGGCGAACGCGAGCACCGCGCCCGACATCAAGCCCGGCAGCAGCAGCGGCAGGGTCACCCGCCACCACACCGTGCTGGGTCGCGCCCCCAGCGTGGCCGCCACCACCTCGTAGTCGGCGCCCGCGGTGCGGGCGGCTCCCTCGAGGGAAATCACCAGAAACGGCAGCGAGACGAAGGTCTGCGCCAGCACGACGGCCGTCGTGCTGAAGGCGATGCTGAGGCCGGCGGCCTCCAGGTAGCGCCCGATCAGCCCGAGCCGACCGAACGCGTAGAGCAACGCGATGCCACCGACCACCGGCGGCAGCACCAGGGGCAGCAGGATCAGCGGTCGCAGCAACCGCACCAGACGGGCCCTGCTGCGGGCCAGCACCAGCGCCATCGGCACACCAAGCAGCACGCACAGCGCGGTGCTGGCGGCCGCGGTCTGCAGGCTCAGCGACAGCGCCGTCCGCGACGACGGGCTGGCGATCAGGGACCAGAAGTTCGGCCAGTCAACCTTGATCGCGATCGCGAACAGCGGCAGCACCACGAAGGCGGTCCCGACGGCGGCCGGGATGTATACCCAGCGCGGCAGATCGGTAGGCCGGTGCACGACGAGGGCTCAGGGCTTGGCGAAGCCCGCTTGGGCCAAGACGTTTTGACCGGTGTCACCGGTGACCATGGCCACGAACTTCTGCGCCAGCGCCGGTTGTGGCGCGTTTTTCAGCACCGCGATCGGATAGACGTTCACGGCGCCGGCGGCGTCGGGAAAGCTGACGGACGCCACTTTGCTCCCGGCGCTGTGGGCGTCGGTCACATACACCAGCCCCGCGTCCGCCTGGCCGGTGGTGACCTTGTTGAGGACATCGGTCACGCTGAGTTCCTCACTGACCGGGTTGAGGCGCACCCCCGTGCTGTCTTCGACGCGCTGGGTGGCCGATCCGCAGGGCACCGGTTTCTGGCAGATCACCACACCCAGCCCCGGCCGCGCGAGGTCGGCGAAGGACCCGATCTTTTTCGGGTTGCCCGGCGCCGTGACGATGACCAAGGTGTTCGACGCGAAGTTGGCCGGGTTGCCGCCCAGCAGGCCCGCTCTGGCGACGGTGTCCATCTGCGCGGTGTCCGCCGATGCGAAGACGTCGGCGTTGGCCCCCTGGGTCAGCTGCGTCGCCAACTCCGATGACCCTCCGAACTCGAAATCGACGCTGTCGCCGGGGTTTTCGGCTTTGAACCGCTGAGCGATCTGGGTGAACGCGGGCTTCAGCGACGCCGCGGCGAACACCACGACCTTTCCCGAGGCTGGAGCGGGCGATTTGGGGCCGCATGCGACCAGGACCGCGAGCAGCATCGCCGAAACCCCACCGGCCAGGATCGCGGTCCGACGCATGGATGAACCCTATCCCTCCGAGGATGCGGTTCGCTCGGGGCCGAACCGTCGCAAACGCGTGACGACCGAATAGTTACGGAAATGACCCGCGCGTCGTGCCCTCCGTAATTTCGTCACCTAGCTACCGTCCAGTAACATCAACGGGAAACTGACGCCATAACACGCGCAGATACGAGGAGGTCATGGCAGTGGAGGTGCTGGTCACCGGCGGAGACACGGAGTTGGGTCGCACGGTAGCCGAGGGCTTTCGCGACGACGGCCACAAGGTAACCCTCGTGGGCGCGCGCCGTAGCGAGGTGGAAGTCGCCGCCAAGGAGCTGGACGTGGACGCCATCGTCTGCGACACCACCGACCCGGACAGCCTCGCCGAGGCACGCGGTTTGTTCCCTCACCACCTCGACACCATCGTCAACGTGCCGGCGCCGTCCTGGGACGCCGGTGACCCACGCACCTATTCGATGTCCGACACGGCCAGGGCGTGGCGCGGCGCCCTCGATGCGACGGTGCTGTCGGTGGTGCTGACCGTGCAGGCCGTCGGCGACCACCTCCGCTCCGGTGGCTCCATCATCAGCGTCGTCCCGGAAAACCCGCCCGCCGGCAGCATCGACGCGGCCATCAAAGCCACTCTGTCTAACTGGATCGCCGGGCAGGCAAGCGTTTTCGGCACCCGTGGCATCACGGTCAACGCCGTGGCAAGCGGGCGCAGCGTCCCCGCCGGATACGACGGCCTGTCCCGCACGCCGCCGTCGGTGGCTGCCGAGGTCGCCCGCCTGGCGCTGTTCCTCACCACCCCCGCGGCCCGCCACATCACCGGCCAGACGCTGCACGTCAGCCACGGCGCGCTGGCCCATTTCGCCTGAAAGCGTAATCCGAGCCGTTTCCCGTCGCGCGGCCTCGCACTACGGTGGACCGAGTGGCAATTCGACTTGGTCTGCAGATTCCGAACTTCTCTTACGGCACCGGGGTGGATCAGCTCTTCCCGACGGTGATCGCCCAGGCCCGCGAGGCCGAATCGGCCGGATTCGATTCGGTTTTCGTGATGGACCACTTCTACCAACTGCCCGCGCTGGGCTCGTCCGATCAGCCGATGCTCGAGGCCTACACCGCGTTGGGTGCGCTGGCCACCGCGACCGAACGGGTGCAGCTGGGCACCCTGGTCACCGGCAACACCTACCGCAATCCGACGCTGCTCGCCAAGGCCATTACCACGCTGGACGTGGTGAGCCAGGGCCGGGCGATTCTGGGCATCGGCGCCGGCTGGTTCGAGCTCGAGCACGATCAGCTGGGATTTGAGTTCGGGACCTTCACCGATCGGTTCAACCGGCTCGACGAGGCGCTGCAGATCATCGTGCCGATGCTCAAGGGCGAGCGACCGACCTTCGCCGGGAAGTGGTACCACGTCACCGAGGCGGTGGCGAATCCTCGCTTCCGCGACCACATTCCGTTGATGATCGGCGGCAGCGGTGAGAAGAAGACGATTCCGCTCGCCGCGCGCCACTTCGATCACCTCAACGTCACCGCAGGGTTCGACGAGCTCCCGGCCAAGGTGAAGGTGGTGCGGCAGCGGTGCGAGGAGATCGGCCGCGATCCCGCCACGCTGGAAACCAGCACTCTGGTCCCGGTAGTGGTCGACGAGAACTTCCCGCCGGACCAGATCCCCGCCGAGATGGCCCAGCGCGTGGTGACCGGTAGCGTCGAGTCGGTCGCCGACCAGCTGAAGACCAAGGTCTTGGACGCCGGAATCGACTCGCTGATCATCAATATGCCGCTCTACACACCCGGCGTCGTCGCCGCGGCGGGCGAAGCGCTGCGGCCGCTCGTCGGACTGTAACCAAGGTCGCATCGGGCGCCAGCCATGACGAGCGTCACGTTTGCCTGACCAGGCCCGATGCGCCGATGTGGTTGATTGCACACGCTTACTAACTGGGTTTCGAGGGGCCAGCCTGGCTAGCGTAGTAGCTAACTGAACTCGCGCGTCCAGGAGCCACCGTCAGGAGTAGCCGAAACATGAGCCCGCAGCCAGAAAGCACTGCTGCACCCGAGCGTCGTCACCAAGTCGTCATCATCGGATCGGGATTCGGCGGACTCAACGCGGCAAAGAAGCTCAAGCACGCCAACGTCGACATCAAGTTGATCGCCCGTACCACCCACCACCTGTTCCAGCCGTTGCTGTACCAGGTGGCCACCGGCATCATCTCCGAGGGCGAGATCGCTCCCCCCACCCGGGTGGTGCTGCGCAAGCAGCGCAACGTGCAGGTGCTGCTGGGCAACGTCACCCACATCGACCTGGCCAACCAGAGCGTGGTGTCGGAGTTGCTGGGCCACACCTACGAAACCCCCTACGACAGCCTGATCGTCGCCGCCGGCGCCGGCCAGTCGTACTTCGGCAACGACCACTTCGCCGAATTCGCGCCCGGGATGAAGTCGATCGACGACGCTCTGGAGCTGCGCGGCCGGATTCTGAGCGCCTTCGAGCAGGCCGAGCGGTCCGGCGATCCGGAGCGCCGCAAGAAGCTGTTGACGTTCACCGTCGTCGGGGCCGGTCCCACCGGCGTCGAAATGGCCGGACAGATCGCGGAATTGGCGAAATACACGCTACGAGGCGCTTTCCAGCACATCGACTCCACCAGGGCGCGGGTGATCCTGCTCGACGCCGCTCCGGCGGTGTTGCCGCCGATGGGCGAGAAGCTGGGTGAGCGGGCGCGCGCCAGGCTGGAGAAGCTGGGCGTGGAGATTCAGCTGGGCGCGATGGTCACCGACGTCGACCGCAATGGCATCACGGTCAAGGATTCCGACGGCACCGTCCGGCGCATCGAATCGGCTTGCAAGGTCTGGTCCGCCGGCGTGCAGGCCAGCGGGCTGGGCCGGGATCTGGCCGAGCAGTCGTCGGTCGAACTGGACCGGGCCGGCCGGGTCAAGGTGCTGCCCGACCTGTCCGTCCCGGGGCACCCGAACGTGTTCGTGATCGGTGATATGGCCGCCGTCGAGGGCGTGCCGGGGGTGGCGCAGGGCGCGATCCAGGGCGGCAAGTACGTCGCCAACGCCGTCAAGGCCGAGCTCGCAGGGGCCGACCCGGCGGAGCGCGAGCCCTTCCAGTACTTCGACAAGGGCTCCATGGCCACGGTGTCCCGGTTCTCCGCGGTCGCCAAGATCGGGCCGCTGGAGTTCAGCGGCTTCATCGCCTGGCTGATGTGGCTGGTGCTGCACCTGGTCTACCTGATCGGCTTCAAGACCAAGATCACCACGTTGCTGTCGTGGACCGTGACCTTCTTGAGCACCCGACGCGGCCAGCTGACGATCACCGAGCAGCAGGCCTTCGCGCGAACGCGGCTCGAGCAGCTGGCCGAGCTGGCGGCCGAGGCACGCGCCTCGGCGGGAACCGCCCGGGTGGCCAGCTGACCGGCCAGCCGATGGGCCTGCTAGGACTCGAGGTTCTGTAGCCGCACCTGGCCCCGGGCGATCACCCGGTCGTCGGCGTCGGTGATGGTGACCAGCCACAGCTGCTGGCGCCGGCCGCGGTGTATCGGTTCGGCGGCGCCGTAGATCGTCCCGGACGTGACGGAACGCAGAAAATCGGTGTTGTTGTTGACGCCCACCACATTTCCGCCGTTGCCGTTGGCGTTGGCGTTGAACCACGTGTAGGCGGCCACGCTGGCCATGCTCTCGACGATCGAGCAGTAGACGCCGCCGTGCACCAGGCCCATCGGCTGCAACAGCTTCGGCTGGACCTCGAGCTGGGCGCGGGCGCCGTCCGGGCTGAGCTCGGTGAACTGTAGCCCGAGCTCGGCGTCGAACGGCGCGGTGAAATTCGGTGGGAGTGTCGCTTCGGGCGGCGGTGGCACGTTCATGTGTCTACACCATGGGTGCACCCCGAACGCCCGGGGAGCGATCGCCGACGGCCTAAAACGGGCGAGCCCCGCGCGGGGGGGCGGGGCGCGCCGATCGAGTAGACCGGGGGTCACTGCAGCCCTCAGGACTCGCCGCGGTCGCTGTCGCTCGACCGGGTCTAGCATAGGCAAGGCTGCCCTAATTTCGCAAGGTTCGACGGGCGGTAAGTTCGGACCGGGCCGCTCGTGTTGATACGACCGTCAGTAGTAAGCGGAGTACGCTGGTTTCGACTCTCGGGAGATGAATATATGGCGAAGCTGACCCGGCTAGGGGACCTGGAACGCGCGGTGATGGACCATCTGTGGTCCACGCCGGAACCTCAAACCGTCCGCCAGGTCCACGAAGCGTTGTCGGCGCGACGCGACCTTGCCTACACGACGATCATGACCGTGCTGCAGCGGTTGGCGAAGAAGAACCTGGTGTCCCAGATTCGCGACGACCGCGCCCACCGGTACGCACCCGTGCATGGGCGCGACGAACTCGTCGCCGGGTTGATGGTGGATGCGCTGGCCCAGGCCGAGGACTCCGGGAGCCGGCAGGCCGCGCTGGTCCACTTCGTCGAGCGGGTTGGCGCCGACGAGGCCGAGGCGCTTCGGCGCGCGCTGGCCGAGCTGGAAGCCAATCAGCGCAATAACACCCCGCCTGCTGGCGCGCCAGCGGAGGACTGAGGGAGACTAGCAGCGTGTCCGCGCTGGCTTTCACCCTGCTCGCGGTGCTGCTGGTCGGCCCGGCGCCGGCCCTACTGGCACGAGCGACGTGGCCCTTGCGGGCCCCGCGCGCGGCGATGGTGCTCTGGCAGGCCGTCGCGTTGGCGGCGGTGCTGTCGGCGTTCAGCGCCGGCATCGCGATCGCCAGCCGGCTGTTGATGCCCGGACCCGACGGCCGCCCCACCGCCAGCATCATCGGTGCCGCCGGCCGGCTCGGCTGGCCGCTGTGGACGGCGTACATCACGGTATTCGCGCTGACGGTGCTGGTCGGCGCCCGGTTGATGGTGGCCGTCATGCGCGTGGCGATCGCCAATCGGCGCCGCCGGGCCCACCACCGCATGGTCGTCGACCTGGTCGGCGTCGGACACGGCGCGGCCGCCGCCCGGCCGTGTGGCCGGACGCGTGACCTGCGCATCCTCGACGTCCCGCAACCGCTCGCCTACTGCCTGCCCGGCGTGCGCAGCCGGGTGGTGGTCAGCGAGGGAACACTCACCACGCTCACCGGCGACGAGGTCACGGCGATCCTCACCCACGAGCGCGCGCACCTGCGGGCCCGGCACGACCTGGTGCTCGAAGCGTTCACCGCGGTGCACGCCGCCTTCCCGCGGCTGGTCCGCAGCGTCAACGCGCTGCGCGCGGTGCAGCTGCTCGTCGAGCTGCTGGCCGATGACGCCGCGGTGCGCGCCACCGGTCGCACTCCCCTGGCCCGGGCGCTGGTGGCGTGCGCCTCCGGGAGGCCACCGTCCGGTGCGCTCGCCGCGGGAGGCCCCAGCACGGTGGTCCGGGTCCGCCGGTTGTCCGGGCGGGGCAACAGCCTGGCGCTGTCGGCGGCCGCGTACCTGGCCGCGGCGGCAGTATTCGTGGTGCCCACCATCGCGCTGGCCGTACCGTGGCTCACGGAGCTGCAGCGGCTGTTCAACCTGTAACGCAAGCCAGAACCCAAGCACCCCGGGCGGATACGAGTCCGCTGTGCCACAGTGTGACCGAAGGCTTGTCGTAGGAGTTCTCAACCTGAGAGGCGAAGAGATGAGTGCCCATTCCAAGGAATCGAAGACCGGTTCCGCGCAGATCGGCGTCACCGGCCTGGCGGTGATGGGTTCGAACATCGCCCGCAACTTCGCGCACCACGGCTACACGGTGGCGCTGCACAACCGATCCGCCGCCAAGACCGACGCGCTGCTCGCCGAGCACGGCGACGAGGGCAAGTTCGTGCGCTCGGAGACCATCGAGGAGTTTCTCGACGCGCTGGAGAAGCCGCGGCGGGTGCTCATCATGGTCAAGGCCGGCGACCCCACCGACGCCGTCATCGACCAGCTCGCCGACGCCATGGAAGAGGGCGACATCATCATCGACGGCGGCAACGCGCTCTACACCGACACCATCCGCCGCGAGAAGGCGATGCGCGAACGCGGCCTGCACTTCGTCGGCGCCGGCATCTCCGGCGGTGAGGAGGGCGCGCTGAACGGGCCGTCGATCATGCCCGGCGGCCCGGCCGAGTCCTACAAGTCGTTGGGCCCGCTGCTCGAGGAGATCTCCGCGCACGTCGACGGCGTGCCCTGCTGCACCCACATCGGCCCCGACGGCGCCGGTCACTTCGTGAAGATGGTGCACAACGGCATCGAATACTCCGACATGCAGCTGATCGGCGAGGCCTACCAGCTGTTGCGCGACGGGCTGGGCAAGACCGCGGACGAGATCGCCGACGTCTTCGACGAGTGGAACAAGGGCGACCTGGACAGCTTCCTCGTCGAGATCACCGCGCAGGTGCTGCGCCAGAAGGATGCCAAGACCGGCAAGCCGCTCGTCGACGTCATCCTCGACGAGGCCGAGCAGAAGGGCACCGGCCGCTGGACGGTGAAGTCCGCCCTCGACCTCGGCGTGCCCGTCACCGGCATCGCCGAGGCGGTATTCGCCCGCGCGCTGTCGGGCTCGGTAACACAGCGCAAGGCCACCACCGGCCTGGCGTCCGGCCAGCTGGGCGAAAAGCAAAGCGACGCAGAGCAATTCGTCGAGGACGTGCGCCAAGCCCTGTACGCGTCGAAAATCATCGCCTACGCCCAGGGCTTCAACCAGATCCAGGCCGGCAGTGCCGAATACGACTGGGGTATCACGCCCGGTGACCTGGCCACCATCTGGCGCGGCGGCTGCATCATCCGGGCGAAGTTCCTCAACCGCATCAAGGAGGCGTTCGACGAGGACCCTGACCTGCCGACGCTGATCGTCGCGCCGTACTTCCGCAGCGCGATCGAGGCGGCAATCGATGGCTGGCGCCGCGTTGTCGTGACCGCCACGCAGCTGGGTATCCCGATCCCGGGCTTCTCGTCGGCGCTGTCCTACTACGACGCCCTGCGCACCGAGCGGCTGCCCGCAGCGCTTACCCAGGGGCTGCGCGACTTCTTCGGCGCGCACACGTACGGCCGCATCGACGACGACCCCGACAAACGCTTCCACACCCTGTGGAGCGGCGACCGCAGCGAAGTGCCCGCCTAGCGGGAGCGGCGTGTAAGAGTTGCGAAACGAGGCAAGCCGACTGCGATGAGGTTTCTGGACGGGCATCGGCCCGGGTACGACCTGACCTACAACGACGTTTTCATCGTGCCCAACCGGTCCGAGGTGGCGTCGCGGTTCGACGTCGACTTGTCCACCGCCGACGGCTCGGGCACCACCATTCCGGTGGTGGTCGCCAACATGACCGCGGTGGCCGGGCGGCGAATGGCCGAGACGGTCGCGCGGCGCGGCGGCCTGGTGATCCTGCCACAGGACCTCCCGATCACGGCGGTGCAGCAGACCGTGCAGTTCGTCAAGAGCCGCGACCTGGTTCTGGACACCCCGGTGGTGCTGGAGCCCGACGATTCGGTGTCCGACGCGACCGCCCTGATCCACAAGCGCGCGCACGGCGTCGCCGTTGTCGTGTTCGAGGGCCGCCCCATCGGTTTGGTCACCGAGTCGTCCTGCCTGGGGGTGGACCGCTTCGCCCGGGTGCGCGACGTCGCCGTCACCGACTTCGTCACCGCCCCGGCGGGCACCGAACCGCGCAAGATCTTCGACCTGCTCGAGCATGCCCCGATCGACGTCGCGGTGGTGACCAACGCGGAAGGCACACTCGCCGGCGTGCTCACCCGAACCGGGGCGATCCGCGCGGGTCTCTACACCCCGGCCACCGACGCCCGGGGGCGGTTGCGCATCGGGGCGGCCGTCGGCATCAGCGGCGACGTCGGGGCCAAGGCCCGGTCCCTGGCCGAGGCCGGCGTCGACGTGCTCGTGATCGACACCGCGCACGGGCACCAGGTCAAGACGCTGGAAGCGATCGAGGTCGTGGCGTCCCTGGACCTGGGCTTGCCGCTGGCGGCGGGCAACGTGGTATCGGCGCAGGGCACCCGGGATCTGCTCGGCGCCGGCGCGACCATCGTCAAGGTCGGTGTCGGGCCGGGCGCGATGTGCACCACCCGGATGATGACCGGCGTCGGCCGCCCGCAATTCTCCGCCGTGCTTGAATGCGCTTCTGCGGCAGCCGAACTCGGCGCTCACGTGTGGGCGGACGGCGGCATCCGCCATCCGCGGGACGTGGCGCTGGCGCTGGCCGCCGGGGCGTCGAACGTGATGATCGGCTCGTGGTTCGCCGGCACCTACGAGTCGCCCGGGGACCTGATGCGCGACCGCGACAACCAGCCCTACAAGGAGAGCTACGGCATGGCTTCCAAGCGGGCGGTGGTGGCCCGCACGGGCGCCGAGACGGCGTTCGACCGCGCCCGCAAGGCCCTGTTCGAGGAGGGCATCTCCACCGCCCGGATGGACCTGGACCCCGACCGCGGCGGTGTCGAGGACCTGCTCGACCACATCACCGCGGGCGTGCGCAGCACCTGCACCTACGTCGGCGCCTCGACCCTGGCCGACCTGCACGAGCGGGCCGTCGTGGGTGTGCAGTCGGCCGCGGGTTTCGCCGAGGGCCACCCGCTGCCGTTGGGTTGGTGAAACGCTGGCCACCGGTGGACGGGCCACGTTGGCTAGCATGTGAATTCATGCGTGGCAAAGCGCTGCGCGGCATCGAGGGAAAGGGCTGACGTGCCGCAGGCACGCGTCGAGGCCCCCGGACCGACCCGGGCCTTCCGCACCCAGCGGCGACCCGCGTGTCCTGTCGCTTCAGGCGCAGTCCCGCGACGGGGCCCGTCGTCATGAACTCCACCGTCATCAGCGTGCTGGCCATCGCGGCGCTCATCTTCGGCAACGCGGTCTTCGTCGCGGCCGAGTTCTCGCTCACCGCCCTGGACAGCAGCATCGTGGAGGCCAACGCCCGCAAGGGCCGCCGCCAAGACCGCTTCATCCAGCGCGCCCAGAACAGGCTGTCGTTCCAGCTCTCGGGCGCCCAGCTGGGCATCTCGATCACCACGCTGGTGACCGGTTACCTGACCGAACCCATGGTGGCCAACCTGCCGCACCCCTGGTTGGACGCGATCGGGGTGTCCGATCCGGTGGCCGACGGGATCACCGCGTTCATGGTGATGGTGATCGTGACGTCGGTGTCGATGGTGTTCGGCGAGCTGGTCCCCAAATACCTCGCGGTGGCCCGCCCGCTGTCGACCGCGCGCGCCGTCGCCGGCTTTCAGCTGCTGTTCTCGCTGCTGCTCACCCCGGCGATCCGGCTGACCAACGGCGCGGCGAACTGGATCGTCCGCGAGCTCGGCATCGAGCCGGCCGAGGAGTTGCGGTCGGCCCGTTCGCCGCAGGAATTGCTGTCACTGGTGCGCACTTCGGTGCGCAGCGGCACCCTCGACCCGGCCACCGCCGCACTGGTGCGGCGCTCGCTGCAGTTCGGCACCCTGACCGCCGAGGAGCTGATGACGCCGCGGTCGAAGATCGTGGCGCTGCAGACCGACGAGACCGTCGCCGACCTGATCGCGGCGGCCGCCGAGTCCGGCCACTCGCGTTTCCCCATCGTCGATGGCGATCTCGACGAGACCGTCGGCATCGTGCACGTCAAGCAGGTGTTCGGGATTCCGGCGGCCGATCGCCCGCGGACGCCGCTGACCACGCTGGCGCAACATGTTCCGGTGGTGCCGTCGACGCTCGACGGCGACGCGGTGATGGCCGAGATCCGGGCCAACAACCTGCAAACAGCGATGGTTGTCGACGAATACGGCGGCACGGCCGGCATGGTCACCGTCGAGGATCTGATCGAGGAGATCGTGGGCGACGTCCGCGACGAGCACGACGATGCCACCCCCGACGTGGTCGCCGCCGGCAGCGGCTGGCGGGTTTCGGGCCTGCTGCGCATCGACGAGGTCGCCACCGCCACCGGATACCGCGCCCCGGAGGGGCCGTACGAGACCATCGGCGGCCTGGTGCTCCGCGAACTCGGACACATCCCGGTGGCCGGGGAAACGGTCGAGCTGACCGCCCTGGACCCCGACGGCCTGTTGGACACCTCGATGCGCTGGCAGGCGACCGTGGTCCGAATGGACGGGCGCCGCATCGACCTGCTCGAGCTGCAAGACCTGGGCACGCACGCGGAGACGGCCGCAGAAGGGGCCAGGCATGAATGACGCCCTGGGAGTGCTGACCGCGATCCTGCTGATCGGCGTCAACGCGTTCTTCGTCGGTGCCGAATTCTCGCTGATCTCGGCC
Organism: Mycobacterium sp. 852002-51057_SCH5723018; assembly: GCF_001667035.1. Classification (GTDB taxonomy): domain Bacteria; phylum Actinomycetota; class Actinomycetes; order Mycobacteriales; family Mycobacteriaceae; genus Mycobacterium. The sequence goes on from NZ_LZIR01000129.1 coordinate 13,844, forward strand.
CGGCGTGACCGCCTCGAAGCGTTGGCCGAGCAGGGCAAAGCCAGAGCCGTCACGGTCATCCGCGCCGGCGAGCAGCTCCCTGCCATGCTGGCGGGCGCCCAACTGGGCGTGACGGTCGCCTCGCTGCTGCTCGGCCGGATCGGCGAGTCCGCGGTCGCCAGCCTCTTGCAGACGACGCTCGGGCTGACCGGCATGCACGCGACGCTGCTGCACACGCTGTCGTTCGTCATCGCGCTGGCGATCGTGGTGACGCTGCACGTGCTGCTGGGCGAGATGGTGCCGAAGAACATCGCGCTGGCCGGCCCGGAGCGCACCGCGATGCTGCTGGTGCCGCCCTACCTGGTCTACGTGCGCGCCGCGCGGCCGTTCATCGTGTTCTACAACAAGTGCGCCAACGTGGTGCTGCGCGCGCTGGGCGTCGAGCCCAAGGACGAACTCGACGTAACGGTCTCCACCGCGGAGCTCAGCGAGATGATCTCCCAATCGGTTTCCGAAGGCCTGCTGGATCCCGAGGAGCACACCAGGCTGACCCGGGCGCTGCAGATCCGCACCCGCGTGGTCGGCGACGTCGCCCGGCCGCTCGCCGACGTCCGGGCCATACCGGTGGCCGCGGCGGGCTCCGGGCCCACGGTCGGCGCGGTCGAACGCGCCCTGGCCCAGACCGGCTATTCCCGCTTTCCCGTGACCAATCGCGACGGGAAGTTCATCGGCTACCTGCACATCAAGGACGTCTTGACGCTGGGCGCCGAACCTCAGACGGTGATTGCCCTCGCGCTGGTGCGACCGCTGCCACGGGTGCCCAGGTCGCTGCCGCTGGCCGACGCGCTGTCGCGGATGCGCCGCAGCAACAGCCATCTGGCGCTGGTCACCGACGGGGACGGCGCCGTGGTCGCCATGGTGGCGATGGAAGATCTGGTCGAGGACCTGGTCGGGACCATGCGCGACGCGTAGCAGAGTCGGCCGGGCCGCCCGGTGAAGAGCCCGTATGATCTCCAACGGCTACCAGTCAATGAAGCGCTCCCCCGCCCGCGGTGCGGCGTTGCCAGCCGGCGGTCCTCGGGGGTCGCCGCGGCGCCATCGTTGATGCGGTTAGCGTGGCGCGACCTGCTGTTGCGGGTCGGCCGGATAACGTTTGTCAGGCTGCTGGTCGGTAGGCTGACGACAAGCCTGTTTCGAGGCCTGTTGCGAGCCGGCGAGGCTCTACCAGGCCCATTTACGGAGGAGAATGATGACTGATCGCGTGTCGGTGGGGAACTTGCGGGTCGCCCGAGTGCTCTACGACTTCGTGAACAACGAGGCCCTGCCCGGCACCGATATCGACCCGGACAGCTTTTGGGCGGGCGTCGACAAGGTCGTCGCCGACCTCAGCCCGCAGAACCAGGATTTGCTGAACCGTCGCGACGAGCTGCAGGCCCAGATCGACAAGTGGCACAGGCACCGGGTGATCGAGCCGGTGGACCCGGAGGCCTACCGCCAGTTCCTCACCGAGATCGGTTACCTGCTACCCGAACCCGAAGACTTCACCATCACCACCGCCGGCGTCGACCCCGAGATCACCACGACGGCCGGCCCGCAGCTGGTGGTGCCGGTGACCAACGCCCGGTTCGCGCTCAATGCGGCCAACGCGCGCTGGGGCTCGCTCTACGACGCCCTCTACGGCACCGACGTCATCCCCGAAAGCGACGGGGCCGAGCAGGGCACCGGCTACAACAAGGTTCGCGGCGACAAGGTGATCGCCTACGCCCGCCAGTTCCTCGACGACGCGGTGCCGCTGGAATCCGGCTCGTGGGCCGACGCGACCGGGCTCAGCCTCGACGACGGGCGGCTGCAGGTGGCGACGGCCGACGGCTCCGCGGGCCTGGCCAGCCCGGAGAAGTTCGTCGGCTACACCGGTGAGCTCGGCGCCCCCGCGTGGTCGGTGCTGCTGCTCAACAACGGCCTGCACATCGAGATCCTGATCGACCCCGAGTCGCCGATCGGCAAGACCGACCGCGCCGGCATCAAGGACGTCGTGCTGGAGTCCGCGGTGACCACGATCATCGACTTCGAGGACGCCGTGGCCGCCGTCGACGCCGACGACAAGACCGCCGCCTACCGCAACTGGCTGGGCTTGAACAGGGGCGACCTGTCGGCGCAGGTGGACAAGGACGGCGATTCGTTCACCCGGGTGCTGAACCAGGACCGCCACTACGCCACCCCCGACGGCGGCGAGCTGGTGCTGCCCGGCCGCGCGCTGCTGTTCGTCCGCAACGTCGGACACCTGATGACCAACGACGCGATTGTGAGGAGCGAAGGCGACGAAGAAATAGAGGTTTTCGAGGGCATCCAGGACGCCCTGTTCACCGGTCTGTGCGCCATCCATGGGCTCAAGGAGAGCGACGCGAACGGCCCGCTGCTCAACAGCCGCACCGGGTCCATCTACATCGTCAAGCCGAAGATGCACGGCCCCGACGAGGTGGCGTTCACCGCCGAGCTGTTCAGCCGGGTCGAAGACGTGCTCGGCCTGCCGCAGAACACCCTCAAGGTCGGCGTCATGGACGAGGAGCGGCGCACCACGGTCAACCTCAAGGCGTGCATCAAGGCCGCCGTCGACCGGATCGTGTTCATCAACACCGGCTTCTTGGACCGCACCGGCGACGAGATCCACACCTCGATGGAGGCCGGCCCGATGGTGCGCAAGGGCACCATGAAGAGCCAGCCCTGGATCCTGGCCTATGAGGACAACAACGTCGACACCGGGCTGGCCGCCGGCTTCGCCGGTCACGCCCAGATCGGCAAGGGCATGTGGACCATGACGGAGCTGATGGCCGACATGGTCGAGCAGAAGATCGGCCAGCCCAAGGCCGGCGCCAGCACCGCCTGGGTGCCCTCTCCGACGGCGGCCACGCTGCACGCGCTGCACTATCACCAGGTCGACGTGATCGCGGTGCAAAAGGAGCTGGCCGGCGAGAAGCGGGCCACGATCGATCAGCTGTTGACCATCCCGCTGGCGAAGGAGCTGGCCTGGGCGTCCGAGGAGATCCGCGAGGAGGTCGACAACAACTGCCAGTCCATCCTTGGCTACGTGGTGCGCTGGATCGACCAGGGCGTCGGGTCGTCGAAGGTGCCCGACATCCACAACGTGGCGCTCATGGAGGACCGCGCCACGCTGCGGATCTCCAGCCAGCTGCTGGCCAACTGGTTGCGGCACGGCGTCATCACCAGCGAGGACATCCGGGCCAGCCTGGAGCGGATGGCCCCGATGGTGGATCAGCAGAACGCCGGGGATGCCAAGTATCTGCCGATGGCGCCCAACTTCGACGACAGCATCGCGTTCCTGGCGGCCCAGGAGCTGATCCTGTCCGGCACCCAGCAGCCCAACGGTTACACCGAGCCGATCCTGCATCGGCGCCGGCGCGAGTTCAAAGCCCGCGCGGCGGGCGGCTGAGTCCACACAGCGGTAGTAATGAGTCGACGGAAAGGCGGCGGACACCGGTATGGGTAGGCACAGTTTGCCCGACCCCGAGGACTCCGCGGATTCCGTCCGGGAACCCGCCGACGACCAATACCTCGACGACGATACGTACGGCGAGACGGGCCACCACGACGTCGACGCGGCGCCTCGGGGTGCCGCGGACTACCCCGGGGCGGTTCGGGAGCCGCCGGCCGATTGGGGCGGCTACCCGCGCCAGGAACGCTTCGCGGCCGATCACTACGGCGATGAGGGCTTCCCCGCCGACGACGACGATGGCTACCCGGCCGGCGACACGACGGCGTTCGGCGCCGCCGACGACTACCCGGAGTTTCCGCCGCGCCAGGCCGGCCCGGCGGGCTCGGAGCCGCCCACCTCGCCGCCGTCGCTGTCCTCCCGGTTCCGCGGCGGGCACCGGGGACTCGGCGATTGGCGGGGCGGCCACCGCAGCGACGGCGGGCGCCGGGGAGTCAGCATCGGCGTGATCGTCGCCCTGGTCGCCGTCGTCGTGGTGGTGGGCACGGTCATCCTGTGGAGCTTTTTCGGTGACGCGCTGTCGCACCGCTCGCACCAGGCAGCCGCGCGCTGCGTCGGGGGCAAGGACACGGTCGCCGTTATCGCCGACCCCTCGATCTCCGATGCCGTCGGGCAGCTGGCCGAAAGCTACAACGCCACGGCCGGGCCGGTCGGCGACCGCTGCATGGTGGTCAGCGTCAAACCGGCCGGCGCCGACGCCGTCATCAACGGTTTCGTCGGCAAGTGGCCGGCCGACCTGGGCGCCCAGCCGGCGCTGTGGATCCCGGGCAGCTCGATCTCGGCCGCGCGGCTTGCTGCGGCCACCCCCCAGAAGACGATCACCGAGAGCCGCTCATTGGTGACGTCGCCGGTGATGCTCGGCGTCCGCCCGGAACTCGCGCAGGCCCTGGGCACCCAGGGCTGGGCGGCGCTGCCCGGTTTGCAAACCAACCCGAACGCGTTGGCCGGGTTGAACTTACCGACCTGGGGAGCGCTGCGGCTCGCGCTGCCGATGAACGGCAACGGCGACGCGTCGTTGCTGGCCGGTGAGGCCGTCGCGGCCGCGTCGCCGGCGCCCGGCGCGCCGGCCACCCAGGGCACCGGCGCCGTGCGCACGCTGCTCGGCGCGCAACCCAAGCTGGCCGACAGCTCGCTGACCGAGGCGTTGAACACGCTGCTCAAGCCCGGCGACCCCGCGACCGCGCCGGTGCACGCCGTCGTCACCACCGAGCAGCAGCTTTTCCAGCGCGGCCAGTCGCTGCCCGACGCCAAGAGCGCGCTGGCCTCCTGGGCGCCGGCCGGACCGGTGCCGATGGCCGACTACCCCGCCGTGCAGCTCGGCGGCAAGTGGCTGACGCGCGAGCAGACCACGGCGGCCAGCGAATTCGCCCACTTCATGCAGAAGCCCGAGCAGCTCGCGAAGCTGGCCAAGGCCGGCTTCCGGGTCAACGGAGTCAAACCGCCCAGCAGTCCGGTCATCAGCTTCGCGGCGTTGCCGTCAACCCTGTCCGTCGGTGATGACGCGATGCGCGCCACGCTGGCCGAAGCCATGGTCGCCCCGTCGAGCGGGATGTCCGCGACCATCATGCTCGACCAGTCGATGCCCGGAGAGGAAGGCGGAAAGACGCGGCTGGCCAACGTGATTGGCGCGCTGCAGGAAAAGATCAAATCGCTGCCGCCCACCGCCGCCGTGGGTTTGTGGACCTTTGACGGCCACGAGGGCCGGTCGGAGGTGCCGAGCGGTCCGCTGTCCGACCCGGTCAATGCCGCCGGTGGCCAGCCGCGCTCGGCGGCGCTCACGGCCGCGCTGGACAAGCAGTATTCCTCGGCCGGCGGCGCGGTGTCGTTCACCACCCTGCGCATGATCTACCAGGGGATCCAGGCCAATTACCGTGCGGGCCAGACCAATTCGATCTTGGTGATCACGGCGGGGCCGCACACGGATCAGAGCCTGGACGGGGCCGGGTTGCAGGACTTCATCCGCAAAGCCGCCGACCCGGCCAAACCGATCGCGGTCAACGTCATCGACTTCGGCGCCGACCCGGACCGGGCCACCTGGGAAGCCGTCGCCCAGCTCAGCGGCGGGGCTTACCAGAACCTTTCCACCTCGGCGTCGCCTGACCTCGCCACCGCCCTCAGCACGTTTCTGGGCTGACGCCGCGCTCAACCAGATGCTCGCCGGGCCGCCTCGTGCGGAAAGCGACTGTCGCCCCTGCGGCATAGCATCGTGGGCACTGCCGAAGGGAGCGTCATGAAGGTCGATTTCACGCCCGATCCCCAGCTGTATCCGTTCCAGTCGCGCTGGTTCGACAGCTCGCGCGGACGCGTCCACTACATCGACGAGGGCAACGGCCCGCCGCTGCTCTTGTGCCACGGCAATCCCACCTGGAGCTTCCTGTACCGCGACATCATCGTTGCGCTGCGCGACCGGTTCCGTTGCATCGCACCGGATTACCTCGGCTTCGGGCTGTCCGAGCGACCGGCGGGGTTCGGCTACAAGATCGACGAGCACGCCCGAGTGGTCGGCGAGTTCGTCGATCACCTCGGGCTCGAGGGCTACCTGACGATGGGCCAGGACTGGGGCGGGCCGATCAGCATGGCCGTCGCCGTGGAGCGCGCCGATCGGGTGCGGGGTGTGGTGCTGGGCAATACCTGGTTCTGGCCGGCTGACGTGCTCACCACGAAGATCTTCAGCAGGGTGATGGGCAGTCCCCCGATGCAGTGGGCGATTCTGCGGCGCAATTTCTTCGTGGAGCGGCTGGTTCCGGCCGGCACAGCGCGCCGGCCGAGCGCCGCGGTGATGGAGCACTACCGCGCCGTGCAGCCCAGTGCCGAAGCGCGCCGGGGCGTGGCCGAGATGCCCAAGCAGATCCTGGCCGCCCATCCCCTGCTGTCCCGTCTTGCCGCGGAAGTGCCGGCCAAGCTGGGCGACAAGCCCGCGCTGTTCGTCTGGGGAATGAAGGACGTCGCGTTCAGACCGGGCCCAACGATCCCGCGGATGCGCGCGACGTTTCCCGACCACGTCGTCGTCGAGCTGCCCGACGCCAAGCACTTCATCCAGGAGGATGCGCCCGAGCGGATCGCCGCGGCGATCACCGAGCGGTTCGGCTGATCGCGGTCGGCTCGCCTTACGCGAACGCCTCCACCGGCGGGCACGAGCAGACCAGGTTGCGGTCCCCATAGGCGCCGTCGATGCGACGCACCGGCGGCCACACCTTGGGCCGGAAGCCCTTGCCCAGCGGGTAGGCCGCCTGCTCCCGGGTGTAGGGGTGGTCCCAGTCGGCGACCACCAGGCACTCGGCGGTGTGCGGTGCGCCGCGCAGCGGATTGTCGTCGGCGGGCCACTCCCCCGCGCCGACGCGGTCGATCTCGCCGCGGATGGCGATCATGGCGTCGCAGAACGCGTCGACCTCGGTCAGGGTCTCGCTCTCGGTGGGCTCCACCATCAACGTGCCCGCCACCGGGAAGCTCATGGTCGGTGCGTGAAAGCCGTAGTCCGCCAACCGCTTTGCGACGTCGTCGACGGTCACCCCGGTCGCCTTGGTGATGCCCCGCAGGTCGAGGATGCACTCGTGGGCGACCATCCCGTTCTCGCCGGCGTACAGCACCGGGAAGTACTCGTCGAGGCGCCGCGCGATGTAGTTCGCCGAGGCGATCGCGGTGAGCGAGGCCGCCCGCAGGCCCTCCGCGCCCATCATCCTGATGTAGGCCCAGGAGATCGGCAGGATCGAGGCCGACCCGTAGGGCGCCGACGACACCGGATGCATATCAGGCAGTTCGGGGGCGTAGGGGTGGCCCGGCAGGAAAGGGGCCAGGTGCGAACGCACCGCCACCGGGCCCACGCCCGGCCCACCGCCGCCGTGCGGGATGCAGAACGTCTTGTGCAGGTTCAGGTGGCTGACGTCGCCGCCGAACTTGCCGGGCCGGGACAGGCCGACCAGCGCGTTGAGGTTGGCGCCGTCGACGTACACCTGGCCGCCGGCGTCGTGCACGGCCGCGCAGATCTCGGCGATGTCGTGCTCGTAGACGCCGTGGGTGGACGGGTACGTGATCATCAGCGCCGACAGCCGGTCGCCGTGCTCGCTCACCTTGGCGCGCAGGTCGTCGAGGTCGACGTCGCCGTTGTCGTGGCAGCCCACCACGACCACCCGCATCCCGGCCAGGGCCGCCGACGCCGCGTTAGTGCCGTGCGCGCTGGAGGGGATGAGGCAGATGTCGCGGTGCGGTTCGCCCCGGCTGGTGTGATAGTCGTGGATCGCCAACAGGCCCGCGTACTCGCCCTGCGAGCCCGCGTTGGGTTGCAGCGAGACGGCGTCGTAGCCGGTGATGGCCACCAGCCAGCGCTCCAGGTCGGCGATCAGGCGCCGCAGCCCCGGGGTGTCGGAAGCCGGGGCGAACGGATGCTGGCGGGCGAATTCCGGCCACGTGATGGGTTCCATCTCGGCGGCCGCGTTGAGCTTCATCGTGCACGAGCCGAGCGGAATCATGCTGCGGTCCAACGCGATATCGCGGTCGGCCAGCGTGCGCAGGTAGCGCATCATCGCCGTCTCGGTGCGGTATTGCGTGAACGCGGGATGGGTGAGGAACTCCGAGGTGCGGGTCGCGATATCACTGGGGGCCGCTTCGGTGGCCGTCACCCCGAACGCGTCCAGCACGATGGCGACGTGGTCGTCGGTAGTGGCCTCGTCGCAGGCCACCGACACGTGGTCGGCGTCGACGCGCCAGAGGTTGACGCCGTTCGCCTTGGCGGCCGCCACCACCTCGTCGGCGCGCCCGGGCACCCGGGCCAGCACGGTGTCGAAGTACTTGTCGTGCACCAGCGCGTCGCCCAGCGCGGCGGCGATCGTCTCGGCATGGGCGTGCGCCCGGCGGGCGATCTCGGTCAGCCCCTCGGCGCCGTGGTAACTGGCGTACATCGCGGCCATCACCGCCAGCAGCACCTGCGCGGTGCAGATGTTGCTGGTCGCCTTGTCGCGGCGGATGTGCTGCTCGCGAGTCTGCAGCGCCAGCCGGTAGGCCGGTGAACCGTCGGCGTCCAGCGACACGCCGACCAGCCGGCCCGGCAGCTGACGGGCGTGCTTGGTGTGCACGGCCAGGTAGCCGGCGTGCGGACCACCGAATCCCATTGGCACGCCGAACCTTTGGGTGGTGCCGAACGCGACGTCGGCGCCGATTGCACCGGGCGGGTTGATCAACGTCAGCCCTAGCAGGTCGGCGCCGATCGCGACCAGCGCGCCGCGGTCATGCGCCTGCTGGACCACGGCGGCCCAGTCGGTGATCCGGCCGCTGGCCCCGGGCAGCTGGGCGATGACGCCGAAGAAGTCGCCTTCAGGTAAACCGTCGCGCAGGTCGGCGGTGACGATCTCGATGCCCAGCGGCTTGGCCCGGGTGGCCAGGATCGCCGCGGTCTGGGCGAAGATGTCGGCGTCGACGGCGAGCCGGTTCGCGTTGCCGCGGGCCGCGCGGTGCATCAGCGTCATCGCCTCGGCCGCGGCGGTGCCCTCGTCGAGCATCGACGCGTTGGCGACCTCGAGCCCGGTCAGGTCGGCCACCATCGTCTGGAAGTTCAGCAGCGCCTCCAGCCGGCCCTGGCTGATCTCGGGCTGATACGGCGTGTAGGCGGTGTACCAGGCCGGGTTCTCCATGACGTTGCGCAGTAAGACGGGCGGCGTGAGCGTGTCGTAGTAGCCCTGCCCGATCATCGACACGGCCACGGTGTTGGCGTCGGCCAGCGCGCGCAGCTCGTCCAGCGCCTCGGCCTCGCCGGCGGCCGGCGGCAGTTCGTCGAGACCCGGCGCGGCGCCGGAGTCGGTGAGCCTGTCCAGGATGCCCGCCGGCACGGCCTTGGCGGCCAGCTCGTCGAGCGAGTCGACACCGATGACGGCGAGCATGGCCGCGACGGCCTGGGTGTCCGGGCCGATGTGCCGGGCGGCGAAAGTTGACTGATCGGGCGTCGGATTCTGAGACAAGGCGAACTCCTGGACGGCGGGCATGCAAAGGCAGAGGACTAGCGGCCCTCTCCCTCTGTCTTCACCCGATCGCCAGGCGCCTGAGAGATTCGGCGCCGGTACCGTCCGGGCGCCTTTCCCCATCGGCGGGCGGGGATCCGTTACGGGTCTCCGCCGCTTTCCAGAGGCATCGTTAACTCACGCGGTCCGGGTGCCTGAGAGGTTGACGGAGAGGTGTTGCTCCTTCGGCGTCCGCGGCTGGCCGCCGCGGAACTCTCCCGCTCGAGTGCGATGCGTCATCCAGTTTACTCGGCCAGCACACTTGGCGGCGAGGGTGCGTGTTTGTACGGCGACACGCCGTAAAGCGCGTACAACTGCGCACCTTCGTGCGGGATACCGGGGCTAGCGTCAGCCGATCTTGCGGTCGCGATGCTTGCGCCGGGACGCCAGCTCGTCTTCGGGGGTCGCGATGGACTCGCCACCGTCGGCGCGCTCGCCGTGGAAGTCGGCGATCACGCCGGTCAGCTCGCGCATGGCGCCCGACACGGCGATGCCGAACACGCCCTGCCCGCCCTGCAGCAGGTCCACGACCTCCTCGGCCGAGGTGCATTCGTAAACCGTGGTGCCGTCGGAGAACAGCGTGATGTTGGCCAGGTCCTGGACGCCGCGCTGGCGCAGATGGTCGACGGCGACCCGGATGTTGTGCAGCGAGATACCGGTGTCGAGCAGCCGCTTGACGATCTTGAGGACCAGGATGTCCTTGAACGAATAGAGCCGCTGGCTGCCGGAGCCCGCCGCGCTGCGGATCGACGGGACCACCAGCGACGTGCGCGCCCAGTAGTCCAGCTGGCGATAGGTGATGCCGGCGATCTGGCAGGCGCTCGGCCCGCGGTAGCCGACCAGCTCGTCTGGCACGGAATCGTCCGGAAACAGCCCGGGCTGGACGGGTGCGCTCGCCGCCGTGACGCTCGGATCACTGGTTGCGTCGTTCGCGCGGTCAGCTAGGTCCAGCTGCTCTTGACGTGGCTGGTCGCTCACGGTGGTTCCTCTCGCCGATCGCGCTGTCGTTGTTAGCTGCGTCGCTGGCTGCACCGCAGCCACGTTTGCTCAGGCCCGAGTGCTAGTGAGCTTACGCTTTTCGGTAGCTGCCGCGCCCTAAGTCGTCATCAAAGTATCGCCGCCGTGGGGCCAAGTCGGCGCGCTATCCGCCAGCGTGTCGACATCGCGGCGCCAGATGAGACGCATCCGTGATATCGAGGTCCAGCCTAGCGGTCGGCCGAGCGCCCGCCGAGACGGCTGGCTCACCCGCCTCCTCCTCACCCCGCTACGCGGGCCGCATCGTCGCCCGGCTAGGTCGGATTGCCCGCCTCCTCCTCACCCCGCTACGCGGGCCGCATCGTCGCCCGGCTAGGTCGGATTGCCCGCCTCCTCCTCACCCC
>NZ_LZIR01000130.1 GCF_001667035.1 Mycobacterium sp. 852002-51057_SCH5723018
GCGGTGGCCGGCCGGGGCGTCGCCGCCCGCGGGTGGGTGTCCGTCGCGCCGCTCGGCCGCCCGGGTGGGGGGGGGGGGGGGCGGGGGCGCCCCCCCCCCCCCCCCCCCACGCCACACCTTGCCGCTAGCGGTAACGGATCGCCGCATAGACATTCATCAGCCAGAACGCCAACGGGAAGATCGGCATCAGGCAGAGGTATTCGATGTACTCCACGAACTTGCGGAACAGCGGGCTGTAGATGGTGTTGGGCACGACCGCCGCGGCGGTCAGGCCCGCCGCGGGCAGCAGCACCAGAATCCCCACGCTGATCGACACCGCGAGCGGCGACTGCAGCACGAGCGCGTACCGGATCACCACCGCGGCGACGATGATGACGGCGGTCGCGGCCAGGGTGATGGCCTGCCAGCGGTCGACGTAGGAGCGCCCGCGGAGCATCAGGAATCCGGCGCTGAAGCCGGCCAGCAGGAGCGGCAGCCAGCGCTGCCCGGTGTGCGGGTCCGACACTGCGGTCAGCGACACCACCATCAGCACGCCCAGCCCCAACAGCAGACCCGTCAGGAACGAGCGGGCGCGCTCGGCCTGCAGCACCACATCGCGGACCGACGCGGGACCCTCCAAGACCGGAGCACCGCCGTCGGCGCGCACCACGGTCGTGGGCAGATCCGGGCGCGCCTCGAACACCCACCGGCTGGTGGCCGACGGGAAAACGGGCAGCCGGATACCGGCCAACCGCCGGGAGATGGCCGGCGCGGCCTGGTAGGCGAGCACGCAGACCAGCACCACGCAGGCGAAGTTCGTCACGGCGCTGGTCATGGCGACCATGCGGGCCAGGCTCGCGATGGCCGCCACCGCACTGATCGTGACGAGTGCGGTGTAGATGGCGAGGCGGCGACCGGTGAAGCGCAGCGTGAGGGCGGCAGCGATGGCGACCACGCCGAAGCCCAGTACCGCTTGTGGGGAACCGACGCCGCCGGGCGGCGCGGACGCCGCGGCGACAGCCAGCGGCGCCAGGCCGCTCAGCAGCAGGATGTCGGCGACGCGGCGATCCGAATCGGTCTTCGCCCGCATCGCCAGCAGGATGGCGACCGTGTACACGAGGGCGCCGATGACCGCGGCGTAGGCGGTCGGCAGCCACGAATTGTGGTGCCAGCGCCACCAACCCAGCAAGCCCGACCCGGCGGTCACCCCGATCGCGACCATCGACGCGCCGACCTGCACCGCGACGATCGGGTCGATCGCGGCGAATCGCTTGCTCAGGTTTGCCGAGACCGCGGTGGAGATGTGCTCGATGACTTGCGAACGGTGCTCGGTGTCCGGGAGGAACCGGATCCACAAGCGGTCGCCGTCGTAGATGTCTTGCTCGGTCAGTGACTGGGTGGCACGCAGGGGCGTGCCGTCGACCAGGCACAGCGCCCACCGGCCACGGCCGGTGGCCTCCAGCGGCGTCTCGCCCAATTCCCGCAGCCGGCTGTTCACCACCTTCAGCAGCGGGTCGGTCATCACCGAAACCGGTGCGTTGGCGTCCAGCAGGACGCCGATCTGCACGCCCTCGCCGGCCATGACGCCGACCACCACCGCCCGAGGCTGTGAGATGCCCTCGATTTCTGCCTGTAGGGACTCAGCTACTGCGGTCATCGACCCGCACCCCCTGTCATGGTGATTGAGTAAGCCCGTGCCGCCAGCCGCGCCGGTGCCGCCGTCGACCTACGTGCCGAGGCGCCGCGGCCTCCCGGGAGGTGCAGCTCGACCAATTCGGATTTCATCTGCCTCGCCTTGCGCTAAAGAGTTGTGGTGACACTGCTTTGAAGATTTGCTGATGGTTCTAGAGAAGTATGCAGTCTTGGCGTCCCGACCGCATGTTATGGGCAAAAGCATACGTAAAGTTTGTGTTTCGCACTGGTGTCAAACCCTGCTGTGTGTTTTCCACTCGCCGTACGGCAGCGTGTCCAGCACGGTTTTGACGCCGACCTGCACCAGCTGGGGCGTGGCGGGGCAGATGGCTAGCCACGCCTCTCCCGAACCCGCGGTGCGCGCCTGCTGGTAGAGCGCGATGCGGCCGCCGGAACCGTCCTTGAGCGACAGCACCGAGGCGCTGGGCCCCTTGGCGTCGTCGCGGTACTGACGGGCGTAGACGGCGACTTCGGCCGCCGGATCTGACAGCGCCTGGCCCAGCGCGGCCACTGTGGCGGCGCTGATGCCCATGCGACGCAGATCGCCTCCCGAAAAGACGTTGAAGCCCGACTCCTGCCAGGACTTGGTCGCCTCCAGCATCTCCTCCAGCGGGACGTTGACGGCGTTGATGGCCGCGGGCTCGGCGTGGTGGATCGACTCCAGACCATCGATAACCAGCGACGCGATGGAGGCGCTGTCGGCGACGGCGACATCATCGACCGTGATGTCGCTGCCCACCCGCACGGCCGACACCCAGTGCTGCCCGCGACGGGCCAGCACCACCCGGAACTCGTTTTCGGGGATGTCGCGGGAGCCGGGGGGCTGGTTCTCGTCTTCAACCACGCCATAGAGCAGCTTGCCGCGCGACAGCAAGGCGACGACCTCGAGGTCTGGCGCGGCGAGAACCCGCATTCGAGCGGCGACCTGTTCCTGTACCTCGTCGCCGACGACGATGCCCTGCTCGCGCATCACCGCCATTCCGGGGTGTTCGTTCAGCCAGTCGCTCGAATCGGTCGAGACGAACGGCCGACACCTCAATTCCGGCGCGACGTGTCGGATGTCGAGCAGAGCCTGAAGCATCCAGAACCCGTCGACGTTGACGGTGATGTCGGTGCGGGTGCTCTGTTGGTCCATCAATACCCTCAGTGGTCGAAGTGGTCGGAAACCGCAGGACGCGGCAGCACACCGATGTGTGGTGTGCTGCCGCGCCTGAAGTTGGGGTTAGGCCCAGCTGGACCCAACGGCGCTGTCGGTGCTGGCCATGTTGCTGCCGGCGCTTTGCACCTTCTGGCCGTGGGAGTTGGCCTGCTCGTAGATCACCTGGAAGTTACGACCCAACTGGGTGATGAA
>NZ_LZIR01000131.1 GCF_001667035.1 Mycobacterium sp. 852002-51057_SCH5723018
GACGGCACCGCCGAGTCCATCGGGGTGGTGCGTGCCACCGTCGACCGGGTGGTGGCGCTGGGCTTCGAGGTCCGTGTGGAGCTGACCAGCGCGGCCACCGGCGGCCCCTTCACCGCGCAGATCACCCGCGGCGACGCCGAGGCGCTCGCCCTGCGCGACGGTGACACCGTATACGTCCGGGCCACCCGCGTGCCGCCATTGCCCGCCGACAATGGGGTCGCCCGCGGCGGTGCCGACGAGGATCAGAGCACGCTGACGTCGGCGTGACACCGCTTGCTCGACGCGCCTTTTTGGCGCTCGAAGGACCTGGCCTCGAGCATATTTCGGTCATTTGGGAATCGGCCGCGTTGCCGGCTCGAGAGCAATGAGCGGTCGCGGGCCTGCTGGCTACCGCAACCCGTTCATCCCGTTCTGGCCGAACAGCAGCCCACCGGTGCCGCCGGTGCCGGGGCTGCCCGGGGCCAAGACAACCCCGGCGTTGCCGCCGTCACCGCCGTTACCGATCAACCCGGCATTGCCGCCCTGGCCGCCGGCCCCGCCGTCGTTGCCGCCGTAGCCGCCGGTGCCGCCGTCACCGCCATTGCCGATCATCGCGGCCTTGCCGCCGTCCCCGCCTTTACCGCCGAAGAAGAAGCCGTT
>NZ_LZIR01000132.1 GCF_001667035.1 Mycobacterium sp. 852002-51057_SCH5723018
GTCCGACGGCGCCGAAAACGTGCCGCTCGACCCCAACGCGCCGCAGGGCGCGTTCACCGCTGCCCGGGCCGCCAAGGCCGAGGAGGTGCCCATCTCGACGATCTCGTTCGGCACCAAGGGCGGCGAGATCGAGATGAACGGGCAGCGGGTCGCCGTCCCCGTCTCGACGGACCAGATGAAGACGATCGCGCGGCTGTCGGGCGGGCAGTCCTACACCGCCACGAACCTCAGCGAGCTCAACAAGAGCTACAACGCCATAGAGAACGACATCGGGTATCGCACGGTGCCCGGTCCCGGCAGCGCCGGCTGGCTGCGCCTGGGCGTCGTCGCCGCCCTGATCGCCGCGGCGCTGGCCCTGCTGATCAACCGGCGCCTGCCGACCTGAACGCTCAGGCGGGCAGCCTGCGGTTCAGGAACTCACCGGCCAGGACGGCGCCGGCCAGCAGCACCGCGCCCAGCAGCATCCAGGCGAGGCTGGCGTCGCCCTTCACGGTCTCGTAGCCGATCTGGCGCTGCAGCGTGGAATAGACGCCCTCGAGCGACTCCAGGCTGTCAGCGTGAAACGCCTGGCCGTCGGTGATCTTGGTGATTTCCTGCAGCGTCTGGTCGTCGACGGGCACCGGAATGGTGGCGCCCTCGTACTCGACGGTGCCGTAGGGCGTGCCGAAGGAGATCGTCGAGAC